>NZ_JBYFCK010000007.1:0-338325 GCF_057652155.1 Runella sp. R0.1_18
AAATGAATCGGAATATCATTCAAAATATCGAATCTGTCCTACAAGGCTCTTTTCAATGGGCTACCTAAACAGTTACAAACAACTTATCGAAAAAAAAGTGGAATTTCAAGTTTTACATTAGGTAGCCATGGAAGCTATTTCAAAGAAAGAGATAAGAAAAAAAACATTCAATTTCCATATAACCAATATTTAGGTCATTACTGTTTAGGTGTTATCTACACACGAACAGATATAGATTTAGATGCTCTCTCAGATACAGAAATTTATCAAGTCCAGGAGCTTCAAGAAGAATATGAATTACCGAATAGAAAAATTGGGGAAAGAGAGGTGACAAGTGTTAAGGATTTAAAATCTATAACATCTGTAATCAAAGATTTTGATTTTTTCGTTGCTGAAAAGTGGAAAATAGCAAGTGATAAACAGGGGTCAGGTAATACTGCAAATATTGGTTCTACATTAAGTATTGAAGATTTACGAAACGAAAATGGTGTTTTTAGCCAATTGGGAGAAGAATGGTTTGACGAATATTGGATAAATTTTGGCGCTGCTACAATGGTAAAAAACGGTAAAACTACTAAAATTACCAACCTTAAAGATTTTTTAGAGTTTAAGGGTAGAACAGATTTGTGGGATAAGATTGTTACAAGAAATTCAAAAAGTTAAGGCTATGAAAGTCATTGTTCCTCCCATTAAAAGTCAGGGTATTAAGACAAAACTAATACCTTGGATTAAAGATTTAACAGCTATTGCTCACCAAAAAGGAAAATGGATAGAACCTTTTCTAGGCACTGGAGTAGTAGCATTTAATGCTGGGTATAAAAAAGCAATTTTAAATGATACTAATCCCCACATAATAGGTTTTTATAAAGGGATACAAGAAGGAGAAATTTTAGCCCCTTTAATGAAGAAGTATTTAGAAGAAGAGGGACGGCTATTGAGCGTAGCTGATAATGATGGATATGAGCACTATTTGAAAGTTCGTTCACGTTTCAACAGTGGAGAATTTTCACCTTATGATTTTATCTTTTTATCAAGGGCTGGTTTTAATGGAATGATGCGATTTGGAAGTAAAGGAAACTGGAATATTCCATTTTGTAAAAAACCTGATCGTTTTGCACAAGCATACATTACTAAAATTACCAACCAGGTGGCAACCGTTTCTCAAATTATACAACCTGAGCCTAACTGGATATTTTATAATAAATCCTTTTCTGAAGTAATTCCACTAGCTACTGAAAATGATATTATTTATTGTGATCCTCCCTATTATGGAAGACACGTTGATTATTATAATGGTTGGACTGAGAAGGATGAAGAGCTTTTGTTTAATCTGCTTTCAGAAACTAAAGCAAAATTTATTTTATCGACGTGGCATCACAATGACTGGCGAGAAAATGAAATGATAAATAAGTTTTGGAAGAAGTTTAATATCGTTACTAAAGATCATTTTTATCATAATGGTGGCAGTATTGAAAATAGAAGAACTGTTGTTGAAGCATTGGTCTGCAATTTTGATACAAATCAAATTGATGAACATAACCACGGGCTGAAAAAGAAATCGAAAGAACAGCAATTAGAGATTGTTTGGAATTGAAAACAAGATAGAATATCTACAATGAACTTGATATGATATTAGGGAATAGAGTCTGATTTTTTGGTTTTCTCTATATTACCCATATTTAAAGAAAAGTATGGAGATGTCACTACAGTTTGTTTTCTTTGAGTGACCTTTTCAAACAAAGACCAAATCCCAATGAAAAAAATCTACCTCTTGGCGGGTGCGATGGCACTCGCTGCTTCCTCTTCATTGTACGCCCAACGTACCCTCATCCACTGCGGAAAACTTATTGACGGCTTGGCCGATGCTGCCCAAGATCAAATGACAATTGTGGTGGAGAAAAACCGCATCACGGCCGTGGAAAAAGGCTACACCAAAGGACAAGGTACGGACAAAGTCATTGACCTAAAAAACAAAACGGTTCTGCCTGGCCTGACCGATATGCACGTCCATATCGAAAGTGAAACCAGCCGCGACCAGTTTGCCAAGCGCGTTAGCTACACGCCCGCTGATATTGCGTTTGAAGCCCAAAAATATGCCTATATCAACCTCATGGCGGGCTTTACGGCTGTGCGTGATTTGGGCGGAAGCGGCGTCAATATTTCGCTACGCAATGCCATCAACAAAGGTTTGGTCGTTGGGCCGCGCATTTTTACGGCAGGTCAAACCCTCGCAACTACGGGAGGCCACGGCGACCCTACCAACGGTCTCGGTAACCACTTTACCGCTCCCGAAAAAATGACCGATGGCGTGGTGGACTCACCCGAAGCAGGCCGCAAAGCCGTGCGCCAACGTTACAAAGACGGGGCTGACTGCATCAAAATTACCGCCACGGGTGGGGTGTTGAGCATCGCCAAGAGTGGAAAAGCCCCTCAATTTACCGACGATGAAGTGTCGGCGATTGTTTCTACGGCCAAAGATTACGGTTTTCACGTGGCTGCCCACGCCCACGGTGCGGAGGGGATGAAGCGGGCATTGCGCGCGGGTGTGACGACCATCGAGCACGGAACGTACATGGACGATGAGGCCATTGAGATTTTCAAAAAAACGGGGGCGTATTATGTCCCTACCATCATTGCGGGGCGTTCGGCGGCCGATTCAGCGAAAATCATTGGTTATTTCCACCCGTTCGTACGGGCCAAAGCGTTGGAAATCGGGCCGTTGATTCAGAAAACGTTTGAAAAAGCCTACAAAGCAGGCGTAAAAATTGCGTTTGGAACCGATGCAGGCGTATTTGCTCACGGAAAAAATGCCAAAGAATTTGAGTACATGACCGAAGTAGGAATGCCGCCAATGGAAGCTATTAAGTCGGCGACCATCGTGCCCGCGCAGATTTTGGGCGAGGAAGCCAATATGGGTAGCATTAGCAAAGGAAAATATGCTGATATTATTGCGACGGACGAAAACCCCCTCCAAAACATCAAAACGCTTCAAAACGTCACGTTTGTGATGAAAGACGGCGCGGTGGTGAAACAGTAATTTTTAACTTTTTTGCGTATATTCAAAAACCGTTGATGGGGTTTATGAGTTTAATTCGTACATTCATCACGGAAGAACAATTTATACGTTGAAAAAAGTAATCGTCATAGGAGCAGGTTTTGCGGGGCTTTCGGCCGCCACTAGTCTTGCCAATAAAGGGTTTGAGGTAACTATTTTAGAGAAAAATTCCGTGCCTGGTGGACGGGCACGGGTTTTTCGTGAAAAAGGTTTTACGTTTGACATGGGCCCCAGCTGGTATTGGATGCCCGACGTGTTTGAGACGTATTTTGGAAAGTTTGGCAAAAAGCCTTCTGATTACTACGAGCTTGTGCGGCTAGATCCTTCGTATGCCGTTATTTTTGACGCCACTTCAGCAGTCGATATTCCTGCGGGAATTGACAAGTTAAAACAACTTTTTGAGCAAATAGAGCCTGGCAGCGGGCAACGCTTGGAGGCGTTTTTGGAACAAGCCGCCTACAAATACGACGTGGGCATGAACAAGTTCGTTTGGAAGCCAAGTCGGAGTATTTGGGAGTTTGTGAGCCTCAAACTGCTCTATGATTTGGGTCGAATGGACGTGCTTCAAACCTTTGCGGGGCATATCCGTAAGTATTTTTCGGATCCAAAGTTGCTGCAATTAATGGAGTTTCCCATTCTATTTTTGGGCGCAACGCCCGAAAATACGCCTGCCATGTACAGTCTGATGAACTACGCCGAAATTTCGATGGGGACGTGGTATCCGATGGGAGGAATGCACGAAATTGTCAAAGGAATGGTGGCGTTGGCGGAAGAAAAAGGCGTAAAAATCTTGCTCAATCAAAACGTGACCCGCATCGACGTCGTGGGAGGAGTAGCCAAACAAGTAGTGACTGAGACGGGTACGTTCGACGCCGACGTGGTGGTGGCAGGAGCTGATTATCATCATGTTGATACAAAACTGCTGGGTCAGTACCGCAATTATTCGGATACGTATTGGGACAAACGTACCCTTGCGCCTTCGTCGTTGCTGTACTATTTAGGGGTCAACAAACGTATCCCAAAACTACAGCATCACAATTTGTTTTTTGACGAAGATTTCAAGCAGCACGCCCACGAAATATATACCAAACCACAGTGGCCAAGTAAGCCGTTGTTTTACGCATCGGCACCTTCCAAAACCGACCCTTCGGTCGCGCCTGAGGGCTGCGAAAACTTGTTTTTGTTGATTCCCGTAGCGCCCGATTTAAAAGATGATTCGGAAGAAATTCGCGAACGGTATTTCAATGTAGTGATGGAACGCTTGGAGACATACGTTGGGGAAGACATTCGTTCGCATGTGGTCTATAAACGTACCTATGCCCACCGCGATTTTATGTCGGATTACAATGCCTTCAAAGGCAATGCGTACGGTTTGGCAAACACGTTGTTTCAAACGGCATTTTTAAAACCAACGCTCAAAAACAAAAAGGTAGCTAATTTGTTTTATACAGGACAACTCACAGTGCCTGGGCCAGGCGTACCCCCGTCGTTAATTTCGGGTCTAGTAGTTGCCGATGAAGTTGAAAAAGCATAAAGAAACCAAACCATTCTCCATGATACAGTTATTTAATCAGACAGCCTTGGAATGTAGCAAGCTTATCACGGAGCGCTACAGTACTTCTTTTACGTTGGGTATCAAGACGTTAGATACAAAATTCCACTTGCCCATCTACGCCATTTATGGTTTTGTTCGCTGTGCCGACGAGATTGTAGATACGTTTCATGATCACGATAAAAAGTTTTTGCTAGATAAGTTTCGGTATGATACTTATGAAGCCATTGAGCAAAAAATTAGCCTCAATCCTGTGCTTCACGCGTTTCAGTTGGTGGTGAATGAGTACCAAATCGAACGGGATTTGATTGATGCGTTTTTGCACAGCATGGAAATGGATTTGGCTCCCTTGGAATACAATAGAAATTTATACGACGAATACATTTATGGCTCGGCCGAAGTGGTCGGATTGATGTGTTTGAGGGTATTTTGTGAAGGCGACAGTAAGATGTTTGACCACCTTAAGGAAGGGGCGAGAAGATTGGGCGCAGCTTTTCAGAAAGTGAATTTCTTGCGCGATTTGAAAAGCGATTTTGTGGATCGTGGGCGGGTATATTTCCCAGAAGTTGACTTCCGTTTATTTTCCAAAGAAGCCAAACGAAAAATCGAAGCTGACATTCAGGCGGATTTTGACGCGGCCAATATTGCCATCCAACAGCTTCCGAAAAGTGCCCGCATGGGGGTTTACTTGGCCTATGTGTATTATTTGAAGCTTTTCACCAAAATCAAAGAAACGTCGGCGTCTCGCATTCAAGAAGAACGTATTCGGGTGCCAGATTTTCAGAAAATGGCACTTTTAGCAAAAACATACCTTCAATTTAGGCTCTCCTAAATTCAATACCGTTCTCCTAAGCATTATGGCGGCTTCCAACTTACTAGAAAGTAGGCTGGAAGCCGCTTTTTTATTCTTTATCCAATAACTTGAGCCAACTGTTTAGGCGAAGTTTGTAGGTGACACCTATCTCAATGGTCTTGTCGTCTATGTAAAGGTTTTTCTTATCAAAGCTTGTTATCTTCTGAATATTAACAATATAGGATTTGTGTACCCGAGTGAAAATTTTGGCGGGTAACTGGTGTTCAAGACGGGTGATTACGTCGTTGATTACGAGAACTTTGCCGTTTGGTTTGCAAATTTTCGAGTACATGCCATAGGCTTCAATAAACAAGATTTCTTCAAAAAGAATAGCGTGTATTTTTCGCCCAATTTTTACCATGATTTTATCAGCTAACGTCAAATTACTGGCGTGGCTCATCACGTGTAAAGCCCGATAACACGCTTTTTGAAAGCGCAGCGGAATCAGCGGCGAGACCAAGTAGTCGAGCGCACCTACATCAAAGGCTGCTATGGCCATCTCTTTAGAATGACTCACAACAATAACGGGGGGGAGGTTTGTTTGGAGTTGAAACAAATCAAACCCAGGTATGTCGGTGAAATCAGCCCCCCAAAAAAGGATGTTGGCATCTTGGGTATTTAGAATACCCAACAGTTGGGTACCTGATTGACACACAATGGGAGGTTGCATAAAGGGAAGTTGTCCAAGCAACTCCTTCACTTGATTTGCAAGGGTTATATCAGCAATTGCAATAACAGGGGTTAGACTATTCATAACGAACGGAAAAGTAAATTTTTGTAAATACGAAAGCCAATCAATCAGTAAATGGATGATTGAGGCAGTTGATTTTTACATAACAAAAAGCGTGCTAGTTATTAGTATATGTTTGTAGTTATTGGTATTTAAAATGCCAATTGATATGCTTAAATAGAATATTGACATATCAGATATTGGTATTTCGTGTAGTTTTTTGGGTAGGAGAGGGGGAAGAAAAAAAATATACGCAGTATCGTTCAATTCATCAGTATATTTTTTGAATTAACCTATGCCAAATTGTGAATTGACTATGTAAAAAAAAAGCACGTTTTTTTTGCAAGTTGCTTGGCCTCAAAATTGATGCTAGACAATTACAAATAACACCGATTTGCTAGGCCCTTTTTGGGTGCGCACAAGCAGGTTTTTTAAAGAAAAAAAATGACAATGTAGCAGAGAAGTTTAATAAAAATATCAAAAACAGGAGGGAAAGAATCCTTAGTACCGACCAAAGTAATCAAGCCTTCTTTCTCCTCCTTCGTTGGTTGAACCCCAAAAACAGGTTAACACCATGCAAAGATACTGCAAAAATGGTGATAGGGGATTTTTTGCCCCAAAATCATCACTATCAGACGATTATTCGTCATTTTCAAGGCCCAGAGAGGCTGCGAAACAAGGTGTTTTATTTTCTAGACTCTTCCTCAGAACGGTTGCTCGTGGTGTGAGCACTACCTGTTTATCGTTTATATCTTCCATTAAAAATACCCCTTTTCCGATGAAACAATTTGTACGACTGTTGGCAGCCGTTGGCTTGCTATTGGTGTCGGTTGCGACCCATGCCCAAAAAGGCTCTTTTGCAGTGCGATTGAGCCTCAAATCGTTTGATTGCGTTACCAAAAAAATGGTAGTGCAAGTCCAAGTTAAGGCCAATAACGCCGACAGTACATTCTTAATGGGAGATGCAAATTATCGTTTTCGGTATAGTACCCAACAATTGGCAAACCCCACGATAGTAAGCGAAGAAAATTTCTCAGGAAATGCACCCGCTAGCCAAATTGCCTACCAATCTCAGAACCTAGAAGGAAGCACTGCGGGGGCTACAAATGGTATAGTTTCTCTAAATACCATTTTTGCAGGCAGGGCAGGAGCAAGGCAAGTAACAACTGACTGGGCAACGGTGAGTTGTTTGTCGTTTGATGTCCTTGCCATCACAGGTTGCTATACACTTGCGTGGCAAAAAGATACAGATTTCCCAAGAACGGGTATGAACGAGGTAATTGTAACCTCTGCTAGCCCTTTTGCCTACACAACCAAAAATGTGGCGTCAGCCAGGGTTTTTGAAAACCTAACCGTGTGTGCTGATCAGTTTTGTCAGGCAAGTAAGGCCAAATACGGCGTACGGTTATCGGTAAAAAGCTTTGATTGTGAAACCAAGAAGGTCGTGTTGCGGGTGGAAGTACGCGCTGCGGATGCCGAAAGTGCATTCTTGATGGGAGATGCCAATTACCGCTTCAATTACAACGCAACCCTTTTAACAAACCCACAAATTGTTTCGCAAGAAGCCTTTTCATCTGTGGCTCCCGCATCTGACAACCGCTATACAGCTCAAAATTTGACAGGAAGTACCGAAAATGCTACCAGCGGAGTGGTGTCGCTCAATGTAAAATACAGCCCCACAGGAACGCCAACGGCGCGCCAAGTGACCCAAGCTTGGACGACCGTCTCGTGTATTTCGATGGATTATAAAGGCGCGTTGACAAATCCTTGTTTTGATTTAAACTGGCAAACCAGTACCGACTTTCCTAAAACAGGGATGAACGAGGTAAACATTAGCGGCAATCAATACACACTTACTGATGTGGCCACAGGAGTGGAATATACCAAAGCAACGCTTTGTCCTGCCCAGCGTTGTGCTGGAAAAGTTGCAGATTTGTCATTGAGCAAAAAACGTATCTCGGCTGCCCAAGCAACTGTAGGTAGTACTGCCATATTTAAACTAACTGTCAAAAACGATGGGCCAGACTCGGCGACAAACGTTGTAATAACAGATTCGCTTCCAGTGGCTTTGAAGTGGCTTAGTTCTTCGCCAGCACTCACGCCAGCAGGCCAGGTGGTGACGTGGAGCATTGCAAGTATCGCACCAGGTGACAGCGTAGAGCTAACAATCAATACGCAAATTTTGGCAGAAGGCGTACATTTTAACCGGGCGGAAGTTACGGCCTCAGACCAAGACGACCCCGATTCGACGCCAAACAATAACTCACTACTCGAAGATGATATCGCTCATGCTTGTGTAAGTGTACCAATCAAACTTTGCTCAAATCAAGAAATTACGGTGACCGTGCCAAGCTTCTTTACCAACGTTCGATGGTTTAAGGGAGCGACGCAAGTAGGTACAGGAAATTCCATCAATTTATCGGAGGCAGGAGCATACAGTATCAGTGCCGATGCAGGAAGCTGCCCTGCGGAAGGGTGCTGCCCTATCATCATCGAAGCAATTGATTGCTGTCCACCGAATTTGTGCATACCGCTGGTGGTCAAGAAAACCAAGAGTGCAGGCAAGCCTATTTAAGGCTTGCTTTTTCCCGTTTTGAAATCTCTATTATATCCCCTTATCAAATCTCTTATTAACTATGAAAACGTTTATGCTAGGAACAACTAGCCGAAGTCATTTTTTTTGGCTTTGGGTAAAGCTCGCCGTCGCAGTGGTATTTCTCTACCAAGAGACCCGAGCGCAAATTGCAAACGCACCTTGTAATGACCAAACTGAGCTGGTCAACGGTACATTTACAAACATCGATGCAACGGGAACTACCTTCGGGGGTTGCGTGCCGATTGTTTCGTTTGTAAGCAATGAGAATAGAGTGGTGAACAGTACCTTGACCGACAATGCGTCTATTAATTTGACTGGTATTGGTTGTGGTGGCAGAATTGTTGTTAAAGATAACGATGCTGCCGACGAGTATCCAGCAGGGACTTTTGCTGGTTTTGAAGTGGGGACAAGTGGTCTTATTGGTGCTTCAGTCGCTTCTACAGTAACGATTTATACCTATAACAATGGGTCACTTCGTGAGACATTTAATGCGGTTACAGGTTTGGTAGGTATCAACTCTAGCTTGTTAATGGGCAATGGCCATGCCATTTTAGGTTTTGTCACTACCCAAGCCTTTGACGAGGTACGAATTGAATATACTTCGCTTGTGGGGGTTTTGTTCAGTGCGGATGTTTATAACGTTATTATTCAAAAATTTTGTGCAGGGCCAGCATTGGATTGTAACACCCAAGTTCAGATGAACAACCCGATACATCCAACTTCAATAAACGGTGACAATACGGGTATCTCAGGTATAGCGTGTGTTGGTTGTTCGGTAACTGACGCTGCGAATGCGATAAGTGCAAGCACGACGGATTATGCGACCATCACAATGGCGGTATCAGCGGGTAGTGTAGGTTCATTGGCGGTGAAAGACCAGTTGACAGACTATCCAGCGGGGACATTTGCAGGGTTTAATATTTCAAACCCAGGTTTGATAGGGGCGAATTTATTGTCAGGTATTACAATAAAGACATACTTAGATGGAGTGCTGCAAGAGACATCAAGCACAGGGACGTTGTTGTCATTGAATTCAATTTTATTGACAGGCACAGGCGAGCAGTTGGTAGGTATGGTTACAACGGCGGCCTTTGATGAGGTGAAGATTGAGATTAGCAATTTATTGGGTGTTTTGAGCGTGACAAGGGTCTATGGTGCTGTTTTCCAGCGCTATTGTGCTGGCCCATCATTGGTATGTAACACCCAAACCCCGATGAACAATCCAGTTTACCCGACGTCAATCAGTGGCGCGAATACGGGTATCTCAGGTATAGCGTGTGTTGGTTGTTCGGTGACTGATGCTGCGAATGCGATAAGCTCAAGCACGACGGATTATGCAACTATCACGATGGCGGTGTCAGCGGGTAGTGTGGGATCATTGGCGGTGAAAGACCAGTTGACAGATTATCCAGCGGGGACATTTGCAGGGTTCAACATTTCAAACCCAGGTTTGATAGGGGCGAATTTATTGTCAGGCATTACGATAAAGACATACTTAGATGGAGTGCTGCAAGAGACATCAAGCACAGGGACGTTGTTGTCATTGAATTCAATTTTATTGACAGGCACAGGCGAGCAGTTGGTAGGTATGGTTACAACGGCGGCCTTTGATGAGGTGAAGATTGAGATTAGCAATTTATTGGGTGTTTTGAGCGTGACAAGGGTCTATGGTGCGGTATTCCAGCGTTATTGTGCAGGACTTGCATTGGTATGTAATACCCAAACCTCAATGAATAACCCCGATTATCCGACGTCAATCAGTGGCGCGAATACGGGTATTTCTGGTATAGCGTGTGTTGGTTGTTCGGTAACTGACGCTGCGAATGCGATAAGTGCAAGCACGACGGATTACGCGACCATCACGATGGCGGTATCAGCGGGTAGTGTGGGATCATTGGCGGTGAAAGACCAGTTGACAGATTATCCAGCGGGGACATTTGCAGGGTTCAACATTTCAAACCCAGGTTTGATAGGGGCGAATTTATTGTCAGGCATTACGATAAAGACATACTTAGATGGAGTGCTGCAAGAGACATCAAGCACAGGGACGTTGTTGTCATTGAATTCAATTTTATTGACAGGCACAGGCGAGCAGTTGGTAGGTATGGTTACAACGGCGGCCTTTGATGAGGTGAAGATTGAGATTAGCAATTTATTGGGTGTTTTGAGCGTGACAAGGGTCTATGGTGCGGTATTCCAGCGCTATTGTGCTGGCCCATCATTGGTATGTAACACCCAAACTCCGATGAACAATCCAGTTTACCCGACGTCAATAAGTGGAGCGAATACGGGTATCTCAGGTATAGCGTGTGTTGGTTGTTCGGTAACTGACGCTGCGAATGCGATAAGCTCAAGCACGACGGATTACGCGACCATCACGATGGCGGTGTCAGCGGGTAGTGTGGGATCATTGGCGGTGAAAGACCAATTGACAGATTACGCAGCGGGAACATTTGCAGGGTTCAACATTTCAAACCCAGGTTTGATAGGGGCGAATTTATTGTCAGGTATTACGATAAAGACATACTTAGATGGAGTGCTGCAAGAGACATCAAGCACAGGGACGTTGTTGTCATTGAATTCAATTTTATTGACAGGCACAGGCGAGCAGTTGGTAGGGATGGTTACGACGGCGGCCTTTGATGAGGTGAAGATTGAGATTAGCAATTTATTGGGTGTTTTGAGCGTAACAAGGGTTTATGGTGCTGTTTTCCAGACGTTTTGTGCTGGTCCATCATTGGTATGTAACACCCAAACTCCGATGAACAATCCAGTTTACCCGACGTCAATCAGTGGTGCCAATACGGGTATCTCAGGCATAGCGTGTGTTGGTTGTTCGGTGACTGACGCTGCGAATGCGATAAGTGCAAGCACGACGGATTACGCGACCATCACAATGGCGGTGTCAGCGGGTAGTGTAGGTTCATTGGCGGTGAAAGACCAGTTGACAGATTATCCAGCGGGGACATTTGCAGGGTTCAACATTTCAAACCCAGGTTTGATAGGGGCGAATTTATTGTCAGGCATTACGATAAAGACATACTTAGATGGAGTGCTGCAAGAGACATCAAGCACAGGGACGTTGTTGTCATTGAATTCAATTTTATTGACAGGCACAGGCGAGCAGTTGGTAGGTATGGTTACAACGGCGGCCTTTGATGAGGTGAAGATTGAGATTAGCAATTTATTGGGTGTTTTGAGCGTGACAAGGGTCTATGGTGCTGTTTTCCAGACGTTTTGCGCTGGGCCTGCATTGACATGTACGACAATAACGGACTTTGTACAACCAACGTATCCTGCGGTGATTAGTGGAAGCCGCACGGGAATTTCAGGAATAGCCTGTTTGCTTTGTGCTGTAAATGATGCAACGAATGTGGTAGATAATTCGAGCGCAAACTTTGCTGAAATTATTCTGACGGCAGGAGTTTTAGCCAACGGTTCGATTTCGATTAAAGATGGTGCTACAGTACACGCCGCAGGTGAATTTGTAGGTTTTGATATTGAAAATGCGTCGTTGATCGGGGTAAACCTCGTCAATGCCGCGACTGTTTCGACCTATTTGAATGGTGTTCTTAGAGAAACGAGCGGAGGAAATTTAATTTCACTTGAACTATTAAGCGCATCACGTCAAATTGTTGGATTTACCACCACACAAACATTTGATGAAGTGCGGATTACAGTAGGTAACTTGGCTTCGTTAGATATTGGCAATACCAAAGTGTTCAAGTTAATCATGAGGGGTGCTACTGCCGCAGGTTCTTTGCCTCCTGTAATCACAGCGACGACCGCAGCCAACACCTGTCCTAATGTAACGGTCAATTTGAATGCGTTGACAAATACAGGTACTGTACCAAGTGGTACGCATTTGGTTTGGAGTACTTCAAAAATTCCAACTTCAGCAGGTGATACACTGACAAATGCCACGGCTGTAGCTACTGCGGGTAAATATTACGCTTTGTATTTCGATAAAAACACGGGCTGTTTTAGCTTCAGGGCTGACTCAGTGACAGTGTCAATAAACGCGTGTGTTTGTGCCGCAGGTTCGGTAGCTCCTACGCTATCAGCAACGGCAATATCAAATGTATGCCCACTAACAACCGTAAGTTTGACAGGTTTGGTGACAAGTACGTGTCCAATAGGTTCACTTTTGGAATGGCATACCACAAACACGGGCTTGTCGGCATCCACAAAAGTACTTTTGCCAGGAACGGTGGGAGTAGGAGGGGTGTATTACCCTGTTTGCTATGATGCCATCAACAATTGTTATAGCCCTGCGCCAGCGGTTGGGGTAACGGTAACCCTTTCGTTGCCATGTGTGACTTTACCAACGCCCCAAACGGCCGTTACAGGAGAAGCCAAGACTGGAAATGCAGCTACTGAGTTGCAACCACAAGGAGGACTTTCGCCATATACCTATTCAAATGGCGCTTCTGATCCTGGCTGTACTGCACCAGTAGGAGCAACCCCGCTACCTCTAGCAAGTAATTTGACCATTAGTAGCACAACAGGTGCCTACTCATACACCGCACCAGCTACGCCAGGTACGTACTATTTCTGTGTCAAAGTATGTGATAGTACTTCACCGATTGCGTTTTGCACGACTGTCACTTACACAGTTGTCGTAACTTCCGCAGGGCCTGTAGGTACAATTGATTGTCCAAAAACCCTCATCTATCCAGCCCCAGTTGCAGGTACGCCAAGTCAGCATACGTTGGTAGTAACGGTCAATGTGACAACCGCAGGATGTTTTACGCCATTGACTGTGAGTGGTTCGGGAATAACACTCGCAAACGGTGTTACACAAGCATGTGCTACTAATACGGGAGTTCAGACATTGCACATTCCTATTCGCTATGACGGAACAGCGCTTGGTACGTTGAACTTCACCATCGGCTCTTTGACAACATGTACTGCTGATTTATTGACGATTACTCCTAAAAAGATTATCGCGGATGTCTGGACACTTGATAACTGTTCGGCAGTGCAAGTAGGACCACAATTGAAATAAATCATCATTACTCAACATAACGAACTTTGGATATGAGAACCAAGAGAATCTTTATAGGTTGGGTAATGAGCATTGTTTGGTTTTTGGGTATATCTATAGGATATGCCCAGCTGCCAACGGTGGATCTTACTACCCATCAGCCCACGGCGGCACCGCCAGCAGGGGCTACTTTTGAATGGCACAATGGCTTCCCTGTTTCAGCAGCCAACCTAATGACCAGTACCCAGGCGGCGGTAGCAGTCCCAGGGGTGTATTATGGTGTGTATAATTTTGGAACGTGTTACAGTCAGGCGTCGCCGCTTCGGGTTGCTACAAATTCTTGCCCTACCACAACGGTTGATTTACGGGCATTTGTAGATTCGACGGCCAAGCCATTTGGAACGATTGTTACCTTCCACAGCGCGCTCCCTGCTAGTAATGTCAATAGGTTGACCGCTAGCGCCGTAACTACTGCAGGTGCAGGTACTTTTTACGTAGCTTTTTATGACCCTGTGGCTTTATGTTTTAGTAGTGCAAGTGTGATTGTGGTAGCGAGCACCAGTTGCGTGATTAACTACCCACCTGTTGTGGTAGTGCCTCCTATCGTGACGACGCCAGGCGTAGCCAAAACGGTCTGCGGAGAAATCAACGATCCGAACGTTGGCGACACGCATACGGTAACTGTATGTGGCGCGGCCAGCAAAGGGACGACGGTTCAGACGGTGAACAATCAGACGGGGAAAATTTGTATTACATACACGCCCAATGTAGGCCAAACGGGTGTTGATAATGTATGTTTGGTTGTGTGTGATCAGGGCGGTTTGTGTGATACTGTCCGAGTTCCGATTACGATTGTACCAGAGATACCAACCACACCAACCAACCAGCCTCCTGTGGTTGTAGTGACGCCAATTATCACGGTTCAGGATAGTACAACCACAACGTGTATGCCCATCTTAGACCCGAATGGCTTGGGGACAAATAGCTTCACCATTTGTGGTGCACCTAAACATGGTACGGCGAATCCAATCACAACGGTAGGTGGACAGTTGTGCATCACTTATACACCTTCATCGGGTTATTTTGGACGGGATTCTATTTGTGTGATTGTTTGCGACAATGGCATTCCGTCATTGTGTGACACGGTAAATATTCCAATTACGGTGTATCCACGGGTTCTGGTACCGACCATCCCCCAACCGCCGATTGTGTCCTTGCCGCCAATCGTGACGAAGGAGGGTGTACCAGTGTCGATATGTGGCCCGATTAGTGACCCCAACGGTAGCGATACGCATACTGTAACACAGTGTAATGTTCCTTTGAAAGGCATCGTGTCAGGTTTGTCGGTCAACAACAGTAGCCACGAGGTATGTTTGACATACACCCCTCAGGCAGGCAAAACGGGCAACGACAAGGTTTGTTTAACAATCTGCGACCAAGGTAATTTGTGTGTAACGGTAGAAGTTCCAGTGACAATTATTCCGTCAAACTTCCCACCAGTTAACTACCCACCTGTTGTGGTAGTGCCTCCTATCGTGACGACGCCAGGCGTAGCCAAAACGGTCTGTGGGGAAATCAACGACCCGAATGTTGGCGACACGCATGCGGTAACTGTATGTGGCGCGGCCAGCAAAGGGACGACGGTTCAGACGGTGAACAATCAGACGGGGAAACTTTGTATTACATACACGCCCAATGTAGGCCAAACGGGTGTTGATAATGTATGTTTGGTTGTGTGTGATCAGGGCGGTTTGTGTGATACTGTCCGAGTTCCGATTACGATTGTACCAGAGATACCAACCACACCAACCAACCAGCCTCCTGTGGTTGTAGTGACGCCAATTATCACGGTTCAGGATAGTACAACCACAACGTGTATGCCCATCTTAGACCCGAATGGCTTGGGTACAAATAGCTTCACCATTTGTGGTGCACCAAAACACGGTACGGCGAATCCAATCACAACGGTAGGTGGACAGTTGTGCATCACTTATACACCTTCATCGGGTTATTTTGGACGGGATTCTATTTGTGTGATTGTTTGCGACAATGGCATTCCGTCATTGTGTGACACGGTAAATATTCCAATTACGGTGTATCCACGGGTTCAGGTACCGACCATCCCGCAACCGCCGATTGTGTCTTTACCTCCAATTGTGACGAAGGAGGGTGTTCCAGTATCGATATGTGGCCCGATTAGTGACCCCAACGGTAGCGATACGCATACCGTAACACAGTGTAATGTTCCTTTGAAAGGCAGCGTATCAGGTTTGTCGGTCAACAACAGTAGCCACGAGGTATGTTTGACATACACACCTCAGGCAGGCAAAACGGGCAACGACAAGGTTTGTTTAACAATCTGCGACCAAGGTAATTTGTGTGTAACGGTAGAAGTTCCAGTGACAATTATTCCGTCAAACTTCCCACCAGCTTGTTTGACAATGGAGTTGAAGGTGCTTCTTGAAGGGCCTTTTAACCCAAGTACAAGTAAGATGACAACAACGCTCAACCAACGTGGATTGTTACCTGGGCAAACGCCAATCGGCGATTTTGCGGTGGTAACGCCAAAAGGACAACCGTACAACGATGTGCCTTGGAACTATACAGGGACCGAAGGGCACGCCAGTGGGTTTATTTATCCAAATACCGTGGTTGATTGGGTATTGGTGTCGTTACGGACTGATTCTGTGAGTGTAAGCAACGTTTGGAAAGGAGCGGGGCTGTTGCATGACGACGGTACGATTACCTTTATTCAACCATGTTACACAATAAATACGACAGCGTCGGCTTTGTTTGTGGTAGTCGAGCACCGTAATCACCTCGGGGTAATGTCTCCCACAAAAGTGCCTATCGTAGCGGGTAAAATTTCTTTTGATTTTACACAACAAGATAGCTACGTGACAACCGACCCGCCGTCGTTTGGACAGATCAAAGACGCTACCACCAACAAGTGGCTGATGTATGCGGCTGATGGCAACAAAGATGATTTCTTTGAAAACTTTGACATCAACTTCAACGACTCGAACAGGTGGAAACTCGAAAGTGGTATTTTCGACCAGTACAAAAAAGGAGACTACAACATGGATGCCGATGTAAACTTCTCTGACAGTGTACTTTGGAAGAAAAACAACGGACGTTATTCTCGTACTCCTCACTAATTCAGAAAAATGCGGGGCTGTCTCAAAAGTAACAGATTACAAAATTTTCTTTGGTTCTAACCTCATCCCAACCCTTCCGCTCAGGCGGCCCCGTCCTTTCAGGAGAAGGGCTTAAAAAGTCTCCTTCTCCTGAAAGGAGAGGGGGATTTAGGGGGTGAGGTTGAATAGACACAAAAGATACTTTGGCACTGCCAGGCTTTTTAGACAGCTTCGTGTTGTTTCTCCGTAAAACGACTGGAATCATGAAAAAAATAACCTTATTATTCCTTCTCTTCGTCGGGCTGTGGAGTCAAGGAAACGCCCAAACCATGTTCAATGCCCGCCTTAGAGTAAGTAAAATCGACTGTAATGCCAAAATTGCCCAAGTGGATGTCGATGTTCGCGCGGTGTCAATGAACGATAATTTTAACATGGGAGATGCCAATTTCCGTTTTAGCTACGATAACCGTATCCTCAAAAACCCCGTGCTAAAAAAACAACACCGATTCAGTAGCGAAGCCGAAAATGGCCAAGAATACGGCCCCCAAAACCTCAACGGCTCTACCGAAGGCCAGAACAAAGGCTTGGTTTCGTTGAATTTGTTTTACATAGGGACGGGAAAAAGCCCCCAACGCCTGACAACGGATTGGGCCACGATTGCCACCATTCAGTTTGATATTGTCAACACAACCACCGCTTCTACTTCACAATTGACGTGGTACACGCCCCAGACCTTTCCCAAATCAGGTTTGTCGCAAGTGCTGACGACAACCAGTGGTTATGACTTGAAGGAAGTAAGCGCTGGGCAGTTCTCCAACGGTTCGTTGGCAGCCTTGTCGGAAGCGTGTCCGAACGTGGTAACGACCACGCCGCCAAACAATAATAACACCGCTGGAGGAGGAATTATAACCACGCCTACCAACCCCTCAACGACCGACCCCACGGCCAACGTACCCGACCGTGTTGTGACGCCTACCGACGAGCCCGATTTGGTGATTCCCGAAGGGTTTTCACCCAACTCCGACGGCATCAACGACAAGTTTGTGATTACCAACAAACGCGGTATTAAGCTAAGTTTGGAGGTGTATAATCGTTACGGAGGAGTGGTATATAGCAACGCCGATTACCGCAACGATTGGCAAGGGAAAAGTACTGATACGGGCAAAGATGTGCCAGACGGAACGTACTTTTATATCATTAAGCTGGCCGACGGGCAGCTGCACCGCAAGGCGTTTACGATTGTAAGATAACTTTTTAATTTTTGCCACTCGCCCGCTCGCCCCGACATCCAGTCGGGGCGAAAATGGCGTAGCGTCTCCGACGCCGTTGTGGGTGGCAGCACAAAATGCCTAAGGGGAAGAATGTTTGATTATTAGCCATAAAAAAAGCAGGCCAAAAACCTGCCCTCAACGTAGCTGCAACTTCAACAATAACTCCATAACAAAAGAAAAAGGTTTGGTGAGCACTCACCGCTAGGCTGGCCGCCCGCCCGAGTTTCGTTCAATCCCGAAGGCTTTCGGGATTTCATGGCTTGGCTTTCAGCCGCACGAAACCTTAGTTATTAGCTGTAGTATTTTTTGTCCGTCAGCTTTTGCTTTTGATAGTTTTGCCTGTCGCAAAGAGCAATTTGTCAATATGGTAGGAGTAGTCAATTTCGCTTCGTAACTCAGTTGTTAGGTTGTCTGAGGTCAACCATTTTTTATATTCGTTAATGATTACTTTATGTTTTTTATTTAAAGTTTCAATTTTTCTTAAATCTTTGATTTGGCTATTGTCGGTTTCATTGTACACTGCAAATGCTCGAATCACGTGCTGGTCAATAATCGGTTGTCCAGATATTTTTGTCAGATATTTTCCAAATTGGTAAAAAACTAATGCATCATCTTGTTCAGAATCTTTATTCTCACTGTCTGTAACGCCCTTGATTATGTGTTTAATTTTCTTTAAATCGCCATTTTTCCAAGCAATTGCGTAAAGAAGTTTTGTTAATGGGTCGGTCAATTTTGATGTTATAGTTGACGAAAAATTTAAGTTCTTGTCAATAAAATTTTGTTCAAGTAAAGTTTTAATTTCTTCGCCAGTTATTTTAAATTCAATTTTAGGATACTCATCAACTTTCATCCTATTTTTATCTGGAATTTTCAGTCTGTCTGCGATATTCTCAACCTCCAAGATTGTCCTCGATTGTCTAATCAAGTCAAAGGTATTATTGGTAAGTTTTATTGCGTCTTGGTCTGTCATAATATTGCTACCAATGATAGTATTGGCGAAGTAGTTTGCAACGCAGTTTATTGCGCCAATACATGTTAGGCGAAGCGTATTTACGCAATAAATTAGGTACTTTTTTTAAGAGTTTCGCCTAACTCCCAAATATACGAAAGTCTTGCAGTGCTTCTTGTATTTGTTATGATATTTTCAAGAATATATTACATTTTGGTGTTGTGCTTCGTGTATTATTGTTGATTTATGCCATGGTGAAATTGTATCTTTTTGTATTGTTAATACTCACCGCCAGGCTGGCCGCCTGCCACGAATGCTTAGTTATTGTACGTTGTTTTAGGGTTGCCTGAAGAAGTTTATTTTGTTGTCAATTGCCTGTAGGATGTCCTGCGGTTGCGGAAACGTAAGGTGAATATATTTTTTTAGGCGTTCGGTGTCTCTACCAAATCTATCATACGCAGCCTCATTGATGAATTGAATTAGGTATTTTCTGTCTGTGAGGTTTACAAACGGCTCGATAGCTATAGCGAAAATGTACTGTATAACCTTAATAAACTTTTCTTCAGTCAGTCCGTACACATTATAGTTTCGATTTTTGATATAGCGGGCACCTTTGAAATCCTCAATTCTCTCGTCGGCAATCGTCCCATCCAATAATTCTACGGTGACAGTTCCATCTGGCTTTTCTGGTTGCGTTTTGTACGTGAAATCTATAGAGCCTAAGAGAAACCCTTTTGCATCGTATTCTTCATCTTTGTCCTGCTGGGCAAGTTTGTTTGAATAAACATCGGGATTGATTTCCAAATTCACATAAGACCCAGGCCTATTTGAACCGCTTGAGAAGAAGTTCACTTTCAATGTCAGGTCACCTTGTTTGATTTCAAGTTTAGGTTTGCTTCGGGAATATTTGAAGCCGTAATGCGTAAAGAATTTTCCTATCTCATCGCAAATTGCCATGAATATTTCTCTACATGGCGTAAATTCATTGTAGTTCGTCAATTTACTGTCAGGTGGAAACTTCCAATCCAGTTGCCAAATGTCTTTCCTAAGCTTTTCAAAATGTTCCATAAATAACGTACGGATTAGGGATTGGCGTTGTAGGGGAAGTCAGGGAACGTCAGCTCAACCTTGTACTAAAGATAAATTGAAATACAATACTTGAACCTTTATTCTTCAGCCCCCTATAACGCCAAACCCCTGTAAGCGGTAGTTTTATGTCCAAAACGCTTTGGAATAAAAAGTCCCGTCCTTATGTTTTTCGAAATGTACTTCGTAAGATTTACCAAGTGTTATCCCATAGAATATGTCAATTTCTGTGTTGTTGCAAACTGAAAGTATTTTATTCTCTATCTCTCTGTCAATGCGTGAGCCGATATAAACAGACTTGATATATTTCCTATCTATTGGAATAAACTCCGTGTCTTTGTCGCTTAGGAAAACAATTCGATGTTCTCTTTCGTATTTCCATTCCGATTGTTTGTTAAACATAATTTTTTCAACTTTTGAATTAACATCTTCAAGTCCTTTAATTGTTGGTGGCTCGTCAGAATAATTTACTTTCCAAAAAACAACATAGCCTTTTAATGTTTTTAGGTATTCAAACAGTTCAGGTTTGTATTCTACACAAATACCTTTGTTATTATTAGTGTAATGGGACCACATTAAGTTGTTCTTATTGTTTTCCGTAAATGAACATAGGGCAATTGTTTGTGCTACGGCATTTCGTTGTTGTTGTTCTGCGTACCAAGTATAACCGTCGTGTTCTAAGGCGTGTTTCTGCCAACTTTTAAAATCTTCGGCGGAACTGCCTGGATTATTCTTATAGTACTGTTCTTCGTGTCCCTCTGCTAACGGGTCTAAGTCTAAATTAAACTTAAGTTCATAAGGGTCGTTAAGGTTAAAGGCAGATGATAGCTTTATTGTCGCTTGTTCGCCAATAAGTTTGTCAATAATGTCTTCTGATGGTATTGTATAAAATTTAAACATCGTTTGGTGTCTGTAAAAATTACCGCTTACGTCAGGGGCTTTGCGTTCGGGCGGGATTTCGAAGCACAAAGTTTCAGTTTATTCCTAAAGTTTATTAGAAGCACAAAGCTCCAAGTTTGCACGTCACCCCGCCTGACGCAAAACCCGTGTTAGCACTCGTTGTTCTTTCTTCAGTCATCTTCTCGTCCTATTTGTATCCTGTTTTATGTGTGTTGTCAAGTTTGTTATGAATAATTGTCGCCACGACTAAAACTTCTGTCATTTGTGATAATTGTGTGTCTTCTAATATTTTCGGATTATGTGCTTTCGGGTTTCTATACATACTAAAAAAACCTTTGCAAAAATTTCCAAATCCTTTGTGTTCACTTTCGTCACTTGGTGTTTGTAATGTATTGAACGCAAGCATTGGTTTCTTATCTTTTCCAAGTCCAAAACAGTCGTCAACAAGGTCTGCTCCATCAGAAGTATAGTTACTTAGTTGTCTTAGTCGTTCAGCGACACTCTTTGTTATTTCAAGGATTGCGTGGAAATAATTTTCTTTTAACCATTCTTCTTCGCAATAGGGTAGAATTTCTCTGTGAACACCAATACCGTGAACTTTTTCTTTAATTTTCAATGACCGCCTTTTCGCTTCAGAAATTGTCTTTGCCTTGTCAACTTTTTTAGCCTGTCCTGTTTTGTCAATTTCAATTCCTTCGTAAGCCAGTTTCTCGTTTATTGTTGTCCTGTCTTTTTCAAAAACCGCTTCATCACTATATCTTTTTGGATTTAATAGTCTAACTACAAATGCTAAAACATTATTTCCACATCTGTCTTGTTGCTGTCTTTCCTTCAAGGCGTAAAACAGTCTGTCAGTTTTGTTTGTCCCAAGTTGGGATTCTTTAATTCCTGCTCCCGATAAATGTTCCGATATTTTTGTATGAGTCAACATTCCCGAGATTATGTCGGAAAGATTTCTCAATGTTATATCGTCAAAAGAATTAGTCATTCGTTTTTTCTTATGCTGTGTCACTTTACAATGAGTGCCAACTCCCAAATATACGAAAGTTTTGCAGTACTTATTGCATTTATTATTATTTTTTCAAGAATACATTGTACTTTTAGTGTTTTACTGTGTGTATTATTGTTGATTTATGCCATGGTGAAATTGTATCTTTTTGTATTGTTAATACTCACCGCCAGGCTGGCCGCCTGCCACGAATGCTTAGTTATTGATGGCGGGCATTTTGCTACTTTGCTTTGTCCACACTTATTACGATTCGTTTATACACAGTCAAAGCTGGAATGGCATTGTCGGTAATTTCTAAAATAACGTGTATTGTCTTGTCGGAAGCATCAGGAGGTACAAGTACTTTACATTTAGAGGCAGAACTCTTTTCTATCGTTACTGCACCTTTATAAGTACTTGGTTCATAATAAACAGACCATTTATAATCCAATTGATTTCCATCAGGGTCTTTTGATTCAGAGGCATCAAATGTCAAGGCATTTCCAGCTTTAACTCTTTTATATAAACATTTTAAGGAGCTATCACCATCTACAACAGCTACTGGATGATGATTTATCGCAGAATAATCGTCCGTAGTAGCCCATAACATACGAGCTGCAAAATTATTGAAGATATGTTGTTTCCATTTGTTTATGGCCGCAATACCCTCTTTTGAACTACCATACATATAATAAGGGTCATATTGGGTCTCATCTTTACCGCTTTTGACAATGAAGTCCATGCCACGTATTCCACTTACTTTATCCGTGGAGAACCGCCCGCCCCACCCTCCATAATCGATGTGTTCTGGTACGTTTAAACCATTGGCGTAAAGATAGAGAAAAGCAGGAGTGTCGCCTTCTGTTGCCCAAACCCTATTAGGGTAATGACTACCTAAAGGCAGGCGGTTCTGCACGTTGTTCTTTGTCCAATTGTCAGACGGCGCCCATCCATAAATTTCTCTGTTGCGTATATAAACAATGTCAGGAAAGTTTTTCGCAATCCAGGCGCCAGCATCATCCTGCCCAAGCACGTCATAGATTCGTATTTTCTTTACGAATGCATTGACTGCTTTTTTGTTTCGTGTGTTCTTAACTTTCCAGAGGGCTTGTGCCAACGTATTCATGCCTCCCCATCCAGCAATCCATACTGGGCGGTTATCTCCTTTCTTATCTATGACCGATATAATCAATTCTGACCCTGGAGAGTCTTTGCCCGCTCCTACGCCTGACATATTGGATTTTGGTTGCCCTTGCCTGGTGATTGACTTTAAATAATCTGCCTCTGGATAACCTAAAGCGTGCTTTTTAAGGCGGGGAAGTACTTCTTGATACCAATTAATAACCTCGATTATTTTAGTGGTTTTGTCAGGGTCGTCCATCCAAACCTGCGTACTTACAAGCCCCTCGATGTCTATGCTATTGGAACAAACCAAAAGGTGAATCATAGATTGGGTATCATCGGGGTCTGTGCCACCAAGGTCGGTAGTGACAATGAGCCTTTGCTTGTCACCCTGGTCAACTTGCGCTGAAGAATATTCTACGAACAATAAAAATGTAAGAAGAAGAATGTATTTCACTTGATGAGTTCTATAAATTTTATTTACTCGCTTTCCGCTGTTGCCCCAACGAATATCTTGCACACACTGTCCACCTGCACTGAATCCTGATAGCTATCGGGACACAAAGCTTCAAATTTGCACATGACCGTCGCCCCAAGTATTAACTTCAATTCAAAAACCTGCCCTCAACGTAGCTGCAACTTCAACGATAACTCCATAACAAAAGAAAAAGGTTTGGTGAGCACTCGCCGCTAGGCTAGCCGCCCGCCCGAGTTTCGTTCAACAGCGCCTTCATGGCTTGGCCTACGGCCACCACGAATGCTTAGTTATTGGCGGCAGTGGTTTTTCGTCCTACAATTTTGCTTGGTCGATTGCTTTGTATAGTTTCCAATCACCGTCAATTTTTTTCCAAATGTTAATGTACTTTGCTGAATTTTTAGCACCTGATTTTGATGTTGATGTGAAAGTGCCTACTTCATCTGCAACATTTTCTGATAGTAATTCTACTGATGTTGATTTGCTTGCTATGTCAATACCTGTTAAAGCAACTTTTTCATAAAATGGTTTTAGTGCAGTTATTCCAACTATTTCCGTTCCGTTTTGTAGAAATAGAATTGCATCTTTTGAGTGCATCTCTAAAACATAATTTGGGTCGCCAATATTTAATGTTGTTCGTACTTTCTCATATTTCTTAATGATAATTTGTTTTATATTGTCATTTGAGTTGCAAGATGATAATGAAATAATCAAACACACAACTGGAAAAAAAGTTTTCATAGTCTCTAAAAAATTAATTAAATAAACTTCTATATTGAATTGGTGTCAAATTAGTTTTACTTTTGAATAGTTTGCTAAATGATTGTGGATATTCAAAACCTAATTGATATGCAATTTCACTAATTGTCAAATTTGAGGTTGTCAAAATTTCTTTTGCTTTTTCAATGAGTTTATTGTGTATGTGTTGTTGGGTGTTTTGCCCTGTCAAACTTCGCAACATATCACTTAAATAAGAAGATGAAACATTGAGTTTCGTTGCTAATTTTTCTACTGTTGGCAATTCCAAGTTTGAATTTTCAGTAAAATATTTGTCTAAAATATTTTCAAAGTTTGTGAGCAAATCGTTTGTAGCCATTTTTCTTGTAATGAATTGTCTGTTATAAAAACGATTACAATAACTCAACAATAATTCAAGGTTTGAAACAATTACATCTTGACTGAAATTATCTAATCTTGAATTGAGTTCGTTTTGAATATTTTGAACAATTGCTTCAATAGTTTTTTCTTCTTCCACTGAAAGATGCAATGCTTCATTTATAGAATAGGAAAAAAAGCTATAGTTTTTAATTACTTTTCCTAATGGGTATTGTCTGATTAAATCTGAATGAAATAACAAACTCCAGCCGTCTGCGTTTCTATCTTCTTCGTTATCTATACTAATTATTTGATTTGGTGCTATAAATGACATAGTACCATCGTCAAAATCATAATGATTTTTACCGTATTTCAATTTGCCTTTAAAACTTCTTTTAATTGAAATATTGTAAAAATATAAAAGTAATTTTTGATTAGTTTGTTGCTTTTTATTTTGAGTTTGTGAATGGTCAATAATTGTTAGCAAAGGATTTAATGGACTTGGTAAACCCATAAAAGAATGTAACTCTTTAATGGAATTTATTTTTTTGATATTTTGCTCTATATGTTTCATATTCAAAATATGTAGGCAATATTTTATATTGCCTACTTGTGTTTTAAAATTTAAGCATTTAAAAAATCAACTCCTGCACTTCTGTCAGCAGTCATTACCTCTAAAACAATACCTGGATACTCTGCTGGCAATTTGCTTACTTCATCTAATTGTTTTAATTCGTCTGCTGTATATGTAACATCTACAGATTTTAAGTTGTCTTGTAGCTGATTTATTTTAGTAGCACCAATGATAATACTACTTACAACTGGCTGATGTAATAACCAAGCTAATGCTAATTGAGCAATTGAAACTTGTTTTTGTTGTGCCATTGGTGTAAGCACATCTAAAACATCATAAGCTCTTTCTTCGTGAAAGGGTGGAAAAGGGAAGTTGTTTAATCTGCCTTCTTCCTTTTGTCCATCTCTTTTGTATTTGCCTGTGAGTAAGCCACCACTTAGTGGGCTCCAAACTACTAAACCTACTTTTTGGTCTTGTAACATTGGTACAATTTCTCGTTCTGGGTCTCTAACATCTAATGAGTAATTTGCTTGTAAAGAAGCAAACCTGTCTAAATGGTTGTATTGGGAATAAGCCAAGCCCTTCATTAATTGCCAAGCCGAAATGTTACTTGCCCCAAAATACCTGATTTTACCACTTCTTACTAAATCGTCTAATGTTTTGATGGTTTCTTCAATAGGTGTTAATGGGTCTGCTGTGTGAATTTGGTACAAGTCAATATAGTCTGTACCAAGTCTTTTTAAACTTCCTTCAACTTGTTGAATAATGTGTTTTTTTGAAAGCCCCAAATCATTCTGGCTTTTACCCATTGTACCCCTTACTTTGGTTGCTAAAACCAAGTCGTCTCTGTTGATAGAAAGGTTTTTGATAGCTTGTCCTATCATAACCTCTGAAAGTCCTTCTGAATAGATGTTTGCAGTGTCTATAAAATTCACCCCTGCATCTGTCACAGTTTTAATTTGTTCATCAACTGCTTTTTGGTCAAGGTTGCCCATATATCCAAAAAAACCTTTTCCACCATAGTTCATTGTCCCCAAACAGAGAGTTGATACTTTCAAACCTGTGTTTCCTAAAATTTTGTACTTCATCATTTTGAATTTAATTGTGAAGTGCAAAAGTCAGAAGTTTTAAAAGGCTGTTTGTATCCTAAATGCAGTTGTTTGTGTTCAAAATGAGGTTTGATGTTGAGGGCTGTCGTACCATTACTGCCAACGTTTTCGGGCTTTGCGTTCGGGCGGGTTTCGGGGCACAAAACTGTCAACCAGCACTGAACTTGAATAGAAGCACAAAGCACCAAGTATGAACTTCACCCCGCCTGACGCAAAACCCGTGTTGGCGGTTCGTTGTTCTTTTGTCACTTTGTTTTCACGTCTTTAAGAGTTAATGCAATTTGTCCGTCACCAACTCTCAAAACGTCATAATATGGTTCAGGTGGCTCTGGGTCATAGTAGTCATCAGGTGGTCCATAAAAACTGTCGTCATAAACCCTTTCTATTCTGTCACGAAAATCTGTTGTTAGTGATTTTACTTTTTCGTCCTTGAAAAGCACTTTCGCAAAAATCTCATATTCACTCGCCTTTTCCAATGATAAAAATTCTTCAAAGTGTCTATACTCAATGAAAATATGCTTGAAGTTCTTAAACTCAAAAGTGGGATAAATAACTTCTATTTGATTTACGATTGTCTTTCCAAACTCAAAGTTGAAGTTCTTACAGATGGCTTTTGAAACAGGTTTTGGCTGTCCAATAAATTTCACTTTCAACTTAATTTCTCTCCCTGAATAAATTGCTGGCACTAAGAAGAATAAGTCAAGTATTTTTTTTGTATTCTCATACTCGTCTTCAATTACAGTGTCCTTTTTGGGTGTTAAGTATTCTGTGAACTGTCTTTGTAATTTAGATATAAGGTCTTGAGCATTTGAAAAAGTGTCTATTGTATGCCGTTCTTTAAGAATTGCTTTGAAGTTATTTAGTTTATGGATTTTGTCAAATTGAATTAGACTTGGTTTTACTGAAGAATTGTCTTCGTCAATTATATAAATGAGAATTTCTTTGTTTTGGTCAATGGCTTTTTCGTATTCTAATTGTGAATAAGATTTCCCTGAATTTGGCTCTTCACTTCCATATCGCATTCCGATTATTCCAACGTAAATATCAGACTGTTCAACTTCTGTTAGACAAGTCTCCAAAGGATTTGATTTTCTTGCTCCAAATTGTTCCATTCCTTTAACCGCAACATCAAACTTTTCAAGGGTGTCCCAAACCTTTTTTCTTTCTTCCTTTAAGTCAAGGTATGTTGATGATATGAAAACTGTTTTTCTCATTTCTTCTTAATTTGTCAATTCAAGAGTGTCGTCCTTACAATGACCGCCAACGGTTTGGGGCTTGCCGAAGGTGGGGGATTAGAAGCACGAAGTTTCAATTTAGCACTACTGCTTATTAGAAGCACAAATGTTGAATGAAGCACTTCAGCCCCACTTTTGGCAAACCCTTGTTGGTGGCAGTTTTTTTATGCCTGATTTTCAATTTTCGCTACATAATGTCCACTGCATGTATCAATTATACTTGGGTTTGAAAGAATTTGAATCCTATAAAAAAAGCCAAATACTGAATTGCCCGAACACACTCCTGCAAGTGTTTGAGCCCATCTTCCGTAAAGTCTATCACCGCTCCAATAAATTTCGTCATAGAAAGAGTAATTCGTAAAAGCAATTCTTTCACCATATATTTCGGTTTGAATATTTGGAATTTTCATAATTTCATCATTCATTTCCTTTGTAGGAATTTGAAGCGTCATTATTAAAGTTTCTACTTTTTGAATTTCATTAAATTTAGCTTCCCACTCATGAATTGCTTGTAAATTAGCTTCTGAATCATTTGAAGAGTTTACTGATATATTTCTTGAAATACCGTTAGCGAATTCACACAGATAGGTGTATTTGTAGATATTTTCTCCATCTATTGGTTGTTTAGATACAAGCTTAACCTTTTCAGAGCTTTTTAATAGGTAAAGTCGCCATGTTCCTTGGAAACATTGATAATAATGTCCATCATCAAATTTGACAATTGAACCTTCACTGTAATTTTGATTTTTGTAAGTACACATTTTTTTATAAATTTAGTTTTGCCTACTTTGTAATTACGGTTTTCGGCTTGTCCGTTTTTAAATGTCAAATTTATGTTAGATTTAGGTTTTGTCAAATGGCACTTTTGTGTAGTGTCGGTTTTTCAAAATTGCCACCAACTCCCAAATATACGAAAGTTTTGCAGTACTTATTGTATTTATTGTTATTTTTTCAAGAATACATTGTATTTTTAGTGTCGTACTTTGAGTATTGTTATTGGTTTTTTCTAAGGTGAAATTGTGCTTTTGATGTCGTACTTTTTGCATTGTTAATACACCTAAAGCGACAAATCAAATATAAAAAATGTTTCCCAAAAGCTCAATTATTCCTCCTTTTTGAAGTTTTAAAGAATCAAGCGGACTCTTGATATTGTCAAGAGTCCGCTTGATCATGTGGGTATAGCGTAGGAGTGTTTTGATGTCGCCTATGACCGAGGAGCTTACTATCTGTGCCTACTTCGTGCAAATGAGTGGCATAGCAATGGCTTAGGCTATGCAAGGTCTGTCGATGGTACGAGATAAATTGAAGAAGCATTTACCCCAAACTCTCTCTTGAAAGCTGTTGAAAAATGCGATAAGTTTTCAAAACCAACCTCTAAATAAACGTCCGAAGGCTTTTTACTCTTTTGTGAAATTAGAAAGTATGCCATTTCCAACCTGCGTTTTTGCAGCCACCTTTCGGGTGTAGCATTGAATGTCTTCGTAAAATCTCGCTTGAATGAAGAAATACTGCGACCTGTGAGTTGAGCGAATTGGGTAATAGGAACATTGTATGAGAAATACCTGTTCATATATGCTTCTAAATCAATTTTATGGGGTTCGCTAAAATCAAACAAAAAGCTTTTCAGGGCTGGTTTTTGAAGCAGTATTTCAATTATTTCGTTCGTTTTTATTTGCGCTAAAGTTGGCGTTAATTTTTCGGGTTGAGAAAAATACGGCATAAGCGAATTGAAATAGGCTTTCATAAACTCATCATTTTCTATGGTAATATTCGGCTCACCCAAATAGATTCCGTCTGCTTTGACGTCATATTGATCACCAAATTTTTTTAATGTTTGGTAATCAATACAAATGCTGATGGACTTAAACGGTTTTTCCCCATCGGCTTTTTTTACAGTTTTTACCAATTGATTTTTGCGCACTAAACCCAATGTTCCTGGCGGATGAGAAATGACTCCTTCGGGTGAAAATACTTCTGAAAAGCCCGATACAATAAAGACCAGCCAATGCTCGGATACGAAAGGGTCATGCGAAAATTCTCCTGTGGGTGAGGAGAATAATACGATATTCTGTTTCGTTAAGTTTCGCATTGAATTAGCCTTTAAATTGATTCATAATTATTTTATCCAACATCTTATCAGAAACGATTTTTCGAGCAGCTAAAATTTGTTTTGCATTAGAACCGCCCGAATACCGTGTTTTCGGATTTTTAGCTTCAATGCTTTCCCTTATTAGTTTGGCGATTATAAGTGGTTCGGGAAAAGTATCGTTTGCGTTTAATTTTTCTAAACGCTCGGCCATTTCTTTGTAAATAGTGTTGGCTGAAGTACGTTTCAATGTTTGGTTTGCCACGTCTGCCCATTCCGACTTTATTCCGCCTGGTTCAATCACAATTACATCAATTCCGAACGACTTTACTTCCAACCGTAAACTATCGCTTAGTGCTTCCATTGCAAACTTGCTTGCGTGATACCAGCCTGCCATCGGAAATGCGATTTTTCCACCAATGGAAGAAATATTGATTACTTTTCCGTACTTGTTTTGTCGCATTTTAGGTAGCACCAATTGTGTTAAACGCATTGCGCCAAAGACATTTACCTCTAATTGGTAACGTGCATCTTCCATTGATACGTCTTCGATGGCACCTGACGAACCAAAACCTGCATTGTTTATCAAAATGTCGATGCTTCCTGATTCTTTGGAAATTTGCTCAACACAGGCTATAATGCTTTCATCTTTTGTAACGTCCAACGAAATTGGCTTAATTCCGTAAATTTTTAAGTCTTGCATTTTTTCTGTTCTGCGGGCAGCACCATACACATTGTAGCCATTTTGTGCCAAATAGATTGCGGTTGCTTTACTAATTCCTGCCGAAGCTCCTGTTACTAATACTGTCTTTGTCATGATTTTTTGTTTTTAAATGATGACACAAAATTAGGCAAGTGCAATGGGGGAGAGGTTTTCCGAAAAGTCCAAATTTGTTTGGTGAGAAGTTCAATTGTTTGGGAATGGGCCTATCGTTTTCGATAGCGCAATCATTTCGCTTGTGCTGACTATTCCAAGGCTTCGAGCCTAGTTTGGAATAGAAAGGCTAGAAGCCTGTAAATAAGGGTAGGAAGCGGGGACGCTCGCACCATCAAAAGCTCGCCCCGACATCCAGTCGGGGCGAAAATGGCTTTGCGTCTCCGACGCCAAATGGTAGAATAGACTTAAAACTGAATAGGTAGCTCAATCACGGTCGTGTCCCAGCCCATGCGCAGGGTAGCCTCTGTTCCTTTAGGAAACTGAATGGAAAAGTTTTCGATGACCGTTTCCGATTTTTTCGGACTCACCGTAAAGCGTGCCACGTCGTTGGCTTCTTTGTACTGATATGCTCCCCAGTAGTCGAGGTCTTTGTTTAAAATAATAACCCATTCATTTTCATTCGGAATGGTAAAAAGAGCATACGTTCCTGCTTTGATTTTCTTACCTTGAATCGTCGCATCTTGGTAAAACTTAATCTCGGTGTTTTCGTTGGCACCCGTACGCCATACTTTGCCGTAAGGGATTAGTTTACCAAAAACCTCACGACCATTTTTCGCAGGACGACTGTAAAGAACACGGACGAGGGCTTTTTCGTCACCTTTGCGGTCGTGGGCAAAGTTGTCAGGGAAATAAGCCGCATCCATCGGACTTTTATCGACATTGCGAAACCCTTGGGCCGATACTTCAAGGACTGACAAAAGCACGAGGGCTAGGATAAGAAAGCTATTTTTCATAATTGTGAATTGGTTACAAGTATATTGGTTATTGGTGAACTGGTTATTGGTGAACTGGTTATTGACCCACCTATCTCATACTCGGACGTGGTAAAACGGGGAGGCTTTCGTGGCCATCTTCGCCAACGGCCTGTACCGCAAAGAAATAATTGTCTTTAGAATAAGGCAACGTGAGGCCGTTTTTCTCCGTAAAAAACTTCTTTTGCCAAAAAGGCCAATGCGTTTCACGCATCAACACGTAGTAACCTTTGATTTTGCCAGCTTTGGGAGCTTGCCAAAACAGCGAAGTGCTGTTGGTAAGATTACGGGCTTCAAGGGTTACGTTTTGCGGCATCGATGGGGCTTTGGCAAGGTTGGACAACGTAGCAAGGTTGACCGCAGTGTTTTTGCGCAAGTACTCAAAATCCATGTGCTTGGCATAATCGCCGTACTCAACGCCCTTCTCAGTGCGGAGGTCTTGGTGTTGGTTATTGAAATCTTCATTCATTTCGGTCAGGCGAACCGCCGCAAAATCGCGGTTGACAAACGGAGTATGGTCGCCACCGCGCAGGTAGCGGTCGTTGCGATAAATAAGCCGAACTTCGAGGTTATCAACGTAACGTTCTCCAATTTCCTTGACGTACCGAGCCAACGTGCGCGATTTTCCGTCGTTTTCAGTACCGTACTGACGAATGCCGTTGGCACGCTTGTCGGTGTCAAACGCAGGTAGTCCTTCGCTGAACACCCGCAGTTTGGTGTTGTCAATTAGGCGGGTGTCGGGACTATGATTCGAGCCCATAATGTCGTTGTTGAGGAGCGCTTCCAAGTTCCATTTTTCGTTGGCGGCTTTTTCGGCCAAATGGTTGGCACCGTATAAACCTTGTTCCTCACCACTCACGACCACAAAAATAATGGTCGCAGGAAAGGATGCTTTGCTCATCACCCGTGCCAACTCAATTACCGCCGCAGTTCCACTGCCGTCGTCGTTGGCACCTGGCGCGTCGGCTTCGCGGTTGTTGACGTCGGTGACGCGGCTGTCGATGTGCCCACTGACCATAAAAATACGGTCATCGTTGGGGTCGGTGCCTTTGAGGGTTGCCATCACGTTCCCAATTTCATGGGCTTTGTCCACGCGTCTGCCGTCAGGTTCTAGCATCCAAGTGTCAATTAGGGCCGTCATACGTCCACCCGATTGTTTGGCATACTCGTTAAATTTGCTCAATACCCATCGGCGAGCCGCGCCAATGCCCCGTTTGGGGTCGGTGACGGTGCTGAGGGTATGGCGGGTGCCAAAACTGACCAGTTTGTCAACGTGGCTCCGCAAGCTGTCAGACGAAATCTCGGCGACGAGTGTTGCAATTGCGGGGTCGCGGTTAATCACTTGCTGGGCATTGGCAAGGGAGGAACACAACAATGCGCCCAAAAGTAAGGTAGTGGTTTTTCTCATGCGTATAGGTTTTAGCTAATAAACTTACGGCAGCGACGAAAAGTTGATGGCGGGTGGCGACTTTGCGGCATTTCTTTGAAATGTGCCGTCGAGTGGGACAAAATCGTTGAAAAAGCCGCAGTTTTTTAGAAAAAACGAGCCTTTAGATAACCCGCCAGCGTAATCTTTTCGGTAGTTTTTGCGGGCCGTGGCGTCGCCCGTAAATTTCGCTTCGGTTAGCTCTACCCACTGATTATGAGTCGTCCACACCCATTGATTCCCATACAAAGCCATGCGGGATTGGTTGCCCGTGTCGGGGGTGAAATTTTCCAAAAACGAGTAAAGCGACTTGAGGTAGGTGTTGGTTTTGGGGCGTTTAAAACTGGCAATGAGTCGCCATTGATTTTCTTCAGGGGCAAAAAAGTAGGCAGTATAAATGGTGTAATTGTCGGTAGTAGGTTTGCCTTGCAACAAAAAACGGTAGGTATTATCCGCTTTCCACGCGTACTTGAGGTAGCTTTGCCCACCCGAGCCTTCGTTTCCAAATTCGCCCGTGTAAACATCTGCTCCTTTTTTGAGCATCAAAATTTTTTGGTCGTCGGGAATGGCGTTAGGGTTATCGGTCGCAAAAGGACTCCAAACCGAAAACAGCACCCTACGCTCCGTCGGGGAGTTGACCTGCATTCCAAAATACCCTTCGCCAAAACCATTGGCCATGTAATACGACCCTATCACGTCTTCTTTTTCAGGAACGGTGAGTTCGCTATAAAACCACTCAATGTTTTGGTTGGCAGGAAGCGTATATCGCAGGTGAACCGACGGGCCTCGACGTCCCCAATAAAAGTAATTATCGGTATTGTTTTTGACAAAAACAGGGTCACTTCCAAGGGCACTGCCACTGAGGGTAAGTTGCTGTAAATCACCGAAGGTGTTGCCACTTCGGCGAACGCCTTGCGCGTCGATAGCGATGTAGCCCGCCTGCGGGATTTCCCATTCGCCGATGGTGTATTCTTGCGTCGTAGTAGGGGCTATTTTGACCTGAAAAGGTTTTCCCAAAACCGTAAACTGAACTTCACTTTCACCTGTCCCGCCTTTCAGGGTGGCCGAGAGTTTGAGTTTCCCCGCCTGACTTACCCGAACGTAGGTGCGACAAATCGTGGAGGGTTGGCTCCATTGAACCAGTCCATCGTTGGTGATTTTCTCATTTTTATCGGTAGAATGCAGCAGCCACGCATTGCCACCCACGGGCACAGTTTGCGGAGGTGTCTCGTGAAACGGAACAGGAACTTGAGAAGTCGCAGTACAAGCCGATAGACAGCTGAAAATAGCCCAAATGAGCAAATTAAAACGGCAAAATTGACGCATAGAAATGAGGAAAAGATAGTGGTTTCGGTTGTTGGAACAAAACTACGGGAAAAAACGTGGAAATAGCTATCTATAACTTTTAGTAATAATTGATGCGTTTTTATGATTGGCGCGCTATGGTAAAACGTTCTACTTTTGCTGTTGTAAATCTGTCTATCCGTGTTCCAACGTCATCATTAAGACAGATTTTAAAATAAAGACACAAACTATTAAAATTACTAATGGTTATGATAACGACAGATCTTTGTATTGTAGGAGCTGGGCCTGTGGGGCTGTTTAGCGTTTTTGAAGCGGGACTTCTAAAAATGCGTTGTCATTTGATTGATGCCTTACCACAAGTAGGAGGGCAGTTGTCAGAAATTTACCCTCAAAAACCCATTTACGATATTCCAGGCTACCCCACCATCAAGGCGCAAGAGTTGGTAGATAATCTGATGGCGCAAATTGCTCCCTTCAAACCAACCTTTACGCTGGGGGAGCGCGTGGAAAAAGTAGAACGACAGCCCGATGGTTCGTTGATCGTGCGAACGTCTGACGATACCGAGGTGCATTGCCAAGTGATGGTCATTGCGGGGGGGTTAGGGTGTTTTGAACCACGCAAGCCCGAAATTCCTGACTTGGAACGGTTTGAAGGAAAAGGGGTTGCGTACATGGTCAAAAACCCAGAGAAATTTAGGGACAAAAACGTGGTGATTGCAGGCGGTGGCGACTCTGCCCTCGACTGGACGGCCTACTTGGCCGACGTGGCCAAAAACGTCACTTTGATTCACCGCAGTGATTCGTTTCGTGGCGCACCCGATTCGGCCGATAAAGTGTTTGAGTTGGCCCAGCACGGTCGTATCAATCTGCTGTTGCAGTCAAATGTGGTCGGCTTAAACGGTAATGGTCATTTGAAAGAGGTAGTTGTGGCGGCCAAAGACAAAAGTACCACCCAACTGTCGTCCGACTTTTTTATTCCGTTGTTTGGTTTGAGCCCCAAACTCGGCCCCATCGCCGATTGGGGGCTAAACATCAGTAAATCAGCCATTGAAGTAAATACGTTCGATTATTCGACCAACGTCGAACGCATCTATGCCATTGGTGACATTAACACGTACCCTGGCAAACTCAAACTGATTTTAACGGGCTTCCACGAGGCGGCGATGATGTGCCAAAGCGCGTTCAAATACGTGTATCCCAATCAGCACCTCAGTTTTAAATATACGACGGTAAACGGGGTCAATGCTTTTTAAGGGCGTCGGAGACGCGAAACCGAAGTGTTCCCAAATCAAAGTTTGGGAACAGCATGAAACACAATTAACGGTTAACAGATAACCATTAACGTAGCAAACAATATGATACAATTCACCATAGAAGACCGCAAAGGCGAACGCCAAGACCTAGAGATTCCCGAGGGAATAGGGCTTAATTTGATGGAAGTGTTAAAAGCTTCTGAGTATTCGATTTTGGCTACGTGTGGAGGAATGGCACTTTGCGCTACCTGCCACGTAGGGGTATTGGACGGAGGAGAAAACTTGCCGTCGGTAAGCGACGCCGAATTGGATATTTTGGACACCTTGCCCTCGGCTACTTCATGCAGCCGACTCGCCTGCCAACTACGCGTGGACGAAACCCTGCAAGGAACAACGTTTAAAATATTGGGGGAGGAAGAATAAGCCTCCCCAATGTCTCACTACTTTATTGGCAGCCTTTTATTTCGGCCAGAAACGTACTGGTTTTTTCGGCGGAAAAGCCAGGGAGCAAGGTGATGGAATTGCCAGCTTCAAAGCTGACATGAGCGCTAGGCGTAAAATTGACATTGCCCACTTTTTTGTCGGAAGTAAGGGTAGTTAATGCCTTAAACCGCTCCTTCTCGGTGACTACATTGTAGCCAACGGCGAGGGCATTATTTGCGACCTTCACCGTAACGGTTTCCGTACCACCCGTGCTGCAATTGGCTGAATAGGAAGTAGTAAGCGCAGGACTGACAGTGATTGAAGCCCCCGTTTGCGGACTTTCTCCACCCCGCCAAGTGATGGTACCTGTGCATCCACTCGCTGTGAGGGTGATGGAAGTTCCTGGACAAATAGCGGGCTGCTCGGGGCTAATGGTAATGACCGCTGGGATAGTGCAGTTTTTAGAATCCCCCGAAATGCTCCAGCCCTTTCCCCCCGAGGCGACGGGTGTAGTAAGGAGCGTGCGGGCTGTTTCTGCATTGCAGTACTTAAGATTTGAAGCGCCCATATCTCTACCCGTTACCGAGCCTGCCGCAAAAGCCGTGAGCGTAGCATCGTAGTTAGCTACACTCATGCCGCAGTTATCCAAAAAGCCAGTGAGGTTCACATTAGCATTAAGTTGACTACCCCAAGCAGCCAAACTTTGATTAAAGGTACTACAACCTGCAAACATATTGAACATATAGGAGACATTTTCAATATTAAAATTGCTCACCGATTGATTAAAGGCGCTACAACCACTAAACATAGCATACATACTAGTAACTTTTTCAGTATTAAAATTGCTCACCGACTGGTTAAAGGTGTTACAACCATAAAACATTAAACTCATATCGGTCACCTTTTCAGTATTAAAATTTCTCACCGATTGGTTAAATGTACGGCAGTCCCTAAACATTTCATACATATTAGTCACATTTTTAGTATTAAAATTGCTCACCAATTGATTAAAGTTACTACAACCAGAAAATATAGACCTCATATTAGTTACATTTTTAGTGTCAAAATTGCTCACCGATTGATTAAAGACATTACAACCTTGAAACATAGCATACATATTAATAACTTTTTCAGTATTAAAATTGCTTACTGATTGATTAAAGGAGCTGCAACCAACAAACATAAAACTCATCTTAGTAACAGCGGCAGTATTAAAACTGCTGACCGATTGGTTAAAAACTGTACAACCAGAAAACATACCGTACATATTAGTAACGGCTGCGGTATTAAAATTGCTTACCGATTGATTAAAGGCACGACAGCCAGAAAACATTCCCTCCATATTAGTAACGGCTGCGGTATTGAAATGACTTACCGATTGGTTAAAGACATAACAATCGCTAAACATATAACCCATATTGGTAACGGCTGTAAAGTTGGGTACATCAGTGGCTGTAAGTGCCATGTTCGAGCAACCGTAAAATGCCTTCTGCATACTGCTCCAAGCTACTGTACCCCATTGCTTTATTTCGATGAGGCGTTGGCGGCTTGTACCGTAATTGATATTGATTCTTTGGAAATTAACGGGGTCAATGCTTAGGTCGATGATGGCATTGGCAGGTAAATTTGTGATGGTGAGTGTACTTCCGCTAAATGTACCGCTGCCAGAGGCGGTGCTACCCACCTGCTGCCAAGTGTAACTTACGGTACCAGCGGTGGCTACGCCAAATGTCAAAGTAGTGGCGGCGCCACCTGGTTTTGATAAATCCCAACGGGTGATGAAGGGGCTACTTTGGGCTTGGGCAGAGTGCAGGAGAGTAGCCCAAGCAAATGAAAAAATAGTCAGGAATTGAAGTAGAATTTTCTGCATAATAAATAGTAATCGCTCAAGAAAATAATTGCAAAAGTGTAAAAATGTATGTTCTGGATAGGTATGCTTCAGAGCCTGAGTCTATGAATGAGTTAATTAATTATCAAAGAAAAGAAAAGTTAGGGTAAGTAAAACATTGTATCCCTAAAAAAATGGCTATTCATTTATTTGTTTTCTTTGAGTATATTTTTATTATTTAGTGCATGGATTTGTTGAGTAAGATGCTGATTTGTAGTGGTGTAGCAAAGCTTTTGAGAAATTTAAAGTAGCCTCGATAGAGGCGCAACGTTTTTAGTTTTGGGGGAGAAATCAGGAGAAGGATAAAAACAATGGGGCTGGTTGCTTACAACCAGCCCCACGGCAAAACGGTTAACATTAACGAATAACGGCTAACAAAATTATTGCCCTGCGTTAAATTGAAGCCATTCTACGCCAAACAAACCATTGCCTTCAGGCACCGATTTGGTGGTCGTGAAAACCAAATACAAGTTATGTACTTTGTTGTCGGGTTTGCGGAGCGATAACGTAACAGCCCCCATTTGGCTGTTTGATACTTCGGTCTGGCCAATCAAAGCACCCGTTGGACTATCCAAACGTACTTCGATCGTACCGCCTACGGTGCGGTCGGGGCTGGCATAAACCATGCACGACAAACTGCTCACACCTGTTAAGTCCACGTCTTTGTAGAGTGCGTAGCTACCATTTTTCACAGGGGCCAGCACTTCCGATTTTGTTGGAAGCTCAACCGTCGTGGCGTCTTTGGCTTCATCGTTCCAAGTTGCTTTCAATTTGGCAGGACGCAAAGCTACTGTGCTGGTAGAAGTTTGCGGGCCAACGACAGGATTACCCTTGTCGGTGTAACTAGCTCGGAAAATGTACGACCCTTCTTTTTGCTTCGAAGCCGTTACGTACTCACCTTTCACAGGTTTTTTGTCGGGGCCTTTTTCGTTGCCCAACGACATGATATACTTCACGATTTCTTTGGCTTCTTCTTTCTTGATTTGTGGGTGAGCGCTCATGGCTTGTTCGCCCCATACGCCGCCGCCACCGTTGATGATTTTATCGGCCAAACGGCTTTCAATGTCGCGCTGTCCTTTGTATTTCTTCGCCACGTCACGATACGCAGGCCCGATTGATTTTTTTACTACATCGTGGCACGCTTTACAATCCGACAAATCCATCAAGCGTTTGCCCGTCGCTACGCCTAAGTTGGCTTGGTGGCCTTGCGCTAAGATCGTTTTATCAAAACCTTCCAAGTAATCTACCGTTACGGTTACGTCTTCAGGGTTGATTTTTTGGTTGGCCAAACTTCCATCTTCTTTGTCCGAAACTTTCACTTCGTACGCTACGGGTTTATTTTCCCAGTAAAACGATTTGTTACCTGCCAAAGCTACTTCTATTTTTGGTGGCTCATTTCCTACTTTTACCTCCACATTGCTGCTACTTACGTTGCCTTTGCTATCGGTTACTTTGAGGGTAGCGGTGTAAATGCCAGGTTTTGTGTACGTAAATGTTGGGTTAGCTACTGAACTCTTGGGTAAACCTTTGCCAAATGTCCATTCGTACTTGAGTGGGTCACCGTCGTAATCAATAGTACCCTTTGAAGAAAATTCAGCTTTCATAGGTGCAGCTCCTGCTTTTTTCTGCACACTCGCTACGGCCAATGGCTTGCGATTGCCAGCGTTGTACGTGATGCGCGATAGGCGAGAGTCATCGTTTTGGGCAAACCAAGTGTTTCCGTATTCGAGCACATAAAGCGACCCATCCACAGCAAACTGCATATCAATGGGGTGGCTAAATTTAGTGCTTGGCATAAACTCTTCCATTTTCACAAAGTCACCGTCTTTGGTCATGGTCACGGGGTGAATCCAGTCGCGAATCCATTCGTAGGCAAACAGCTTACCGTCGTAATGGCGAGGGAATTTTACGTCGGTTTCTGGATAATCGTCGTAGTAGTAAACAGGCCCTGCCATGGCATTACGACCGCCTTTACCCACGATTGGTCCAAACTCAGGGGAATCGGCGTAAGGATAAAAAATGAACGCTTTTTGCGCAGGGGGTAATTCGGTGATACCTGTGTTGTGCGGAGAGTCGTTGATGGGCTTGAGCGGGTCAAAACGTTCGCCTGATACCTTCGTGCCCATGTCATAACGATTGTAAGGGCGGTTATCACCAATAAACAATGGATAGCCAAAATACCCCGCTTTACGGGCTTGGTTTACTTCATCATAACCTCTTGACCCACGCGTTGGGCTGTCGTTGCCTGCGTCAGGGCCTACATCACCCCAGTACAAATAGTTGGTACGCTGGTCCACCGAAATACGGTACGGGTTACGTGTTCCCATGGTATAAATCTCTGGACGGGTTTTCGCCGTACCTGCGGGGAATAAGTTACCCGCTGGAATGTCATACCCACCTTCAGGACGAGGCTTGATGCGAAGTACTTTACCTCGGAGGTCGTTGGTGTTGGAAGACGTCGAGCGACCATCCCAATTGGCACGACCAGGGCGCCCGTCGAGCGCGCCGTAGCCATCATTTCCGAAAGGGTTGATGTCGTCGCCTGTGGAGAGGTACAAATTTCCTTGTTTGTCCCATGCAATCGACCCGCCCGTATGGCAGCAGTCGGTGCGTTTTACTGGAACACGCAAAAGTACCTGCTCAGTACTAGGAAGCAGGGTGTCTTTTTCGGTGTCATATTTCATTCGTACCAATCGCTGTGAAGTGTCAGCTTCGGTCGATACGGGAGAGTAGTACAAATACACCCATTTGTTTTCTTTAAAGTTGGGGTCAACGTTAATGCCCATCAAGCCGTATTCTTGTAGAATGTACACGGGTAGATTGGCTACTACTTTGTACGAGTTCGGTTTTTTGGGGTTGAACAATTTTACTTTCCCTTTACGCTCGGTTAAGAGTACGCGCTGGTCTTCCAGTACCACAAGCTCGGTGGGTTCGTCGAGCTTTTCAAGTAGAATGTTTTTGGTAAAACGATTTTCCTCGGGCAGGGTGGACGTTTGTCCCACGGCAGAGGTTGTCACCGCTGCTACCAACAAGCAAGTTGATAGCACCAAGGATGACTGTGACCCAAAAAATAGCTTCATAATGTAGTTTAAAATGAAAATTTGTATTGTGTTACCTTATAAAGTACGCCTATTGAATAAACTAATTTGCTGACTTACAAGTTTTACAAATTATTAAGAAATTGTATATAGTACGATGTAGGAAGTAAAATGAACTATCGAAAAAAATAATTCGTTCTTTTCTTGCACAGTTCATACAATTTAACCGATATTTGTCACGTTTTTTTCAAAAACAAAATCACAAAAGTGGCCAAAACGCTCTCACATACTCGCTGCGCACACACTACGCCATTTACTTGTAGGTCCGAAAGGACACAATAATCTCCGTTTGCCTATGTGGTAAACATACTTCGCATCTTTTCCCCAAATCATCAATTTTCAACACCAAAGCGGATTATTTGTCTCCGCAGAGGATTTAATCCTGACTAAACGACAATGTCAAACATCGAAATCGTATCTGACCAATACATTGTAGAAACAGCCGAAGAAAAACATTTTGACCTCGCCGAAACCATCTGCAAAGAGATGGAAGAAAGCGCCAAACAACGCGGAACAGGGATTGCCAAACGCTCTCCAGTTTACATCCGCGAGAAAATGGCCGAGGGTAAGGCAATCATCGCCACTACGCTTTTGGGTGAGTGGGTAGGTTTTTGCTACATCGAAACCTGGGAACATGGCAAATTTGTGGCTAACTCGGGGCTTATCGTTCATCCTGACCACCGTAAAAGTGGTATTGCAAAGGCGATTAAGCGCAAAGCATTTGAACTGTCGCGGGTGAAATATCCAGACGCCAAAATCATTGGTATCACTACGAGCCTTGCTGTGATGAAAATCAACTCGGATTTGGGCTATGAGCCTGTGACTTTCAGCGAGCTGCCTGCCGATGACGCGTTCTGGAAAGGCTGTTCTAGCTGTGTCAACTACGACGTACTCACGCGTACCAATCGTAAAAACTGCTTGTGTACAGGGATGATGTACGACCCGCAAGTTGTACATAAAAGTGGTAAAAAAGCACCTTGGAATTTCTTGAAAGAGTCAAAATTGTACGAACGTTGGATGCGCCTCAAACAACGCGTGTTGCTACAACGCGAAATCAGAGAGGCAAAAGCACGTCATCGTCAACAAGAATTAGAAGTGGCGTAGGTTAAGCCTACCTTGCATACTAACCCGCTGGCGTTAAGGTCAGCGGGTTTATTTTTTTAGTAACCTTCCTTAGATTATCTTAACTTTGCGGCAACTAATTGTATTTACCACCGATGTCAGAAAAAAAGAAAGTTGTTTTAGCATTTAGTGGAGGTCTTGATACCTCGTTTTGTGTCAAATATTTGTCAGAAGACAAAGGCTACGAAGTTCACTCGGTATTGGTCGATACTGGAGGTTTTTCGGATGAAGAACTGAAAGCCATCGAAGCTCGTGCGTATTCGTTGGGTGTAAAGTCGCACGCGACTATCTCAAAAACAGCGGCTTACTACGATGAGTGTATCAAATACTTGATTTTTGGAAATATTCTGAAAAATAACACGTACCCACTTTCGGTGAGTGCCGAGCGTATTTTTCAGGCCATTGCAGCAGCTGAGTTTGCCAAGGAAATTGGCGCAGCAGCCATTGCCCACGGAAGTACAGGCGCAGGAAACGACCAAGTGCGTTTCGACATGGCGTTCCGCATCATCATGCCTGAAGCCGAAATCATCACTCCGATTCGCGACATGCGCCTTTCACGCGAAGCCGAAATCGAATACTTAAAGTCAAAAGGAGTTGATCAAGAATGGCATAAAGCAGCGTATTCTATCAATAAGGGTTTGTGGGGAACATCGGTAGGTGGAAAAGAAACCTTGACTTCAAATAACTACTTGCCAGAAAGCGCGTTCCCAACGCAAGTAAGCAAAACCGAGGCTGAACGTGTTACGTTGGGCTTTGAAAAAGGAGAACTTTGCTCGCTCAACGGCGAAGCAATGAGCGCGGTAGAAGTGATTCAAAAATTGACCGAAATCGCAGCGCCTTTCGGTATCGGACGTGACATCCACGTAGGTGACACCATCATTGGTATCAAAGGACGCGTTGGTTTTGAAGCAGCGGCGCCGTTGGTGATTATCAAAGCGCACCACACGTTGGAAAAACACGTACTGAGCGAGCAACAACTATATTGGAAAGAACAATTGGCCAACTGGTACGGAAGCCTGTTGCACAAAGGCCAATTTATGGAGCCTGTAATGCGCAACATCGAGACATTTTTGGCCGATACCCAAGCGCATGTTTCGGGATTGGTACACGTTCATTTGGCACCGTACCGTTTCCACGTTGAAGGCATTGAATCAAAATACGATTTGATGTCGTCGGTGTTTGGTAGCTACGGCGAAATGAACAACGCTTGGACAGGAGACGACGTTCGTGGTTTTGCCAAAGTAGCCTCTAACCAAGTGATGATTTATCAGAAAATTAGTGAGTTGAATCAGTAATTCGTTAGGTGTGAAAAGTAATCTGTTATTAGTTACCCCCTTAAAGGGGTTTCTAGTAACAGATAACCAATAACGGATAACGAGAATCTCAAGTGTCGCATGAGAAAAGCTTTACCCTTTATAATCGCGTTTTTGTTGGTAGTGTTAGAGAGTAGGGCTCAAAACGAAGGGTGGGCTATCTGTAATAGCGGTGCTAATTTGTACTTCAAAATAGTAGGTAGTGGCAATCCTGTCCTCGTCGTTAGCGACGTGGGAAATTCGTCGAGCTACTTAAAAGAGCTCGTCCAAAAGCTATCGGAAACCAACCGTGTTGTCTTCTACGACCCGCGCGCAACGGGCAAAAGTCGTTTTCCCTACATCAGTGACTCAACGGTTAATTTCAACAAAGCAGTGGCCGATATTGAAGCCCTCCGAATGGTGTTGCGTATCCCGAAATGGTCGGTGATAGCGCACGGTTTTGGGGCTAAAATTGCCTGTGCGTATGCGTCGCAAGCGGGTTCGCATTTGGGACAGCTTATTCTTGTGAATCCCGTGTCGATGACGACCTTACCCAATAGCTCAGATGTGTATTTTGATACGCACGAGGACTATGGTTTTTCAGGAATGCTGTCGCAAGAAGTCATTAATCGCCGATTTGAAAAACTACAACAGCACCTTCAGGCAATTGCTCCCGATTCAGTAGCACGCGCCAAAGCCATCATGGGTTTTCAGGCTGCCACTTACGTACACGATACCCTTCATGAGCCCATAGCGGCAGGGTTTTTGTACGAAAAAATTCAGAATATCGACATAAAGAGCAGGGTAAGTAGTAAATTTGTTCCTAATCCGTTTGATTGTGTTACGAGTATTCGCCAACGCGGAATCCCCGTCATGGTGGTATTATCGCGACAACGATTCAATCTCAGCGGATTGGCAAATTACTGGAAAAAAGCACTGCCTACGGCATCCATTGCGGTGATTGACCGAGCGCATCATTTCCCTTGGTTGGATAATCCTGCGGTGTTTTACGCAAAAGTAAATTCGTTCTTACAATCATTTATCCCCGAAACGAATGTCATCGTCGCCCAAAAAAAAGTTAGTCGTCCTGTCAGGCGCGGGTATCAGCGCCGAAAGCGGTATTAAAACCTTTCGCGATTCGGATGGATTGTGGGAGGGCTATAGCATTGAGGACGTAGCCACGCCCGAGGGCTGGCGCAAAAACCCGCAGTTAGTACTTGATTTTTATAACGAACGCCGCAAGCAGGCACTTTCTGTCGAGCCTAACGCTGCTCATTTGATTTTGGCGGAGTTAGAGCAACACTTTGACGTTCAGATTATTACCCAAAACGTCGATAATTTGCACGAAAAAGCAGGTTCTACCAAAGTATTGCATTTACACGGAGAACTGTTCCAGTCGCGCAGTACCAAAAATCCCCGTTTGGTGTATGACATGAAGGGGTGGGAATTGAATTTAGGTGACAAATGCGAACTTGGCAGCCAACTACGCCCCAACATTGTGTGGTTTCACGAAGAAGTACCGATGATGGAACCCGCTGTTGAACTGACTGAGCAAGCCGATATTTTTGTGGTAGTTGGGACGTCGTTGGTGGTGTATCCTGCGGCGGGCTTGGTGTACTACGTTCGTCCCCGTGTGCCGATTTTTGTGGTTGACCCCAAAACGCCAGAGCTGGCTGGGAGCTCCAAGTACGTCACGTTTATTCCCGAAAAAGCAACGGTGGGTATGGAGTTGTTGAAGGAGATGTTGCTGAAAGAGTTTTTGTGAAAAGCTATGAATCGTCTCGTAAAGGATAATTTATTTCAGTTAAAAACAATTTTTCAGGCACACAAGGTTGAAAGAGCCTACGTGTTTGGCTCAGGAGCCACTGAAAACCTCAACGATGAGAGTGATATTGATTTTTTAATATCATTTGAAGAAGAAATTGAACCACTAGAAAAAGGAGAATTATGGTGGTCTCTGTATGATGCTTTAAAAGTAGTTCTCAAAAGGGAAGTTGATTTGTTGACAGAAAATTCGCTCAAAAATCCTTACTTTATCAAAGAAGTGTTGAACACGAGGGAATTAGTGTATGGACAATAAAATCAATTGAGCCAGTCAATATCTGGGCGATAATCATCAATTATCTTCCCATTTTAAAGGTAGAAGTACAGCAGTTATTGAACAGTTAAGAATCAATCATACAAAATGCAACTTTTAGACGGAAAGGCCCTGTCGGCGCAGGTAAAAGCCGAGATTAAAGTAGAAGTAGATAAAATCAAAGCGGAAGGCGGAAAAACGCCTCATTTGGCCGCGATTTTGGTAGGAAATAACGGCGCAAGCGAAACCTACGTAGCATCCAAAATCAAAAGCTGTGAAGAAGTTGGGTTTAAGTCAACACTCGTGCGTTTGCCCGAAACCACTTCAGAAGCGGAATTACTCACGCATATCGAAGCTCTCAACAACGATGCCGATATTGACGGTTTTATTGTGCAATTGCCGCTTCCTTCGCATATTTCAGAAAATACGGTGATGGAAGCAGTAGCCCCTGAAAAAGACGTGGACGGCTTTCATCCCATCAACGTCGGTCGGATGTGTAAGGGCTTACCTGCCTACATTTCGGCTACCCCGTTTGGGATTTTGGAGATGCTCAAGCGCTACAACATCGACACTGCTGGCAAGCACTGCGTAGTAGTAGGACGTAGCCAGATTGTGGGGCTTCCGATGAGTATTTTGATGCAACGTAATACCACCCCAGGTAACGCTACCGTGACGATTTGCCACAGCCGTACGCACAACTTAAAAGAGGTTTGTCAGAGTGCTGATATTTTGATTGCCGCCTTGGGACGTCCTGAGTTTATCACGGCTGATTACGTAAATGAAGGTGCTGTTGTGATTGACGTAGGTATTACCCGCGTGGTGGATGAATCTAAAAAAAGCGGCTTTGCCATTAAAGGCGATGTCAAATTTGATGAAGTAGCTCCCAAGTCAAGCTTTATTACTCCCGTACCAGGCGGAGTAGGGTTAATGACCATCTGTGGCTTGATGACCAATACCCTTTTGGCTTCCAAAAAAGCCATTTTTAAGTAAGGGTTGAGGATTGGTTAACGGTTAATTACTACAGATAACCGTTAACCAATCAACCAATAACAGCCCTTAGCTAGGCATATAATTCAAATCATTGTTTCGCTTGAGTTTGATGATACCCGTTGCGTTCAGGAATAAAATGAACGGATAGGTAGGGTCAAACTCATGCCATTTTACGCCAAAATTGGCCCTTCCTCCCAGTTTGTGGTGGTTGTTGTGGTACGATTCGCCCATCATCAAAAAGTCAAAAGGAAGGAGATTTCTGGCTGTATCGTTTACCTTGAAATTGGTATAACCGTATTTGTGCGCGTACCAATTGATGATGACGCCGTGGACAGGCCCCATCAAAAAGTGAATGGGCAACAACAAAAACATCCACCAAGCTGTCGCAAATTTGATGTAAAACAGCGTGTACAAAACTCCCCAACCGATACGAATAATCCAATAATCGCCAAGACGTTCCATGAACTGCCAATGGGGGACATCCTTCTTAAATTTGGCAGGAATTTGGTCTTCACGGTGCAAGATGTTGTTGTAATAATTCTTCGTTTTCCACATCATGTCAAAAAGACTCGACGAAAAACTCGGTGAGTGAGGGTCCTCTTCGGTGTCGGCGTAGGCATGGTGCAAGCGGTGCATCACCCCATACGCATACGGACTCAAAAACGAAGAGCCCTGAAAGATAAATGTAAGCGTGTAAAAGAATTTTTCCCAAAACGGGCTCATTGTAAACATTTTATGAGCAGCGTAACGGTGCAAGAAAAAGGTTTGCATCAAGAGAGACAAATACCAGTGGGCTACAAAAAACACAAGAATATACATAAACGGAAAAAATGAATTTAAACTACACTACCACAAAAGTATCGGGAGGGTTTGGAAGAAAAGATGAGAAAAATCAGGTTTCTTTGTTTTTTAAAACTTCTTGAAAAATGACATTCAACGATTTTAAACAAAGCCTTTCGTTGGCAGAGCCACCTGCTGATTGTCCAATTTTGGTGAGGGCCTTGTGGTATGATGCCATGGGGCAATGGGAGGAAGCGCATGACATTGCTCAAGCGAAAGAAGGTACGCGCGACTATGACCGCCTGCACGCGTATTTGCACCGCAGAGAAGGAGACCAATGGAACGCAGGCTACTGGTACCGTCGTGCCCGTGCCGAAATGCCGTCGTATTCATTGGAAAAAGAATGGGAAGAATTGGTAAAAATGTGGCTGTGAGTTAGAATGTCGAATGCAGAGTTTAGAATGTCGAATAGAAATGCCACATTCGACATTCTAAACTCTGCAATCAACATTAGCCTGTGCTTTTGGTTGCTCACAACCAGAAGAAGCGCTGTAGGTAAATGCAAGTAAAAAGATACTTTTGGAGAATAGAACCTATTGACCCACTTTTTTACCATTCATTTCCCATGAAGTATCTCTTTTTTTGTTTCGCTGTGCTCTTGTTTTCGGTATCTTTCTCAGGGTTTTCACAAGATAAAATTGGGATTGTCAAGCATAACCATTTAGCCCTTCAAGTGGCCGATTTGCAGGCGAGTGCGAAGTTTTATGGGGAAGTGTTGCAATTAGAACGCATTGAAGTGCCCGACAATTTAAAGGCGATTCGGGCGTGGTTTAAAATTGGCACTGACCAACAAATTCACCTGTTGGCAGGTCGTACACAACCCGTAGTTAACGACCGAAACGGTAGTCATTTTGCCATTTTTGTGGCCTCAATGGAAAAGGCAGAGGCGTACCTAACGCGGCTTAAGCTCCCTTTTCACAAACAAACGCGCTTCGATGGAGTGATTCAAATTTATGTACCCGACCCTGATGGCTATTTGGTCGAACTCAATGAGTGGAAACCCTAGGGGAATGTCGAGGGGCGAGTGCAAAATGTCGAATGTGCTTCAGGTTTCTCAAAACCTGAACGCCTTTACAGCTTATTTCCTCGCATAAAAATACAAGTTGACCGATGGGACATTTCGGCGTTCGCTGAGGGTAAAGTAGCCTTTATTGTTGATGTCAAAACAAACCGCTTCGCCTTGAGGTTCAAAAATGTACGGCAAGCTTTTGGTAGGGGCGCGAAGCAGCACTTCGCCTACAGTTTCGGTAGCTTTACGTTTCCAATAATAAATGGCGGTATAGCCCCGTACGATTACTTCGGTACCAATGGTTGAAATGGCCCCGCCCGTTAAATCTGCTCCGACGGTCATTTCTCCTACTTTTTCGGCAGTGATAACTTCTGTAGTAGATTGGGGGTAAGCCAAGCGATACACACGGGCGTTGGTAAGCCACTTGGTGACGACGTAAATATCTTTTGTCAAAGGGTCAAGCAGTAACGTTTCGGCATCATAAGCCCCATCGGGAAAGCGAAAACGAATCCAATCAAAATTAGTGATTGTAGAAGTAAATGTACTAGGCTCAGGAAAACGGTAGATTTGTTTGATGTCTCTAACGTTGCCATTGTCACCGATGTCAGCTAGATAAATGTAGGATTCATTGGCGTCGGGGCCTGGGCCTACTGCCATGTCTTCCCAGTCGTAATTGATAAATGGCGTGGTGTAAGTAGCGACAATTTTACCCTGACGATCAAGTAAATAAATGCGGTCAGGCGAGGCGGCATCTTCGTGCGTCCAAAGAAAACCTGGTTGTTTTTTGCTATCGGCCAATCCTGACGCTTCGTCAAGCTCCTCGGCGGGTGAGACAGGGTTAGCGGTGGGAGTATCCGAAAAAACATCGGACAGCTCCGTAGGCTCGCCAGGCGTAGGTGTCGGTTTTTCGCACGAAATCATTAAAAAGGCGCAGATACTTACTAAATAACAAAGTTTATTCACGGCAGTTGTTTTCAAAGTTTTGTAATAACCAACTCTACGCGGCGGTTGAGTTGGCGAGTTTCCTCACGGTTGTTGTTGGCAATCGGCCGACTTGACCCAAACCCTTTCCCCGTAATTCGATTCGCGGCAATTCCTTTTTTTACCAAAAATGCCTTCACCACTTCAACCCGCTGACGAGACAAGGCTAGGTTCAAATCAAAATCGCCACGGTTGTCGGTGTGGCCTTGGAGTTCGATGTGAGCCGTTGGATGTTCTTGCATAAATTTGACCAAGTTATCCAATTCTGCATTCGACTCTGGCAGCAATTCGGGCTTGCTTTGGGCAAAACGTAGGTTCTGCAATACGATTGCTTTCCCAACTGAAACGTTTTTGTTGTCTAGTGAAGTATAGTTTTTGGGAGTTTCGGGCGCATTTTCTTTGGGAGTTTCTTTTGGAAGAGGCGGAGAAACCACGGGCTGAGGGGCAACGGGAGTAGGGGCGTTTACAACCAAGGGTTGGCTGATTTTTTCTTCAAGCAGCTGAAAATCACGCTTGATGCTAGCGGGGTCAACCACGTAGTCGTACAATTTAATCATCGCTACAGCTCCGTCACTGGCTTCGTCTTTGACGATAAGGTCATCAAAGAAAAAGTTGAGTACGCCGTCTTCGTCGATGATGCCTTGGGAAAAACGGTCAGTAAATTCAACTTTCGACTCCCCGTCCACGTACATTTTAAGCTGGTTCGTTCTGGCATCCCGTGCCACCACGTAGTGGGTATATTCGTTGGGGTTGACGGGGGCTTTGGTGCCTACGGCAAAATTGTAAAAATTGAGCTTGCCGTAGAAGATATAGCATCCATTATCAGATTTACGATTTTTAAAATCAATGACTCGTTTCCAGCTGTCCAAGGTGGTAAATCGGAAGTAAATCTCAATGGTATATGAACCGCTCAGGAAACCATTGGCGGCACGGTTGTCAAACTGTAAACCACAGTTTTTGTCGAATACATAAACGGTACGTTGGAGGTTTTTGAGTTCGGGAAGTTTTTCGTTTTGAAATGTACCTTCTTGACCCAACACCTTGAGTTTTGGGAATTTACCTGATTCTTCTTCAAACGAGTTTTCAAAACGATAAACGGCAGTCCTCTGAGCTTGCACGCTCGACAACAACGCAACAATACACCATAAACACAGGATAGTGAAACGCATGGGCTAGAGTGGAAAGGGTGAATATTATGCCAAAAGTAGTGAAACTGATTTGTTTTTTGCTAATGTCTAGTATATATAAATTATAGTATTTTAGTAGAGTACAATTTGTCTATTGAATTAGTTTTTGCTAAAATGACATACTTTGTGTATAATATGGTGAATGAAAATTATTTTATAAATAATTTTCATTTTATTAGTTTTTAACGATATCCTAAAGTTGGAATTATCTTATTAGGCGTTTATCCATTAAGTATTCGCCAATACTAGTTGAGAATCGAGAGATAGAGATTTTAGGAATAGTATTTAGGATACCAGATAAAAAGTCTATAACTTCATCAAATTCCTGGGTTGGAGGATGAAATATCCAATTTTTATAATTAATGTCGTAATACCAATAACCTTGCCCAATAATACATATAGCTTTTATAATAGGGCAATTTAAAGCATATTTGTCATGTTCAATATATCTGTCTATTTCGGTTTTATTAGTGCCTGATAAGTCTGAACTAAATGCAAAGTAAACAGGAATGATATTTTTAACACCTATATTATGATAATCTCTAGAAAATTGTAAATTATTGATGAGATAATCAGTTTTAGAAATAGCATCCTTTATATTCTTTACTGAACTAGTACTTTTAACTTCTATAGTATATAGACAGCTTTCAATTGGGAATAGTCCATTAAAATCATTGTAAAATAAAGGAGGTAAAATATTTTTATTGTAGATTATTAAATCAGTCTCGTGAGATTGACTAGAATTACTATCTATTATTTTCCCTGTCCCAATAGCTATTGAGTCGATAAGTAAAGGCTTGAAAAGATTATTTAATGCAATTTCTCTAATTCTACCCTGAAGCCCCGAATGATTAATATTGTTTGAGTTTTTATATTCTTCATAAGCAAATCTTATTGAAGATATAAGCCGATTTCTGTATGAATCGTTTGCCATATTATTGAAGTTTATTGTAAAGAAATGAATAGATGTTAGGGTTATATTTTATTCGTGTATTTGGTTTTAATTTGTAGTATTTTAAAAATATTACAAGTTTTGTGGGCCATTTTGCAACATATTTATTGTAAATATATAACAAATGTGTTGTATCCGAAAGTTCTTTGTTCTTAATTTGATGCATTAACTCAATCTTTTATTATGAAACCTGCCTCAACCCTTGAAGTGTGGCTACGTGGGCCATTACCCGAAATTCCCGCTTTACTACAACCCGTTGCCCATGCGCTTCTACAGGCCCGTGAAGAGGTTGAAAAAATGGGCACTGATTTTGCCAATGAAAAATTATGGGAGCGTCCTTCCGAAATGGCTTCGGTAGGGTTTCATTTACAGCACCTTACGGGGGTATTGGATCGACTTTTTACGTACGCCAAAGGCGAAATGCTTAATCCTTCGCAACTCGAATGGCTGGCCAATGAAGGAAAACCGCAGGCTGGGCAAGCGTCGTTTGAAGAGCTTTTTCAGCATTTTAGCCGACAAATCGACAAAGCCCTTACCCAACTGATTGCTACCGACGAAGCTACCTTGCTCGAACAACGTGGGGTAGGACGGGCGCAAATTCCATCGACGGTGCTTGGGCTTCTTTTCCACGCCGCCGAACACACGCAGCGGCACGTCGGCCAATTGCTCGTGACAGTGGCGGTGGTTAAGGGTTGATTGAGTTTCGGGTTTAATGTTTCCAGTTTTTAACTCCTATTTGTTACATCGGGCGGTTTGTGAGCAACCCTTGGCACACTACTCGAATAAATAAGTGTCGAATGCAGAGTGCAGAATGTCAAATTCAAATTGTCGAATGCAGAATGTCGAGTAGAAAAACTCTGTCGTGTAGAGGGTTGTTCTCGACATTTACCTACTATTCGACATTCTGCACTCTACCTTCGACATTCTTAAAATAGTTTCATGTGCAAAATCGGATAGGGTTTGCCCAAGCCATCGGTTTCGGAGCGGCTAATGACTTGAAACCCCATGCGTTCGTAAAAACCTACTGCTTGCGGATTTTGCTCGTTGACATCGACTCGTTTTACACCTAAGTCCTTGACGGCGTGAGCAACAAACACTTTGCCCAAGCCTTGCCCGCGAGCGTTGGGATGGATGAAAAGCATTTCGAGACTATCGTCGTGTACACCCATAAAACCCACAATAGCTCCCTCCAAATTACGAATACATTCCAAGTGTACGGCTTTGAGGTACTCGTTGAGAATCAGCGGCTTGAAGTATTGAATGTCAGATTCTGGTAAAAAATGATGCGTGGCACGTACCGAGGCTTCCCATACTTCGACGATTTCGGCAAAATCGGATGGTTGCGCTAATTCAATAGTAACAGGGTTTGAAAAGGAAAGCATACAAATCGAATGTGTTTTTTATAAAAGTACGACTATTTTTGCAGCTTATCTTTTCTGTTCCTAACCACTTCGTCTCACTTATGCGTCTGTTCGTTTTTCTCTTGTTTTTAGTGGCAATATCATCGCGGGCTCAATTAACGGCTCCTTCCCTGAAAATCAGCTGGGAAATTGTGGAAAATAACCACAAAGGTAAAACCGCTTCGTTGACTTCGTTTACGTTTACAAATACGTCTAAAAAAGCCCTTCCCAAATCGGGTTGGAGTTTGTTTTTTAATAACGTTCGTACCATTGACACCACCGTTTCTCCCGATTTTACCATTCGGCATATCAACGGTGACTTGTTTCAATTGGTGCCTACGGCGGCGTTTCAGGGGCTAAAAGCGGGGGCTTCTACCGTGGTTTCGTTTATTTCGTCGGCGTGGGTGGTCAACTTTACCGATGCACCTGCGGGTTTGTATTGGGTGTGGGATCAACAGCCCGAACGCGGTTACCCATTGACCGATTATTCCATAAAGCCTTCTACCCAACCCCGTCAATACCAGCGTTTTGCAGGAGATAAATTAGGGCTCATTACGCCCGAGATGATTTACAATCAAAACAAAGCGACGGAAGAAATATCCGAAAAAGAGTTGCCGAAAATTCTGCCAAGTCCGCAACAATACCGTGAGCGAGGTGGCCCGTTTGTCATTTCTGCTCAAACCGTCCTTTCTGTTCCTGACAAATTTCGTAATGAAGCTAGTTATTTGGGTAGTCAACTTTCTTCCATTTTGGGAGCACCCTTGGCGTTTTCGACCGAAAAACTAACGACAGGGATTGTATTCAAGGAAGAAACGATGCCCAGCGAAGCTTACCGACTGGTCGTGAACCCGAACGGGATTGAAATCATTGCTGCCGATCCTGCGGGTGCTTTTTATGGCGTACAGTCGTTGTTGGCGCTGTTACCACCGACTGCCTGGGGCAAAACCCAGCCAAGTTTGTTGGTAACGGGCGTAGAAGTGAGCGACCAGCCGCGTTTTGGACACCGTGCGATTATGCTCGATGTAGCTCGGAATTTCCACTCAAAAGCACAAGTGATGAAGTTGCTCGATTTGATGGCTTCCTACAAACTTAACGTGCTGCATTTGCATTTTTCGGACGATGAAGGTTGGCGTTTGGAAATCCCGTCGTTGCCCGAACTGACACAAATTGGGGCAGTGCGCGGCCACGGAACCGATCCGCTCAAACTGCTTCAACCTGCATTTGGCTCAGGTCCTGATGCTTCCCAAAACGCAGGCACGGGCTATTATAGCCGCCAAGATTTCTTAGAACTGTTGCGCTATGCCACGACTCGTCACATCAAAGTAATCCCCGAAATTGAAGCACCAGGTCATGCCCGCGCGGCCGTGGTCGCCATGAAAGCGCGTTATTCGCAAAAAATGGCACAAGGGCAAAAAGAGGAAGCCGAAAAATACCTCCTTCACGACCCGTCCGATCGCTCAGTATATCGTTCGGTGCAGTCATGGAACGACAACGTGATGAACGTAGCGATGCCCTCGACTTACCGTTTTTTGGAAAAAGTGACCGACGAAATTGTGGCCATGTACCGTGATGCCAACGCGCCTTTGGAAACGATTCATTATGGTGGCGACGAAGTGCCAGGAGGGGTATGGACGCAATCGCCTGCGGTACAGCAGTTGCGTCGTGACAATCCGAGTATTCAATCAACCGACGACCTTTGGTACTATTTCTACGGAAAAGTGATTGATATAGCCCAAAAACGCGGTCTTTATGTCTATGGTTGGGAAGAAGTAGCCATGCGCAAAACCATGCTCGATGGTAAAAATCACGTCATCCCCAATCCTGATTTTGTGGGAAAAGGGGTGCAGGTGGACGTGTGGAACAATGTGTTGGGCTGGGGCGCCGAAGACTTGGCCTATCGCCTTGCCAATGCGGGCTACAAAGTGGTGCTTTCGTGCGTTACGCACCAGTATTTTGACATGGCCTATTACAAGTCGTTTGATGAGCCTGGGTATTATTGGGGCGCTTATACTGATGTTGATAAGCCGTTTTCATTTATTCCTTACGACTATTTTAAAAACTCAAAAGAAGACCGTTTGGGCAATCCCCTCGACCGTTCGATTTTTAATGGGAAAGAGCGTTTGACTGAATATGGAAAACAAAATATCGTAGGGATTCAGGGATTGTTGTGGAGCGAAACCGTCAATTCGCCCGAACGGATGGAGTACATGATGTTGCCAAAACTGCTTGGAATGGCCGAACGAGCATGGGCACTATCGCCAACTTGGGCGGAGAAAAACGACGATAAAGCCTATCAGAAAGCGTGGTCGGTGTTTGCCAATCAGCTCGGCAAGCGAGAGTTGCCACGGTTGGATTATAAATCGGGCGGGTATGCGTATCGCATCCCAACGGCAGGGGCCGTGATTGAAAATAACCAAGTAAAAGCCAATGTTCAATTGCCAGGATTGACGATTCGCTATACTACCGATGGCACCGAGCCGACGGCAACCAGTACGGTGTATAGCCAGCCTTTGCCCGTGAGTAAAACCCTTAAATTGAAAGTATTTACCGCCAGTGGACGTGCCAGCCGTACGGTGGATGTGAATCCGTAAATGTTACTTGTACATCTCAACGCAGTCGAAAAGGCTTGATGGTTCAGGTTGAACGCATTAAAAAAAGTAGCCTCAGCGAGGCTAAATCTTAGTAGAAAAGGAAGGAGAACGACGATTCCAAAGCCCCATCGGGGTGATATCTTTCACCGAGCGTCGGTCGCCCCGATAGGGATTTGAGGGGATTAGATTCACTTTTCTACTAAGATGTAGCTCCTTTAGAGCAATGAATAGCCACTCCAGATTTTAATGCGTTCAACCTGATTGTATTACTACTTTTGTTTAAACAAAAGTCACAAAAAAGCTGATTTAAAACATACTTTTACCCCCTATTCAACCGCGTCACTCCCAAATACAGCGGATAACTCAACACTAAAAACACAACGGCATAAACACTGCTGCCAGGGTCTTGGAAGCCCGCACCAATCAGAAAGGCCACCGAGGCTATAAGGACAATCCACGGCACGACGGGGAAGCCTGGGACTTTCCACGGACGGGGGATGTTGGGTTCGGATTTTCGGAGATACAACAGCGAAGCAAATCCTGAGGTGTAGCCAATCACGAAGAAAAACGTGGCGATATCAGAGAGCTTTCCGCTGGCTTCTTTTCCGCTCAGGATAAACACAATGGCCATTGCGACCGACAATGGCATGGCAATGCTGGGCGTACCGCCTGCATTGACCCGTGTTCCTTGGCGTATAAACAGCCCATCGCGACTCATCGAATACAGCACGCGGGGGTTAAACATCACTTGCGCATTGACAATTCCTAAAATCGAAATCATCAAGAAAAACGTCACTATCTTACCCGATTGTTCTCCAAAAATCATTGTAATAGCATCGGCGGCGGCGAGTTTGGACTGCTGTAAGACAGGCATGGGCAAAATGTATAAAATGGCTGCGTTGACCAATAAATAAATCACGACAATCAGCAATAGCCCTCCAATCATCGACTTGGGTAAGTTACGCGCAGGGTCGGCGTCTTCTTCGGCAAAATAGGCCGCCGTGTGCCAGCCGTCGAAGGTGTAAAATATAGCCTGTAAAGCAAAAATCAACGACCCAATCAACGAGCCTTTGGCGACGGCGTTGGTGGTAGTTTCGACGACTTGGGTGGTAGAAACATCGTTGCCATACACAAAACAAATCACCACAAAGCCAAATAGCCCAACGGCTTTGGCAACACTCATGATTTCCTGTGCGCGGCTGGCGGTGCGCAGTCCCACCCAATGCAAAAGACCCAAGCCAATGAGAATGGCGGTGGCCATGTAGCTTTCATAACCCGCCGTAGAGGGGAGAAGTAAGGCAATGTATTCGCTCATGGTAAATGCTCCAAAGGCTGTAGCCGCCGAAGTCCCCAGCCAACTGTTGAACCCCACCACAAACCCTGCGTATCCTCCAAAAGCCCGCCGTGCATATACGTACCAAGCCCCTGCTTTTGGGAAAGTTACTCCTAACTCAATGGTACATAAGACACCCAAAAGTGCATAGACGCTCACCAATATCCACACCCCCATGATAAGCCACGGGTCGCCAAGGGCTTGGGCGATGGGGCCTGGTTTTCGCAAAATTCCTGTTCCGATGGTTCCACCAATGGTTACGGCAATGCCGAAGCCTACGCCAAGAATTTTAAGCAGCTGATTGTCTTTAGGTTGGGTGTCTGTTGATTGCATTTTAATGAGGTTTAGGAAATTCCTTTCATTATTGTAGATACAACAACGAAAAGGAGAGTGGGCAGCCGTTGCTAAATTGGCAAAAAAAGGTCAATAAGCCTAATTTTTGGCGTCTTTTGACATTTGCGGGACACTACTTCTGAACAAAGAATCATTATCTTTGATACCATGTCTATTCCTAAACCCCTTTGTTATTATGGAAACTCTTCACCAGTTTTTAAACAGAATTGCCAATCTTAAAACCTTTTTTGTGCTTTTGGTGGCGTATGTTGTATTCCCTGGGTATATTTTAAAAAACGCCGAAGCCAACATCAATCAGTTTGCGGGGAAACCCATTGGGCCTATTGACCTTACTTTTGGGTTAAATCCTTCCAAAACCTTAGAAATGGTAGCTGCGTATGGGGAGCAGGGACGCGCCTATTACGCACAAGGGGAAATGACAATAGATGTAATTTATCCCATTGTTTATACATTTTTATTCGCAGTTATTCTCACGCTGTTGTTTAGAAATAAGCCATATACTCCTTTTCGGTATGTCAATTTGCTTCCTTTTGTGACAATGCTGTTCGATTTTATAGAAAATGTGTTTATTGTAATGTTGTTATATCGTTATCCTGAGCAGTCGATGATTGTGGCGGTATTGTGCGAAATAGCTAAATTGTTGAAGTGGTTATCGCTGGTTCCAGTAGTATGTGCTGCGCTGTACGGCCTTTTCAAAAAAATACGTATTCCTAATTCTTAATAATATGACAAGTCAACAAACGCCCTCGGAAATTTATTCGTCATTAGAAATTACCATCAACCGTTATATCGCCTCGCTTGATAAATATACCAACGAACAATTTTTACACAAACCCGCCGAAGACGTATGGTCGCTTGGGCAGATGTACGAACACGTGTTGATGACGGCTAATTTTTCTTTTTTGGCCAATACCGTTCGGTGTTTGGAACAACGCAAAGGACAACTTGGGGGTGAACATAATGCTTACGGCGATAATGTATTCAAACACAATGGTTTTCCGCCCATCAAAGTAAAAGTGCCTGAGGGCCTTGGAAAAATAGAACTTATTCCAAAAACCCAAGACGAATACCGCGAGCAATTGAAGAAAGTCTTGAGCGATGCAAAAGCGCTGATTGAGCCCGTCACCAACGATGCGGGGGAGTACAAGTGCTACCATCCTGTTTTTGCGTGGCTCAATGCCCACGAGTGGTTTCACAACCTAGAGATGCACAGCCGCCACCACCTTCGGCAGCAAAAGGAATTGGAGGAAATAGTTTTACAGTCCTAAATGGGTTTCTTTCTAAGGTATTCTACCATGAGCTGACCTGCCCGTTCTGAAGCCCCTTTTTCTCCCAAAATGGCTTTCACTTGTCGATAGTCGTTGATTTGTTGGGTTCGTTTGAGGCCGTTGGGTAAAATTGCTTCTAGTTCGCTCGTAAGGTTTTTGGGGGTCAAATCATTTTGAATTAGCTCTTTAACGGCTTCCTTTTGCGCAATCAGATTGACCAACGAAATGTACGGAACCCGTATCAATCGCTTTGCAATGGCGTAGCTGACGCCCCCTGTTTTGTAACAAACTACCTGGGGTACTTCAAACAGCGCAGTTTCGAGTGTGGCAGTACCTGAGGTGACAAGCGCGGCCGTAGCGACCGAAAGTAAGTCGTAAGCGGAATCCGTAACGAGTCGTACTCCTTGTGCTACAAAGGGCGCATAAAGCGTTTGGGGAAGGTTACTAACGGCCGCAATCACAAATTGTGCATGGGGAAAGTGCGGCTTGGTTTGTACCATCAACGTAAGCATTTGTTCTACTTCTTGTTTTCGACTTCCTGGGAGCAGTGCCACAATGTGTTGGGTAGGGTCAAGCTGATGTTCGGCCAAAAAGGTTGGATTGGGCGTAAAATCGGCGATGGCATCAAAGAGCGGATTTCCTACATAGTCCACGTCGTAGTTGTATCGACGAAAAAACTCTTTTTCAAACGGAAAAATTACAAACAGACGATCTACGTCGCGTTTGAGCTTAAGGGCACGTTTTTGATTCCAAGCCCACACTTTGGGCGAAATGTAGTAAAACGTCCGAATGCCGTTTTCTTTAGCAAAACGAGCGATTCTCATATTGAAGCCTGCATAATCAATCAAAATCACGACATCGGGTCGATAAGCGAGCATATCGGCTTTGCATTTTTTCAGAAAACCCGAAATCGTACCCAGGTTTTTGGCCACCTCCCAAAAACCCATAAACGCCATGTCGGCGTAGTGAGTCACCAACTCAGCTCCTGCTTCTTGCATCATTTCTCCCCCCCAAACGCGACATTCGGCTTCCGAGTCGTGGCGGCGAATGGCCTTAATGAGGTTGCTACCGTGCAAATCGCCCGAGCGCTCTCCTGCTATCAGATAATATTTCATGGGCTGCTAGTTGACCAATTTGGTGGAAAGCGAATCAATCTGAATAGATTGTTTTAAATAACGCAAATCGTAGCCTGTTCCTTTCGGACTTAGCAGGCCGATGCGATAAGTATCAGGGGCAAAATTTTCGTTGTAAACCGTTAGCTCAAAACCAGGTTTATAGACCCGTGCCGAAGTGAAAAAAGCGCGTTTCCCACCTTGAATGGGTAAAGTAGGAAGCAAATAAGTTTTATTTTTTGCTGATTTTAGCACCAAAAACACGCCAATACCTTCGCCGAATTCAGGTTGAAGCACGTCTGCATTACTCAATGAAAACTGCGCAACTGTTTGAGGATGCCCAAAAAAATCAATGTTTTTTTGAGTGGTCGCAAGCGTTAGTTTCAAAGCGTCGCGCTGAGTAGTATCGGCGGGTAAACTGAGTAATTGTTCGGTAGCGGCACCGAGTGGAAAATTTTCAAAACGGTATATGCCTTTTTGGTAGGCGGAAAGCGTGAAAAAATCGGCCAATTGGCTCCGAAAGTGGGTGATAAGTTTGCGGTGCTGCCGCCAGTTATAGTGGTCTGCAATGAGGCTACGACGGCGTTCATCCATATCTCTTTGGTATTGATACAAACTCATGGTCATAAAAATACCTCCAAAAACAACTGCTATCCGAAACACCCAAGAAGGAGAAATGGACTTCCAACTCAGCAACGCTAGGTACGTAAGTGTCAATAAATGAAGTGGATACAAACTATACCGACTCGTGAAAACCGAATAAACGTCGCGTCCGCCTCTTGATACCGCAATGATGCCAATCGTCAGAATCGAGAACACAAAAACGCCTACCCAAAGATAGGGGCGACCCGAATGAGGGCGCTGAGGTGCCATAAATAGTTGATAAACAAGCCACAACGTGATACCTAGCAAACTCAACATGCCCACCAAAAACGAACCCCACAACAACCACTGAGGGTTACTGCCTTTGAAAGCCGCCATCCAGCCACCCGACAACGCCGCAAAACTTACCAGAAGATTCCCGACAAATTCGCCTGTGAAGGCCACCTTAGTCGCTTGTCCTACTTGATAGTTAAGAAAATAAGCCAATAAGGAGGCAATCATTCCGATGGTCCAGAGGGCACTTTTTTTCCAGTCTTGGGTCAAAAGCAAAACCGCTAACCCCGCAGGAAAAACCAAGAATCCATTTCCATTGGTAAAAGTAGCCGCAAACCCAACGACCAAAGCCGCCCCAAAAGCCCAAGGGTTAGTGGAATAAGAAAGTAGCGCTAAGGTGCCGAATACCAGCAGGTTGAGGGTAGTATGCTGCATCCCATTAATCCCCCAAAGCGTAACATCAAACACAAAGGGGGTGAGGTACCACAACAACACTGGTAAAAAGAACCAAGCATTGAGTCCACGTTTGAGAAAACTCAAAAACCAAAATCCCAAAATCCCCAACAAACTCAGATTGACTACCCCAATCAGCGTTCGATAATTGATAAATCCTTCTACGGCATAGTCTGTCAGCGCAATGGAGCGCGGAATAAGAATACGGTGGTCATTTTCAGGTTCTAAAAGCAGTTTGATTTTCTGCCACCAACTGAATTCCTGTGTCAAAAGCGTATATTTTACCCGAACCAAATCATAGTCGTCAGTAATAGGAATATTGACAGCGTACAAATTGATATACCACAGGTAGCTTCCGATGATTAGGAATACAAGTAGCCAGAAAAAAAGCCCGATACGTGGTTGATTCACAATGATTTTTGGGGATTGGAACGCGAATATCGTTTAAAGCGAGCTTATTCGCCGTAATACTCTACGTAGTTTTTTGGGGTTTCAATGAGCTTGATGTAGTGCAATTTGGCGTGAGGAGCCACTTCGTTTAGTCCTTTTGCTAGGATAGCCCAGATTTCAAGGACAAAATTTTCACAGCTAGGAATGATACCCTGCATAAAATCAACGTCAAGATTAAGATTTCGGTGATCGACTTTGTCAACCACACTGTCTTTCATTAGCCTGCCGAGGAGTTTCATATCCACTACAAAGCCAGTTTCTGGATTGATAGGGCCTTTTACTGTGACAATCAGCTCAAAGTTGTGACCGTGAAAGTTTGGATTGGCACAGATGCCAAATACTTCGGTGTTTTTTTCATCCGACCAGCTAGGGTTATATACCCGGTGGGCGGCATTAAAATGTTCTTTTCGTGTTACGTAAACTATCATTCTAATCGACAGTCAATAGTCCACAGCGCCGAGAGTGCCGTATTAAAAATAAGAGAAACGGAGTCACTTTGCTGTCTAATAAGTTTCGACAAAATTACGACCAAAAAACGGTATCCAAAAACATCGTAGATTTCATTGAAAATTCTTTAAAAAGTTAAATTTATTCATGGAATTTTCAATGATTTTTTGTGTGAAATAATACCTACCTTTGTAGCGTTTTTTTGAGTATTTTTACTGTTCCAACTAATTGACTACCCACTATTTAAACGCCTTATCATAAGCTATTTCTATGATCATTGTCACTGGGGCTGCAGGCTTTATCGGAAGCTGTCTTATCAGCAAGTTAAACGAGGAAAATTTCAATTTTATCATCGCCGTTGATGATTTCTCAAAAATTGAAAAAGCACCAAATTTAGAAGGGAAAAAAATTCAAGAACGAGTGGAGCGCTCTGCTTTTTTTGAATGGTTAGACCAAAATTACTACGAAGTAGAGTTCATTTTCCACATCGGTGCCCGCACAGATACGACGGAGTTTGACCGTGATGTTTTGGAGGAGCTTAACGTGCGCTACTCACAGCAGATTTGGCAAAAATGTATCGATTATCAAATCCCGTTGGTGTATGCGTCTTCGGCGGCTACCTACGGTTTAGGTGAGTTAGGCTACGACGACAACGAATCGCAAATCCCGCAGTTGAAGCCGCTCAACCCTTACGGGGAATCCAAAAACGACTTTGACATTTGGGCGTTGCAACAAGAAAAGAAACCTTTTTTCTGGGCAGGCTTGAAATTTTTCAACGTCTATGGCCCCAACGAATACCATAAAGGGCGGATGGCATCGGTGATATTCCACGCCTACAACCAAGTAAAAGCCTCGGGTAAAATGCGCCTCTTCCGCTCACACCATCCCGATTTTAAAGATGGCGAGCAAATGCGCGATTTTGTTTACGTAAAAGACTTACTGGAAGTATGTTCGTTTTTGATGCACCACCGTCGCAACTCAGGTATCTATAATCTTGGAAGTGGTAAGGCACGTACGTTTAAGGATTTGGCCATCAATACATTTACGTCGATGGGCTTGGAGCCAAACATCGACTTTGTGGATACACCAGCCGACATTCGCGATAAGTACCAGTACTTTACTCAAGCTAATATGAACAAATTGCGTTCGATTGGCTACACCAAACCTTTCCATACGTTGGAAGAAGGGGTGAAAGATTATGTTCAAAACTATTTGTCGAAAGAAGCATATTATTAACCACTAGGCAGGCTGTCTATCTCCTGCCTAACGAGAAAACCCCGACCACAGGTCGGGGTTTTCTCGTTTATGGCTATTGTAAGAGGAAAGATGGGGATTGAACGGCTGTTAAAGCAATTCAACAAGGTCTTCTAATTTGTTGATGATAGTGCAATTGGGGCCTATTTCAATGTCTTGACCAACTACTTGGTAGCCAGTAAGTAATATTTGAGCTTTGGGAAACTGCTGACAAAGTTTATTAACATAGGTCTGAACTTCGTCGTGGGCAGGGACGGAGGTGATGCTTGCAAAGACATAGTCTGGTTGATGAACATCATAGGCAAAAACGAGCTCATTAAACGGCAGTGTTTGTCCCAAATAAATAACCCGATGGTGATGCGCCCGAATGACGTAGCTGGTAAACAACAAGCTGATTTCGTGTAATTCTCCTTCGGGTAAAAACAATAAAAATTTCTTAGAATTGGGATGATATTTTATGACTTGGCCGTCGATGGCAACAATGACTTTCTGTCGAATCAAGTTGCTCATAAAATGCTCTTGTGCAGGCCCGATAGAACCTGTAAGCCATAGTGTACCGATGCGGGTCAAAAAAGGATAGATAATATTGAGCATGGTATTTTCAAAGCCATTCTGAAGAAAATTGGTGCTAATAATTTTTTCAAAACGATCTTCGTCCAAGTCAATCATCGCAATTGTGAGGGCGTGAATTTGGTCTGGATAGTTCAGTTTATGATCGGAAATAGCCATAACTTCTTGGCTAATTTCGTCCAAAGAAAATTTCGCAATGTCCGAAATTTTATATCCGTGATCTTTCAGCAAGGAAATATTTAGGACCAATTTTAAGTCTTGGTCGTCATACATCCGAATATTGGTGTCAGTACGCTTTGGTTGAATGATATTATAGCGTTGTTCCCAAATGCGAATTGTATGTGCCTTAATGCCAGAAAGTTGTTCTAAATCTCGTATGGAATAGTTACTCATTTGGCTTTCGCTTTATATGTATCAAGCTTTTGGGTTTTACTGTATTGGCTTTTGGTAAAGGCAATACATCTGCTCTTATTGTGGTAACTTTTTGTTTTCTAAATTGTTTTGACTTCTCTCTATCTAAATAAATAAAGTAGGATGTTGAGCCCAAAGAAAAACGAGCATTGACCAAGGACATACATGAATGCCACTGGATTTTCTTTGCGAAAATTAGCACGTTCAAAATACCAAAGCAAGCCTACTGCGACAATGAACCAAGCGACGTAGTTTTGGAGAGGAATTGTGTTGTTTTCCCAGTTCCAAAAGTCATACGTAATAGCGATGGGTTCAATCAGGAAGTCAAGTAAAACGACGCAGATAGCAGTAGCAATTATTCTGAGGGGAGGGCTAACTTCCCAATCGCTCATAAGAATACCCGCCGAATAAATAATTGCGAGCCAGTTAAGACCAATGGTCAAAGGAACACCAATTACTTTCCAGCCTAGTGTTTCACCGTACTGATAATGTCCAAAAATAAGGCCTGTGTGGATGCCCAGTGCTTCTACGCCAAATCCAATGAGATAGGTAACGATGCAATAAATCACAAAAGAACGGTTCCAATCTTGGTGAAAAATCATCATGATAAACAATGAAGTCACCAAGTGAAAAGGAACGAGTGCTTTGAAGAACTCCTCGGAATCCCTAAGGAACAAACCTGCCAATCCAGTAAGGTTCATAGCAGGTAGTATAATCCAGCAGGCGTATTCGAATGTGGACGAGGCGCGTAGAGATGAGAAAAATGCTTTCATAGGTAGTACTTATCTAACAAGAACTCGGAGAAAAGGTTTTTTGAACTGATAAATACAAAAAATCCCAACGCTTTGCATTGGGATTTTTTAGGGAGGAAGATGGGGTTCGAACCCACGGCCTTCGGAACCACAATCCGACGCTCTAACCGACTGAGCTACAACCTCCGTGTTTTGGGAGTGCAAAGATAAGCACACCTTTTTAAATTTTCCAAGTCTTCGCGCATTTTTTTCGTAGATTTGCAACATAATTTTGTAAACTATTTTAAATCATGACGCTGAAGAAACGCATAGACGAGGACATCAAGCAGGCCATGCGCGATAAAAATCAGGATACACTCCGCGCATTACGTGCCATTAAGTCGTTGATTCTCTTGGAAGTAACGAAAGAAGGAGCGAGTGGAGATTTGAGCGCCGACGATGAACTGAAACTGTTGACCAAAGCCGCCAAACAACGTCGTGATTCGGCCTCTATTTATGAACAACAAAATCGTCCCGATTTGTTGGAAAAGGAAGTAGCCGAAATCGCGGTCATTGAAAAATATTTACCAAAACAACTTTCGGAGGAAGAAGTAAAGGCCAAACTCGTGGAGATAATCGAGCGGGTAGGGGCTAAATCGCCTGCTGAAATAGGTAAAATAATGGGCGTTGCGATGAAAGAATTGGCAGGCCAAACAGACGGTAAAGTGGTACAAACACTGGCGAAAAGCTTGCTCGTGGGATGAACACCCTAGATTTGCTCATTATTATCCCACTTGCTTGGGGAGCATTTAATGGTTATCGCAAGGGACTACTCGTCGAAGTTGTCGGTGTAGCAGCCTTTGTGATAGCCATGATTGTGGGTTTTAAATTTCTTCGTTTTGGTACCGATTTGCTGGCACCTTATCTGACGGTAGAGCTTACGCGTAAGTTTTTGCCATTTATTGGCTTTTCAGTCATTTTCTTCCCGACCATCTTCATGGTCAACCGCATTGGGTATTCTTTACGCTCCATGCTTCGTTATACCATCTTAGGCACGCTCGACAACCTAGCAGGGGCTGCTGTTGGTATATTTACTTGGGTGTTTGGTATCAGTGTTTTCTTTTGGTTGCTTAGTACGATTGGGGTAGCAATGCCGCCCAAATACCGCAACGAAAGTTTTTTATACGAATATACCGTCCCCATTGCTCCCAAAATTATCAGTGTTATCTCTGATTGGATACCCGTAGGTGGCAACCTCATTCGTGAGTGGGGAAGAGGAGAGTAGAGAGAATGTCGAATTTCGAGTGCAGAATGTCGAGTTTTAGTGTCGAGTGCAGAATATGGCATTCCGATTCGACATTCTGCATTCTACCCTCGACACTGTGAATTCGACCCTCGACATTCTTTTTACCGCATTCTCTGAATACTTTCGGACAAGACCTCATAAATGCCTTGCCACGCGGGATAGCGTTCGAGGTAGTCGAGGTGCGTTTCGATGGTTTGGTGGTCGCCACGGCGTGCTGGCCCCGTCTGAACGAGCGCAGGGTCGGGGCTTTGGAGGGCCTTGCGGAGTGTTTCGCGGATGAGGGGTTTGAGTAAGTCAAATTCAAGGTGCTCGGCGTCTAAAATTCTTTTGGAGATAGCCAACAAATGATTGGTGAAATTGCAGGCAAAAACCGCCCCAATGTGCATTAATCGCCGTTCTTCGGAGGTCATAAGATAAACAACGTTGCTGATGCCTTGGGCTAATTGAATCAGCATTTTTTCAGTAACGGGGTCTGACGATTCGATGCAAAATGGTACATCAACTAGCGATAGTTCGATGTCTTTGCTGAACGTTTGGAGCGGGTACAAAACGCCCGTTTGGGCAGGAATGTCGCTATAAATGTCAATAAGCTGCTGAAATTCTGCCAATGATTTGGTACCTGAAGTGTGAACCACCGTACAGTTTTCGGGAAGCACTAACTGCGATACCACATCAGTGAGTGCATCGTCGGCAACGGCCAAAATGAGCAATTCGGCAGTGCTTTCGGCAAAGTCAAGGTCGGGGGCGATGTGGGTATCGTATAGTTTATTGACAAGCCGACGGGCGTTTCGGGCATCGCGACTGTATATTTCGACAATATGGTGGCCTGCGTTTTCGAGGGCTTGGGCTAGGTGCCAAGCCACGTTTCCTGCTCCTACAAAAGAAATGCGCATAGTTGAACAAGTCAGATTGAGGGTCAAATATAAAAAAATAACCCGTCGGCTGGTGAGCACGACGGGCGATGTAAGCGGGCTAGTTGAACGTTTGGTAATAAAAAATCGCTTTGGTGGCCTAGAGGGCTTTTTTCCCAAACTGATACATGACCTTAAATCGAATACCTAAATTGCGGTTTTCGGTGAGGTACGACGGTTTTTGTAAATAAGGAGCAATGTAAGTTTCAGCTTGGACGACAAGGTGTCTCCATTGCTTTTCGACACCAGCTGCCGCAATAAGGTCGTTTGACAGCGTAGGTTTAAGCACAAAATCTGCCCGTTTTTGGGTCATTTCTCCGTTACGTTCGCGGGTGTAAAAGCTAAATGACTGACGAGCCGATAAATTGAGATTGGTACCTCCTGATAATAAGAAGGCAAATCCGTCATTCATTGGCCAACGATACGTCAAACTCACGGGTAGCTGCCATAAAGTGGCACTGGTGGCGATATTGAACGCTTGAGGTGGAGCCATTGGCGATTGAATGGATCCTTTTTTGTTCCAATCTTTAAAATCGCTTTTCGTTTTTTCCTTAAAAATATCTTCAGTAAAGTATTGGGGCCCTATGATAAAAGCACGCGCTAGGCCCACGTTTATACTCCAAAACTTGCCCAAAAGCAAGCTTGTGTTGGCCGTATAGGTGGTTGAGCCATTGCTAATATTTAAGCCTGCTCCCATCCTAAACTTCATGCCTTTAAACGAAATGGAAGGGGGAGGAGCTGCCGCCGATGCCGTTGTGGTGGCTGTTGCAGTAGAAGTAGTGGTATTGGGAGGGTTCGACAACTTCGTATAGGCATACCGCTCTACTTTGGCTTCTGCGGGAAGGATACCCGCTAATGCTTCGATTTCGGTATGGGGTTCTAGCAAGGCTATGGCATCAGACGCACGCTCTGAAATAGCCCCTTCGGTTGCCATTGTTTGAGTTTCTGCATTAAGTGCTCTGGTTGTTTCGTAAGTGCCTGGTTTCGAGTTGATTTTTGATGTTCCTTTTGGAGACACCAATGAACTGCTTTTTGACGAGCCAGCCCCACTAGAAGCAACTCGATGGTGCTTGTTGTCTTGCACATTATTTTTTAACACTACGCTTTCACGGTCAGAGCGAGCTGTTTTGGGAGCTGGTTTTGAACCATTTTCTTGTTGGAGAACAACTCCTTTCTCAACCACATTTTTGTCGATAGCATTGCTCTCAACTTCATTTGACTCGTCTTTGGTAGCTTCTACCTCTTTCTCTTTAGGTGTATGTTCAAATGCGCTGCTGATACGTTCGTTAGGACTTTGACGAATAATCTTGCCAACATTTTTGAGGCGTTCGGCCACGGCGGGCTCTTGGCCTATTGTTTCTTCGGGGCTTTCGTCATTTAAAGAAGGTACAGATGAATCATAGGTATTGAGTTTAGAAGATTTTACTTCGATGTATTTGGTAATATAAACAGTATCTACGCGGGTAGTCACTCGAACGGGAGCGTCTTTTTGCTTGGCAATATTTGCTTTAAGCTCGACTACTTCTTGGTCCAGTTTTTTATTGGTTCGATACTGATAGACATTGGCAAATACCATCATGGCAGCCGCTACACTAGCAGCAGTGTACCATGCAGTGCGCGCACTAAAGCGTTGGAAAAAGGGCTGTGAAGTATGGGCTGCTTGGTAAGCGGCAAACTTCGACCAGTCGTCTTCTTGAAAACTGGGCTGAATCCCTTCCAACTTTTGGCGTATAGCTTCGTCAAATTTATCGGGTTTCATTGTTGTTGGTAGCGTGTTTTCACACTTAGTTTATTGTTTTTGGGCTGAAAATCGCCGTTTAATTCAGTAATTTGGGGTACTCACTTAAACTTCTGTTCTACTTTCCCCTCGCTAAAAAGCGGGTACGATTGCTTGATTAACTCTTGCAAACGGGTACGGGCTCGTGAAAAATGGGAGCGTACGGTGGCTTCATTAAAATTGAGCACATCTGCAATCTCACGAAGCTGGTAGCCGTCCACCACGTGCATCGTAAAGACAGTACGATAAATCGGTTTCAACTGTTGCACCAAAGCCAAAATCTCCTCGGCAGATATTTGGTCAATGACCGATTCATCGTGCGAAGGCTCATGAATATTGTCAAGCCCAATCTCGCCATGAAATTTTTGATGCTTTCGGTAATAGCTAATCGCAGTGTTGACCACAATCGTCCGCAACCAAGCCTTGAAAGGCTGGGTGAGGTCGTAGCGGTCGATGTGCTGGAAGACTTTTAAGAAACTTTCGTTCAAAATTTCTTCGGCTTCTTCCATCGACGACGAATACCGCAAGCTGATTCCCTTGGCATAACCGAAAAATTGCTGAAAAAGTACCCTCTGCGCGCGGCTATCGTTGCTCCGACACGCTTGGATGACTTCTTCTAGGTCATCTTCGGTAAAGTTGATTTTTTTTCGAAAAAACAAGGTAGTAACGGATTTGGATGGTTGTTAGCGGCTTCAATATCTGCCTGATACATACACGCCTGTACGCTATTATGGGGCCTAGTGTTGCAACAAATTACACTTTTTTTTTCTTAAAAAAATTTAAAACTTTTTTGCCACGCCCTGCAAAAACCCTACGTAATGGCTACTGAAATCAATTTCCAATTATCAATTTTTCAACTTAACAAAAACAAACCATGAAAAAGACCTTGTTTTTTGTGTTCGCGTTAGTAGGACTATTTTTGGTGAGCTGCAACCGTGAAGACATTAATGCCAATTCGACAACGGAAGATTTGACAGAAGTAGTGCAGCTTTCGGCAGCTCGCGCTGCGGCCACGACTGACACCGTAACCAAACAAAAGTGTAAAGGCAAACTAACCGAAATCGAAGAAGCAGATTTGCCAGCAGCCGTGAGTTCTTACATTACCACAAACTACGCGGGAGCTGAAATCCAGTTTGCAGGAAAAGACGCAGCAGGACAAATTGTGGTAGGGCTGAAACTCGCTGACGGAACGCACACTGGCGTACTTTTTAACGCAGATGGTACTTTCAACAAAGTGCTTGAAAAGTATGGTAAAAAAGCAAAGTTGACAAGTGTAGAAATTGCTAGTCTTCCAGCGGCTATTACGACCTACATCACGTCGAACTACGCCACTTATACGGCCGTGAAAGCAGGAACAAATGACGCAGGGGATTTCTTTGTTGTGGTTGAACTTACATCGGGCACCGACGAAGAGAAAAAAGCGTCTCGTAAAGTAGTACAGTTTACGGCAGCAGGTGCGTTTACGCAAGAAACAACTCCGCCAGCGCACCCACAACGCGGTAAAAAAGGAAAAAAAGGCCGCTAGTTTAGCTCTTTTGCAAGAGGTTGTCCAAAAAGTTTGGTATCACCAAATTATCTTCGGCGTCTGTTCAACCTCACCCCCTAAATCCCCCTCTCCTTTCTGGAGATGGGGACTTTAAAAGCCCTTCTCCTGGAAGGAGAAGGGTTGGGATGAGGTTGAATCCAAAGAATATTTTGTGACCTGTTACTTTTTGGACAGCCTCTGTTTTTCTTAATAGTACCTAGTTAGAAGTACATACCTATTACACACACCTGAAGTTTATGAAAAGAATCTCAAACCTCTTCTTAGGAAGCATTTTGGCGCTATTGAGTGCTGCTATGTTGTTCAGTTGTTCTAAAACAACCGTTGAACCTGAGCCCGCCGACCAAGTGATTGGGTCGTACAACGGGACTACCTACACTGAGTCAATCAATGGCGTAGCCCAGAGCATTGACTTAACCAATACAAGCATCAAAGAAAACATAACGATTGAGATGTCAGTGGCCAAAAAATCGGCCAACATCGTCACTATTGTATTAAAAATTTCGCAACGCGATAGCACAGGTACCATGCAATCTTATACCGAGACCTACGATTCCATCGAGCTCAAAGCCTTAGGCAACGGGTCATTTGATATGCTATCGGTGGGGGAAACCATTGGGCAGATTGGCAACGGCGCCATAAAGCTTCAAGAAACTTATACTGATACCGATGCCACAACGGGGGTTTCTGCCCAAGTAACAGTGACCATCGCGGCTGCCAAAGCAGTTTAAACCGTCGTCAGATTTTGACGATACATCTACACATAGAAAATTAATGCCACGCAACGACGGCAGGAAACGTACTCGAAAGTAATAATCTAATCGAACGACGTTACCGCCGTCGTTGTCGGCTTTTTGAACTATAATCCATACTTTATGAAACAATTATTACTCGTTCTTCTTTTGCTGGGGACGTTTGCTGGATGGGCGCAGGGGCCTGCGGAGGCAGAGCTTGTTATCAAAGACGAATTTTATAACAACAAGCCTTTGCTGTTTGTGTTGACTGATTTGAAGAAAAAGTACAATGTCAAGGTCGATTACGACGAAGAATTGGTCAAGAAGTACCGCGTATCGTATTGGTTTGATAATACCAAATTTCTCGAAGGTTTGAAGGGGGTATTGAGAGATACCAAAGAGCTTACCTTTTATATTACGGAGGCCAATACGGTTAAAATTGTTCCTAAAAACTCGCCCGAGCTTCCAAAAGAAGCCCGAAAAGAATTTGATACGCGCTACCGTGGTGTACCTACTCGCGCGGATTTTACGCTCGTGGGGCGCATTGTAGAAAAAGGAACGTCCGAAAACATGCCTTTTGCGTCGGTGGCGGTGCTGGGGACAAAAATTGGGGCTCAAACCAACGTGGACGGGTATTTTACGTTGCTTAAAGTACCTTCCGATACTGTGACGCTGTTGGTGAGCTACGTGGGTTACAAAAATGCGACGGTGTTTTTATCCCCCAAAACGCCGCTCGACAATTTCATTATTGAGATTGAGCCAGGCGAACAAGAACTGGAAGAGGTCATGGTGATGGGGGAAAAAACAGAAGTGCTGAAAGCCAACGAGATTGTGGGGATGATTAAAATGACTCCTAAAAACTTGGCAAAATTGCCCAACATTGGAGAACGTGACCCTTTTCGGGCGTTTCAATTGATGCCTGGGGTCAGTGCTTCCAACGAATCATCGTCGGGCTTGTACGTGCGCGGCGGAACGCCCGATCAAACACTGGTGCTGTACGATGGCTTTACGGTATATCATGTCGATCACCTTTTTGGCTTTTTCTCAGCTTTCAACTACAACGCCCTGAAAGATATTCAGCTTTACAAAGGAGGTTTTGATGCCAAATTTGGGGGGCGCATTTCGGCCGTGGCCGAAATCACGGGGAAAGAAGGAAATAAAAACAAAATCAACGCGGGTGCTGATTTGAGCCTACTGAGTGCCAATGCTTATCTCGAAACGCCATTGAGTAAAAAAATGACGCTGTTGGTAGCAGGGCGGCGTTCGTACAAAGGACCACTGTACGAAAAAATCTTCAATACGTTTACCTCAGAACGCCAAACGACGGTCGCACAGACTGGTTTTGGACGCCCGCCAGGCGGGCCAGGAGGACGATTTGGAAATAATGCGCTTCAAAATCAAACGGCGCAATCGTATTTCTATGACTTAAACGCAAAACTGACGTGGAACCTCTCCAAAAAAGATATTTTGACGTGGAGTTTGTACAACGGAACGGACAAGATGGATAACTCCTCGGCGTCGTCGTTTAATTTTGGTCGTGGTGGTGACTTGGGTGCTTCCACTTCTTCCAATGACATTTCGGCTTGGGGGAATTTGGGAAGCAGCTTTAAATGGTCGCGGCGCTGGAACGACAAATTGTACAGTAATATGCTCGTAAGCTATTCTAATTTTTACAGCAATCGAGATAATACCCGCACCGTCGTCAGTACAATTCCTGCAACGGATACTTCGGTGGCGATTACGCGTAAACAGAACATCGGACAAGTCGAAACCAATGATTTGAAGGATTTTACGGCCAAAATAGACTTTGAGTACAAACTTACGCCGCATAATCAGCTGGAGTTTGGGATTCATTCAACGGCCAATACCATTGATTATCAATACATCCAAAATGACACCGTCAATGTGTTGAGCAAAAATGACCAAGGACTGATAACGGCGTTTTATTTACAAGACCAAATGCGTTTGTTTAATACCAAGTTGTTGTTGAAACCAGGTCTTCGTATCAATCATTTTAATGTGACGAACAAGCTCTATTTTGAGCCTCGTTTGAGTGCAACGTACGCACTGACCGATAAAATAAAGCTCAAAATGGCGACGGGGCGTTATTTTCAGTTTGCCAAACAAATCAACCGTGAAGATTTGACCCAAGGTAACCGTAGTTATTGGTTGTTGGCCAATGGTGGAACGCTCCCTATCACGCAGTCGGACCACCTTATTGTGGGGGGGAGTTATGAATATAAGCAGTATTTGGTGGACGTGGAGTTTTACCAAAAAAACAACACAGGCATCACCGAATATACATTGCGTTTTGTGCCCCAAATCCGCCAAGGGTTGAGCGTTCAGGAAACGTTTTTTAACGGCAATGAAGTGGTACGCGGCGTGGATGTGTTGGTGCAACGCAAGTTCGGAGATTTTAACGGCTGGATAGGTTATACGCTGTCGGAAGCGCTTCGAAACGTGTCGGCATTTTCAGATTTACCTTATCATTCTGACCAAGACGTGCGCCATCAGTTTAAGTTTATTGGGGCGTATCGTTGGAAAAACATCGACTTCTCCCTGACTCAAATATTCTCGACAGGGCGTCCTTATACTTCGATTGTGGGGGCTTACCAAGTTAAGTTGTTGGATGGTTCGATACGCAGTTTTACAATGCCGTCGGATAAAAACGCGACTCGTTTCTCGTCTTACAATCGCCTCGATATTTCGGCAACCTACAATGCGCGTTGGGGAAGCATCGGGCTTTCGGTGTTCAATTTATATAACCGCAAAAATGTGTGGTACAAACGTTTTGAAGTCATTACCGAAAACGGCGAAAGTGTGCTTCAAACCACTAATGTCAATTATTTGGGATTCACACCAAACGTCACTTTCTCGTGGAAACTCCGCTAGAAGGGGAGATGAGACTGTGTTTTTTGTAAACCTCAACATGAATTTTTCGATGAACTATATAGCAACTTTTTCCAAAAAATTTCAACAAATGACGCTGATGGGTCTGCTCTTAGGAGTATTGGGCTTGGCGTCTTGTACGGACACGAATCAGGTGGTTTTTTCTAACCAAAAGCCGGTAGTAGAAGCTTTTCTGGCGCCAGGAAAACCTGTAAGTTTAAAATTGACAACGGTGACTTCTTACGCTGCTTCGGACGACGATGCTGATTCGGTTTCAAGACCTATAACGGGGCAAACGATTAAAATCCACGTAAGCGATGGGAAAGTTTTCACCTTAAAAGAAGTCAGCGAAGGAATGTACGAATCGGCTGCGACGGAATTGGTGGCTTTTGGGTTGACTTACACCCTAGATTTTGATTATAAAGGGCTGCCCGTATCAGCAATTACCAGCATTCCGAAACGCCCCACGGGTTTTGCCTTGAACCGAAACGTAATTTATCGAACCCAAATCGACCTTAGTAGTGGCACGACGGGTGGTTTTCGTCCGCCCTCGGGGGAAGACCGAAGCCCAATTGAGGCAACTTGGGACAACCCGACCAGCGATTATCACTTTGTGGCTTTTATCAATACCGAAACAAATCCCACGCCCATCACAATCTTACCCGCCGAAACTACCCAAAGCCCGTTTGCTCGTCGCTTCAACAACGAACCAACGATGGCGAGTTCGAGTAGCATTATGCCGCAGACATTTCAGTATTTCGGCAAGCATTACGCGGTTTTGTATCGGTTGAATGCTGATTATGCCGCGCTCTATAAATCAACAGGAACAACGACCCAAAATATCAGTACACCCCCAACGGCAATTACTAACGGCCTTGGTGTCTTTACGGGTGTAAATGCCGATACGCTGATTGTCAATGTGTATCAATTGTAGCCAAGGAGCGTGCAGGAGGGTGTGAGCACCCTCCCTCACACTAATCGTGTTTTTCTTTTTGAAATACTTGAGCGCTGTAGATGCTTGAGTGACCCGAAAAAAGGTAAGCTACCACACTCGATAAGGCAATAAATACGCCACATTCAGCCCCAAAAAGCTCCATTCCCATCAATGTACAGGCAATGGGCGTATTGGTTGCGCCTGCGAAGACAGAAACGAAACCCATCCCCGCCAATAGAGCCATCGGCAACGGAACGAAAGCCGAAAGCGCATTGCCCAACGTAGCACCAATAAAGAAAAGGGGGGTGACTTCGCCGCCCTTAAAACCTGCGCCGAGGGTGAAAGTGGTCAATAAAAGTTTGAGTACAAAATCGTAAGGTGCAAGCGGTTCGGTAAAAGATGCAACGATGGTCGGAATCCCCAGGCCAATGTGCCGAGTTGTTCCCAAAAGTAAAATACAAACCGCCAATACCGCTCCGCCAATTACGGGACGAAGGGGGGGATAGGCAATGGTTCGTTTGAAAAAATCTCCCCAAAAGTGTACGATTTTAGAAAAAGAAAGGGACGTTAGACCAAATAAAATGCCTGCAAAAATGGCCCAGAGTAGCGTGTCTGCGTGAATATGAGGTACATTGGGGATGCTATAATGTGTATGAGCTACTTGCCATGCGTGGCAGGTATAGTCGGCGACCAGTGCCGTGAGAAGGCTAGGCAAAAGCGCTTCGTAGCGCATTCGACCTACAATCAGGACTTCGAGCGCAAAAACACAGCCCGCCAGTGGTGTCCCAAATACTGAGGCAAATCCCGCGCTGATTCCAATGATTAGTAAAATGCGGCGGTCATCGTCCGAAAGTCGGAAGAGTTTGGTAAACTGGTCGGCAATAGCTCCCCCCATTTGAACGGCCGTACCTTCGCGCCCCGCTGAGCCGCCAAACAAGTGCGTGACTAATGTTCCAAACAGCACCAGTGGAGCCATTTTGAGTGGAACAATCTGGGATGGGCTGTGAAACTCTTCGATGAGTTGGTTGTTGCCTTTTACTACATCTTGTCCAAAATAATAATAGGCTGCTCCGACGATAAACCCACCAACGGGTAAAAACCAGGTAATCCAAGGATGCGTTTCTCGCCAGTTGGTGACCCAATTGAGTGATACCAAAAAAAAAGCCGAAGCCGAACCCGCCAAAACTCCCACGATAAGTGCCATTATCAACCATTTGAACACAAAAAGAAAAGTAGCGCTGGGGAAGATGACGGATTTGTTATTTTTCATCATTCGATGGGTTATTTTGCCCCGAAAAGTACGAAAAAGCGAATTATTACCCTAGAAAATTAGTATGCAACAGGTAGAGGGCTTGCTGTGAAAGATAAGTTGTGTAATTTTGAACATGAATTCTATCCTTGACTTTTTCCAATACCTCCTTAACTCCGAGGAACTTATCCGCACGGGAGGGCTAGTGCTCATAACGCTTATTATTTTTGCTGAAAATGGGCTGTTTTTTGCGTTTTTTCTGCCAGGCGACTATCTTGTTTTTTTGGCAGGGGTATTTTGTGCGCTCAAAATCCTCGACGTACCCATCTTTTTGTTACTGATGTGCCTGTTTTTAGCCGCCATCGTAGGCTCTTTGACGGGCTACTTAACTGGACGATTTTTTGGGGATCGCATACAAAATCGACCCGATTCGCTGTTCTTTAAAAAACAACACATCAACACGACCCGTAAGTATTTCGATAAGTACGGAAGTCGTACCTTGGTAATCAGTCGATTTTTGCCCGTTGTGCGCACGTTTGCGCCGATTTTGGCAGGATTGGTGCGGATGAACATTGGCGGCTTTATGTTGTTTAATGTGTTGGGAGCGGGATTGTGGATTTTTGGATTGACAGGTGGAGGGTATTATTTTGGGGAAAAATTCCCGTGGATTATAGATTATGTACATTACATTATCTTTTTCTTTTTAGGAATTACGACGTTTACAGTAGTAAAAGGGTATTTTAACGCCAAAAAAGAAATTGCTGACGAATAAATTGCCAATATCAAAATAGCTAGTCGTTGTTATGTTCGTTTTTCACATCGGTTTTTTGAACGTTGAGTGGGTTGACGTCTTGGATATTGCCTTGGTAGCTTTCCTTTTGTATCAAATCTACTACTTGGTGCGGGGAAGTTTGGCGAGTAGGGTATTTTTAGGGTATTTGTTGATTTACCTTTTCTACTTGGTTGTTAGGGCCATTGGTTTGGAATTGCTCACCAAGATTCTGGAGTATTTCATGGGGGTAGGTGCGGTGGCGTTGATTGTTATTTTCCAACAAGAGATTCGTCGTTTTTTGTTGTTTGTAGGAAAATCAACCGCTTTTGCCAATAATCGTCTTATTGGACGTTTTTTTCGTCAACCAACTTCGGCCGATAAAATCAATGAAATCAAGCCTATCATAGAGGCAGTTCGGGCACTGGCGGCTGAGTTTACGGGGGGCTTGCTAGTACTCAAGAAAAACGATGAGCTCGATAAATACATTCAAACGGGTGAAGAAGTGGACAGTGTGTTGTCAAAACGCCTTTTTCTGTCGCTTTTTAATCAATACAGCCCCATGAACGATGGGGGTGTCATCGTGGCCGATGGGCGCATCAAAGCCGCCCGTTGTATCTTGCCCGTTTCGGATAGCGATGATTTTGGAAATTTGGGTTTCCGCCACCGCGCGGCACTTGGCATGAGCGAAGTAACCGACGCGGCGGTGATTGTCGTTTCGGAAGAAACAGGACGTATTTCGTTGGCCATAGAAGGCCAATTCCTTAGCAATATTTCGGCTTCAGAAGTCGAAGAACGCCTCAAAAAATACTTGTTTGAGGTAGGCAGAAAATAAACGGAGCTGTTTTTAGCCTTCGTTTTTTAATAAGTACTTCCGACGGACATCGTTGAGAAGAAACTTCTTTTGGGCGGTAAAACTCTCAGGGTGAATTTGAGAGAACAGTTGCTCCCATTCCTGAAAACGCTCTGCTTCTTGCTGGCTAAAGGTTTTTATGTCAATTTTTTTGGTGACAAGGTATTCTTCAAAAGTCATGGCAAAAAAGTTTGAGAATGAACCACTACTAGACTAAATCAAATCGGGTAAGGACGTCGTTGAAGTCGCTGTGCATTTGCTGGAAACGTGCAAATACACTTTTTAGAAAAACTTCGTCTGCAAAAACTTCTCTCAGGGCAGCTTCATCCCCCAAAAAGTCCAATTGATTTACCTTATACATTTGTTCGTAAGGGCCAGCTTCAATCTTGACGATGTATTTTTCATTCCAAGTATAAAGCGAAATTTTGTACGAATCAGTCGTGGCGATGTCTCCAACGTAGCGCATAATTGTGTCTTCTATTTTTGAAATTTACTCACATGCCTCTTTGCGGCGCGTATCAATGATGCTGAGGATTTTCCAGCCAGCAGGTGTTTTTATTAATTGAAACGCATTGACACCACAGTGGCTGAAGTTGCCTTTGTAATAAAATTTGTACGGAGTCCAAGCAGTAGCCAAGTCACCATCAATACGGATTTGCATTCCAGAAAGGCGTTCGTCAAAGTCGCCAGGTGTGGCTTTGCCAATGCTTTTGAGAAATCCATCAAACGAATCAGACTTAACGCTGATGTCGCCTGATTTGGCTTTGACAATTGATTCGAGGCGGGCGTTGGCAAGTAATGTTTGGTGTACCATCGACGAGTCACTTTTTTTCATTCCTTCAAAAAGTTGTTGGATAGGTACTTTCACGGCAGCTTCTTCGGTTTGCGAAAAGCCAATCAATGACGCAGTGAGAAAAAAGCAGAGGAGAAAAAATGGTTTCATTGGTTTAGTAGAAGGTTGATGGAAACAAAAGAAGCGACGCCTGTTCAAGCGTCGCTTCAAATTTATAACAAATCCCGCAGAAATTATTTCGCTGCTACAACTGTATCAGCAGGAGCGGCTGCAGGAGCAGTAGTTTCTGGAGTAGCACCACCAAACAATTTTTCACGGATGGCGTTGGTACGTTGCTCTAACTCTGGTTTTGCCGTATATTTAATCTTGGTTTGACGAGCCGCTGAATCGGGGTGTACGCCGTAAACGTATTCATCACCAGCGCGCAAATCCGTCTGTTCGATGGTATTGTTCTTTTGATACTTACAAGAGGCTAAAGAAACCGTCAACAACAAAGCACTTATTTTCAAAAAGTTACGTTTCATCTTCAAGATTCGTTTATCAAATTTGTACAAAAATAGAGGTCAAATTTGAAAATGCCAACGTTTCTACATTTGTTTTGCAAAAAAAATGCCCTTATTACATTCTTAAATTTATCTATTTTCACATTGTCAAATTAACGGATGTCCTCACAATTAGATAAACTAACTCCCCGCGAAATAGTCGCCGAACTAGACAAATACATTATCGGGCAGCACGATGCTAAGCGCAACGTGGCGATTGCACTCCGAAACCGCTGGCGTCGGATGAACAGCACGCCCGAGATGCAAAAAGAAATTATTCCTAATAATATTTTGATGATTGGGGCGACGGGGGTCGGGAAAACCGAAATTGCCCGCCGCTTGGCCAAAATCGCCGATGCACCTTTTGTAAAAGTAGAAGCTTCTAAATTTACAGAAGTAGGATACGTGGGGCGCGACGTCGAAAGTATGGTACGCGACTTGGTAGAACAAGCCGTAAATATGGTGAAAACGGCCAAAAAAGAAGAAGTAAAACAAAAGGCGCAGGACATCGTAGAAGAAATTATTTTGGATGTGCTGATTCCGCCGATGTATCCCAATAACTCTCCTAATAACAATGGTCGCCCAAGTGTAGGTTTTGAGATTACGGATGATACCGACGCCGTTAATCCTCCTCCGCCTGTTTCGTCGATGCCCGACCACGAACTCAACGAGCGCACACGCGTACGTTTTCGCGATAAACTACGGGCGGGTGAACTCGAAAATCGGAAAATTGAGATTGACATGCAGTCTTCGTCGGCTCCTAATATTGGCGTGATGGGTGGGCCTATCGACGATATGTCGATGATGAATTTGCAAGAAATGCTCGGTAACATGATGCCTAAGCGTAATAAAAAACGTAAAATGAGCATTGCTGATGCCCGTAAGATATTGTTGGAAGAAGAAGCGGCCAAGCTCATTGATATGGATGAAGTCAAAGAAGAAGCGCTGCTGAAGGCCGAAAATTTAGGAATTATTTTTATTGATGAGATTGACAAAATCGCCAATTCCAACGGCAAAGGCGGAGGCCCTGACGTAAGCCGCGAGGGGGTTCAGCGCGATTTGCTCCCGATTGTCGAAGGCTCGACGGTCAATACCAAGCACGGCCCTATCAAAACCGACCACATTTTGTTTGTGGCAGCGGGGGCTTTTCACGTGTCTAAACCTTCGGATTTGATTCCAGAATTACAGGGACGTTTCCCGATTCGGGTCGAATTGCAAAGCTTGACGGAAAATGATTTCTACCGTATTTTGAAAGAGCCGCGAAATTCTCTCACGCGTCAATACTTTGCGTTGATGGAAGCCGAAGGTGTCGAATTGACTTTCCAAGATGACGCATTGTTAGAGTTGGCCAAATTGGCATTTACCATCAATTCTGAAGTGGAAAACATTGGTGCGCGTCGTCTTCAAACGGTGATGAGTACTTTGCTCAATGACTTCATGTTTGACATTCCTGATGTTATCGGACCCAATGCCCACGTGATTGTGACCAAAGAGTTGGTGCAGGAGCGTTTGGCCAACTTGGTTAAAAACCGCGATTTGAGTCAATATATATTGTAAAAAATGTAGCTTCTCAAAAAACCACTATTTTGAGAAGCTACATTTTTTTGCTATTCTATCAACGAAAACTACTTATTACTCATGCGAATTGAAAATTTAGAATTGATTAATTTTAAAAATTTTACGCACCTCAATGCATCTTTTAAAGATGGTGTAAATCTATTTGTAGGAGCTAATGGAAGTGGTAAAACAAGTTTGTTAGAAGGCATTTGTGTCGCAGTTGGGGCATTTTTTGGTTCTCAAGAGCAAAAAATGCAACGTGTAATAGCTTATGACGAAATTAAAATTACCAATGGGCGAAGAGAAGAAGAAACAACAGTAAAAGCAAGCGATAATTTTTATGTTCAAGGCGAATGGTCGAGAACAATTAAACGTAATACAAAAACAAACGATAATAAAAAAATAAAATCAATTAGTGAATACGGAGGCGCTTTTTTTGAAGCATTTGAAAATGAAAAAGATAGGAATATTGCCCCAATTATTGCTTTTTATTCCACTCAACGTCTATTTAAAGATGCGCATCAGTCAAAAAAACAGTTGTATGATGCTAAGATGGGAAGAAGAAATGGTTATTTACAATGTTTAGAAGAAAAAGCCATAAAGCCTTTACTAACAGAGTGGCTAAAAGGTGCGGTAACGCGTCGTGCAACCTTTCAAATAAAAGATATTAATAATATTGATAATGTTCTTGAAAATGTTGAACTCGCTCTCAAAGAAGCTCTCATTTTTTTTGCTGATTTGCCAGTAAATTTTTCACTGAAGATATATTCAGAACCTGAAGACGATAATGAGTTATATATTTTATTTGAAGACCAGCTTCCCTTACCATTGAGTTATTATTCTGATGGTTATAGGAATTTGCTTTTTCTAATCATTGATTTGGTTTGGAGAGCTTCACAATTAAACCCGTGGCTCACATTACAAGAGCTCAAGTCGCAATTAAATGGTGTAGTTTTGATAGATGAAATAGATTTACATTTACATCCACGTTGGCAGGGAAAGGCTATTGTTTGGATTCAAAATTTATTTCCCTCTGTTCAGTTTTTTATTACTACTCATAGTCCAACAGTAGTTGCAAATTTTGAGAATGGAAATCTTTATATAATTGAAAAAGAAGAAGTGAAATTGTGTAATGAAAAATATTTTGGAAAACAAGTTAACTCTATTTTACGAAATATTTTAGGAGCACCTGATAGACATATTGACACGCAAAATAAGTTGGATAGACTCTTCCAGTTGATTGATGACGAAGCTAGTGCTCTTGAAATTAATCCTTTGCTCGAAGAACTAATTCATCTGCTAGGACAAACAGATGCAGAAATTCAAAAGGCTAAATCACTAATTGAGTGGAATAATTATAAGAAAGAAAATGCAATTCATTAAAAAGAGAGATATTCCACCAAGAGAGTGGGAGCAATGGTTTACTACAGCAAACGGAGTGCGGTCATTTAATTATGGGGCTGATTATCAAAACTTACCTAATATATCCCAAGCTAAAGTGTTCTTGTTAAATGAACAGTCAAATCTTTGTGCTTATTGTCAACGAAAATTAACGAACGAAATAGCTTCAATAGAACATATAATTCCTAAAAGCCATAACCTAGAATTATCAACAAATTATTTCAATTTAGTAGCAGTGTGTAAAGAAACTTCAGTTGACTCCAATACAGGAAGGAAGTACTGTGAGCCAGAACGGGGTAATACACTATTACCTCCAATCATTTATTATCAAGATGCACAAGTGACTCAAAATAGTAATCATCGTTATTTTGTTGTTTATCAGGATGGTACGATAGCTCCTAAATATGATTTAAGGATAGATATTAAAAATCAGGTTCAATCATTTATTGAAATATTGAATTTGAACCATAGTGATCTATTAAAACAACGTAGTGATATGCTCAGCGGAATATTGGAAGGTTTTGTTGCTATTCCTGTTCGTCAAAAAAAGGATTTTCTGCAAGCTCAGATGAATCGCTTGTTAGATAATATATCAGAATCTTTTCGTCAGTACTTGCTTATTTATATCGCGACAAGACGTGGAATTAATTGATTTTAAGTAGGTTATCTTATTACAATTAAATGACCAAGGCGCTCCAAAAGTGATTCCCGATACTGCATCCCAATCGGAATTTGCGTATGCGAATGAAACGACAATATGTTTCCGCTGATGCTTTTGATTTTTGGTAAGCTGGCAATGTACGATTTGTGTACCCGAACAAAGATGCTTTCTGGTAGGCTTTCCTCCATTTTTTTCATGGTTAAGTAGGTGACAATGAAGCGGTCGCGGATATAAATCTTGACATAATCCTTCATCGCTTCTACGTACTGAATTTCATCAAATAGGACTTTTACCAAATTTCCATCTTCTTTGACAAAAATCCCGTTGTCTTCCCCGCGAGGCGTTGGGGTAGTTTTGGCTTCGGTTTCCAATGGCACTTCTTGTAGTTCGTGACGGCGTTTTTCGAGGATTTCTTTGGCTTCTCGCCGCTCTTTTACTTTTTGGATGGCCCTTAGAAAACGCTCAAAAGCGATAGGTTTGAGTAGATAATCAGTAACATCGAGTTCAAAACCATCGTGAGCGTATTGGTGAAAAGCCGTTGTCATAATCACTTGTGGCCGATATGACAGCGATTTGAGAAACTCCAAGCCCGAGATTTGGGGCATTTCAATATCGCAAAAAATCAAATCAATCGAATGTTGCGATAGAAGTTCATACGCTTCAAAGGCGTTGCTTGCTTTGCCTACAAGCTCTAAAAAAGGAAGCCGTTTGACAAAAGTCTCAATGATTTCTTGAGCAATGGGCTCGTCTTCTACAATAATGCAACGGAGGTTTTTCATAGCTCAAGTTTTAAATCAACTTTATACATTCCTTCATTTTCGATTACCTTCAGTCGATGCTTGTTGGGGTACAAGAACGCCAATCTTTTTTGCACATTTTCGATGCCCGAATGGTGGCAGTCGGTAACGTAGTCCGACTCAATTTTTAACTCCAACACCGCATCTTGCGTTTTGATGTCCACCTCGCAGTTTGATTTTATACATTTAAAGGCTTTTTCTAAAAGGGGAAAAATCAGTAATGGGCTAATCGTCAGGCTATCGAGGAAATGGGTTTTGAGCCGAAAATTGACGTTTGCGTGGTCTGCAAGTCGCGTTTCTTGCAAATCAACGTAATTAATCATAAAATCCAATTCTTTCTGAAGCGCTACTTTCTCGACATCCGTTTCATAAAGGGTATAGCGAATCATATTTGAAAGCTTGAGTGTCATTTGTTCGGCCTTTTTGGGGTCGGTATTGACCACATTTTTGATGTTTTCGAGCGACTCATTGATAAATTGAGGATTAATCTGCGATTTTAGAAGCTTTATCTCCAAGTCCATTTTGTTTTTATTCAGCGCATTGTTTTTGCGTTGCTCTAAGGCCAAATCTATCATTATCTTCAAGGAAATGGGCAACCAACGGGATGCCTGTACCAAAAATACAATAGGGTTGAGCAAAAAATTGGACAAGCGTTGCCTTAGCCCCCCGCCGTCGATATTAATCATTTTTTGGTAGTCTTGGTTGAAGGTTCCAAAATCGAGGTGGTTTAGCGCAATTTGCCAGATGATTTCGTTGACGACCGTCTTGACCAAATGTCCCACCACATATACTAAAAATAAATAAATGACATACTTATAGTGTACAAATAGCCGACGCACACAGTACAATGCCAATCGGTAAGTGATGTAAAAAACGATGATGTTGCCGAAGGTCCAAAATAAGGCACCCGACGTAAACATATTGGTGGTAGAGCCGATGTAAATGGTATTGTTGAAAAACCAAAAAAGCCAAAACAAAAGCTCAAAAATGCCTGCTCGTTTATCATAAAGGTAATCTAAGGTGGACTTCATAGCTGTTGGGGTTATCAAGGATTTGGAGCGAATGGTAGGGGTAGAGTAGCGATAGGCGGCGTTTGATATTGACCAAGCCTATTCCACCTACTTTGGTCTTCGATACTTTTAAATCGGGTTTTGAATTGTAGATGTCGAAATGTAACTGGTTGTTTTTTAGAGAAATACTGATGTCGATTTGGGCGTGTTTGAGGTTGTCGCTTAGGCCATGTTTGAAGGCGTTTTCGACAAAAGGTAACAAAACCCGTGGGGCAATGAAATGATTGTTAACCGTGCTTTCGTCCACCTTAAAATCAATATGAACGTTTTGGTCGTGCCTAATTTTTTCGAGGCTGATGTAGTTTTTGAGGTAATTGATTTCTGAAAGTAGCGGTACGTTATTGCCTTTAGTATCATCAAAAGATTCTTTCAAAAGGCTTTGTAGTTGGCTGATGGCGGTGGTGGTGGTAGGCTTTTGATTGAGAATGAGCCCGTAGATATTGTTGAGCGAATTGAATAAAAAGTGAGGGTTGAGCTGACTTTGTAAAAATCGAGATTCGAGGTCGTGGTTAAGGTCATTGAGGTGTTTTTGCTTGATGATATTTTCAATAAAATACTTGACAGATTTTACCAAAATAATGAGCCCAAAATGAGACTTGAATTCAAAAAATATCACAAATGCAAACGATAGGCTTCTAAAGTGCCCCCACAAACCGTATTGGTTGTAGGAGTCGAAAAAAGCAAGAAAAGGATTGTCTTCTCTTGATGCTGAATAGCTAACGACGGGGTTGTTACTGTAAACTTCCTGGAGAAAAGCGTGAGTGAAGTAACTAAAAACTGTAAAGTACCACAGGCCAATGGACGAAAAAAAATGCCAATAGCGTTCTGTGACGAAGTAGGTAGGAAATAAATAATAAAAAATGGCGTAGGCCGCGGCTAAATTGGTGAGCCAGTAAACATAAAAATAGACGCCGTATTTCAAATTTTCAACGAAAAATTCGTTGGCAAGAAAGGTATAGCTCAAGTAAATGTAACACAGATGTGCCAAAATACGCGGCCAAAGCCTAGAATTATAGAAATCTAGGGCTTTTTCAACGACATCAAATAGTTGTAGATTCGGTTGGTCGAGGCGATTCATACGTTCGTCTAAAAATTTGGGCAAATTTCGTCAAAGTCAATTAGTTTCTCTCAATATGTGTCTGCGGTTGCTATATGTGCCTGCGGTTGTGAGCAACCGCAGGAGTCTCAGTCGGTTGTGAGCAACCGCACACACGTTCCCGTAATAGGGTTTGGCCGTAAGCAACCTAAACGTCTCATTTGTCGAGTTTTCGTCGAGAGGAAAGAGAGGTTCGTCAAAAAACTTTGGTAACGACAACGTATCCGTGCAGTTTTGAAGCATGATTTCTAAACAACCAAAGCGTATGGCAAACCGATTTTTTCTCTGTATTTTCTTACTTTTTGCCACTGAAAGTAGGGCCCAAAACTGTGAATGTTCGGCGGTGTTGGCTACCTACATCCAGAAAACAGAAGCCAACTATGCAGGTTTTCAAGACAAAGTAACTGCCCAAACAAGGCCACGCTACGAACGACTACTCGATAGTTTGCGAACGGCAGCCCATGACTTGCCAGGCGATAAGCGTTGTTTCCAATTGGTACGGGCCTACAAACGTTTTTTTAAAGATGGCCATTTTCAGGTTTCTTTTAATGAGCCCGAAGTAACGGTTCCCATCCGTACCATCAGCACCGACGAGCAGCAAGCGAAAAGCTACTTTGATGCCCACGTTGGCAAATTACATCCATTGGAGGGAATTTGGGAAATCGCGGATGGAAGTTACCGCGTGGCACTCATGCGTGACCCACAGCAACCCGACAAAATGGCGGCGGTGGTGTTGGCGGCTAAAAATAAAAAATGGCAACCAGGTATGGTCAAATTTGAAGCCGCCGCCAGTGGCCCAAGCCCTTATAAAGGAATTTACTGGGCAGGCGACCTCACTTCTTCTGAACGTACGTTCCCGCTGGAAGGAAACTTGCTCAACGTCCCTAATTCTGGCTACTGGGTACGGGAGTATCCTCAAAAGGCAACCCCCGATGAGCTCGCTAAAGTACAGCAGGGCGACGAGGAGTTTCACGTAAAAGCGATTGATAAACAAACTTTTTACGTACGAATCCCTTCTTTCGGTATTTCCTTTGAAATGGTAGATAGTGTCTTGAAGGTACACGATGCAACGATACGGAATTCCCCCCATTTGATTGTAGATATTCGTGACAACTTTGGCGGAATGAATGGGTCTTTTCCTGCCATTTTAAAATACCTCAATACCAATACTTTCCGAGATATTCACTCACATTTTAGAAGTACTCCCGACAATTTAAAAGCGGAAGAGGCGATGATTGACCGAGCGCTGACTCAAGGGTGGATTTCGGCCAAAGACGCGAAGCCTTGGCAGGAATCACTGGCTAAAAATCGACTAAAAGTAGGACAAATGGTGGAATATCCTGCCGATACGATGTCGTACGGGGAAGTGTTGCCGTACCCTCAAAAAGTAGCGGTGCTAATGAATGAAAACTGTTACAGCAGCGCTGAGTACTTTGTGTTTTATGCCAAACAAAGTAAAAAAGTGACGCTTTTTGGCAACCACACGGGCGGCATGATGGACTATGGCAATGTGCGTGAACACGAGTTGCCGTGCAAAAACTTTGAACTACGCTTGCCCACCACCCGCACAGGTTGGGTCGATGAGGCCCCCATCGACAACGTTGGCTTTCAGCCCAATGTTAAGATTCCAAGCTCGGAAAAAGATTGGATAAAGTTTGTTCAAAATTACTGGCAATCAAAATAGCGTTTTAACCCTTTTTTCTTAACAGTCATGAAATACATTTTCGTTGTACTGACATTCGTCAGCGGGCTATGCTTTGCCCAAAACAAAGGAAGCATCAAAGGGCGCACGGTGGAAATGAGCACCCAAAAAGGGGTGGAGTTTGCGAGTGTGGCGCTGCTATCATCGTCAGATTCATCGCTCGTAAAAGGGGGCGTGACTGACACACTAGGGCGTTTTATGCTACAAAATATTGCAGATGGGCACTATTTGCTGGCCATTTCTAGCGTTGAATACCAGCGTTTTGTGTCGGCTCCGATTCATATTAATGAAAACCAACGGGACTGGGATGTAGGAACGCTATTCTTACAAGCCGACCAAAAGCAGCTCAACGAAGTCGTGGTGAAGGGGATTAAGCCTGTTTTTGAGCAAAAAATGGGTAACATCATTGTGAATGTGGACAGCAAAATGTTCAAAACTGCCACCAATGCCCTTGAGGTAATGCGGCGTTCGCCAGGGTTGTTGGTGGACATGAGCGGAAAAATTACGTTTAGAGGAACATCACCCAAAATTTTGATTGACGGCAAAGACCTACGAATGACCGAAGAGCAGGAAAAAAACTACCTAAAATCGCTAACCCCCGACCAAATCGAAACGATTGAACTCATGCCTACGCCGCCTGCCAAGTACGAGTCATCGTTCCAGACGGTGATCAACATCAAGCTCAAACGCGATCAAAACTTGGGTGGGCGGGGGTCGATTTATGGGACGTATTTGCAACACCGTTTTGCGACGGGCGATGCGGGTGGAAACCTGTCGTATAAAACCCGAAAAATGGCGTTTTCGCTGAATACAGGTTGGAGTGCATCCAATTGGTACCAAGAACTGACCGACCGACGTATAATGGGGAAAGAAGGAAATAAAGATGTGTTTGAGTCGTATGCCTATCTTAAAAACCCCAACCAAAGCCTCAACGGATTAGTAGGAGTAGAGTACGTGGTCAGTCCGCGTCACAGCTTTGATTTTAAACTTACGGGCGATATGGGCAAGGCTCCCAGTTCGACGTATGCAGAAAACAAGTCGGTGCTGCGCGGGAATGAACAACCGTTGATGATAAGCTACAACCAAATGACGGAAAATAGCCGCTCCTTGACGGGACTAGCGGGCTATACCTACAAAAACAACAAAGGCCGTGAACTGATGTTGGAAGTGGCCGTGGCAGGCAGTCAGAAACCAGGAACGCAGAACATGGTTTCTGAATATGTGCGAAACAACGAACAAGTGCGGGGTATATCAGTTCAGCGAAATGACCAACTCGCTAATTCAACCTTTAGAACATTGAACGCGATTTACACGGATGTTGTGGGGAAAGAGTGGAAATTGGAGGCGGGGTTTAAAATGAATTACGTAAAAAACCTTGCCAAAATTGACTACGATACGCTCATTCGGACGGATGCTTCTCGTTCGACTCCTTTGACGGTTGCTGATTTTCGTAAAGATTTTGGGCGAAGTAATGAGTTTACGTTCGACGAAAACATTACGATGTTTTTTATGCAAATGAGCAAGCAGTTTAAAAAGCTAGGTTTTACGGCAGGGCTTCGGGCAGAAAATACCGTTACCCAAGGTGAATCCGTCACATTGGGAGCGATTGTAAACCGCAACTATTGGAATATTTTACCTAACCTAACACTACAGTATAAACTCAACGACAACAGCAATTTGGTATGGAGTTCGTCTCGTAAAATTTCGCGGCCTACAGTCTGGCAACTCAATCCTTTTCCTTTTTTCATTGACCCCTATACAGTAGCGATGGGAAACCCGTTCTTGTATCCTCGTATTCGGAATGTATCGGAGGTGACTTATTCGTATAAAAAACTCATGTTGGTCACGGGCTATAACTACAACCAAAACGGGGTGACTCAGTTGCCATTGTACAATGCTACTACGCGCCTGACGACTTGGCAACAGGTCAATGCCAACAACCAACGACTATTTTTTGATGTGAGCCATTCGGCTACTTTGATGCCCAAATGGAACTATCAAATGTACCTCAGCACTGCCTACGGGGGCGAAAATGTCACCCTCAATGGCCAAAGCAATTCGGTGGCTGGGTTATCGGCCTCACTCTGGGTTTCCAACATATTTACGTTGCCCAAAGGATATACGCTCGAAGTGTCGGGTTGGTACAATGTTCCCGACCGTGCTAGTTTCTACCGTGCGCGTTCGTTGGGAGCAATTAATTTAGGTATCCAAAAAAGCTTTGCCAATAACCGCTGGAATACGCAACTGAACGTCAACGATATTTTTTGGACGAGCATTTTTCGGGCCAACATCCAAGTGGATGATTCGGATATGACGTTTACCAACGTGCAGCCGCAGCGCTATGCGTCGTTTCGGGTGACGTACAACTTTGGGAAGTCGAAGTACCAAGCTCGGGGTCGAAAATCGGGGGTAAGTGAGGATGCGGCTCGTATTCGTAAATAACGCTGTGCTAATTTAATTGTCTCTTTTTCAACCGCTGTCTTTGCGCTTTGCAGAGGCAGCGGTTGCCATTTTTAGCTCAGTGCTGGTCGATACAAAAAGATTTTCCGAAAACTGGTGAATGTTATTGTTTATGTGGATAATGTCCTATATTTTGGGGTTTTATTCCAATAAACTACTTCAACCTTGAAAATAGCTATTTTGAAAGAAACCAAAACCTACGAAAAGCGGGTTGCGGTCACACCTGACGTTGTTAAGTCTCTTCTCAAAGCGGGTTTTACCTGCGCCGTCCAAAGTGATGCTGGCGAGAAATCTTCCCTACTTAACACCGATTACGAGAAGGCAGGCGCTCAAGTGGTAGCAGATGTCAAAACGCTCCTTGCCGACGCCGATGTCGTTCTAAAAGTCAACGCCCCTACACTGGAAGAAGTGGCTCAAATGCGCGAAGGTGCAGTGAGCATTTCGTTTCTGTACGCCTACACGCAGCCTGAACTGGTTCAAGCCCTCAATGCCAAGAAAATTTCGGCCTTTAGCATGGATGCCGTTCCACGTACGACCAAAGCCCAAAGCATGGATGCGCTCAGCTCGCAGGCCAATCTCGCGGGCTATAAGGCAGTATTGCTAGGAGCCAATGCACTGGGTAAAATTTTTCCGCTAATGATGACGGCCGCAGGAACCATCAAACCTTCGCGGGTACTGATTTTTGGCGCTGGGGTGGCAGGATTACAGGCCATTGCGACGGCCAAACGCCTTGGCGCAGTAGTGGAAGTAACCGACGTTCGCCCCGAAACCAAAGAACAGGTGGAGTCGCTGGGTGGGAAGTTTTTGAGCGTGGAAGGCATGGAAGCCAACAAGTCGGAAGGAGGGTATGCAAAAGAAGTGTCGGCGGAGTTTCTCCAAAAACAACAAGACCTCATCAAACAGCGCATCAAGGACGCAGATATAGTCATCACAACGGCTTTGGTGATGGGTAAAAAAGCCCCCATTCTGGTGACGGAAGAAATGGTAAAGTCGATGAAAACGGGCAGCGTGATTGTGGATATGGCCGTAGAATCGGGCGGGAACTGTGCCTTGAGCGAAGCCAATCAGACGGTAGTAAAAAACGGTGTAACCATCATTGGAGAGTCAAACTTACCTGCACTACTAGCGACCAACGCCAGCGATTTGTACGCCAAAAATATCAGTACATTGCTATTGCATTTGGCCAACAAAGACGGTTTTAAGTGGGAACTGGAGGAGGAAATCACCAAAGGAAGCCTCATCACGTACCAAGGTCAGTTGGTTCATGCTTTTACAAAATCAATTTTAAAATAACGTCATCAGCAACTTATGGACGCAATCATCACATTTATTGGCGAAAACATACAACTTATCTATATCCTCATTCTTTCCATTTTTGTAGGAATTGAGGTGATTTCTAAAGTTCCCTCTGCCCTGCATACGCCGCTAATGTCGGGTGCCAATGCCATCCACGGGGTGGTGATTATCGGGGCAATCATCGTCATGGGGCATGCCGAAGCGGGCAATTGGCCCGCGTTGATACTCGGCTTTTTGGCGGTCATTCTTGGAACGCTCAACGTTGTGGGCGGTTTCGTCGTCACCGACCGTATGTTAGAAATGTTTAAAAAGAAAAAGTAACCGTCAACTGAAATGATACAACAATATTGGTTATACCTTATTTACCTTTTGGGCTCGGTATTTTTTATCGTAGGATTAAAAATGCTTTCGGGGCCTAAAACTGCCCGTAACGGCAACTTCTTGGCAGCGGCAGGGATGGCGATTGCTATTTTGGGTACTATCTTTATGCATACCAACGAAGACGGCGAGCCGATTGGCAACTACGGCTGGATTTTCGGAGGGATTGCCATTGGAACAGTCGTCGGTTGGATTTCGGCCAAAAAAGTCAAAATGACCGATATGCCGCAAATGGTGAGCCTTTTCAACGGAATGGGGGGCGCTTGTGCGGCACTGATTTCGTTGGTCGAATTTGGACACCTGCACGACGATGCTTCTCCCGCCACCGTCCTGACGATTGTAGCAGGATTGGTCATCGGTAGCGTGTCTTTTTCGGGTAGTATCATCGCCTACGCCAAGTTGCAAGAAATCATGAAAAAAACCTTCCGCTTACCTGCGCAAAACATCCTTACCTTGGTGCTGTTGATAGCGACGTTAGGGCTGACCGTTTACATTGCGTTGGGGCATCCAAGCACGACCTTGGTTTATACGGTTTTTGCGTTGTCGTTGGCCTACGGCGTCCTTTTTGTGCTGCCAATTGGAGGGGCTGATATGCCTGTGGTGATTTCGCTTCTCAACTCTTTTACGGGCGTAGCGGCGGCTTTTGGTGGGTTTTTGTACGACAACCAAGTGATGCTCACGGGCGGGATTTTGGTAGGTTCGGCAGGGACGTTGCTGACGATTTTGATGTGTAATGCCATGAACCGCTCTCTTACAAACGTAATTTTTGGCTCATTCGGTGGAGGAAGTGCCGCCGCCGCAGGTGGTGGAAGTGCCGCAACGGGGGGAGCGGTGAAAAGCAGTACGCCTTCTGACGTTGCTATTATGATGAACTACGCCCAAAAAGTGATTATTGTACCAGGCTATGGATTGGCAGTGGCGCAGGCGCAGCACGTGATTCACGAATTGGAAGCCTTGCTCGAACAGCGCGGTGTGGAGGTAAAATACGCGATTCACCCCGTGGCGGGACGAATGCCTGGGCACATGAATGTGCTTTTGGCGGAGTCGAACGTGGCTTACGATAAATTGGTGGAAATGGAAGAAATCAACGACCAGTTTGCGACGACCGACGTCGTGTTTGTCGTTGGAGCCAACGACGTAGTGAACCCCGCTGCCCGCAGCAATCCTGCCAGCCCAATTTATGGAATGCCCATTTTGAACGCCGACAAAGCCAAAACGGTGATTGTCAGTAAGCGTTCGATGGCGGCAGGTTACGCTGGTATCGACAACGAATTGTTTTATTACCCCAACTGTATGATGTTGTTTGGGGATGCCAAAGACTCTATCACCAAAGTAGTAGCGGAATTGAAGGGTATGGATTAGCAAAGGTAGAATAAAGAAATGACGAAGTACAAAATTGGTAAAGCGCTTGGGGAAACCTGAGCGCTTTGCTTTTAGTAGGTAAACTAGGGTGAAGGTATTAAAACAAAAAGCCATTTCTCTATTGCTCCAGAGGAGCAACATCTTAGTAGAAAGAATGAATCAGATTACAGCGGGAGGAGGAGAGTTTTTACTCACTTTTTCTCTTCCTTCGCCAAAATCTCCGCCGCTTCAGTATCGTCGTATTGGCGAATAAGTTGTTTTAGGTCGGACGTAAGTTGTTTTTGAATTTTCTGATAGGCAGGTTTGTCGTACAAATTATTCATTTCTTCGGGGTCTTTTTGGAGGTCGTACAACTCCCAAAACTCACCGTCTTTGTAAAAACGAATCAGTTTATAGCGGTCGGTACGGATGCCAAAGTGTGTTTGTACGCTGTGCTCGGCGGGGTATTCGTAATAGTGGTAATAGGTCGATTTGCGCGCTTTTTTGCTAAAAAACGACTGTCCTTGCATATCAGCAGGAACACTCAGCCCTGCTTCTTGTAAAATAGTAGGGGCAAAATCGGTATTGTTATGAATCGCACGGTCGATAGTCCCTGCTTTGATGCGTTTGGGATAGCGAATGAGCATCGGCATGCGATGCGATTCTTCGTACATAAATCGCTTGTCGAACCAACCATGTTCACCCAAATAAAACCCTTGGTCGGACGAATACACCACCAACGTATTTTCGGTTAAGCCTTTTTTGTCCAAATAATCCAATACTTTTCCCACGTTACGGTCGAGCGAAAGGAGTGTTCCCAAATAATCTTGCATATAGCGTTGGTATTTCCATTCATCGAGTGCGCGCCCCGACAGGTTTTGTTTTTTAAAATCGGCCGACACTTGGTCGTAGTAGGCGAGCCACGCCTTGCGTTGGGCGGGGTTCATGCGTTTCACAAAAGGGTCGTTGCCCGCGTCCACTTTGAGGTCTTCTTTCAAACGCATGGTTTTGGTTACGGTCATGTCTTGGCGTTTGGCGGCGATTCGTCCTTCATAGGCGTCATAAAAGCTCTTTGGAAGCGGAAATTTGACGTGGTCAAAAGCCCGCAAATCGGTCGTGTCAGGTTGCCAATTTCGGTGTGGACATTTGTGACCAATCACCAAACAAAATGGCTTCGAAGGGTCGCGGTCTTGGTCGAGCCAATGCAGCGCTTTTTCGGTAATAACGTCGGTGGCGTACCCTTCTTGGCGAACCATTTTACCGCCCATTTCGATAAAATCAGGGTTGTAATAGGCGCCTTGCCCAGGCAAAACCGACCAATAATCGAAGTACTGAGGGGTAGCTTCTAAATGCCATTTGCCAATCCATCCCGTTTGGTAGCCAGCGGCTTGGAGGTATTTGGGGTACATGGGTTGGCCTGCGTCAAACTTCGTGAGGTTGTCGCGGTGGCCGTTTTTGTGGCTGTACTTTCCCGTCAACAACGTAGCACGACTAGGGGCGCAGAGGGAGTTGGTACAAAACATATTTTGGTACACCGCCCCTTCTTTGGCCAAGCGGTCGATGTTGGGCGTTTTGATGTAGGGACTTCCGTAAGCGCTGATGGCTTGCAAGGCGTGGTCGTCCGAAAACAGAATCAGGATGTTGGGGCGTTTATCTTTGGGCTTAAACGACAACAATCCCATGCCGAGTGTCAGCCCAAAGGTAATGATGATTAGGAAGGTTTTTTTCATTATTGTTTGTTGTTTACGTTTTAGTGTTTCGGGTACTGTAACCGAAGATTTTTATTTTATCTACCTTTTATCCGTGTGAACCTGTTCTATCCGTGTTATCCGTGTGCTATTATCGACGATTTGAGCACACGGACGATATGGATTAGACACGGATTTTATGGATTTAAAAAATACTCGGGCAGAGTATGTTTCGGGTTGCCTGTTGCTCTTTGCTATTTATCAATCACAATCCCTTCAAAGTCAGTCAATTTAGAAAGCTTTATCTCAAGTTGGCCATTTTTCCACGAATAAACGACGGGTTCTTTGCTGACCATCGAAAAAACCTTGGAAGGTTTGAATGGCGTTTGAATCCGAAAGCTTAGGTTAGAAATAGGCAGGGGAGCAAAATACGTATTTCCACTAAAACCAGTAATATTGACCAAATGTAAAATCAGGCCATCGGAAACGGATTTATTCCTGTTTTCGGGCGTGTTTTTGGTATATTCTTTCAAAATAACTTCCACTCGCTCGTGGGCGTTGGTTTGTAATAAATCACCTGCCTCGGGATAAACGAGGTCGAGGGCGTCAAGGAGAATGTTTTTGTGCTCTTCGTACCCGTGCAAGTAATAAAGCTTACCGAGGTTGATGGGTAAAATCACGGCTTTGCTCCGCGCGTGTTGTTTTAGCCCCATCGCAAAATACCCCGTAGGTTCGTGTCCTCCAATGATTTCGGGCGGGCCAGGGCGGCCTTTGGAAAGAATGGGTAACAACCGCTGGTCGCTGCCTGAAAGGTCGTAAAGCCCCAAGTTAAATTTCCAGAATACCATTCTTTGTTGGGCAAAACGTTTAAAAACATTTTTGTTGTCGGGAGAAAGGTAAAAACCGCTGCCTTCGTGGTCTTTGTTGATGATTTTTGCGCCAAACAATTCTTGCAAAGCCGTAGGGTTATCAAACATCGTTTGGTTGGTGGCAATGAGGTGAACACCTTGTTTTATAGCTTCTTTTAATACCTCAATGGCGGTTTTACTCAAATACGTTATGTCGGGCAAAATCACCACTTTGTAATTATTTATTTTGGCGGCTAAATGCTCAATTTGAGCGTCTTCGATAAGGTCAAAAGGCAAATGTGCCTCGCGTAACATGAGCTGAATGCCACGGTATTCTTGCATGGGATTGCCGCTGGGCCATGCGCCAGGTGCAACCACCGCTATTTTGGCGACCGAACGATACTTCCCAAAATAAGGCTCAAATTTTTTGTGGTGCGCATAGACTTTCTTAATCACCCCGTAATTACGTTCGTCTTCGTAGCCGCGCATGTCACCCATCATACTAATGTCAAGACCCGAGCCATTGGCAATATTTTCATAGAGTCGAATGGCGACTTCTTCGGGTTCGACAGCGTTGTAGCGCGACTGAAACGAAATTTGCTGAATGCTGCTGTTGCTAATGATGTGGTTGGGGAAAGAGTTGATAGCGTTGCCCACGTTGTCGGAGGCTGAGTAAGGCCAATACGGCAAGCTATTGGTTTGCGACTCGTGCCGAATGATGTCCACAAAGCGGTCCATGTAGGTGCAAATGGCAATCTGCTCATTTTTGGATTTGACAAGCTTATGCAACCGCTCTGACCAATCTTCGACCGTAAATTTTTTAAAAGCGAGGTATTTTTGAAAAACGGGGTCAGCTTTGTTTTCCTCTGTGGGTAAGGTGAGACCATTGCTATATTGTGCAAATCGTCTTTTATCAGCTTCGTTTTGGTCAATGCCGTGGTATTTGCCTTCGTACGGATTATTGACTTGGTAGCCAGGCATGTTCAGAAAAATACCGTCGATGGGGTAGTTATCAATGACCTCTTCAATGATTTTAAACGCACAGTCCTGCACGTAAGGCGCGTTGATGGACACCACGTACATATCGGTATTGATGATGCGTTCGCCTTTGGGAGAAACGTAACACCAGTCGGGATGGGCTTTAAAAATGCTTTCGTGAACGCGACTAAAGTCAAATCGGACAATGACTTTGATGCCTTTTTGATGACAACGGGCAACGACATCGCCCAGCATATTGCCTTTCATGTAGGGATTGGTGTAATGAAACGGCAATTTGGTGGGGTAAAACGCCATAATCCCGCCTGCATTGATAAGTAATGTATTGGCAGAGCACGCTTCCAAATCTTTCAGCAGTGAGTCGGCATTGAGGGTGGCGGCTTCGTAGGCGGGTAAGTTGGTCTGGATGACGCGCAGGTTATTTCGCTTCCACCAAGGCAAATCGGCTGGCCATGCGCTCGCTTTTTGGGCAAAGCTTAAGACACTACATAAAATAAAAAACAGGCAAAAAGTAAATGATTTCAACATTGAAAGGAGGGGCTAATCATTTCTCAAAGCATTTTATGGGTAACGTTTACCTAACTCTTGCTTATGTATTACATGTCGTATGCACTCGGTCTGACTGTCGTCTGACCTCGTGGGGCATGCATTCGGTCTGACTGTCGCCTGACCTCGTGGGGCATGCATTCGGTCTGACTGTCGTCTGACCTCGTGGGGCGTGTATTCGGTCAGACGACAGTCAGACCGAGTAGTCGTTTTAAGATTCTTTTATGAAAAAGCTATTTTTTGTCAGCATTTTCCTTTCGCTACTAGCTTTGTGTGCCTTCCAAGCACCGCGCAAGGCGCCCAATATTGTTTTTATGTTGGCCGATGACCTCGGTTGGGCCGATTTGGGATGTTACGGTAATACGTTTCACGAAACCCCCAATCTCAATCAGTTGGCTGCTGAGGGAGCGCAGTTTCAGCGAGCCTATGCCGCTTGTGCAGTTTGCTCGCCTACGAGGGCCTCCATCATGACAGGAAAATACCCCGCCCGCCTCAAAATCACCGATTGGATACCTGGCGTGGTGTATCCTTACGCCAAGTTTCAAACGGCTAAAATGCGCTATGAACTTCCTAAAGATGAGGAAATCTTACCCGAAATTTTACATAAAAATGGCTATGCGACTTACCACGTGGGCAAGTGGCATTTGGGCGAAACCGAGGAGTTTTGGCCACACAATCGCGGCTTTGATGTCAATATTGGAGGACATTCAAAAGGACAACCTGGGTCGTATTTTTATCCCTACAAAAACGTGACGCCTAACGCCGATTATTCCGTCAAATTCTTGCCAGAAGAAGGAAAAGAAGGCGATTATCTTACCGATTTTTTGACCGATCACGCCCTCAAGCTCATTGAAAAACACGCCAATAGCTCACAGCCGTTTTTCCTCAATATGAGCTACTACCAAGTACACACCCCTCTGCAAGGGAAGCCCGATTACATTAAAAAATACGAGGAAAAGAAAAAGACGTTGGGTGTCAGCAAGCCTAATCCAATCTATGCCGCCATGATTCAGAGTTTGGACGAAAGTGTAGGTCGAATCTTAAAAAAACTGGACGAGTTGGGAATGCGTGAAAATACGATTGTGGTGTTTACGTCGGACAATGGGGGTTTGGTAGAAGTGGACGGAAACGCCCCCCTACGTGAAGGGAAAGGGTTTTATTACGAAGGCGGGATTCGAGTGCCGTTGTTGGTGCGTTATCCGTCTGCTACGAAGCCCCGCACAACGCTCGAAAATACGGTTTGTAGCATTGACTTTGCACCCACTTTGTTAGAATTGACCCAATTGCCCAAGAAAAAGGACGTTGATGGACGGAGCTTTGTGCCTATTTTAACGGGCAGAGCATCGAAAGACGCACGAACTTTGTACTGGCATTATCCTCACTATCATACCCCTCAGCGACCACCGACGGGGGCTGTGATGGAAGGTGAGTATAAGCTGATTGAGTTTTTGGGAGAAAATCGGTGGGAGTTGTACAACGTCCGTGAGGATGTTTCGGAACAACATAATCTGGTGAACGAAAAACCGCAGTTAGTTCAGCAGTTACGCCAAAAACTCCAACATTGGCAGGCAGCGACAGAAGCGATGTTTCCATCACCGAATCCCAACTACGATGCCGAGAAGCCCTTTCGCAACTCAATCACGGCTTGGAAGGGAGAGAATAGGTTGTAGAGAAGACTAGAAATTAATCTTTACTTATTACTTACATCCCCCTGTTTTTGCTTGAAAAATGGTGCCTTTATCTGCCAAAAATCCAGGTAATAATTCGATGGAATTGGATTGATAGCTAGTCATGGTTGTGGGAGATATTTTTCCATTACTTTTTATTACTGAGCTCGCTTTGTAATTCATTGGTTCAATAAGTGTACTGTGATTGTAACTTTGGAGGCAAGGTGGGGTTACAAAAATGGTACTTCTAAGTGAGTAAGAATCTCCAAACCCGCAAGCGCCCCCAAAGTTGGTAAGGTTATAGGTCCGATTCTGGGTTGGTTTTACGTATATCTCAAAAAGATTACTTCGAATATTTTCATGTTTATTACCTTCAAATTGTAAATGAAATGGAGGAGTTCCATAAAATAAAGCCGTAATTTTTAGACTATCACCGAGAGCGATTTCGTTTTTACTTGCGAATAATTCTGCTTTGTAGCTATTATTAATCGTAGTTATGCCAAATAAATTAGCGTCTTGGTAAGGGACTGTCGTTTCTATCCTAAATTGGTTTGCAGAAGGGTTAAGAGCTACAGATAGTTGATTGTTTTGTAGTATTTCTGCCTCAACTTTATTTAAAGCAGTGTTGCCCTTATAAAACGTAATCAAAAACTTATTGTATTGGCTGAACGGTTTTGTAGACTTATAATGAATTTTTAAAAATCCATCACATTTTTGGATTGAATTAATACTAATAGGGTTAGGTATGTTGTGAATTTTAAGATTTGCTTTCAAACTTTTAGCTCCTTCTGAATTTTCAACTGTGTATCTGAATGCAGATGTGCTTAAAGGAAGGAAATTTCTAAAAGAGAATTCGTTGCCTCTTTTAGATGGAAGTGTATCACACATTGATTTGTCGCTATTAAACCACCTAACTTGCAGATTTCCTTTATATTTAGCAATAATAGTGTCTCCATAAAAACCAGCGACATCATCCATAGGTGTGACTATATAGTCTTTTATTACTCTCAACTTAGTAGGTGAAGGATATGAACCATAAATAATAGTGTATAAACGATTGTTACCATCTCTAAAAAAAATCCCAGGCGAAACACAATCCTTCGTTTTATCAATGGTTTCAAACTTGCCATTGCCATTTGTACGACAGGTTACTGCGTAAAAATCATTATAATCATTTATATAATAGAGATTTAATGAATCTGTGACTAACTCATTTTGGTTGTTGGGGCCTTTGGAAGCAAATATAAATTTGCCCGTAGTAGGGTCTTTTTCTCTTAGTGTTTCTTGTAAAGTACCGCTAGTTTTACAGAGATAAGTCGTGCCATCAATGCTTCCTATAAAATATATTTTTGAGTTAAATGATATAAAAGAAGAGGAGCTAGTAATATTTTTAGAAGTTCCTGTTTCAGTTAGCATATAGGTGCCTTCAGTGGTTCCATCTGAACGCCATAAATTGTAGGTATAAGAATTTACTGGAGCAACTGTGAAAAGTAAGAGCCCTTCTCTTATAAAATAATTACTAATAGTTATTCCGTTTGTACCTAAATTGATGTCTTTTATAAGCTGAGTACCTTGTACAGTTCCATCGGTACGCCACAATTCAGTACCATTGGTAGGAGTATATCCTAAAAATAAGATGTAATTATTAACTGCGCCTAATATTACTATTTTTGAGTTGGAAGAAAATGACGAAGAAGCGAATAAGACATTAGGAGATTTGTTTATATCTTCATGGAAGTTAAGCTGTTGTTTCTCATCATATCCCGATACAGAAACAAATCCCTTTTTAAAAAGACTGATTTGACTGTAACCCTTTGTAAAAACGCTACTAACAGTATGACCATCTGTTTTAAAAAAATAATCTCCACCTATTACTCCTGAGGTTATATAGTGCCCTTTAAAGAAGAGGGTATCATTCTGAATAAAGAAGCTATAAGGGTCATTTGCTAAGCTCGGGTTAGAGTGAGTTAGGGTTATTGTCCCTTCTTCTGTGCCGTCGGTTCTATAAAGGACATATCTACCAAAATTGTTTTTGCCAGAAAAGTAATAGCTACCTTTGTAGCAAATAAATTTATTCGAACTACCCACCTCCCAGTCGAAGCTCGAATACCCTCCAATAATAGGCGAGAGGGCAGGGGTGTCATTGTTTTTATCAAATATATAGAGTCTATAATCATTTCCTCCATTTAATAAATGTGATCTGACGAAGCTTTTGTCTCCACATTTACAAAAAGTATTTTCAGGTGTGCCAATAAAATCAACTGGTAGATTTTTAAAGCTAAATTCCGAATAATTAAGTTTTTGAAGATTGGCAGTATTGATTGTCTTTGTTATATTGGTTTCACCACAAGGTTGTTTTAATGTATATGTAATGTTATATATCCCTACACTATCAAATTTGTGGTAGGAAAGAGTGCCTATATCTTGGCTGCCATCCCCAAAGTTCCAGAATGATTCACTGTTTGCAGCATTGCTACCTTCAAATTTCAGTAGGCCATTCAGGTGAGTAATGTTGAAGTTAGCCTCGATTAAAGAGGGTGAGTTTCTGAAATTGTAGTTAAAAGTAGCGGTGCATCCCAAGGAGTCTCTGATTGTTACTGAATAACTACCAGCTGCTAAGTTGATACGAATCGAATCGGTGTTACCGTCTGACCATAAGAACTTGGGTTTAACCATTTTCGTAGAAAGACGTATAATTCCATTACTCTTTCCGCAACTAGGAGCTATACTTGTAGGTATAACTAAATCAGTACAGGTAGAACCCTGCCCCAGGGTATCAAAATGAACCCAATTCAAACAGATAATTACTAAAAAAATATAATTTCGAGCCATGCTAATAAATTAAATATTAGTGTGTAAAAATAAATGATAGGAGAGATAAGTTATAGCAGTTGGTTTACTATTTTTTTTGACTAGAAGGATTCGATCTTGGTTAGTGCTTTCGGTTACTCCTAACCGAAAACCGAGGTTTCTCAAAACCTCGTGAGGGCACTTTCGGCGCTTTAATATTTTTCTAATGTAAAAAATTGGGCATTGCTTGGTAAATTGGGGCGTTGAAGTCACTTTTAGTATAAACTCTGACCCATGTCCAAACGCTTTTTAGGGCTGCTACTGTTCTTTGTGGGTAGCCTACACACCACTATTTCGGCGCAAGTGCCGGCTAGCCACGACCTTGTTTTTGATAAACTTCCGACGCGTTGGGACGAAGCACTGCCATTGGGGAACGGCTTTGTGGGAGAGCTGATTTGGCAAAAAGACGATAAGCTACGTTTTTCACTCGACCATGCTGAACTTTGGGATTTACGCCCCATGGAAGGCATGAAAAAGCCCGAGTTTACCTACAAGTGGGTGCAAGAGCAAATCAAGAAAAATAACTACAAAACGGTACAACAATACGGCGACGTACCCTACGAAAAAGAGCCTGCTCCCAGCAAAATCCCTGGCGCAGCCCTCGAAATAGCCTCAAAAGAATGGGGAGCGGTGACAAGTGCACGGGTGGACATTCAACGGGCGGTGGCAGAAGTAAAATGGGCCAATGGCGCGCGTCTTACCTCCTTCGTTCATGCCAATTTACCGTTTGGGTATTTTCGACTGGAAGGTGTCAAAGAGTTTGATATTCAGTTACTCACTCCCAAATACGAAGGCGAAGTGGACAAAACCGCAGGCGGTTCGGTAGCGGGCGATGACTTGGCACGTTTGGGGTATAAACAAGGGAAAGTAAAACAAAACTCGAAATCGGCTACGTACCGTCAAAAGGGGTGGGGCGATTTTGAATACGAAGTAAGTGTCCGTTGGAAAGAAGTGGCCGACAAAACGTGGGAAGGCGTGTGGAGTATTTCGGCGCACTACCCCGATAAGCCCAAAACGCCTGCCAATGAGCTGACCGCCACCGCTATGCCATACGAAAAAGCGATGCTTCCTCACTTGAGTTGGTGGAAAAACTTTTGGGGAAAATCAAGCCTTAAATTGCCCGACCCATTACTCGAAAAACAATATTACCTAGAGCAATACAAATTTGGCAGTACGGCCCGCAAAGGAGCGCCGCCTATTTCGCTGCAAGCCGTCTGGACGGCCGACAATGGCCGCCTTCCGCCGTGGAAAGGGGACTTTCACCATGACCTCAACACCCAGCTAAGTTACTGGCCGAGCTATGCCGCCAACCACCTCGATGAAGCGATGGGCTACCTCGATCACCTCGATGCCAACCGCGCGGCGTACCGTGAATACACCAAGTGGTTTTATCAAACCGACGGTATCAATGTCCCTGGCGTAACCACGCTTACGGGCGTGCCCATGGGAGGTTGGATTCAGTATTCTTTTTCTCCAACGGTATCGGCTTGGTTGTCGCAGCATTTTTATCTCCAGTGGCGATACAGCATGGATCGCCGTTTTTTGCAAGAACGGGCGTATCCGTGGTTCAAACAAGTTGCCACTTTTCTCGAAAAAAACACCATTCTTAACGAAGATTGGAAACGTCAACTGCCGATAGGTTCTAGCCCTGAAATCAACGACAACCGAGTGACAGCTTGGTTTTCGGAAAATACCAACTACGATTTGTCGCTGATGCGTTTTGCTTTTGGCAAAGCCGAGGAATTGGCCACCGAGCTCAATTTGACGCAGGACATGGCACGTTGGAAAAAACTCAACAAACAAATGGCCGATTATGCCTTGTCGGATAGCTTGGAATTGAAGGTTTCTCCGTCGCTGGCGTATTCGCAATCACACCGCCATTTTTCGCACATGATGGCGATTCATCCGTTGGGTGATATTCAGTGGGAAAAGGGCGAACGCGATCAAAAAATCATCCAAAAAAGCATAGCCTTGCTCGACTCTATCGGCCCCGATTGGTGGTGTGGGTACTCCTACGCTTGGCTAGGAAGCCTGAAAGCCCGTGCCAAAGATGGTGCAGGGGCGGCCAAAACTCTCCGAACGTTTGCATCGGCTTTTTGTTTGCCTAATTCGTTTCATGCCAATGGCGATCAAACCAAATCAGGGTTGTCCAAATTTACCTATCGTCCGTTTACGCTCGAAGGAAATTTTGCCTTTGCGGCGGGCGTTCAAGAAATGCTTTTACAGAGTTATTCGGGAGTTATTAGCGTGTTTCCAGCCGTTCCTGCCGACTGGGCGGAGGTGTCCTTTCGCGACCTGCGTGCTGAGGGGGCATTTTTGGTAAGTGCTACTCGGACGGGCGGAAATGTGGATGAAATTCAGCTGTATTCAGAAAAAGGCGGCGTAGCTCGCCTGAAACTTCCTTTCAAAACGCATCTTGTAAAAGTACAACAAGGAATGATTGTCAAGCCCATTGATGAAACCGAAATTGAAATAGTAGCACAAAAAGGGGGAAAGATAGTATTGAAAAATGGCTACGAATAGGCCAGCATAAAAATATGACGATTTGTCCGTAACTTTGCCAGCCTTTAAACGAGCGATTATTGAATATGTATTCCCCAAAACCACTTATATTGGTCAGCAATGACGACGGTATTACCTCATTAGGAATCAGGACGTTAGTAGAAGTAATGCAGGAGTTAGGAGAAGTGGTGGTTGTAGCCCCCGATAGCCCTCAGTCGGGTATGGGACACGCCATCACCATCGGAGAGCCGCTTCGGCTACATGCTACTCCCATTTTTGAAGGCGTAAAAGCCTACGAATGCAGCGGCACCCCAGCCGATTGTGTGAAATTAGGCAAGCACTATGTCCTCAAAGATCGTACGCCCGACTTGGTCGTAAGTGGTATCAATCACGGGTCAAATACGTCGATAAGCGTCTTGTATTCAGGGACAATGTCGGCGGCGATTGAGGGAGCCATCGAAGGAATCCCGTCAATTGGTTTTTCGCTTTGCGACTTTGCGTCTGACGCTGATTTTTCGCACGTTAGGTCGTATGTGAAACAAATTGCCAGCAACGTTCTTGCCAACGGACTACCAAAAGGGGTAGCGCTCAACGTTAATTTCCCGAAAAAATCGGAAGAAACATTGAAAGGAGTGCGTATTTGTCGCCAAACCAACGGCAAATGGCAAGAAGAATTTGACAAAAGAAAAGACCCACACGGCCGTAGCTATTTTTGGCTATCGGGCAATTTCGTAAATTTCGACGCAGGTCAAGAAGATACCTGCGAGTGGGCATTAGAAAACAACTACGTGTCGGTAGTTCCGTGTCAGTATGATTTAACAGCCTACGAAACCATGAAGCTCATGCAGCAATGGCAATTCTAGTCTAACCTATAAAGAAAGATACACAACACTAAAAACCCCTGATAGCATGGCACTTTTGGGAAACTTGTTAAAAGGAGGAATCAAGCTCTCAACTCGTATTCAGAAAGAAAATGTAGATTTTGCTAACATACAGCGTAAAACCCTCAGCAAGCTGCTTGCTAAGGCTCGTTATACGCAGTTTGGTGAAAAATACCAGTTTGAGGACATTCTCAACGCAGCCGTTTTTGACGAAAGCAAAACTTTTTACGAAAAATATAAGGAATTTGTTCCCGTTCATAACTACGAGAAAATCTACCGTGAGTGGTGGAGTATGGCGCGGGAAGGCGAAAAAAATGTTTGCTGGCCTGGGCGGGTCAAGTATTTTGCGTTGAGCTCAGGAACGTCCGAAGCCGCTTCAAAATACATCCCCGTGACGAAAGCCATGGCCAAATCGTTTCGTAACACGAGTTTGCGCCAAATTTTTTCGCTGGGCCGCTACGAAGAAATTCCGAGCGATTTGTACGAGAAAAGTTTCTTCCTCGTCGGCGGAAGCATCGACCTGACGGCCATCGATGAAGGCCGTTTTGAGGGAGATGTAAGCGGTATCAATGCCAAAAATATTCCTTTTTGGTTTGAACGCTACTACAAGCCTGGGCGGGAGATTGCCCGCGAACGCGATTGGTCGCGCAAGCTCGAAAAGATTGTGGAAGAAGCCCCGAGCTGGGACATTGGCTTCATGGCAGGCGTACCCGCGTGGCTTCAAATCATCATGGAAAAAATCATTGAGCGTTATAACCTCGACACCATCCACGATATTTGGCCTAACCTCACCGTTTTTGGCCACGGCGGGGTTTCGTTTGAACCTTACCGTGCAGGTTTTGAGAAACTTTTGGCGCGGCCATTGATTTACATCGACACCTATTTGGCTTCGGAAGGCTTTATCGCTTTCCAAAACCGCCCACATGCGGATGGGATGCGCTTGGTGCTCGACAATGGCATTTTCTACGAATTTGTGCCTTTCAACGATAAAAATTTCAACGAAGACGGTGAGCTTATCTGCAATCCCGAAACGCTGATGATTGACGAAGTGGAAGAGGGCGTGGACTACGCACTTTTGCTTTCTACTTGCTCGGGGGCGTGGCGTTATTTGATTGGCGATACGGTAAAATTTGTCAACAAAGAACGCGCCGAAATCGCCGTAACGGGTCGTACCAAGCATTATTTGAGTCTTTGTGGTGAACACCTTTCGGTCGAAAACATGAACAAGGCCATTGAACTGACGGCCGAAGAACTCGACATTACCATCAAAGAATTTACGGTGGCGGGTGTTCGTTCCGATTCGTTGTTTGCGCACCATTGGTACATCGGCACCGACGACCACGTGGCGCCCGAAGTGTTGCGAGAAAAAATAGACGGGCATCTTAAAGTTTTGAACGATGACTACGTGGTAGAGCGCCGTCATGCGTTGAAAGATGTGTTGGTGACGGTCGTTCCTTCCAGTACATTTTACGGTTGGCTCGAAGCCAAAGGGAAAATGGGTGGACAAAACAAAGTGCCGCGCGTTTTGAAGAAAAACTTACTAACCGACTGGGAAAACTACCTCCAAAAGCAAGGATTAACCGTATAAAAAGCAACCCAAAACACACCGTTTGGACATGATACCTACTCTTAGCATTATCCAAGCCGCTCACGAGCGCATTCGTCCGCACGTACATCGCACGCCTGTGCTTACGTGCCAAACGATTAATCGAATGAGTGGGGCGGAGATTTATTTTAAGTGCGAAAATTTCCAAAAAATTGGCGCATTTAAAGCGCGTGGAGGGGTAAATGCGGTGTTGTCGTTAAGTCCGACGGAGTTAAAAAATGGCGTTACAACGCATTCGTCGGGCAACCACGCTCAGGCGATTGCGTATGCCGCAGGGCTGGTAGGAGCCAAGGCGTACATTGTGATGCCTCGCACGGCTCCCCAAGTCAAAAAAGACGCCGTTCGGGGATACGGTGCCGAAGTAATCGAATGTGAACCCACGCTCGAAGCCCGCGAAAGTACCGTGGATGAGGTGATTGCCAAATACGGCGCCACCATGATTCACCCTTTCAACGACTATCGGGTGATTGCAGGACAAGCCACTGCTATCAAAGAACTTATCGAAGACCACGGGGCGTTTGATATCGTGATGGCACCCGTGGGCGGCGGCGGGCTCCTCAGTGGTACAGCTTTGGCGGCACATTACCTTTGCCCCACGGCGGAGGTAGTTGCGGGCGAGCCCGAAGGGGCAGCCGATGCCGTTTTGTCGTTCAAATCAGGGCGGATTGAAAAAGCGCCGTACATCAATACCATCGCCGATGGACTGATGACGAACCTAGGCGATAAAACGTTAGAAATCATTCGTTTACACGTCAAAGAGATTCTTCTTACGTCCGACCCCGAAATCATCGCTGCCATGCGGTTGATTTGGGAACGGATGAAAATTGTCATTGAACCTTCTTGTGCTGTACCTTTTGCGGCCTTGCTTCGTAACAAAGAACGCTTTGCGGGCAAAAAAGTAGGCATTATCCTCACTGGCGGCAACGTTGACTTGGGGAAATTGCCGTTTTGAGAATTGTTTTTTTTCGTATTTTGTGCTTTGCTTTAAGGTAGAAATTCTGCTTTTCTTTACCTATGTATGACATTTACGACTTAGCTAATCAAAATACGGGGTATCTTCTTACGTGTTACGATGACTGTTGCACTTGCATTGAAAACGCTCGCCTACAAGACTTTGAAACGCATCTGCGGGACAAAGGAGAGTTGACCATCGCGACTTTCTCAGGCTTTGCTTTTCAGAATGTCCAAGATGGCCAGATGTATTGTACTGGCAGAGACAAACATGATTTAGTTTTGTCCAGTATTTTACAAAAAGGAAGTTATCTCAATGCTTACGAACGTTTTGAGGATGAAAGCCAACGCGAAGCCCACTTTAGTAAATTCAAAGACGAACGTGCGGTATTTGATGGTACGTTTCAAAAAGGTCTAAACTTCAAGTATTTAAACTTTAACAACGGTCAGCTTGGTATTCCTGCCTTTGGTGATTTTACGTTGGCATTTCCATTGAGCCATTTTGAGGAAGCTAACTTGGTATTTATCAAGTACAATAGTCTCATTCGTAAAGAAAATGGCAGTAAACAGTGTTTGTATTTTACACCAAATAACGAGGCGATATCCCTCGAAACCCTTACCAGAGATTTAGCTACGTTAGAATATTTTATCCCATTAATTGTTCTGAAACGAAAAGAAGACTTAGCCAATGGCACAGATGTTGACTATAATTTGTTAATATTGAAACCCTTGGGAGGCACCTCCAAACACCGAGACTACGTAGAAGTGGTTACGTGGCAAGAGGTGAAAATTCAAACAGGGGTACGCTTGCGGGCAGAGAAAGAGCGTTTTACTGCGCTTATTGATGCTATGATGACCCCAACTGCTACGCTTGGAGCTGAGATCAGAAATATAACGGAGCTACAAACGTTGATTAATAAATATGAAGCTGATAATCAACTAATAACTGAACTGGTTTAAACGATGGAATTAACACTCATAGCTGCTACTATGACCGATGGCAACGGGATTGTAGCGGATTCGTATGGCCAAGTTTATTTGGTAAAGCCTCCTTTTGATTTTTACGGGAAAGAGCATTTGCCCTATGAACAAATAGAATCAACTATTTTACGATTTGGGTTTACTAAGTTGAACGAAACTTTCCCTACTTGGAGGGCAATTTTTGAACGTTTACGGCAAATAGCATGGCAAGCTCGTCGTGAGGCTGGAGATACGAATACGACTATTACAGAAGAAGATAGAAAGGCTTTTTTTAGGAGTATTCCTGCTGGTTTTTTAATCGGGGCGGTCGAAAAAATAGACTCTTATTTTACTAAAGGAGATTATTATACAGCCTTATTTGTGGGTGAAGCTTTATTAGGTAATAATAACTTACTTCAAAATGAGAACTTGTACAAACGAGTTCAGCAGGTCGTTGACGAAGCTAAGCAGAAGCAACAAGAATTAATAACCTCTTGCTTTAAAAACTTTAATCCCAACAAAGTGCGGAACCGCCAATTTAATCTTCAAATGGTCGCATGAAAACCATTACTTTTTATTCCTTCAAAGGTGGGGTTGGGCGCTCATTGATGCTTTCAAACATGGCGCTTTGGCTGGCCGACGAAATGAAGGCAAAAGTATGCGTTATTGATTTTGATTTAGAAGCACCTGGGTTGCCTTATAAATTTGAAGACTTACAAAATCCTGCCGACCAAGAACGGTTGGCAAAAACGGAAGGAATTGTAGAGTACGTCGATGAATTTAACCAAACGGGATACCCACCCGCTGATTTTACCCGTTTTTATTTGCCCTTTACTACGTCCAAAGGTAATCCTATTACGCTGATTCCTGCGGGAAACCTGCAAGAAGCAGACTATTGGCGAAAATTGTTTGCCATCAATTGGCAACAACTGTTTGAACACGACCCTGCTACGGGGTATAGCAAAGGTTTGTTGTTGTTGGAAGATTTGAAAGGCCGAATCGAAGCCGAACTTGCCCCTGATTTTCTGTTGATTGACTCGCGCACAGGCTTGACCGAAACAGCCTCGATTACGTTGAAACTAATGGCGGATAAAGCGATTTTGGTGGGAATCAATAACCGCGAAAACCAAGACGGTTTGTTTTGGGTACTCCGCAGCTTGCAGGCCGACCCATCAAGCCATGACTTACCTTATCATTTGGTGCTCAACCGAGTACCTATGCAACATGGAACGGGAAGAAAAGAAATAGACCCCCGCGAAAAAGCCATCAGTACGCAATTTCTACACCGTTTTGAAAGACTAGCTCCGATTAAAGATTTAATTCAACGTTTTTCCATCATCCACGCCGACGACGAGCAGGCCTTTGGCGAAAAACTACAAGAGGGTTTTTACGTAGAAGCGCAGCCCAAAGTACAGATACGAAAAGACTATTGGGACGTTTTTACGCAAGTAACAAAAGAATACTTGACGGAAGAACAATGGGCGCTTTTTGAAAGAAAGCGCAAAGCGTATGAGTTGTATTATCAAGCAAAGTTTGACGTAACGGATATACAAGAACAAATTACGTTGTTGACTAGAGCCATTGAAATCTGTGATGATGATGCGTTTTTGTATAATTATCGGTTTTCTCTGTATTACAATTTTGGTAATACAGAAGCAGCACGACTTGATATTGAGAGGGCGGTTCAAATGGAGCCAGAAGGCTCAACTTGGAATTATAATCTAGGGATTATTTATAGTAAATTACATAAACATGAACTAGCTACTAAAGCCTTTAAGAAGGTCATTGAAATAAGCCCTAATTATAGTAACGCATGGTATAATTTAAGTGTTATTTTAATTGAAACTTCTTATGTTCAGAAAGGGCAGCAAAAAGTGGAAACATTGCTGGATGCGCTTCAAGCGGCTCAAAAAGCCTATTGGTTAGGAGGTCGTGTTTACAACGCAGCCTGCATTTATGCTCTATTCAATAATAAAGAAGAAGCCCTCCGTTTACTTCAACAGGCGCTAGAAGAAAAAGAAGTAACAGTCGAACACGTCCTGCAAGACCGCGACTTTGCGTCTTTGCGTGAGGATGAAGATTTTAAAGCGTTATTAGCCAAGTTTTCAAGCTAGTTTGAGTATAGATAAATTTCAAAAAAGAGCGAGTAGTTACATTACCTCACTGGTTTTCCTAAATAACCAGCCATTTTACAACCATGCGTTGCTCGCTCTTTATCGCTTGGACTACTGTTGTCCTACTTCTACAATCTACCCTTTTTGCTTACGGTCAAACCACCGCCACACTCACTGGCAATGTCGGAGATGCCACGACGGGTAAACCCATGCCCTTTGCCAATGTCTATGTGAATGGCAGTACGCGAGGGGCGGTGACCGATGAAAAAGGAGCGTTTACCCTTGTCGGTATTCCGCTGGGTACGGTTGAAATTGTGGCTTCTTTTATTGGGTACGAATCCGAAAAACGTACGTTTAGATTTGACAATGCCTCTCCCCAAAAAGCTGATTTTCGGCTAAAAGCAAGCGCGCAAACCTTAGAAACGGTAATAGTACGGGGCAATCAAAAGCAACGCGAACAACAGCTACGTCAGTTTAAAAAGGAGCTTCTTGGGGAGTCGTTTGGTGGGCAGTGCCAGCTTGTCAACAGTGATGTACTGTATTTTAACGAAGAGAATAACCACTTGTATGCGACGGCCAACGAGCCGTTAGTTGTTGAGAATCAAGCGCTGGGCTACCGATTGGTATATGATTTGCAACATTTTGATGCTGCGACTTCAGGAAAGACGTATTCGGCGGGTACTGCGCGTTTTGAAGAACTAAAACCCGAAACCGAACGGCAAGCCAATCGGTTTCGGCGCAATCGGTTGGCGGCCTACCAAGGCTCTATTCGGCATTTAATGGCCACTTTGGTCGATAATACGTTTGAGCAGGCGGGCTTTATGGTTTTTCAGGAAGATATTACTAAACCAATGCCCGCAGATCGTAAATCCATTACGCTCGCCGCCGCCATTAGCGAATACAAGCGTTTGATTCCAGTCAAGGCTGCTACGTTGATTCAACCTGGAAAGTTATCGACCGAACGCCGATTGGTTTCGTCCATGAAGCTCATTGTATTTTACAGGAATGCCCCTTCCAACTTTTCGCCTTATCCAGATGCCCGTTACGAATACACCGAAATATCGCTCCCCAGCGGCCACCTACAACTGGCTACCAATGGGGTGATTACGAAGCCTGAAGGAATGGTGGCGCAAGGCTCAATGGGAGATGATCGACTTTCGACGATGCTGCCCGCCGAATGGCAACCCGATGCGAATGCGAAGGAGTCGCTTACAAACGATCCGTTGGCAATACAGGGAAAAATTGCACTGCCTGATTCCAGCCTAAAACGCATTACTGCCGCTTTCAGTGAACGGTTTAAGTGGCTGGCTCCTACCTTGTTTATAGACATTGACAAACCTTTTTACGCCACTGGAGATCGGCTTTGGATGAGTACGTATTTACTCGACGCGGTTAATCATCAACGGGCCAGTGGCGAAACGGCCATCCATGTTGACCTGCTTACGCCCACAGGAAAACTGGTGCAGCACCAGTGGGTGCGCATCGTGGAAGGGCGCGGCAGCGGTGATTTTCGCTTGTCGGATACCCTCACAACGGGGACGTACCACCTACGCGCATACACCGACGAAGATGATGCGCAACGACGCCCAGCGTTTGAGCGGTCGGTGACGGTCTATAACCTGCTTCTGAGTAGCAACGCATCCATGCCTAATGATTCTATTCCCAAGCTACTGGACGTTCAGATTTTGCCTGAAGGTGGTCGGTGGATTGCGGGATTACCAGCGCGTTTGGGCGTAAAAATTCTACAGCCCAACGGACACGGCTTGGCCATTGGGGGACGTATTGTTGATGATTTGGGAGTGGAAGTCGTTGGGTTTAAAACCAATCAGCAGGGGATGACAAGCGTATTGCTGGAGCCCAAAGCACAGCGGACTTATTATGCTTATTTAATATATAACAACCAGCCGCAGCGTATAGCATTGCCCAAGCCTGAAATGGAAGGACTGTTGCTTTCGGCTGATGCAACCAGCGACACCACCCGTCTAATGTTGACCATAAGGAGCTCGAAACGGACCGTAACCGACTCTGTCTATGTGGTGATTCAGCAGCACGGTCGGGTGATTGACCAGCGAAAAATTCTCTTGCAAAACGGAGTGGCGAAGATAACTTTGCCCATAACGACTTGGCCAGCAGGGCTTGCACAAATCACCCTGTATGATGCTATCGGTAAGGCCCAGGCCGAACGATTGGTATTTGTCCCCGAAGCCATCGCGCCAGTACGTATAGTGACGAGTTTTAACAAAAACCGCTATCAGCCACGCGAGCAGGCCATCTTGAGTATCAATTTGAGTGATAATGGGGCACCAGTGCTGGCCGCATTGTCAGCCTCGATTACCGATGCCGACCAAGTCTTTGATGATACCGCCGAAGCGAATATTCACACCCACTTGTTGCTGACGGGAGAGCTGCGAGGACGTATCGAAACCCCCAACCAGTATCTGAAGAATCGCTCCGCTGAAACCCTTCAAGCATTGGATGATTTACTGTTGACGCAGGGCTGGCGACGCGTTAGCGGTACGCCTGAAACAGAACAGTTTGGTGGCGTATCGCTCAAAGGACGCATTCTAAATGCCAAGAATCAACCTATACCTGGTGCTAAGCTCACGGTAGTATCGACAGGTGTTGGGAAATCCTTTGTAGGAACGGCAGGGGCTGACGAACAGGGGCGTTTTCGTCTCGTAGGAATGGCGGCTACTGATACGCTACAGTTAATGGTACAAATTATGGATGAAAAGTCAAGAAAACTTTCTGCCAAAGAAGCTTTTTTGGCCTTGGAAACGTCGAGTAGTCAATGGGAATCTGGGCGCATAACTGCATCCCCCGATTGGTTAACGTTGCGGGCAGAATCGAAAGCCGCTCGAATTCGACAGGACGCCAACGCTGATTTTTACCGCGATAAAACGGCCCAGGTCTTGCAGGAAGTGACGGTTCGAGCCCGCAAGTCAGAAGAAAGACCCGAAGATATTCAACAACGTAGTTTGCACAGCACGGCTGATGCCGTCCTCATTATTGACGATAAATTTCCAGTTTTTCCGAATCTGTACGAAATGATTCAGGGGCGATTGACGGGCGTGACCGTTCAACGAGAAGGGGCGGTACAGGCGCGTAGTTACAAGGTATTTATGCGGGGGGTAAATAGTTTCAAAAGCGGTATGCAACCCTTGTATGTGATAGATGGTGTGCCTATTAATGACCCCGATGGAACGGCTTTACTGAACTACAATGCAGGAGATATCGAACGTGTCGAAGTGCTAAAAAACTCTGGGGCTGCTGGTATATACGGAATTCGGGGGGGGAACGGCGTCATTGCGTTTTACTCAAAAGGAGCTCGGTCAATGCAGAAAAATTCTAAGACGAATGAAGGAATGACGCCAATTGAATTGATTGGTTATCCGTCGGTACAACGGGAATTTTATGTGCCCCGTTACGATACCGAAGTCACCGCTGACAGCGTTGCCAAGCCCGTCGATTATCGGGATGTTTTATACTGGAAACCCCTCATGCAAACCGACGGACAGGGACGCAGTCAGTTGCGTTTTCCGTTGTCAGACGTAGTGCGGACGGTGCGTGTGGTGATACAAGGCATTACGGCTGACGGTCGTCCAGTGGTAGGTGTTCAGTTAATTCGGGTTCAATAAAAGAGGGTTTTTTTTACGGCTTGAAACGAATTATGACATTTGGGAAAATGAGATTTTTTTAATTTTGTACGTGTTTTAAGTTACCAAAAAAAAATGTCTCTTACTACCCTTGGACTTGAGCTACCTACCGACCCACGTTGGGTGAATATTGCTGAGATGCAATTGGAAGAAATCCTGATTGACCACGCCTATTGTGAGCAAAAAGCCGCTTCGGCCTGCATTTCGATGATTGTCCATTTTCCCGAAAAAGAAAAACTGGTGGAAGTAATGACCCCCGTCGTTGCCGAAGAATGGGCGCATTTTCGGATGGTGTTGAAAGAACTTCACAAGCGCGGTTTCAAACTAGGGCGTGCTCGTAAAGATGAGTATGTCAACCGCTTGCAGCAAGTAGTGAAGAAAAAAGGTGAACGGGAAGAGGTGTTTTTGGATCGTCTGTTGCTCTGTGCATTGATTGAAGCACGTAGCTGTGAGCGTTTTAAGTTACTTTCTCAACATATTTCGGACGAAAGCCTCCGCAGTTTTTACCACGATTTGATGGTGTCGGAAGCGGGGCATTACCGCAATTTTATTGAATTGGCCGAAGAATACCTGCCCGTTGAGCAAGTGCGTACGCGTTGGAAGGAACTCTTGGCCGAAGAAGCTAAAATCATGCAAACGCTCGAAATACGCGGTGACCGAATGCACTAAGTTTATAACGTATCCCCAAAAATCAGCTATGAAACGGATATTGTGTTTGTTTTTTGTTGTTCAAAGTTGGGCGGTCAATGCCCAAAACTGCGACTGTCGTACCAACCTTGACTCATTAATCCAAAAAATTAGTACCGACTACGCGGGCTATCGCGATAAAGTCAGCAATTCTAAAAATCGACTTGCGTACGCGCGGATGGTCACGCAGTTGCGTATTCAGTCGATGCGGAGTCCGTCGCGGGCGGAGTGTTTTGATATTTTGGCCGCGTATATCAATCATTTTCAAGACAAACACCTCCAAATAGGCGTTTACAATAAAGAGCACGCCCTAAAACTATTTGACCCACTTACCGAAACCCAAGCCCGCCAACTTACCCAAAAAGCGGCTAGTTCGTCGCCCGAAGGGATTTGGTGGCACGATGAAAAAAAACTCAAAATTGCGATTGTCAAAGATGGAAAGGCTGCCGACACCTACAAAGGAATTGTGCTTGAAAGTGCCGATACGACCTACAAAACGGGGCAGTTGTTTTCCAAAATCAAGAAAAATGGGACGTTTTACAGCGTCCATGAATTTGGAAGTTATTTGCTAAGTCTCGACCCGCGGGCGAAGTTTCAAGGAAATCTTTTTTACAATTACTTTCCCTGGAAACGACTCTTTCCCACGACAACGACCCCTGCGGAAGAAAAAGAATTGGCCACTTGGCAAAACGGCAACAAAGGGCTGGCGTGCTGGAAACCTTCTCCTAATGTAGTCTGCGTACGTATCCCCACTTTCGGGATGCAATGGAGCCAATTTGAGACATTTATCAAAAAGAATGATTCGCTCATTCGAGCTACTCCGTACTTGATTATTGATGTACGGAACAACGGCGGCGGGAATTTTGGCATGGAACTCCTGTTGCCTTATCTATACACCAAGCCGTTTATTGTGAAAGGAGGATTGATGCAAGCCTCCATCAACAACAACCGCGTCTTTAGCAGTGATTATAGTAGCGATAGTACGTTGTTACGAAAATTACGCCAAAACATCGGCGCGTACGTTCCCCAGCCCGACTTTCCTGTGAGCTACGAAGCGGCCTTGCCCAATCCAAAGAAGGTGGTCATTTTACAAAACGCACTGTGCGGTAGCGCTACCGAATATTCGATTCAGGTGGTCAAAGATTTTGAAAAAGTAACTACCATGGGCGAAAACACGATGGGGATGATGGACTACGGTGACTTGCGCCAACCTACCCCCATTCCGTGCCCTGATTTTACATTTGTGATTCCCATTGTCAAATCTTCGTGGACCGACACCGCCCCCATCGACCAAACGGGTATCGCCCCAAAAATTCAGCTCAAGTCTCCCGAATCTGATTGGTTGAGTGAGGCGGTGAAATACCTCGAAAATCAGAAATAGGAGCTACTTTATTCGCGGATTTCTTTGCCTCGAACGGTCATTTCCCAGTCGCCGAGGGTGCCGTACAATACCAACGAGCCAAAGCGAAACTTGTCCACGATTTCGGTACCTTCCGATACGCTGTCGTAAAAATCTTTATCGACGGGAAGCTCAAATTCGATGGCGTTTATAGCGTTCCGAATGTGCTTTTTTACGCTCAACGAGAAGCTAGCCTGTTTCAACTTTAGCTTGAGGATGTACTTAGGCTTTTTAGCGGCATTAAGCAAGTCGAGTTGTGCTTTTAAATCGGTGTTTTCTTTACGAAGGCGTTCCAGCTCTTCGGAGTTTCCGCAAGAGGTCAAAAGACCTACGCATACAAGGGCAAGTAAGAGGGATTTGTACATGAGAGGTTTATTAATTGGTTATTTTTTTTGCCGAATGTTGGAAGGTGCTACCCATTCGTCCCACTCGCTACCGTAATCGTTGTAATGAATATAGTGTAAACACGAATATGTTTTTAAAACTTTGGCGGGATACCATTTTTTATCGTCGTCATAATATACCTCAACGGACGAACCTACGGGATAACTTTTGGGACAAACGAACGGTTTTAAACGCGAGGATGCTACCCAATCAGTTTCGTTGTTGGTATAACTATAAAAACGAACGTTGAACTTCTTTCCCGCGTCGCTGTCAACGACAAATCCCAGCCAATCGGTGCCGTCATAATCCACTTGGACGCGCTGACCAATGCGTTTGTCTTTTTTGGGAGGGACGTTGCTACTGATGGCCCAAGTGCGTAAGGTTTCGGGTACAAAATAAGCGGCTTTTTGCCCTTCCACAATCGCCATTTCTTCGTCGATGTAGTTGGTGAGTTCACCCAACGTAATCTTACCATTTTGGTCGATATCCACAAACGATTCTCCTTTTAGACCGTACAACAAAGCATTGGAAAAAGTCCAGTTACCTGTTGAGACGTTGGTAGGAACGACGGAGTTGAGCGCGACATAATTACGTTGAGGGAATTTACGAACTTCTTGCGCCAACCCGCCCGAATTACAGCAGTCGGCGGTAAAGAAGGCCGTGTTTCCCGCAAAATTATCGTTAACGGTTCGTACCATTTCCTCTGCCGACCAGTCGGCGCCTTGGTAGCTGGCAAAGCATACTTTTTTGGCGTCGTTTTTATAACCGTGGCCGCAGTAGTAAAAAAACAACAGGTCGTTGGGTTTGGCCTGACGTAAAAACGGTGCCATGGCCGCCCGAATGGCTTTGGTGGTGGCTTGTTGGTCTTTGAGGTAGAGGATGTGTTCGGAAGGTACGCCTTGCTTTTGGAAAAATTGAAGGATTTTGGCATCGACGCGTCCTTTTTTCTCAAAAGAGGCAAAGCTGTTGGCATCTGCCCATTCCAGCACGCCGACCATACATACCCACGTACGCTGCGGCTCAAAACTAGATTTAGGTTGGGCAATGCTTGTTAAGGTAAGAAGAACGAGAAAAAAGGTTGTTTTCATTGTCTTTGTTTTGAAGAACCTATGAGGTTGTTCATTAAGTCACTAAACATAAACCCCATAGGTTTGGGGAAATGTGTTAAACCTATAAGGTTTGGGATGAATTATTTTAACACAATCGGAATCTCTCGCAGTCGCATATCTTCAATAAAGCGTGCCTTGTCAAAGTCTTCATTAAGATGGATAATGCGTACTTTCTTGTTTTTCAATAAAATATGCCCTAAGAGCCACCTATCAGGCTTCTTTTTGTTGATTTCTATTTTTACAATATCCGCTAAGAGTACCTCCGCTTGGATAGTGGTTCTTAATTTATGGGTAAATAGTGAGAAAGCGGCTACCCCCAACATTCCCACTCCTAAAAATAGTTTAAAATAATCGTCGTTCCATATGCCTTCTCCCACTTTGGCACTCCCTAAAATCACGAAAAAAAGGAGAAAAAGCACTTCTGTTTTCCATTGCTTTTTTTTTGTATCATCAATAAAAAGCTGTTGCTCTTGTATTTCCAAGACGCCATTTTCTAGAATGTAGTGTTCATTTTTCATATTATGCAAGCTCAAACCTTATAGGTTTTTAAAACCTATAAGGTTTAGATAAGGTTTAGATAAGGTTTCGTTTTAAATACTTCATCAATGCCTCCTCAAAAAACGGAATGGCTTTGTAATGAATGACTTCGCGTGGGGCGCTTTGCAAAACTTGGTACATCCGTCGCGCGCGGTCGGAGTCTTTGGCTTCGTTGGCGAGCGTATTCTGGTAGGTATGAATCCCAAACAAAATGTAGCCCGAACGAGGTAGGCGCGTCAACGTTTGGCGCTCTACGCGTAAGTACAACCGTTCGCCGAGGGTGTCGGGAGTGAGGGTAGGGCCTACTTCTGCCAGCTCTTTTCGCGAAGCCACAAAATACTTCGACGACATATCTAACGCGTTATGAATCTTGAAATTCCAGTTGAGACGCCACACAGGCCGATGGGCGATGATGCGCTCCATCAGCTTTTGTGCCGTCATCATCATGGGGCCGAGCACTTTCGGGATGTGTGTGTGAATGTCTAAAAACGATTTGCCAAATTTTTCTCCCAAATCCCAGTCGTTGGGAAAGCACAATTGCCCTGCTTGGAGCGAGACGGCTTCGTCGTTGGCCATCAGAAGCAAATCTTCCTGTACTTGGCGGCCCACCCAGTCGAGGGGTGATAGCGGAAGGCTATTATTGTCCTCAAACACAAAAGACTGCTGTTCGTCCAAAAGGTGATTATGCCAATGCCAACGGTCGTCTTTGATTGTCAACTGAAAATGCTGAGGGTAGAAGGCCGCCAATGCCCGAAGCACTTTGTCGAGCACTTCCCATTGTGCCAAATGTGTTTCGGGCAGCGCGTTAAAATAATAACCGTGGTCTTCGGCAAGTAGGCGACGTTTTTCGGTTATTTCGGCCATATAGTGCTCATCGACTTCTACCAGCGGGTCGGTTTCTTTGAGGGGAAAAGTGCCCATGGTAAAAGAGTAACGTTCCTCGAAAGGAAAATAAGGCAGCAGCATGGTTGTATGTAATATCTAAGCTCCTTTAGACAGTGTTAAAGCAATTTGTCCTGCGTGATGGGCATTGTGAAAAAGTACATGGGAAAAAATTCTCATGCGCGAAACCGTGCCAAAAAAGGGCGTATCAATGGGGTCGTTCCAAGCCTCTTCAGGGGTTGAATTGATGCAGTTTTGTAACATATCAAACCCTTTTTGGAGCAATACATGGCTTTCTTCTACATCATTGCCCTGGCCTTCGTCAGTGTGCCCCATGGTGGTGTTGGTCACTTCGCTAGGCATTCCTAGAAAATACCCAAACAGGTTCATGGTTTCGGCTACATGGCGATAAATAAACCCAACAGAAGCGGTTTGGGGGTTAAGACGTAAATGTGCGTTTTCGGGCGTAATTTGCTGAAAGGCAAAATGGCACGTCAATTGATTTTGTAGAAGTAGGTCGGTCAAGAGTTGTTTAGGCATATTTGTAAGGTTTACCTCACAAAGATAATAATTCTTAGATAAGGGCTTAAAACCTATTATTTTACCGTTTAGGCTACCAGCCTTTCTTCACCGAAAACATCATTCCAAGGTTTTTGTCAATGAGTTGACCATAATCAAACGCAACTGCTGCCTTGGTTTCGAGTCCGTATTTTTTCCAAGGGAAAATAAAAGTAGCTAGATATGAGAATTGGTTGGCTTTGGCAAAGACGTCCTTAAAGTATTCTGGGAAGTTTTTGCTGTATGAAATTCGAGTAGAGAAGCGTGTGACCTGCCCAATGGTACCATCTAACCCTGCATGAAATAGCTCTACGCTATTGTTGGCGACATAGTAGCCTCTTGTCAATTTATTGACGTAAGCTGGGGCAATGAGTGCGGGGTTCATGTCAACGTAGCGAGTGAAAAAGGGAGTTCCGATGATAAAATGGTTATAAGTCCAGTCGGTTGTATATTGGGCATGTCTAAAATAAGGGTCAGGTTCGTACCTATTGCGCAAATCGGGATTCATACTATTGCCTTTATCAAGCGTAGTGAGGTATTCGAGGGTAACCTGAGAAATATGGAGCCCACGTCCTGTTTTTGCTTTGGCGTTTTTGAGACGTAGCCCGTACAACCCGTCGGGAAAGTTTATAAATGCCAACCCTGATTTATCTTCAAAAGGGTGCTGATGATATAATAATACGTCCCAATTGCTTTGTTTGTAGGAGAAGGCTAGGTCAATCGATCCTAAATGATTACCGATCTGGTTGAGTGTTTCAAATTCGGAGTAACTGGTTCCGTTAGGCGATTTGGCAATGGTCAAATAAAGGTAATCTTTAAAAGACGAAGGGTATTTGCCATCCGTAAGGACTCCCTGAATGGGATGAACAGGCGTACCACCCCACTGTACATAATGGAGCAATCCTAAGAAAAAGTTGACCTTCCAAGTGGGCTTTCCGATTCGACCGTAAAAACTTTTTTGATGTAAGTAGTAATTACGAACCGAATCTTGGCGACCAAACCAACCGTGAGAAAATGTGGCATGAAAAGCCAGTATGTCTTTGGTAAAAGGGACAGAGACAAACCCCTTGGTGCCAATGTGTACTTTGGGGATGGGCAGGGCATTGCCCGACCAAGCGTAAGATCCAGAAGAAAGTAGGGTATCTCCCAACCCAAAAAACTCTTTGCGGCGGCCTACATAGGCTTCAAATTGGCGATGACGAAAGGTGGCAGATGCCACGGGTAAAATAACCGAAGAAGTACGCCCTACATTGGCTATAATTTCGCCTTGTAGGTGAAGTTGGGCTTTGCGGGGCTTTGTTCCAATAAAAGCTTGTGCTCCTGTTTTCACAAACACAAACGGATTGGAGAGGGGAACGCTTCCAAATTGGTTAGAACGAAGCCAAAACGGTGTGTGCTGTGAGGTAGCGGCCACTCCGCCCGTTTCCACAAAAAAACGAGTGGAATCGTCTTGGGCGCTTGAAGCTAACCCAAAACAGAGGACTAAAAAGAGCGTACAGATAAAGCGATGATACATAAACCGACTGAGTTGAGGCAGGATGCTGGTGCAATCAAAAGCATAAATGTACAAAATTTTCATTCGATAATGGGTGGGCTTATGATTGTGAAAAATCGTTTTTCTACAGGAAGCGTTTGAAGTTTTCGGGTGTATCTCCCGTAAATTGTTTGAAGTCCTTGATGAAGTGGGCTTGGTCAAAAAAGTGGTTTTCGTAGCAAATATCGGTCAGCGATTTTTGTTGGTCAAATTGAGCTAAAACGGTGTTAAAACGTACAATCGACGCAAATTTTTTGGGCGTCGTGCCCACAACCTTTCGGAAGCGTTTCTCAAACGGACTGGCGCTGATAAACAGCCGTTCGTTGAGTTCTTTCACCCGAATGCTTCCTTTGCTTTCGTAAATTAGCCTAACCGCCTCCACGATAAGTTTATCGGTTTCGAGGTCTTTGAGTTGGGAAAGAAAAAACTGCTCTACGACTCGGAGGCGTTGTTTGTCGGTAGTGGCTGCTGCCAATTTTTCCTCTACTTCTTGGATAACTCTTTTGTCAAAAATATGCTCCAACGACAGGCTCAAATTGAAAAGTTCGTGCGTGGGTTGGGAGGAAAAATGGGCAAAACCCGTCTCGGTAAAATAGACCAAAATAGTGCCGATATGAGCGGAGTTTTTGAAAATTTTGTAACTGTCGGACATCCCTGTAATTCCCGCCGAAGTAAGCGATTGGACAGTGTCATTTTGGTAAGAAGTAAGTTGGCCTCGGTACTGAAATCCAATCACAAGCCCCGACGACGGAAAGACTTTGTAGTCGCTTTCCTGGTCGTTTTCCGACACCACAAAATACTTAATGTACGGCTGGAGTCGGGTGCTTGGGGCATGTGTGTCGAATTTCATGGGTTACTCGTTGGCTACTTTTTTTCGTTTGAATGAATAAACGTTGCTGCCTGTTTTGAAATCGGAATTTGCCAAAAATCTTTGGGACGGCTTTCGTTTAAAAACAGGGGGCCGTTGGGGCGTAATGCTTTCAAAATAGGTCGAAAACGTTCTTCACTGAGCCTTACAGCAGCACTATCGGCGTATTCTGTCATCAGAATATAGCGAAATGCCGCCGTCGAATCAGGAGTAGTTTTTAGCACTTTATAAGACGTAATGATGCCTTGTTTCAGGGCCTCTACGCGGAAAACCTGCCAATTTTGACGAATAAAATAGGCCACTTCGGCTTCTTTGCCATTTTTGACTTCCACAAAATCCATGATCCAGACCGATTGGGCGTTGGCTGAAGGACTCAATACTGCAAAGATAAAAGCAGCGGCGATTGTTTTAAGCGAAAAATAAAGTGATTGTTTCATGGGAGACTACTCTTGTTGGTTTTTAAAACTTGGTGAATTTTTGGGCAAGAGTAGGTCTAAAAATGCCTATAATCGTCAAAAATGGTAAGATTGGACAATATTTAGCTGCTTTTTCGACGAAATTCGCTGGGGCTTTGTCCCGTAAATTTCTTAAAAGCGTTATAAAAAGAAGCCCGTGTGCCAAACCCAACATCGTACCCTACGGCTTCAATCGTCGTTTTGTAAAATTGCTCCGAACCCAGTAACTCTTGGGCGGCTTCAACGCGAAATTTATTGACAAAATCGTTGAAACTCATTCCTTCGCCCTCGTTTATAAGCTGAGAAAGTTGGTTTTCGTTGATGCCCATTTTTTGTGCCATTTCTTTTAGACGTAAGTTTTCGTTCAAAAACAGCTTTTCGTCCCGCATTAATCGGTGAAGTTCCTGTTGCAATTGTGTTTTTTGGGCACCAACGAGGTTAGACTTAGCATACTTCGGAGGAATTATTTGGTACGCAGGTAAGTCGGATTGACTGAGGAGCTTGATGCAACCTACCATCAAAAAAAGGGAGATGATTTGGTAGGAAAAATATTCGTATTGGGGATAAGTTAGGAACCAAATAAGCGCCGACGAAAGTAGATAAAGGGCATAACCCACGAGCAACAGTAGTAGCCAACGTCGGGTGGAAACGATTTTGGGCAAAGAGGTGTGTGCGGAGATTGGTCGAAAACGCCACCACTCATACACCGATAGCAAAAAATAACCCACGGCCAACGACACAGTAATGCCCGCAAATGACCTAAAATTGGGGGCAGGGTCGGGGAGGGCTTGCTGGAAAACAAGCACTTTGTCGGGGGTACTTAGGGCATAAAAAGGCAAGGTATAAACCAGCAACAGAAGCGTAGGAGCAAAGTGAAGCCACTGAATTTTTTGCCACCTCACTTGCGGGCGAAATAAAAAGTAAAAATACAGGTAAAAGGTGACAGGACGCAGTAATCCAAGTGGGTGGTTTAGCTTGAGGAAATGGGGAAATTGCTCAAATAATTGATTGAAGTACAGGATTTTGAGAAAAATGCTAATGAGACAGTTGAGCAAAAAAGCGATGAGAAAATAGTTAGCGACGGACGACTGCTGTTTGTTTCTCAACCAAACGCCTATGGCCACCAAAAGCGCAATACCTCCCCCCATCAAAATGCTAAAATCGCTGATGCTGAATTTCATTGGTTGACATAAATAGCTGTTTGCCTAAATCGCATATATACGTTTTAGGGTATCATTGATTCTGTCGGTCAAGGTTTCTATGAGTTCTTCGTCCATGTACTCGTATTCGTCGGCAATGGCCAACACCTCGATGGTAGGAAGTTCCAAATGCCTGTAAAGCTCCTTAATTTTTGATTTATGTTCGTATTCCATCACCAACACTAAATCAGCCCAATGCAAATCATTTTCGGAGATTTTTCGGTTGCTTTTGGGACTTAATCCTGCCGAACGGATGCGAATACGGTTGTCGTTCAAAAACAGATGCTCTGCGGTTTTACTCCGTTTTTTGTTTTTTCCACATACAACCAATACGTTGGGCTTTTCGGTCATATTGCTAGTTTAGCTGTAGATTTTCTTCAAATGTTCTTTGTAGTTCTTTTAACAGACTTGCTATTTTTTTTGAACTGATTCCAAGCTTGGGCTTTTTACTATGTTGTGCTTCGTCTGGTTTCTCATATGACGGCCAAAAAGTAAAATCATAATAGTAATTCCATATTTTTTTTAGTGCATTGCTATGGGAATAGACTCGGAGATGAAGGTTGTTTGGATGCTGATTAACAAAGTCACGATATAAATTAATAAAGTCAACAAAATCACCTAATAAAGTATCATTCATGTTCCCTGCATCAAGCTCGTTTGTAAGCGAGATTAAATCATAGGTGCAATATTCTACTGCTGCTAAATTGTTTGAGTTTTCTAGCCAAATATTTAGATTGTCAAACCAAATTAAGTCTTTATTTTCAGAACGTAATTTGGATTTTAAATCATTTAATGAATCAGTAGCGAAAATTTTTCCGTTTTTGTAGGTCAATAATTTATCAGTACTATTTTTGTCGGTATCTGTGTACCAAATAAGAAATAATGGATTGTTGAAAGTAGGTGAGCAATATTTTATCACCCAAGTCGAATGGGTCTCGCTTATTTCATTAAAGGTAACTGATCCATGAGTAGTTGACATAAAACTTGGGATGTATATATATTGCCTTTAAAAGCCTTCTATCTTCTTATAAATTAACCTGCCAACTCTATTGATATGTTCAATGAAATCTGGATATGAAAGTGCAGGAAAATTGACTAAATCGACTCGGTAGGGCAATGAACTTTCGGATAATAAAGCGGTAATGGCACGAATGCTTTTGACACTAACACCTTCATTCATCACGGCCAAATCTACATCACTGCCTTTGTGGTAATTTCCTTTGGCCCTGCTTCCAAAAATACGGACTTCTTCTATCTCAGGATAGGCCGCAAATACATTGCGTAGTGTTTGTAGGTCGCGCTAGGTTAACCCAAATGCGTTTGCATTCGTAGTTGCCATTGAATGAAATCTATTGTATATCAGTTATTTGTGTTTTAAGTCGGAGACTTTATGCCGTGGGCGTCCCGACTGGATGTCGGGACGAGCAACATAAACAAAACTAAGCTTCGGCCTTTTTCATAGACTTTTTAAAGCTTTTGAGCCCTTGAAGTGGCGTGTAGTGGTCGCTTTTTCGCGGGTAGTAGCCTGTGCCATCGTAAATGCGTTTGTTGGGAACACATTTACAAGCCTCCGAACACGCCCCTTCCATTTTCCACCCGCAATCTTCGCACATTGGTACGTGGATATTACACTCGTTGTTGGCGCAGTTGACCATGCGGTCGGAAGGTGTACCACAAACGTAGCAAGTCGAAATTACTTTTGGATTGACCTGGTTGACGTCCACCGTGAGGCGGTTATCGAACACGTAGCATTTTCCCTCAAAGTCTTCTCCTCCCGCTTCTAGTCCGTATTTGATGATGCCGCCGTGGAGCTGATAAACGTTGTCAAACCCTTGGTCGAGAAGATAAGCGCTGGCTTTTTCGCACTTGATACCGCCCGTGCAGTACGTCACGATTTTTTTGCCTTGGCCCTTCAAATGCTCAATTTCGTGCATGTGCTGCGGCAATTCGCGCAGGTTTTCCATGTCAAACGTAATCGCCCCTTTGAACTTCCCAACGCTGTGCTCGTAGTTGGAGCGCATGTCAATCACCACCAAATCAGGGTCTTCTTTGAGCATTTGCTTAAAATCATCTGGCTCTAGGTGCACCCCCGTTTGTTTGAGTGGATCCACGGGCAAGTCAGAGTTGACAATCTCTTCTTTGAGGCGTACGTGCAGTTTTTGGAACGTATGATTTTCGTGGTATTCCACTTTGAAGTCGATACTCGCAAAACGTGGGTCGGCTTTCACCCACTGCATGTAGGCTTCGCAATCTTCGATGAGGCCCGATACCGTACCATTAAGCCCTTCAGGAGCGATGATGATGCGTCCGAGGAGGTTGTTGTTGACGCAAAATTCGTGCTGCGCATCGCGGTACGCCTGTGGGTCTTCGATGGGCACGTATTGATAGTATAAAAGAACACTGTAAGGTTTCATTTGACTCATAATAAGAAGTACAACATAAAGCTGAGTTCTATTTTTTCTGTGGTATAGTTAGAAATTGAAAATCAGCAAATAACGTTCCTGCAAAATTACAAAAAACTTAGGAGCTGGCCGAGAAGTAAGCGCATGAGTCAGAAAAAGTATAAAAGTCTGACTATATTCGCATACTTTTTATGAAAGTTTTCGCCTAAACATCGATACCACCACTTAAAACTTTATCATAACGGTTTAACTCTACCCTATCATGCACATTGCAATTACTGGAAACATCGGAGCAGGTAAAACTACGCTCGCTCGCAAGCTCTCAGAACACTATAAGTGGGGAGTTTTGTACGAAGCCGTAGAAGGAAACCCTTACTTGGCCGATTTTTATGAAGACATGGCGCGTTGGTCGTTCAATCTTCAGGTGTTTTTTCTTAACAGTCGTTTTGCACAAGCCCAAAAGATTCGCTCGATGCACTATCAGACGGTGATTCAAGACCGTACAATTTACGAAGACGCATTTATTTTTGCGAAAAATTTGGCCGACTCTGGCTTGATGGAAACCCGTGATTATCAGAACTATTTGATGATGTACGAAACCATCACCAACGCCATCAAAGCCCCCGATATTATTGTGTATTTGAAGGCTGATTTGCCCAAACTTCGCCGTCAGATTCAGAAACGTGGACGCGAATTTGAACAAACCATCAGCGACGAATATTTGCTCAATCTCAATGGATTGTACGAAAACTTCGCTGATACGTACATCGACGGAACGCTGTTGACGATCAACGTCAACGACCTTGACTTTGAGAATAATCCCGATGATTTTAACTACATCGTCACCGAAATGAACCGTACATTAGGATATCGGTAGAGCGTGCTGGTCGGGTTGTAAGCAACCCGACTCACCGTGCAGAGGGTTGCTCACAACCCGACTAACGACATACTCAGTAAACAAAAAAGGAAGCCTAGGCTTCCTTTTTTGTTGCAGCGTCAGGTAGTTTTCAAACTAGAAATCAGCATCGAAGCTAAGTGTTTGAACATCACGCTCTTTGCTAGAATTTTTTACGCCAGGTTTTTGGTATTCACCCACTTTCTTCTCAAAGAAATTGGTTTTTCCTTGGAGCGAAATCATGTCCATGAAGTCAAACGGATTGGTCGAGTTGTAGATTTTCTTCAATCCCAACGACACCAAAAGGTGGTCGGCGACAAACTCGATGTATTGATTCATCAAGGTTGCGTTCATCCCAATAAGCGAAACAGGGAGGGCATCCGTCACAAACTCTTGTTCGATATCCACGGCATCACGTATGATACTATAAATACTTTCTTCGGGTAGTTTATTGATGATGTGGTCGGTGTAAAGCAAGCAGGCAAAGTCGCGGTGCAATCCTTCATCGCGTGAGATAAGTTCGTTAGAGAACGTTAGTCCAGGCATCAAACCACGTTTTTTGAGCCAGAAAATCGAACAAAACGAACCTGAGAAAAAGATACCTTCTACGGCCGCAAAGGCAATAAGACGCTCCGCAAACGAGCCGTTGGAAATCCAACGCAAAGCCCACTCAGCTTTCTTTTGCACGCACGGAATGGTGTCGATGGCACGAAGAATGCGGTCTTTTTCTACGGGGTCTTTGATATAACTATCAATCAACAACGAGTAGGTTTCGGAGTGAATGTTTTCCATCGCAATTTGGAATCCATAAAAGCACTTCGCCTCAGCGTACTGTACCTCACTCAGGAAGTTGACGGCCAAGTTTTCATTAACGATACCGTCGGATGCCGCAAAAAAAGCCAAAACGTGCGAAATGAAGTGTCTCTCGCCGTCGTTGAGGTTTTCCCAATGTTGAAGGTCAGACGCAAGGTCGATCTCTTCGGCCACCCAAAACGTTGCTACGTGGTTTTTGTAAAATTGCCAAATATCGTGGTGTTTGATAGGAAAAAGTACAAAGCGGTGGGGGTCTTCAACCAACAGGGGCTCTACAGCGTTGGCGACTTCAGATTGTGACATAATATTGCTAGATGTTAAAGTGTATTGGGGGATTTTAGCGTAACAAATTTACCAACTTTGACGGACTGTGTCATTGACGTGGCGCACCTCCTTTTCAAGTAAGTAAAAAAATACAACCTCCATTGGTGCTAACTTGTTTTTTTTGAGATAGTTCCGAAAAGTAAATTCTTGATATTTTTATGCGACCTACGTATAAGCGTTTGGAAAGTCTGAACGAACCATCGTATTTTTGGACAATTCACCCAAATTAACCTTTATGTCTCCATGGTATAAGCTCCAAAACGAGGAGCAAGCAGATTCGCCGTCGTTGTTGATTTATAAAGAGCGAGTGGTAAGTAATATTCAAAAGATGGTTGACATTGCGGGCAATGCCGAGCGTTTGTACCCGCACGTGAAAACCAATAAAATGCCTGAGGTGGTAAAAATGATGCTCGCCGCAGGCATTTCAAAATTTAAGTGTGCCACCATTGCCGAAGCCGAAATGGCCGCTATGGCAGGAGCGAAGTACGTGGTGATTGCCCACCAGTTGATGGGGCCGAAAGTAAAGCGTTTGCTGGCGTTTCGTCAACAGTATCCCGACGTTTTTGTGGCCTCCTTAATTGACAGCGCGTCGGTGGTAAAAGAACACAACGACCTTTTTGGTGCAAGCGGCATGGTGAGCGATGTGTTTTTGGACGTCAACAACGGGATGGACCGCTCAGGACACGCCCTCGATGGAGCCATTCTTGAACTGTATCAACTACTACATGAGCTTCCTAACGTTTCTTGTCACGGTTTGCACGTATATGATGGGCACTTGCGGACGCCCGATTTTGAGTCGCGTCGCCACGAAGTGGAAGACGGATTTGTGGATGTCCAACATTTTTTAGAAGCCATCGCAGAAGCAGGATTGCCGCGCCCCATCATTGTAGCAGGTGGAACGCCTACGTTTACCGTTCACGCACTTCATGCCGAAACGTATTGTAGTCCAGGGACTTGTGTGCTGTGGGACTGGGGCTACGGCGATAAACTACCCGAACAGCCGTTTGAGTACGCGGCACTGGTACTTACCCGCGTGATTTCAAAGCCAAAAGCAGGATTGATTACGGTGGATATGGGTCACAAAGCCGTCGCCGCCGAAAACCCCATTGATAAACGAATTCGTTTTTTGAATCTTGACAATTACGAACTCGTTGGACAAAGTGAAGAACACGGCGTTATCCGCGTAGAAAATTGGGAAAATATCAACGTTGGCGATGTGTTGTACGGCGTGCCATTTCACGTCTGTCCTACGGTAAATCTCTACGACGAAGCCTACGTTGTTGAAAACCAGTCAGTGGTAGATACGTGGCAAGTGCTTGGCCGCAAGCGTAGAATTACAGTGTAGGGGAAGGTAATGTGCAAGGCGGTTACTCCTAACCGCCGCTTGAGGTTTCTCAAAACCGAATGAATCGAGCGCGTCACGAGGTTTTGAGAAACCTCGGCAGGCAGATTTGAGAATCTGCCTGCACATACCCGTTTTAGGTCAATTTAACTGATTATAAATTTAGAAAAGAGAGCAAGTAATGGTCCACTCCTCCTTAAAACTCGACTCGGTAGTTCAAGACAGGAATGAGCGGTAATTGATAAACGGTACGAACTTCGTTGAGGTTAGAATCAAAGAAATGGTTATAGACATTTTGGCGGTTGGTTGCATTCTGAAGGTCGAGAGAAAGCGTACTGGTGAAGCCGTTTTTATTGCGTTTCCAACTTACCCGTACATCCGACCGAAAATATGCATCCAATTTGTCTTGGTTGGTTTGGGCATCAATCCATACCGTTTGTCCTTGGCGGCGAGAAGCGGCAAGGTCGATGGGCGTGGTGCGATAGCCACCCATATAAGTGGTTTTGAGGTTGACACCCAGTACGTTATTTCTCCCCTGACCTAGTGGCCATTCTTTTCCAACCAATACATTTACTGCACTTCCTGCGTCAAAACGCGTACTGCGCCAAACTTCGTCGGAGCCTTGGTAGCGCGATTTGAAAACCGAGCCACTCACAAGGTAATAAAAGTTGTTGTGTAAAAAACGCTCCAACGTAAGCTCAAACCCGTAGTTTTCGCCTCGTCCGTTGTTGGCCAACTGTTTGGAAATAAAACCATCCGCAACGTTAAGGATAGAAATGGCATCGCGCTGGTTGGCGCTGACAGGTACGCCGTACAGCGACTGGTAATAAGCCTCGGTTTTGAGGCGGGTATGTTCGCTTAAAAGTCGGTCGTACGAAAGGACAAGGTGGTGAGCCTTGGTGAAATTAAGCGACTGGTTGGGGTAACGATTAGGAATATCACCAGCTGTTGGAGAATAAAAATACAAAGCCAGCGGATGAGTTTGGCTGTGAAGGCCGTAGCCCAGCGCCAATGATTGCCCCGTTGCCAAGTCCCATTTGACCGACGCTCGTGGTTCAATACTTTGGCGGCTGTTGAGGAATAAACGCAGGGTATGCACCCCAAGGTTAGCAGTAAGGCGTTCGGTGAGTTTATAATTGGCTTGCGCAAAAATCTGAAGGGTAGCAGTTTGGCCTTTGGACGACACGTAGCGTTCCCATTTCTTCGTTTCGGCATCCCACGCTTCTCGGAAAAAATCGTACGTTTGGTGGCTCCAAATCGCTCCCGTACGGAGCGCAAGGCGGGCGGTGAATTTGTAATTGAGCGTACTTGACACCGACAGTTTGTTGAGTTGATAGTGTTCATCGTAGCGAGGTTCAAAAACGTAGCTATCGGTGTAGCGTTTTTGCCTAAACCCGTTTTCGTAGGCCGAATACAGCACCACCGTTTTTAACAACGCATTCGGACTGAAGTTAAGTGAGTGCGTTGCTCCCCAAGCCCCCGTATTAGACTTGAATTTTTCATCAAAACGTTTGTCGCCTTCAGTTTTCCATAGGGTAGAATCGGCTTTAGCTACGCCCATGCTGCTGCTCAATCCGCCAAAACCAAAGAGGGTAAATTTTCCCCATTTTTGGGTAGGAAGCGAAATGTTGTACGAAATATCCTGGAAACGTTGGGCAAAATCACCGACGGGAAGGCCAATTTTACTCAAAAGTTCGAGGGTAGAGTAGCGATAGTTGACCAAATAAGAACCTTTATAAGTGGTCGAAAAAGGTCCTTCGGCAGCGATGTCTAAGCCCAAAAGCCCCGCCTGAACGGTGTATTCGCGCTTTTGGTTGTTGCCTTTGCGGAGTTTAAGGTCAAAAACCCCCGAGAGTGCATTGCCGTATTCGGCGGAGAAAGCGCCCGTCATAAAGTCGGAGTTGGTCAATACCTGCGCGCTCAAAATCGAAATGCCACCCCCCGAAGCGCCCAAGCTCGAAAAATGGTTGGGGTTGGGAATATCAATACCTTCCATTCGCCACAGCAAGCCGTTGGGTGAGTTACCGCGAATGACAATGTTGTTGCCCCCGTCGTCGGCCGACATCACACCCGCGTAAGCTGTCGCCATACGCGCAGGGTCGTTGACAGCGGCGGCGTAGCGTTGGGTTTCTTCGACCGAAAACGTACGGGCGCTTACGGTGGCCATGTCGTTGAGGGGTTTGTCTTTTTCAACAGTCGGTTTGACCGTGATTTCGGCCAACTGAGTGATGTCTTCTTCGAGGCCGATGGTTAGCACTAATTCCTTGCCCGCATTGACCACAATATTGCTCATAATACTCTCTTTGTAGCCCATATACGTCACTTTCAGCGTTTGGCGGCCTATTGGTACGTTGGGTAAGGCAAAGTCGCCATCGGTGCTAGTTGTCGTACCGCGCAGTGGTTGGCTTCCTACGAGTACAATGCTTGCCCCAGCAATGGGCGTTTGGAGGCTTTTATCCACCACTATCCCACGTATTGTTTGAGTAAGGGTTTGGGAATGAGCTGTTTGTGTGATTGAAAGTAAGGGTGCAATGACTGCGATGAAAAAATACGAGTAACGCGAAAAAAGGTGATGGAAACGGTTGTTTTTAAAACGAATGTTGCTTTGCATGGCTTTGTAGGATTGTGATTTTTAGACAAAAAAATCCCGTCACCGAGCAAAAGCGGTGTTGTAAAAAGCAAGTACAATTTACAAGGCTACCCTACTGGGCGACGGGAGAAAGTTTACAGAGGTTTGTTTTCTTGGCTATTTGCTAAGATGACAACTCGTCACGGTAATTCCCCTACGCCAGCAGGTCGAAAGTTTTTTTAAAAACTTATACCAAGGCCAAAACGGCGTAAATAATCATGGCCAAACACAAGATTACTTTCATTACAATGCCCGATAAAAAGCCTAAAAATGAGCCAAAAGCGGCTTTTAAGGCTTTGTCGATGGCCATCCCGCCGATAAGTTCGCCCACAAGTGCCCCCAAAAAGGCACCTAAAAATATTCCCAAAGCAGGAATGACAAAAAAGCCAAGCAGTAGCCCCAACGTAGAACCCCAAGTGCCGTATTGACTCCCGCCAAATTTTTTGATGCCCCAAATCGGGACGTAATAATCCAGTACAGTGATAATGACCGTCACAAAGCCAAACGAGTACAATACCCATGAACTCATGGTAGCGTAGCTGCAAAAATAAAGACACAATAATCCAACAAAACTTAATGGCGGTCCAGGGAGGGGAAGAACGGCACCCGCAAGCCCTACCAACAACCCAGCAATGCCTAAAATGAGTAAAAGAATGTCCATGAAGTTAAGTGTTTAAAAACTAACATTCAAATAACAGAAAAAACGCTTACGCATCGTATCTTTGCCGACTAAATTTTGAGCTGGCGGAAGTTAAATTCTAACGAAAGCGGCTCAGTCACCAAATCTCTCACAACTAAAATGTCAAAAGTCTTAATCATAGGAGCAGGAGGAGTAGGGGGCGTGGTTGCGCACAAATGCGCAATGAATTCGCACGTTTTTACCGAAATCATGCTTGCAAGCCGCACCAAGTCGAAATGCGATAAAATTGCGGCAGATATTAAAACGATGCACGGGGTAACGATTCAAACGGCCGCAGTAGATGCCGACATCGTAGCGGAGCTTGTGGTGCTTATCAAGTCGTTTCAGCCTAAAATGGTGATAAATGTGGCCCTGCCTTACCAAGACCTGACCATCATGGATGCGTGCTTGGAAACGGGAGTTCACTACCTTGATACAGCCAACTACGAACCAAAAGACGTGGCAAAGTTTGAGTATAGCTGGCAGTGGGCGTACCAAGAGCGTTTTAAAGAAGCGGGTTTGATGGCATTGTTGGGCTGCGGTTTTGACCCAGGCGTGACGCAGGTATTTACGTCGTTTGCCAACAAGCACCAGTTTGATGAAATGCACTACTTAGATATCATCGACTGTAATGCTGGAAACCACGGAAAAGCATTTGCTACCAACTTCAACCCCGAAATCAATATTCGTGAGATTACGCAGCCTGGTCGCTACTGGGAAAACGGGGAGTGGGTGGAAATTCCTGCGATGAGCATTCACAAGCCGATTGATTACCCAGGCATTGGCCCCAAAGAAAGCTATGTATTGTACCACGAGGAGTTGGAGTCGTTGGTGAAAAACTTCCCAACATTGAAACGCGCGCGTTTTTGGATGACGTTCGGACAGGCGTATTTGACGCACTTGGAAGTTCTTCAGAACGTAGGAATGACGAGTATTGCGCCAATTAAATTTCAGGGCATGGACATCGTTCCGTTGGAGTTTTTGAAAGCCGTATTGCCTCCGCCAGATTCATTGGGTGAAAATTACACAGGACAAACGTCGATTGGTTGCCAAATCAAAGGAATCAAGGACGGACAAGATAAAACGTATTACGTGTGGAACAACTGCGACCACGCCGAGTGCTGGAAAGAAGTACGTGCACAGGCGGTTAGCTATACCACAGGCGTACCAGCGATGATTGGTGCGATGTTGATGTTGACCAATGCCGATTGGATGAAAGCAGGGGTATGGAATTGCGAAGAGCTAAACCCAGACCCATTCATGGATTTACTCAATCAGCACGGTTTGCCGTGGCATGAGCAAATTAACCAGCCGCTTCCGCACGAGTATTAGTCTTTATTTAACCTTGGCAGGGTTTTGAACCCTGTCAAGGTTTTTCAATGTGCCTATGGTTACTAATAACCACGGTATTTACTTACAGCCCTTCCAAGGTTTCAAACCTTGGAAGGGTTTATTTTTTATTGCAAAGCTGTCGTAGAAGCATTGTACACAGGCCACACCCCTGGTCTAGGTACGCTTACCCCTTTGGTAGCACCTTTAACGCCATTATCTGGGCCAAAATAGTAGAGCGGGTGTCCTCTAAATACCAGTTGTTTGCGTCCAAAAACGTCAATAACCGAGAAATCGCTCGTCGATAAATTACTTGGTAAATCGGTCGGCATCGCAATTTCGGCAATGGGCCAAGTGGGGTTATTGCTAAAATCCGATTTGGTATAAACGTTGGTGTTCTTTTTGTCAGGAACGTAGCCATAAAGCGTTTTCCCTGCCGCATCCACCAAGTAAACAGTCTTCCCATCTCCAACTGTATAGTCCGCAAGGTAGTTTTTACCATCGTTTCCTACCAATTGAGCATTCGCAAAAAACAATGAGTACGATGGCTTGGCGACAAACCAGACATTGTTGAGTTTTTCTCCCGCCACATCGCCCGATTTGGTATCACCTGCATAGTAATAAAGCGGCCAGCCTTTGTAAGCGGTTTGTTTGGTACCGTCGGCGCGCGTAATAGTCGTAAAATCGGTAGCAGTCAAGTTAGTTCCAAGGGTAGGTGTTTCTTTGTAAAATACGGGCCAGTTGGTCAAGCACGAACCTGAACACTGCGATTGACCTGTAATGTCGGAGGCAAAATAGTAAAGTGTTTTGCCGTTTTCTCCCGTAAGCACTTGCCCCAATGAGGTTTGTCCCAGCGCTACGTCGAAGGTAGGTGTACTGTCGGTTTTGGTGCAACCAGCAGCTAATAATAAAACTGCTAAACCCACAGAGAAAGAGTAGTGTTTGAACACGCGGAATAAGGATGATTGGTTCATAGATGTAAGTAATCGTTTAATGGTTTACTTACAATACGGATAACCAATCACGCGGGTTGCGTCACTGCTTTAAATTTAATAATTACCCCACCACTTCCTTGTACTGCATCCGATAGAGATTGGCATAAAAACCGTCGTGTTCCAGTAGCTCGTCGTGCGTGCCTTTTTCTTTAATTTGGCCCTTGTCGAGGACAATGATTTGGTTCGCCTTCTGAATCGTACTAAGTCGGTGAGCAATGACGATGGCCGTACGGCCTTTCATGAGTTTCTCAATGGCATTTTGAATCAACTCCTCGGTTTCGGTATCAACCGACGAAGTAGCTTCATCCAACACAATGATTTTGGGGTCGTGAACCAACGCCCTCACAAACGAAATCAACTGTCGTTGCCCTACCGAGAGCGTTGCGCCGCGTTCCATTACGTTGTAGTCGTAGCCACCTGGAAGGCGCTCGATGAAGTCATGCGCGCCAACGAGCTGGGCAGCTTCAATGATACGGGCGCGACTAATGTCGGGGTTGCCGAGGGTGATGTTGTTATGAATCGTATCCGAAAACAAAAACACATCTTGCAGTACCACGCCGATATTGTGACGCAGCGCGCCCAGTTCGTACTGGTGAATCTCTACGCCATCCACCATGATTTCGCCTTTATTTATATCATAAAAACGGCTTAACAGGTTGATGACCGACGATTTTCCTGCGCCAGTAGCTCCTACAAACGCAACCGTCTGACCTGCTTTTACATCAAATGAAATATCTCTAAGGACGTATTCTTCTTCGTTATAGGCAAACCACACGTTTTTAAACGATACTTCACCGCGAAGTTGGGTAGGGGCGTACGTGCCGTTGTTGACCGTATAATCGTCGCTATCGAGCAATTTGAGAATACGATCCGTACTCACAATCCCCATTTGAAGCGTGTTAAAACGGTCTGCCAGCATTCGTATGGGCCTGAAGAAGAGGTTGGTAAACATGATAAAGGCCGTGACCGTCCCAAATGTGATGTCATTGTGGAGGATTTCGCGCGCACCATACCATACAATTAAGCCTGTAGCGGCGGCGGCAATCACGTCGGCAACGGGGTAATATACCGAGTAATACCAAATAGACCGAATGTGGGCATCGCGGTGGACGGTGTTGATTTTCTGAAATTTATCCAGTTCGATTTTTTCGGCGCTGAAAATCTGCACGATGTTCATGCCCGTAATGTGCTCTTGCACAAAGGCATTCAGGTTAGAAACGGCCGTGCGAACTTCGTTGAACGAATCTTTGATTTTCTCTTTGAAAATGTACGTACTTATCAACATAAAAGGAACAGTCGCCAAACTAATGAGCGACAAGCGCCAGTCGGTGTAAAACATAACGCCGATGATGAGAACCAACTGCAAAATATCGCCCGCAACGGCTGCCATTCCATCGCTAAAAACATCCGATAAAGTTTCAACATCCGACACGGTACGAGTTACTAAGCGTCCAATGGGGGTTTGGTCAAAAAACTTGAGTCGGAGGCTGAGGATTTTTTCGTACAACTGCACCCGTATATCGCGAATGATATTTTGACCCAACCAACCCGCTAAGTACGTATGAATGAATTGAATAATGGCTTGGAAAAGCAATAAACCCACCATGACGGCAAGCATCATGGCCAGACCATTGTAGTCGCCTGAGGCAATTTGGTTGTCGATGGTATAGCGAAAAAGGAGCGGACTAAGTGGCGAAAGCGCTGCACTCACCAAAATGAGCGTAACGAGTGTGTAAAATTGTTTTTGGTAAGGCTTAACAAACGTAAACAGGCGACGCAGGGTAGGCAAGTCAAAAATCTGTCCACTCTTTTTTTCTTCGTTCATAGCTTAAAGGGAAATGTATTCTACTAACCCAATTTACGTGGGTAAGAGTTTCGGACAGAGGCGTTAATTTTTTGAAAAGGTTAACTTCTTTGCTTTTTGGGGCGACAAAAGATATTGACTTCTGTGTTAAACAATAGCGGCAACAAAGGAAAAGGTGACCCAAACGGTGCTGAGACCTGAAAGTAGCTTTGGAGCGTTTTCCCTAAGACTCGGTAGTCGAAGCCCATGTGTGCCCAAATGTAATTGCCAGCTTTGTTGAGGGTTTTATGGCGGTCGGTGGGCGGAGAGCCTAAGGTCGAAAGCAAAACATTTTTAGGGGTAGCATCGTAGGCTCCAAATCGGCGTGTCATGCGGAACAGTCCTCGAATAAGAGCGACTAAGTACAATTCATTTGGTACGGCTACAACCAAGATTCCGTGGGAAGACAGCAGCGTTTGGAGTGTCGCAAGTTCGTGACTCATTATGTCGTCAGGGAGGTGTTCAAACACTTCGAGGCTAAAAATGAGGTCGTATTTTTTGTCCAAAATCTCATTTTTATGGAATGTTAAAGCGTCATTTGCAGCAAGTTGCACATTGGAGCGGGCTTCCGCTATGTACTTTTCGCTGGGGTCGTAGCCAATGTACGAAAACGAAGGAAAGCTTTCTTTTAAGTATTTATAAAGCTCGGCATTGCCACAGCCAAAATCTAGGATGTGTAAATGTGACTGATTATTGAGGGTTTGGGTGAGCTTTTTAGCTACTTCTTTGAGCCGTTGGCGTTGCAAGTACCGTTTGACAGGATTCCTGTCTTTGAAAGTAAGGTCAGAATAGTTCATGTAATGGTAAAGAGGCTTGAAACAACGAAGTTAGCCTAAAAAACAAAAAACCCCGCCAAAGACGGGGTTTTTTAGTGCTATGTATTCCAAAAATCAGATTTCTACGCCTTTAACGGTTTTGATAATACGAGCTGCTACTTTGTATGGATCAGCAGCTGAATTTGGACGACGGTCTTCTAAGTATCCATTCCAACCCTTCTTCACAGCAACGATAGGGATACGGATAGATGCACCGCGGTCTGATACACCGTATGAGAATTGATCAATTGATTGTGTTTCGTGCTTGCCAGTCAAACGGAGGTGGTTGTCTGCGCCGTAAACTGCGATGTGCTCAGCAACAACTGGAGCAAACGCTTGACAAATTTTATCGAAAGTTTCTTTCTTACCAGCTGTTCTCAAGATTGTATTTGAGAAGTTTGCGTGCATACCTGAGCCATTCCAGTCGGTATCGCCGAGTGGCTTACAATGCCAGTTGATACCTACACCGTATTTTTCACCCATACGCTCCAACAAATAGCGAGCTACCCAAATTTGGTCTCCAGCGTCTTTTGCGCCTTTAGAGAAGATTTGGAACTCCCACTGACCTGCTGCTACCTCAGCGTTGATACCCTCAACGTTCAAGCCAGCTTGGAGGCAATACTCAAGGTGTTCTTCGATGATGTCACGTCCGTAAGCATTTTTCGCACCTACTGAGCAGTAGTATGGGCCTTGTGGAGCTGGGTAACCATTGGCAGGGAAGCCAAGTGGCTTGTTAATTTCAAGATTCCACAAGAAATATTCTTGCTCAAAACCAAACCAAAAATCGTTATCGTCATCTTCGATAGTCGCACGGCCGTTAGACTCGTGTGCTGTACCGTCAGCATTCAATACTTCGCACATTACCAAGTATGCAGGCGTACCTAATTTAGAACGCTCTGGGTCTGGGCAAATGAAAACTGGCTTCAACAAACAGTCAGACGAGCCGCCTGGTGCTTGTTCTGTTGAAGAGCCGTCGAACGACCACATGTCGCAGTCTTCTAACTTACCCGAGAAATTATTCTCAATCTTAGTTTTACTACGCAAACTTTGAGTGGGCTTGTAGCCGTCTAGCCAGATGTATTCTAATTTAGCCTTTGCCATTGACAATAAAATTTAAGGTGGTTGAATAAATCAGTTTGGTGTTGTTGTACTTTTTACGGATTCAAAAGTAATGCGTTTTTTAATAAACACCAAATAAAATTTTATATTTTTTAACATTAGCCATTTATTATAAAAGAAAATTGGTGTTTTTTATATAAATACGCTAAAAAATTGTACAAATCTAAGTTTGTTCAGAAAAAGCCTATATCGTTTAGTGAAAATGGAAATGTGTAAAAAGTAAGAATGAAAAGAAAGGTAATATGGTGATAATTTTGGTAAAAATACAAAATTTAGGATAAATGTGTACGAGGGCTTTAAAGCCTATTGGTAAGCAAGAGAAAACAAAACCCCGTACTTCGGACGTGAAATACGGGGTTTGTGAATAAATGCTAAAAAGAAGATTATTTGGTTTTTCGCTCAATCTCCCGAAGATTCTCCATTTTCTTGAGGCGTAAAAATCCGTTGATGTCTTCAAGGTGTTCTCTGACCCGTTGGTTGCCAAATTCGTACACCTTTTCGGCCAGCCCGTCTAAGAAGTCACGGTCGTGCGAAATCAAAATGATAGTTCCGTCAAAGGCTTTTAAGGCATCTTTTAAAATGTCTTTGGTTTTGAGGTCGAGGTGGTTGGTAGGCTCATCAAGAATGAGCAAATTGACGGGCTCCAACAACAGCTTAATCATGGCCAAACGCGTGCGCTCGCCTCCCGAAAGTACGCCTACTTTTTTGTTGACACTATCGCCACCAAACATAAACGCGCCCAAAATATCCTTGATTTTGGTGCGAATCTCGCCCACCGCAATGTTATCAATCGTCTGGAAAACGGTCAAGTCAGGGTCGAGTAACGACGCTTGGTTTTGGGCAAAATACCCAATCATGGAGTTGTGGCCGATTTTTAGGTCGCCTTGGTACTCAAGTTCGCCCATAATCGCCTTCACAAGTGTCGATTTTCCTTCCCCGTTTTTACCCACAAACGCCACTTTTTGGCCGCGCTCAATGGTGATACTCACGTTTTTGAAGACAAGGTGGTCGCCGTAGCTTTTACTCAAATCTTCCACAATAACGGGGTAATTTCCCGAACGAGGTGCGGGCGGAAATTTCAAGTTGAGGGCAGAAGTATCCACTTCGTCCACTTCCACAATGTCCAGTTTTTCGAGCATTTTGACCCGCGACTGCACCTGCAACGTTTTAGAATACGTGCCCTTGAAACGCTCGATAAACTCGGTGGTTTCGGCAATCATTTTTTGCTGGTCGCTATACTGCTTCTGCTGTTGTTCGAGGCGTTCTTTACGGAGTTGTAAGTAGTGCGAGTAGTTTACCTTATAATCATAAATACGCCCCATCGTGATTTCGATGGTACGGTTGGTGATGTTATCGACAAAAGCACGGTCGTGAGAAATCACGATCACCGACTTAGCGGTATTGACCAAAAACTCTTCCAACCACTGAATTGACTCGATGTCGAGGTGGTTGGTCGGCTCATCGAGTAGGATCAAATCGGGTGTTTTGAGCAATATTTTCGCCAACTCAATCCGCATCCGCCATCCACCACTAAACTCGCTCGTTTTGCGGGAAAAATCAGCGCGTACGAAGCCCAATCCAAGGAGCGTTTTTTCTACTTCGGCGTCGTAGTTTACTTCTTCGGTAGAGTAGTATTTCTCGCTCAATTCCGATACCCGTTCAATAATCGCCATGTAGTCGTCCGAGTCGTAATCGGTACGCGTTTCCAGTTGATGATTGAGGGCATCGAGCTCATTTTTCATTTCTTGCGCTTCGGCAAACGCCTTGAGGGCTTCTTCAAACACCGTAGCGTCATCAACGGTAAGAAGGTGCTGCGGCAAGTAAGCGATAACCGCGTCGTTGGGGGCGGAGATTTTGCCGCGTGTTGGCTTATCGGCCCCAGCAATAATTTTAAGGAGGGTTGATTTTCCCGCTCCGTTTTTGCCCATGAGGGCGATTCTGTCTTTTTCGTTGATGTTGAAGGTAATGTCGCTAAACAAGGCCCTTCCCCCAAACTCTACGGTTACGTTATCTACTGAAATCATTCAATTCGGTTTTTGAGCCGCAAAGATAAGGGGAAAAGCCCTGTTTTACGACCTATTACGCTAATCAAAAGACTTAAAAGTATAAAAACGAAACTTATCCATTTCAAACGAGTGACAAGAGTAAGGGCTTTGAAAGGATAAGAAATGTCTTGAAGGATTTGACCTAAAAGGATGTTTTCGGCCACATCAGCCAAAAATAAAACAAAGATTACCAGTAAGCAGAATCTGAGTAGGGTGTTTGGCAAATGCCATGTCTGCGCCTGCATTTCACGATATACCCAAATTCCAAGTAAAAATGGATAGCAGATGAGGTACCAATAGTCAATATGAATGACTGCAAGAAGTTGACGTTTTTGGATAGTAGTAAGCAACTCAAGCCCTTCCTCTAAACACTCGGCAGTAGGCCAGAAATTACAGCTAGGCCCTAAATTCCCCTGAAAAATAGCCGCTGTTGTAAGAAATAGGTAAGCCGTTAGACCACCTACAACGATGAAGAGAAGTGAAATTTTCATTGCTATGGTTTTTGTCGATTGATGGAACGGTAAACGTGCTTATAATCAGAGGGATGAGGTCGCCCGTGAATGCAGTCGAGGTACGTCTGGGCAACAGTTCTGAACTTATGGGGCTGCGGGTGAATTTCGTCCGTCCACTCGTTGGGTTGTACCAATCCACGCGAGTCGATGTGAAAAAGACGTCCTTTGGCCGTTGGGTGAAGCTCCATAAATTTCTCTTCGAGTTCAATCATCATTTCGTTGAAGAAATACATGCAGGCATAGAGAATGTCCAGTTGTAGTTCTTCACCAGATAACCCTTTAAAAATCAACGGTTTTTTCAACCACCATCCATGCCCAATCCAGCGCAGGACAGGAATATACCATTTGAGTGGATTGACTCCCCAACCTTTATTGTCAGAAGGGACCAGAAAATCGTAGCCTTGGGTAATAATTTTCAGGTCGGGGAATTTATCTTTGCCATCTACCAACAGACTATGAAAGAGTGAGTAGTACTGCAAACGGAACAGCATCATCAACGCAAAAAAGTCTTTAGATAAATAACCCATCGCCCTGTTCCACCTTTCTTCGGTTGGTTTTCTTTTATTTAAACTTGAGTCGTTGGGTTGGTAGGGTTTTTCGTGGGCATTTTCGATAAGGTATTTGGCCCAAGCATTGTACGCTAATTCTGAGGTTTCATTAAATCTATGAGTAACCATAAGTGCCATGCGACTCATACCGCCTACGTCATTGCCTCCGCCGCTCATTAGGAAAAAGTCGGGCTGATGGACCGATAGACCATTGACGTATTCCCTGGATGCTAGAATATTGACCAGCCAATCGGAGGCCGAAGCAAGGCTAAAAACAGCCGTGTTTTTGTCCATACTAATCCAGTCGAGGATGTCTGTCAGAATGAGAGGATAGTTGAACCAAGAATCCCCTTCTGCCACCACTTTTTTGAGGCCATCTTGGGGCGGATGCTGAATTTTCTTCACGTACAACTCTTTGCGACGGTCGTTTTTGATGCTATTGAGCCATCGTGTAGCGCCTTCCACTGCCGACCGTTCGAGGAGCGTCGCTTCGTCCATGTCAAACACCGACTGAGTGATGGATTTGAGGTCATCGCTCGTGGCTATTGTCATGAGGTGGTTTAGGTCGTAGTGGGTGATTCGGTTTTTGGTAAGTTTTTTAATTAGGCTGTCATTCATAATGGGTTGAGTTTGGGAGAGTGAAGATAGTAGAAATTGATGGTAATGTAAAGGTAGTGAGTAGTTTACATCTTTTACTAGGAGAAGGTGCTCGTCTTGCAGAGGGGAGGTTTACGGGGAAAATACGGGAGATTTCCCCAGTGGAAATGGTAAGTTTCCCGTACTGGAAAATTTATTATAGAAATACCTTTGCAATTAGTAAGTTCTTAGGTAACTTACAGAAGCAACCAAAATCTATGTCAAACCCTTTAATTTCTATTGAGATGAAGAAACACTTATTTGTTATGCTTTTGTTTTCTGTTTCTTTTCTACTAATTAAATGTGGGAAAGAAGAACCACCCAAAGATGATGAGACTACTGCGCAGGGTGATTATTTGGAAATGGTACAGCTTATTGATAAGATAAAAAATCCTGGATTTAAGCTGTCAGAACTGACAAGTAATGATATAAAAACATTAGGCGCTTTAAGAGATAACCTAATTTCTTTATCGAAGCTATCTGAGGGGATGAAAGTAGGGGTTAAATCTATGAGGATTGAGTTTGATACCGCTGTAGCAAAACGTGACACATTCAGAAGGAAAATTGATGCGTTTAAAATATTCCCTAATTACTTCTCATTTGCTGTGTCTGAAATGGAAGCCTTTATAAATGATGCAAAAGGTAAAAAATTGAATGTTGTAAGAATGTACCCAGTGTTTGATGCGAGGACATTTACATATACTGATGCTACTGGTGCGAAAGTTAGAAAAACACATAAATTTTCTTTTGCTTTTATAGCAGCAGATAGCACTAATAAGAGCAGACAGCCAAATTATAACTCGAATGCGTATGTACTTGACGTATTAGACCCTTGCCCGCCACCTTCAGGTTGCCAAGAACTTAGGCCAGGTGCTCCGACTGAAAATTAACTAAATGACCTTAAAATGAAACCATACCAATACATTTACTACTTAATTATTGTAGCAGGTTGTATAATTGGTTTAAAGAACTGGGTAAAGTTAGGGCAAGCTTCACGTTGGAGTGTGGGTTTGCTCCTAATTACACTTTTTAGCGAATCTATGGCAATGTTCATCGCAAAAAAAACAGCGAACAACCTATGGATATATCATATTTATATACCTATTCAGTTTATTTTAGTAACCAAGAGTTATTGGAATGAGCTAAGATTTAAGAATGTTAGACTAATAAATTTGAGTTTTATATTTATCTCTGTATTTTTTTTTCTTCTTTTTCAAAGATTTAAACTTCCATCTTATTCAATAACGCTTGCCTGCCTATTGTATATTCTTTGGTCTCTATTGTTTTTTACAAAATTATTAAAAAATGTAACAGATGAGTCAGTATTTCATTATCCTCTTTTTTGGATTAGTATAGGATGGCTTCAGTATAGTATAATAAATATATTTGCTTTTAATTTATTTAATTATTTTATGGAAAATAGATTTGTGAGCCTTATTCCTGTTTTTAAAAATTTTAGAATTGGGTCAAATTGGATTCTATATATCTGTTATCTGATTTCATTAATGTCAAATCAAGCGAAATTAAATAAATGATTGTTAATGGAAGATATTGATATTGTTTTAGCATATTTAGTAGTTATACTTATACTTGGATTTTTTGTTATATTCATAATTATATATATTCTTATCTTCCAACGCCGTCAAACTCAAAACCGCCAAGAAAAAGCTGCCATGCAAGCTTCCTTCCAACAAGAAATCCTTCAAACGCAGCTAGAGGTACAAAACCTCACGATGCAGCAGCTGGGGCGGGAGTTGCACGATAACATTGGGCAGTTGCTGTCGGTACTGAGGATCAACCTCAACGTGCTGGAAGAAATGGTAGAGGATGAAAGTACCAAATCGCAGATTTCGGAGAGTAATCAGATAGTCGAGCAGACCATTGCCGATGTCCGGGCGCTTACTAAAAGCCTCGACGGCGATTTTGTCAAAGATTTTGGATTGATTGATAGCCTTTCGCACGAATTGCAGCGGATTCGCAAGACCCGCCGCTACCAAACTGAGATTACCATTTTGGGGACACCTTACCCGTTGGGGTACCAGCATGAAATCGTCTTGTTTCGGATGGCGCAAGAAGTCATTAACAACGCCTTGAAACACGCCGCCGCTACCACCTTGCACGTATCGGTGGTGTATGAGCCTACAAATTTTGAAATTAGAATCAAAGACAATGGAAAAGGGTTTGATTATGAAGGTGTTATGAGAAATGAATTTGCTAAATCAGGGGCAGGGCTTCGAAATATTCAACGCCGCGCTGAGCTCATCGGCGGTAAATGTATCGTTGAAAGTAAGATAAAGGAAGGGACTACCGTTTGTATTAAAATTGAACATTTTTCCCTGGGGAGCTAACTGGCTGTATGAAAACTACGATTGCAATTGTGGATGACCACGAGTTGATGGCGAGGGCGCTGTCGGGTTTGGTACAAAAATATGATGCCTACGAGGTGCTGTACGAAGCGGCCAACGGTGAAGAACTCATTCGACGCATCAAGCTAGGGATGATTCCCCAAATTGTGCTACTCGACATCAATATGCCCGTCATGGATGGCTACGAAACTGCCATTTGGCTCAAAAACAACCATCCTGAAATCAAGATTCTGGCTTTGTCGATGAACGACAACGAAGCTTCTATCATCGGAATGCTCCGCAACGGGGCTCATGGTTATTTGTTGAAAGGCTGCAAACCCTTTGAACTGAAACAAGCGCTTGATTCTCTGGTAGAAAGAGGGCGATATTACACCGATTTTGTCACCAGTCAACTCATCAAAAGCCTCAATCCCGAAACGCTCCAAGACCCCGTGGCGGCCTTGCACCTCAATGAGCGAGAAATGGATTTTGTCCGTTTGGCTTGTAGCGACCTTACGTACGTCGAAATCGCCGACAAAATGTGCGTTAGTCCGCGCACCGTCGATGGGTATCGAGAGAGTGTTTTCCAAAAAATGGGAGTTAAAACCCGCGTTACGATGGTGATGGAGGCTGTGCGTCTGAAAATCGTAGAACTTTAAGGTTCGTAATAATACCCAAAAATAATCCCCATTTCATCTTCACTCGTTAGTCCAAAACGGACTGTTTTAGTGGTAGTATTGTTGTACGTAATTTCCGACATCAGCCCTTCGCCTTTTTTAAATTCCAATGCCACTGGGAAATTTTTAATCAAAGGGTGTTCCCAATCAGTACTTTCATAAACCACTTCACCGTTGCGAGCGCCTCCCACAATTTTAATGACAAATTTTTCGCCGAGTTTATGGTTATGTGACGTGAGCATGAGCACTTTTGTGGGTTTTGAAAACAAAAAGTTCTTCGTCACTACCGTCTTTTTGCCTGCGAGTAGTGTAAGGTCTTGGTTGCTCAAATCTAGGGAGTTAGCCACAATTTTTACCTTCGACTTGTCGATTTTATACAAGTTGACATACACTTCTCCAGGAATTTTACCCGCAGTTTTGTTGACGTAATGCGAGTTAAAATCAAACGAATAATTGGCAGGAACCCGAAGCGCAATGCCATCAGGAAAACTGTAGTCGTGTTCTTGGGTTTGCGTTCCTGCCCAGAATACGTGGTTTTGCATACTCAAAAAAGTAAGTAAATTGCTGCTGCCATCGGCATTGCGTAAGTCACGTACTTGACCTAAAGAAGGAAGGTTTGCTTGGTTTTTGAAGTCGTACAAAATAAAGTGGTGGCTTCCAGGACGCATTCGAGATTGAATCCGATTGATGTACAATTCGGTGGCATTACCGACGGGTTTTCTGACAAAAATCTCCCGTTCAAACGTGTTTGAAACCTCAAAGGGTTCAAGGTGAAGTTGAAAGCCATCAGTTGGATTAGGCGCTTCGAGGGCGGTAAAATTACTGCCAAAGCCTGACCCGCAAAGGGGTACGGAGTTGGAAATAAGGCTGGCATCGACCGAGCCGCCCGAACGAGGTGCACCTGCCTCAATCCATTTGCGAACAAACTCAATTTCGCCCACCGAAAGGCTGTTGGCGCCCAACGGCATGGGGTTACCGTACTGACGCCCTGCCAATAATGATGCCCCACTGCAATTGATTTTGGTAAACAAAAAGCTTTTCGCCACATCACCTGGCGTAATTAGGCGCATACCGTCGTCTTTGGCGACGGTGTTTTTGGGGAATTTGTTGAGAAGATTATCGTAAGAGACTTTGCTGGTAAGTACAAGTCCGTGTTGTTTGTAAGAAGCATCTTGTTCGGACGAATGGCAACCCGACGTGGCGCACGATTTATCGAAAATTTGGGTCTGAACCAATTTGAAAGAACCTTCTTCTAGCACCGTTTCCGATTCGGTATGGCACGAAATCAGAACGATAAATAGGGCCGAAAAGAGGAGTAGTAAAGTAAGGAAACGGGTTTTCATGCTAGAAAAATCTTAAAATCGTGTGAAGATAACGAACAAAAGCAAATTGTTGATGTTCAGGCTATTGAAGTAAGGATTAAATTTTTAAAGCACGTGCACTGTGGCGTTGGTTACTCCTAACCAACGGGCGAGGTTTCTCGCAACCTCTTGCAAATTTTTCTTATGAAGGTTTTGAGAAACCTTTGGCTTCTGGATATGAGTATCCAGAAGCACATACTAACACATGCTAAGTGTCCAGCAGTACAGCAGAAGTACGTGCTATTTCTTGCAAACATTTTATGCACAAACAGCCTTCGTAATGCGTGCGCAAATCAGAAAGCGTTTGTTCGGATAACGTAATTTCTGAACAAACACATGAACCTTGAGTTGTAAGCTGACAACGAAATGCCTGCCCACAACGAGGACAAACTGGACTTTGGCTTGAATTTGAGGAAGTTGCCATGAGCAGAAAAATATTTTTTGCAGGTTGTTTGATATATAGAAAACTTATATATACATTTGTTCATACAATTTAAGAAAAATAGTAAATAACGAGCTAACCACCGATTTTATGGAAGCATCAAGTAACGAATTTTTACGAGGCACGCTCAAAACGATAGTATTAAAGCTTTTGGCCGAACAAGGACGTATGTACGGCTATGAAATTACGCAGTCGGTGAAAGAGCGTACAAGCGGTGAAATAACGCTAACCTTTGGCGCGTTATATCCTGTATTACACAAGCTTGAACAAGACGGGTTTCTTATGACAGAGTCAGAAGAAGTGGATGGACGGCTTCGCAAGTACTACTCGCTCACACCGAGTGGAAACGCGACAGCCGTTCAGAAAGTGTCTGATTTTGAGCGATTTGTTGAAGCTATGCAAAGCTTGCTAAAACCCATGAATGGGGAAATGTCTCTGGCTAAACTCTGATTTTGGAAATGTATTCATAACCACTACCGACACTACCGACATGAAAAAGTTAACTCCGCAACAACTTAGCACTTTACACGATCATCTTATTCGTCACAATACCAATGATCGCTTGGTTTCCGAACTGCTTGATCACTTGGCTTGCGAAGCTGAAGAATACCTTTGGAAAGGCTATAACTTTGATTTGGCGCTGGCAAAAATTACGCAAGAAGCCAACAACATGGCCGTAAAGTATCTCCGCGATACCTACCAACACGAAGTAGCCATGACCGAAGAGCAACTCCAAAGTGCAAGCTTGGACGATATTATTTTTGAGTTTCGTAACAAAGACTACGGTGCCTACGACCTTCGCCAAACCTATCCGTTTGCGCTGCGTAGTGCATTAATTTTGGGGGTTGGGCTGTTTTTGATGATGATGGCATTTTTGTCAGGAATCGTCAAAGGGTCTTGGGATTTCTTTTCTCCTTCGGGTTTCATGTGGGTGCTTGGCTTATCTGGAGTTGCCTACTCAATAGGCTCTTGGTTCCTGAAAAACCAACAACTCAAACACATGACAACGACTTAATCATACAATGTGAAAATTTGAAAATTGATTAATTTGAAAATGCCTAAACGTTAACTTTCAAATTAGCCAATTTTCAAATTGGTCTAATTCTCTCATTTTTTGCAGCCATGAAGCTACTTCACTGGAAGTGGTGCGGGATTGTTGTGTGCTATTTTGTCCCAATGTCGGTAGTGGGTCAAAATAGGAACATTACTGAGCCTGTCTTTTCGGTCGTCGAACATCCTCCCCAGTTTAAAGGTGGGAAAGATTCGTTGACTTACTTTTTACAAAAACACTTTGTATATCCAGAAGCCGCCCAAAGCGCTAATGTGAAATGCAAAGTAATGGTCAAGTTTATTGTAGAACCTACAGGGCAGTTATCTGATATTGAACTAGCTTGGAGTGCTGGTCATGGCTGCGACGAAGAGTCTCTGCGGGTTGTAAAACTATTTCCTCCTTGGGAACCTGGACGGCAAAGCGGAAAGGCCGTGCGGGTTCGAGTTCATTTGACTCTTAAATATCCGTTTCAATAAAATAGCCTAAATACAACCATGAAAACAACAGTTTTAGCAGCGTATGATACGCTGGATGACATCGTTTTTGCCCAAAGGAATCAAGCCTATGGGGCGTATGAACTACGGAAGTCGTATCCTAAAGTGCTCCAAAAAGCGCTTATTATTGGAGTTACGGTGTTTTTGCTCATGTTGCTTGTGCCAACCATTTATGGGAAATTAAAAACAAACGAGCTGGCGCAAATAAACATGAAAGAATACACGCTTGAGCAAGTAAAAATGGAGAAAAAAGAAGAAAAGCCACTGCCCGAACTCGAAAAGCCGAAAGAAGAACCCAAAGTGGCGGCGGTTCGGTATCGGGTACCTGAAGTCGTTGAAAATCCGCCCATTGAGGAGCTTCCACCCCTAACGGAGGAGCTAGAAAAAGCAAATCCTGGGCAAGAAACAATTGAAGGGACTACCGAAGAAGTGGCCATCGTAGCTCCTCCCGAAGATGCGCCCGTTGCTGAGGCTGCGAAGCCCGCTGAAGTTGTTGCCAAAGAGCCAGAAGTGTTTGAACGCGTGGAGATTGACCCTGAATTTGTGGGAGGAATCAACGGACTACGTACGTTTTTGATGAACAATTTACGGTACCCGTCGCAAGCGCAACGAAGCAATGTGCAAGGAAGAGTCTATCTGAGTTTTACCGTTGAGCCAGATGGCTCTTTGTCAAACATCAACGTGACGCGAGGAGTTGGGTTTGGCTGCGACGAAGAAGCCGTGCGTGTGATGAAACTCATGCCCAAATGGAAACCTGGCAAGCAGTCAGGGAGGGCAGTAAGGGTGAAATTCAACATGCCGATTGTCTTTACGTTAGAATAAAAAAACAGTACCGCATACAGCCTATTTTTTAAATATCTTCACACACTTGACACAGCCTCCCGAGAATGTTACTGTTCTCGGGAAGCGCTGCGGGCTTAGACCTCTCCTTACGTCGAGGTGACAAAAGCCTTACGTCGAGGTGACAAAAAAGTTATTCCTACAACCCACCAATGCGGTAATTGATACCTATCGAAGCAAAATACGGACTACCAAAGCCGAGTTCGCCGTTTAGTCCAATGCGTTCGGTGACGTAGCCGCGTAGTCCGAAGACAATAACCTGTACTTGTGGCATGGCAAAACCTGCACCTACTTTGTTGCCAATAATTCCGCGCCAAAGCCCACCGCCACCTGCTTCTTTGAAGATTTCGTCCATCTTGCCATCTACTGCGCTAGAACTCCCACTGACGCCCCAAATTCCAATCCCAAGCCGCACGCCCGAGTACATATCTATGCGGTCGGCATTGCCATAATGGAATAGCGCCCGAGCACCAATCGTAAGGCGCGAAACTCCTAAGGTAACATTGCCAAGGTTTTCGTTTTTCTTATAGACAACGTCGTTAAGTTGGAGCGAAGACTTGTTAAAACTTACGGCGCCACCTACCGAAAACCAATGGTTGATTCCGTAATCGTAGGCAAGGTTGATTTGCGGAGTAGTGGATGCCCGTCCCGAAGAAAATGCAACGGTCGTGTCAGACGATTGGGTAGAACCTGTGATGTTTCCCCGAAAAAAAGAAAATAAACTCACGCCCGACTGGACGCTTAAAACATGCTTGTAATCTTCATTCTGTGCCGATGCCCCTAGCGAACAGGCGACTAAAATTGCAGCGAGAAAACTTTTTTTCATGGCTTTGACAATTAAATTAAATTTATTTTTTGGTATATAAAACGGTGAAAATTCTGCAAATGTAGTGAAAATCAATAATTAAGCATTTTTGACCGACATAGAAGGGCTGCCTTTACCCCAAAATATTAAAAAAGTATTTGAAGAATACGGCAGCATTATGCACTTTTGTATAAAGCCCTACTGATAAACAACGTTTCAATGGTATTCTTTTTCAACGATTATTGGTATATTCCAAATGAAAAACATTTTATCAAGGCGTCCGATTCGGTTAGTGTGGCTTTTAATATGTTTGTGGGTAAGTCATAACGGCATTGCCCAACGAACTATTGCAAATCAAATCAACCAAATAAAAGGGAAAGTAACGCCCAAGCGATACCGCCCTTTTTCAACACCCTTCTCTTCGGCCAGAATTGCGGCCGATACCGCATTTGTCGAAGGGGCAACAGTTCATCGTTTTTTGATGAATCAGCCAGAAGTAGGGCAATTGCAGCAAGACAATAGCAACTTTATCGAAATTTCGTTGCCAGTTTCGGCTACCAAGAACATTGAACTAGAACTGGTGCCTTACACTATTTTTGGTAAAAATTTCAAGGTTTTAAATGCCAAAAACGAAGTAGTCGAGCCGCAAAATTTGGGTAAGTTTTACCAAGGAATTGTCAAAGGTGACAACCAATCTACTGCTTCGGTTAGTATCATTGATGGGAAAATCAGCGGGATAATTTCCCAAAAAACAGGCAATTTTAACCTAGGTTTGGAGGGTGATTCGGGGAACTATATCCTATTTAACGAGCAAGATTTAAAACAAAAATCGAATTTTACCTGTGCCGCCGATGAAATGCCTGTGCGGATAATGGGCCAAAACCTAGTGAAGGAAACGCCTGCCACAAGTAGTCTCGCGAGCAACGTTGCGTGTGGATCCGTCGAAATTTATTTGGAAGCCGATTTTGCCTTGTTTGGTCAGCAAGGGAGCTCAATCGCCAATACGGTCAGTTACATCAATTCGGTTTTTAGCAAAGTGGCGACTTTGTACAGCAATGAAGGGCTGTCGGTTGTTATTTCTGAAATAAAAGTCTGGGATACCACCGATCCTTACGTGGGTTATACGAGTAGTGGTAATGTATTGAGTGCATTCCGTAGCACGATTGGTACATCGTTTAATGGTCGTTTGGCTCATTTTTTGAGCGGACGAAGTCTGGGAGGCGGGGTTGCTTATATAGATGTGCTATGTGCCAAATCGTACGGACATGGGGTGAGTGCTAACTTGAGCACATACAACCCTAATTTGCCTACTTATTCGTGGAATGTAGAAGTGATAACGCACGAGTTAGGCCATAATTTTGGCTCTCCCCATACCCAAAGCTGCTCGTGGCCTGGCGGGGCGCTCGACAACTGTTATGCCACCGAAGAAGGTTGTCCTCCTGGCCCTGCACCAACCAATGGCGGTACCATTATGAGTTATTGCCACTTGACATCAACGGGTATCAACTTTGCTAACGGCTTTGGAATGTATCCTGGCAATTTGATTCGGAGCCGAACGCAAGAATGTTTGGGAAGTGCCGTTGCGCCGTCTAACCTTGCTGTTCTTGAGGTCTATAGTACCCAAGCGTTGGTTTCATGGACGCACACGGCAGGTCTTTATGCCGTCGAATACCGACAAGTAGGGGCGGGGGCATGGAGTTCAGCAGGCACGTCGGGAAACAAAAATCGGACAATTTCGTCGTTAACCCCTAACACGGCCTACGAATGGCGTGTCAATGCCAATTGCTCCGATTTTGTCACGGGGACTTTCACCACCAACAATACACCTTCGCCAGGCACCTACTGCATCCCTACCCATACCAATGGGTGTACGTATGGTATTTTAATAACAAGCGTACTGCTGGGAGGAACCACCCTAAGCAGTAACTCAGACTGCGCTGCGGGTGGGTATAGTTTCATCACTTCTCCTGTTAAAAGCTTGACATTGGGGCAATCAAATAGTTTTACGGTGTCGTTGGAAGGATATTACAACCCTGCCCAAATTGCCATTTGGGTCGATTTGAATAAAGATGCTCAATTTCAGGCAAACGAAAAGCTTTTTACCACAACTTCTGCCAGAACACAGGCAATCACAGGAACCATTACTGTGCCAGCTGGAAGCAGTATTGGCCAAACCCGAATGAGAATTATTGTCAATTTTAGTAGTGCTCCCACCAACCCGTGTGGCACTTTTACGTATGGGGAAACCGAAGACTATTACGTCAACCTTGTTTGTCCAGCACCTACTGCTTATACTGTGACAGGTGGAGGTGGTTTTTGTAGTGGAGGAACGGGGGTAGCTGTGGGGTTAAGTGGTTCACAGACAGGCGTCTCTTATCAATTAAAACGGGACAATACCAATGTAGGTACAGCCATAACGGGGACTGGAAATGCGTTGTCCTTTGGAAATCAAACTGTTGCGGGCTCATACACGGTGTGGGCGACCCCGTCGGGTTGTACAGCTACAGCCATGACGGGCGCCGTTTCAGTAAGTGTCATTGCTAATTCGACCTTAGCATCAGGCGTATCTGTAAACCCTACAACTTGTGGAGGAACCAATGGTAGCATACCTTTTACGACCACAAATGTACCGAATGGAAGTTATCAATTGAGTTACACGGGAGCAGGAAGCCCCAAAACCGTGACAGTGAGTAACAATGCGTTTTCTATAACGGGGTTGTCTATCGGAACTTATAGTGGTTTTTCGATGACGGTGAATGGCTGTACTGCAAGTGATGCGACGACCAAAACGGTAAGTAATCCACCTAGTCCAGTCTTGACTTCGGGGGCGATAACCAACGCCACGGTTTGTGGTGCTTCCGACGGAAGTATCGCTTTTTCAACATCTTATGTACCAAGCGGTACGTATCAGTTGAGTTACACGGGCGCAGGAAGCCCTAAAACTGTGACAGTGAGCAATAACGCGTTTGGATTGGCGGGTTTGTCGGCGGGAACGTACAGTAATTTTTCGATTACGGCTAACAACTGTACGGGCACTGATGCGACGTCCAAAACGGTCGCTCATTCAATAGTGCCGACTTTAGCAGCAGGAGCGGTTACTCCTTCGGCCACGTGCGGCGGTACAGATGGCGCTATTGCCTTTACCACAACCAATATTCCAAGTGGAAATTATCAACTTTCTTATACGGGAGCAGGAAGTCCCAAAACAGTAGCGATTGCCAATAATTCGTTTACCCTAACAAATGTACCAGCAGGAGTGTATAGCAATTTTACGATTGTCGTGAATGGCTGCACGGCACTTGACCTAACCTCAAAAACGGTTAATACCCCCACGTCGATTGGGTTGATGGCAAGTACAGTGACCAACCCTACGACCTGCGGAGGAGCCAACGGTAGCATTGCTTTTACCACTACGAGTATCCCCAGTGGGAATTACCAACTATCGTTTGTCGGTACAGGCAGCCCCAAAACCGTGTCGATTGCCAACAATGCTTTTACGTTAGCCAACCTCTCCGCTGGAACGTACAAAAACTTTTCTATTTCGTACAACTCGTGTGTGGCGCTTGACACAACAACCCAAAAACTGGTCGAGCCAACACCTCCAAATGCAGGTAGCATTTCGGGAGCATTGGCACTTTGTGTAGGTGTCCCTATTACACTGACTACCAATGGCCTAGCGGGCGGGACGTGGAGCAGTGCGACGCCTTCGGTCGCGGCCATTCATCCTACTTCAGGGGTTGTAACGGGGGGCAGTGCAGGAAGTAGCCTGATTACTTATACCGTGACGGCCAACGGATGTTCGGCAAGCACTACTGCCACTGTAACGGTCGATGTGGCGAGTGCTGGAGGCAATTTGGCAGGAAGTAGGGCAGTTTGCACGGGACCCAATAGCGCGGTATTGACGTTGTCGGGCCACACAGGGGCATTGCAAAAGTGGCAATGGGCACTCACACCTGATTTTAGTTCGGCTACCGATGTTTTTATTGCTTCCACCAGCGTGACCACACAGAACCTGACGCAAACGATGTACTATCGTGTTATTATAAAAAATGGGGTTTGTGATGCAGTCAGCTCGCCTACCGCCACCATCACCGTTAATCCACTTCCAACGGTCGGTTTTAGCGGAACCGCATCTATCTTCGTGGGTAACACCACCACGGTGTTCCCCGCAACGGGCGGAACTTGGATAAGCAATAGTTCGGTAAAGGCCAGTGTTACAAATGCAGGATTAGTGACGGGTTTGGAAGCAGGAACGGCCACATTCACCTTTACGGATACAACAACAGGCTGTAAAAATACTACTTCAACTTTGGTCGTGAACAATAATAGTAATTCGCCTTGTAATCAGGTGATTACGCTGGTAAGTCCAACCGATGACATTGCTACGGGTAGTGTGCTGAAACAATCCAATAATAACATTAGCGCGGCCAATCGAGTGACAGGTACAACGACCACGGTAACGTACCAATCAGGCACTTCGGTGACGCTCCAGCCAGGTTTTCAGGCCGAAGCAGGAACGGTATTTAAAGCGCAAATAGGTGGGTGTAATTAAACGTCCCCATTTTTGATTGCCCTAAACTTTGGCGAACTTTGCGTTGGGTAAAAATCCAATGCCTTTAATTACTATGTCTGTTTTTGACTATAAAGCTGAGTTAGCCAAAATCCCCGCCGAACCTGGGGTGTATCGTTATTTTAGTGAAGAGGGGGAAATTATTTACGTCGGCAAAGCCAAAAGTCTTAAAAATCGGGTCAGTAGTTATTTTGTCAAAAACCACGCCGACCGCAAGACGCGTCGTTTGGTAAGTCAGATTCGTCGGATTGAATTTACCATTGTACATACTGAATTTGATGCGCTGCTGCTTGAAAACCAGCTTATTAAGCGGTATCAGCCTCGTTTCAATATCCTCCTCCGCGATGACAAAACATATCCCTTTATCAAGATTTTCAATGAGCCTTTTCCACGCGTCGAATCCACCCGCCGCGTTGATAAAAAAACAGGGACTTACTTTGGCCCTTTTGCCAATCCACGTGCCATGTATAATCTATTGGATATGTTTCGAGAATTGTATTCGCTGCGCACTTGCAACCTCAACTTGTCGCCCGAACATATAAAGGCGGATAAGTACAAAGTGTGCATGGAATACCACCTCAAACGCTGTAAAGGGCCGTGCGTGGGTTTGCAACCGCTGGAAGAGTATGAGCAGGAAGTGGCGCAAATTCAGCAGATTCTCAAAGGACAAATGAGTATTCCGCAGCAGTATTTTAAGCAAAATATGGTGCAAGCGGCCGAAAAATTGGAGTTTGAGAAAGCGCATGAGTGGAAAATAAAATTGGAATTGCTCCAAAATTTTCAAACAAAATCGACGGTCGTCAATCCTAAAATTGGCAATGTAGATGTCATCGTCATTGCTTCTGACGAAGAGGCGGCTTATGTCAATTACCTCAAAATCGTGAATGGCTACATCATGGCGGCTCAGACGTTGGAGGTAAAGAAAAAACTGGAGGAAACCGACGAAGAAATTTTGGCCTTGGTACTCTTCGAAATGCGTACTACTTACGAAAGTGAGGCCAAAGAAATCATCACAAACATCGACATTACCACCGATTTTAAAGCCGAGATTACCATTCCCAAAATTGGAGATAAGCGCAGTTTGCTGGAAATGGCGTTGAAAAATGTGCATTATTTCCGCAAAGAAAAAGCAGAACGCCAACTCATTGAGGCAAGTGCTACCACCAACCGCCGCGACCGCGTACTGATTAAACTCAAAGCCGACCTCCAGCTCAAAACATTGCCGCGCCACATCGAATGTTTTGATAATTCAAACATTCAGGGTACCAATCCTGTTTCAGCGATGGTATGTTTTAAAGAAGGACGGGCTTCAAAAAAAGATTACCGACATTTTTCGATTAAAACGGTGGTAGGGCCCAACGATTTTGCCAGTATGTATGAGGTCGTGACCCGCCGCTACACGCGTTTGTTGGAAGAAAATGCGCCTTTGCCCGATTTGATTGTAATCGATGGTGGAAAAGGGCAATTGAGCGCCGCTTGCGATGCTTTAAAAGCGGTTGGATTGTACGGAAAAGTACCGATTGTGGGCATTGCCAAACGGTTGGAAGAAATCTATTTTCCTGAAGATACGCTACCGTTGTATATCGACAAAAAATCGGAATCACTGCGTCTGATTCAGCAGATTCGCGACGAGGCACACCGCTTTGCCATCACCTACCACCGCGACAAACGTAGCCGAAATGCCATTGTAAGCGAACTGGAAAATGTGGACGGTATTGGTAAGAAAACGGCTGCCAATTTGCTCAAAGAGTTTAAAAGTGTGAAAGCCATACGCGAGGCAGATGCGGAGAAAATCGCCGAATTTGTTGGTAAAGACAAAGCCCAAAAAATCAAAGAATACTTTGCCCAACAGCAAGGAGAGTAGAGTAACGTGACAGACGATTTTTAGTTCCCATTCGTTGATGAATAAAATGAGCATTTACCGAAATCCATGAGAATAATCTTTCTACTATTTCTGGCTTTTACCCCATTGTTTGCGGCAGCTTTTGGCATCAAAGGGACAGTTAAAACCTCCAAAGGCGAGCCACTCCCGTATGCAACTATCGCTATCAAAGGAACGAGCACGGGGACCATTGCCAACGCCGAAGGGCGCTATGAATTGACGCTTGCGCCTGGCAAATACGAGGTAGTGTTTCAATATTTGGGTTTCAAAGCGCTGACCAAATCCATCGAAGTCACCAATGAGACCATTACGCTCAACATCGCTTTGGAAGAACAAGCCCTCATCATCAATGAAGTAAGAATTGGTTCCAAAAGTGAAGACCCCGCCTATACCATTATGCGCCGAGCCATTGCCAAAGCGCGTTTTCATGCGTTGCAGGTGCAATCTTACAGTGCGCGGGCGTACATCAAATCATCGGGTTTGGTAAAAAATATTCCTTTTTACGCCGAGAGTTCGCTCAAAAAAGAAGGCATTGAAGAGGGGCGTCCGATTGTGAACGAAAGTGTAAGTGAAATTCGATTTAAACAACCCAATACTTACAACCAACGCGTCATCTCAACCCGTAATAGCCTCAACCAAGACGCCATAAGTCCCAATGCGTTTATTATGGCGAGTTTTTATAATGCCACAGTGGGAGATGCCGTTTCGCCCTTGTCGCCCAAGGCGCTGACTTATTATAAATTTGAGTACCAAGGCTCTTTTCGGGAGGGTGATTTAGAGGTTAATAAAATCAAAGTGATTCCCAAATCGTACGGAGAAGGAGTATTTAGAGGACAAATTTACATCATCGAAAACACCTGGGCAATTCACAGTCTTGACCTTGAAACAACGGCCGAAGGGCTTGATTTTCAGATGAAACAAGTCTATAATCCGTTGCAGGGCGTATGGTTGCCAACTACCAGTCGAATCCGTTTTGCGGGGTCGTTGTTAGGGTTTACGGGTGAGTTTAATCACGCAATTTCGCTGACTTACAATGACTTAAAGGTTAATCCTGCTTTTGTGGAAAATGTGGTGGTGTTGGACGAAAAAATCGAAAAGCCATCGAGTGATATTTCTAAAAAAGACCTTCGTACCAAAAAACTGAATGAATTGGCCGCGCAGCAAAAAGAGGTTTCGGGCAAGCAACTCAGAAAAATGTTAAAAGAGTACGAAAAACAAGACCGCAACGAGCGTAAAGCCCAAAAGGAAGATGTAAATGTGGTTCGTAGCGACTCCATCGTCATTGATTCCATGGCCAACAAACGTAATGATGCTTTTTGGAACGAAATTCGCACCATTCCGCTCACCGAACTCGAAACCAAGAGCTACCATCATTCGGACAGTGTAAGGGTGGTAAAAGTGGCTAAAATAAAGGCTGATAGCACCAAAGCAAAAAAAGATTCTACCAATTTCGATTTGATGGCATTGTTATCGGGGCGCACCTTTAAGTTGTCGAAACAGTGGCGATTGGAATACGAAGGGCCGCTGCGGTTGCAGAATTTTAGCTACAATACCGTTGAGGGATACGTATTGGAAAGTAGCTTAAATTTTATTCGACGCTTCAAACAAGCAAATACCTTTTATATCAAGCCGTTGGGGCGTTATGCCATTGGTCGGCGGGAGTTGTTGGGGACGCTAAGCACGGGCTGGCAGGGGCGTCGTCGCGGTATTTCATTGACGGGCGGGAGGTATGTAGCACAGTTTAATCCAGAAAATCCCATTTCCCCTTCCATCAATACCTCAGCGACTTTGTTGTTTGAAAACAATTACATGAAAATATACGAAAAGGAATTTGGCCGATTGGCATTTAATTACGCGCGCCTCGCCGATGTGTTGAGTATTTCGGGAGGGATTGAATTTGGACGTCGTTATGCCCTAGAAAACCTGGAAAACCAGCGCCCTTGGATTCGCTGGAACCAATATGCTTTTACGCCCAATGCACCTTACAACCGCGAACATAGCCACCGACTTAATGCCTTAGAAGCGGATTCTTACTACACCTTTGCCCCGCACAATGCCCTCACACTAGACGTGGCCCTGACGTGGAAGCCTGGCCAAAAATACCGCCTGTACAACGGCCGAAAACGCTACCTCGAAAACAACAATCCGTCGCTGACGTTGCGGTATGCCAAAGGAATTCCGACGATTGGAAACAGCGCTGTTGATTATGATCGCGTGGAGTTTGATATTCGTCAAGACCTAGAAACGGGCATCAAAAGTGAACTGCATTATGCCGTTTCGGCGGGGGCATTTCTTAATCGTCGGTCGGTGTATCTGATGGATTATAAGCATTTTATGGGAAATCGCACATTCATCTTGTACGGCGATAGCTATACCCGATTTCGGTCGTTGCCTTTTTATGAATATAGCACGTCGGAACGTTATTTGGAAGCACACGTTACCAACGTTTACCGCCGTTTTTTGCTTACTCGCTTACCTCTTGTGCGCTTGGCGGGCCTAAAAGAAAACCTGATGGTGCATTATCTACTAACTCCGATGGCCAAGCATTATACCGAAGTGGGTTATGCGTTGGATGGCCTTATTCCAGGGTTTCCGTTTTTTAGGGTAGAAGCGATTGCGGTTTTCAATAACTTCAAGTACGACCACACGGCCTTTCGGGTGGGGACAACGTTTAAGTTTGGTAATTAAAACCAAGCCTCCCGAAAGTTTTAAAACTTTCGGGAGGCTAAAACGCGCTTCGTATGGATACCATCACTTTGGCCGTGGCACCCGCATTTTTCTGTACATAATTGTAGCAAATACCCGCCTTTTGCTGGCGGATTTCGAGGTTTTGATATACTTCAGTAAAAGCCGTCGTAAATTCTTGGGTAGTGGCAACCGTGGTAGCACCGCCCAAATGCAACAAATCTAGCGCTTCTTGGAATTTCTGATAAAAAGGTTGCCCAAAGAAAATCGGTATTCCATACACCGCAGGCTCCATCGTATTGTGCAATCCATCCTTAAATGCCCCGCCGACGTAAGCAAAATCGGCATACCGAAATAGCGAAGCCAGCATACCAATCGTATCTAGAAAGAGAATGTCGAGGGGAAAATGCAGAGTGTCGAGTGATGCCCCTTCATCTCCAACTTGTAAATTATCAACCCCAAACCGTAAACTGTAAACCGTAAACCGCTCACTATGTTTCTTGAGTGATTTTTGCCATTGCTGGATTTGTTCGGTATTGATTTCGTGAGGGGCAATGATGACCTTGAGCGGAGCTTCCCACTGGTTCAAAAACGGAATCAACACCTCCATATCGTCTGGCCAGGCAGAGCCAATGACCAAAAGCGGGGCAGTGCCTTTAAATGCTTCAATAACAGGGTAGCTTTTGGCTTGTGTGGCAATTTGCACGACGCGGTCGAGGCGGGTATCACCTGCAACGGTCGCGGACGAATAGCCTACGGAATTGAGTAATTGTTTGGATGCCTCGTTTTGCACTAAAATCTCGTTGAAACAAAACAACATTCGTCGGTAAAAGCCTCCGTAGGGTTTGAAAAACAGTTGGTTGGGGCGAAAAATTGCGGAAAATAAAAAGGTTGGAATTTGTCTTTTTTTGAGCTCGTGGAGGTAGTTATACCAAAATTCGTATTTGATAAACAACGCCACGTCGGGTTGGACGCTATCCAAAAAACGCCTGACGTTTCGGGGGGTATCGACGGGTAAGTAACAAACATCGTCCACCTGGTCGTAGTCTTTGCGGATTTCGTAGCCCGACGGCGAGAAAAAACTTAGCACAATACGCGCATGAGGGTATTCGGTACGAATCGCTTCGATGACGGGTCGCCCTTGTTCAAATTCTCCCAACGACGCGGCATGAACCCAGAAGACGAGGGTGTTAGATTTCTCGTTCCCTCGGAATGACAACGTGCCTCTTTGTCCCTCTACCCATTTGCGCGTTTTGGGATGGAAAAGCGCGACGATGTTGGCCAGAAAGACCAAAAGATGTAAGCCAATGGTATAGAAAAATGCGAACAATTTTTGAATAAGTTACGTTAGACCAGTAAAAGTATTCAATCAACCTCTTACGTGTCAAATTAAATGAACTGGAATCGACTCACTGACGTCGCTCAATTAGAAGAAATCAAGGAAGAATCCCGCCAATATCCTGTTTTACTTTTTAAACACAGTACCCGTTGTTCAATTAGTGCCACTACACTGCGTCGGTTAGAAAGGGATTGGAACGAACAAGAAGTCGGCAATCTCAAGCCATATTACCTCGATTTGATAGCGTATCGCCCCATTTCCAATAAAATTGCCGAAGAATTTGACGTATGGCATGAGTCACCCCAAGCCATACTGATTCGCAACGGCGAAAGTATCTTCGATGCCTCACACTACGATGTGACGTTCGAAGCGATTAAAGAACAAGTAGCCTCATAGTTTGCTAAAAACAATACACAGGTGCTTGTGAAGGAGTACCGTCGGATGGGTATTGAGCTGGTGTTGTTCGCGTAAAACTTCCTTTTCTCGGTCATTGTGCGAGTGTTTTGCCATCTTCTTAAAAGTCAAAAAAGAACGCAGATAGAGGTACACCCCAAAAAATACAAACCAAACCAAAGAGCTTACACTCAGCTGGTTGGAATAAACAGCTCGGTACCTTAATCCTGCCAAACTCGCCATCGTTCGCAGGCGCTGCACGTTGCAGAGATACACCCGACCGTTGTAGAGGTGTTGGTCGTCGTAGCCTATCACCTCTGCCTCGTTCGACAAAAACATGTCGCTCCGTTCGGCTTCTACCCATACATTGGCCATTCGGCCGCTCATGCTGCTGTTGTTGGGTTTGGTGATAATCAGTAAACCGTTGGGTTTGAGGATTCTAGCCAGCTCTTTCAATAGTGACGTCTGGTCAGGAATATGCTCAATCGTTTCCATCAAAAGCACATAGTCGGCAGAGTTTGAGGCAATAGGTAGCGGCTTGGTCAAATCAATCGGAGAACAAGTCAAAGCATCGCTTCGGAGGATGTCGGGGTGCATATCAAAGGCACGGACAGTGGCCCCTGCTTTGTGCCAAAGATTAGCCACGTAGCCCGACCCCGCTGAGACGTCAATCACGGTTTTTTGCCGAACGTCGTTTTGGGCAAGGTATTGGTGAATAAACGTCAGTGCATTGCCTTTTGAATGCGGAACCAGCTTGATTTGTTCTTTTAAAGTTGACATAAGGTGCTAGGATATATCTACGGGACGGCTTTTGAGTTTTACCTTCCAGCGGTCAATTTGTTTTTTGAGTCGTAACGTGGTATTTTCTTCGGGTTCTGGAAGAGTGCCCAAAAATTTTGCCCCAATTTTAAGGTAATTTTTGAAAAAAGTATTGCTACTCAGCCCCCATTTTAAGATAAATTGCGTTCGACCGTCGTTGCGCTTTACACGCGCGGTGCTTCGACTGGCAAAATGATACACCCGACTTTTGCCAATTCCCTTGTAATACCGTACCCCATAATGCCACAGTTTGATCATAAAATCGGGGTCGCTGTACATGCCAGGAAAGAACTCAATACTCAGCCCACCTACGGCCCGATACACAAACGTTGGCAAGACCATCGGGTACCATTGGCTACCGTTCCAGTCGTCTTTGGGAAAACTGGCATATTCTGATAAAAAAGCAGCTTCGTCAAACTCTGAAGGGTGTTTTCCGTAGTTTTTGTTGGTAATAACACAGGCATTGCCATTGTCAAAACCTTCAATCATCGTTCCGCTGATGCACCACTTATCGTTTTTTTGCTGTTTTATTTCTTCCAACAAATAAAAATCCCAATCGGGACAGACATACATGTCGTCGTCGATAAACACCAAATAATCGGCAATGGCCAAGTGAGAAGCGGCGTTGAAGCCGTAACAAACCCCTGAGTTCTGACTACTTTTGGTATAGCTAATATCGCCTTGTGCTTTTACCCATTCTTCGGTACCATCTTTTCCTTCGTTGACATGAACGATGACTTGGTGCTGATAACGGCTATTTTTTCGGAGGCTATTGACAAGACACGTTAGGTAGTCGAGGTTATTCCACGAAGGGATGAGAATCGAAAAGACGGGAGAATAGGAGAGGGAGACTTTTGTGTGCGTAAACTCCATGAAAGTACTTTGAGAATGAAAAAACGGAGCTTTTTAGGGGGCTTGATGGCCTCCTGAAAAGCTCCGCCAAATTAAATTTACCAACCTTTTTGAAGAACGTACGCAATGTATCGAATGTCGTCTTCGGTCACTCGGGCGTGTAGTGGAAGCACGAGATAGCGCTCTTCGATGGCATCCATTTTGGGGAATTGCCCTGGCGTACGACCGCCAAAAATCGAATATTTATCGTTGCGATAATGCACCTGTCCCGACTCAATACCGTGTTCGCGGAGGTGACGCATAAGGTCTTCGCGGTGATCCACTTCGGCCGTGAGTAGCCATGCCGCGTGTTCACGGTCGGTGTATTCGCTACCAATCACCCGAATGCCTGAAATATCTTTGAGTAGCTCGCAGTACAAGCGGTAAAGCCGCTGACGATGTGCCAAATGTTCGTCAAATTCTTCCAAACCTGCCAAGCCCAAGCTGGCCGCAAGGTCGGTCATTTGGTATTTATAGCCTACTTCTACAATGTCGTTTTCCCAAATTCCTTTTTGTTTGCTGGTGCGGTCGATGCCAAACCAACGCAGGCGTTTTGCTTTTTCGACCAAAGTTGAGTCTTTCACCACCAACATGCCGCCGTCGCCCGTCGTAATGTGTTTGATGGCTTGGAACGAAAACATGGTAAAGTCGCTTTCGCTACCGATGTAGCGCCCTTTGTATTTGGCACCTACGGCGTGCGCCGCGTCTTCAATAATGAAGAGATTGTGCTTCTTCCCGAGTGTCCACAGTTCGTCCATGTCGCAGGGAAGACCGCCGTAATGAACGCAGACAATTGCCTTTGTTTTGGGCGTAATGAGTTGCTCCACGTGTTTTACGTCGATGTTGAGGTTGTCATCCACATCGGCAAACACAATGTTGACTCCCATATAAAGGAATGGGATGTTGGTGGCCGTACAAGTAAATACGGGAGCAATGACTTCGTCGCCTGGTTGCAAATCGGCCAACAAATATGCCAAGTGAAGAGCATCCGTCCCAGAACCAACTGCCAAGCATTTGTTGGGGTACGTAAATTTTGACTCGAAGCGACGTTCAAATTCGTCCACTTTAGGGCCTTGGCCAATCCAACGTGAATGAAGGACTTCTGTGATGTTAGAAGCGGCTTTGGCAGGAATGTTAGGGTAGAACAGTACAATACCCTCCCTCGTATCCATAACAGGATACTCATTCATGGGTTTCTCCAGAATCTTGTCAAGAATCATACAAAGTTTGATAGATAATAGTACTCGTTTTTCTCAAAATTGGGCTGTGGAAAGAAGTGTAGGTTAAGCACTTCTTTTGTTAGAGAGACAACATAGTGTCTTATCGTTCAATAAAGATTCCTGAATATCCAAAAACCTTGTTTGTTTAGATATAAAACCGTATTGTCGAGACAAATATACAATAAATAGCGATACTGCAATATACAAGATAGAAGAAAACAAGAGAAATCAAAATTATTTTTGATGACTATTTTAGCAAATTGATTCACAGCGAGTTAGAGGGAAGGTGTGATCAATTTGACGCCAGAAAAATGGTGATTTTTGGTGAGTTTTGGGCTATTTTAAGTACTTTTTAATCACTTTATAGCGACTTTTTAATCTAAAATTGGACGACAAAAGCATTTTTTTCAAAAGCCTAGTGTGATACAGCTTTTAGCCCGACGATTGAGCCAATTAAAGTAATTAGAAATAGGAGTCTCCAAAAAGTGATGGGTTCTTTAAATACAATGATGCCAATCAAAATAGTACCGACACGGTTGGAAGCAAGTATATTTTATCAAGTGTTTAGTAAACAACCGTCCCTTGGTATATCAGCGACTTGATGGGGGAGATGCGGGAAACTGCTTCGGCCGAACAGCTCGCATCTACCAATACTACATTGGCGTCGTCGCCTGCTTTGGGCCACTGCTGTTCGCCTTTGTCGGTGAGTGGCAAAGGGCCTGCGGTGGCCAATCGTAGGATTCTCGATAGCCCAAACTCCGTAGAATACCCGTATAGCTGAGCAGCAAGATTGGCTTTTTGTAATACGCTTCCTGTTCCAAACGTATTCCAATGATCTACAATGCTGTCGTTACCCGTCATGACGTTGACCCCGTACTTCAACAGCGTAGGAATGGGCATGATGGTGGTTCCAAACGGAATGGTGGATAAAATACCTATGCGGGCAGCGCCAAGTTTTTCGGCAATTTCTTCTTGTTTTTCTTTCTCAAGTTTGGCTAACGCAAAAGCGTGACTGACGTAGGTTTTGCCTTTTAACACGGGGTTTTCGTTGACTTTGGCCATCAAATACTCGATGGTTTTGAGCCCAGATTCGCCCGATTCGTGCAAGTGAATGTCAATTCCTTTGTGGTGGTCTAAGGCCAATTGAATGGTAAAGTCCATGGTTTTTTCGATGGCACCGTCTAGGGTAAACGGGTCAACGCCCCCAATGAAATCAATGTCCATTTGAGCGGCTTCTTTCATATACGGGGCTGAGTCGGTATAAAACACCCCATGTTGAGGAAATGCGACTAATTCAGCGCCAAAAACGTCTTTTTTATTACGCAGTGCTGTTTGCAGATTTTTCAACGATTGGAGCTTAGAAGTTGGCTCAATGTTGACGTGACTACGTGCAAACCCCGTGCCGCGCGATTGCAACAATTCGATGAGTTTTTCGGCTTTTTGGGTTGAATTTTTGAGCATGTCGGGTAAAATCTGTTGCTCTAGCGCAATCATGCCTTTGACGCCATTGGTTCGTCTTTTGGTAGCCTGCCACTTGTCGCCGTAAAAGGTTTTGTCCAAATGGATGTGCATATCTTTAAACGAAGGTAGCATCAAAAGACCCTTCGCGTCGATAGCGTCGGCGGGTGGTTTTTGCGTGCTGACGTTTTTGATTTTCCCATTTTCAATTTCGACCGCAAACAAGCCCGTCTTTGTGCTAACTACCTCCTCGCCTTCGTAGTCAAACCCTGTTTCAAGGCGTACGTTTTTTAGGGTATATTTGTTGGCATTGCCCGTGGAAGCACCCCACGCAATTTCTTTTTCGGGAGATAGCAGCGAAGCACTAGGTGCCAATGAAAACCCTGACAAACCTACGATTGAGTGTTCAAGAAAGGCTTTGCGCGAAAGGGTGGATTGGTTCATGTTGTAAGTTGTTTTATCCTTTGGTATATTTATGGGTGAGCAGCACGATTATTTCATCGATGCGTTTTTGGCGTGTTTCGGGGCGTTTGGCAAAAAGCAACCGCGCTAATCGTTCTTTTTTTACGGATTTACTCAAACCCAAAAAAGGCTCCAACAAACCCTGCTGCCCCGCAAGTGCTTGTTCCAAATCGGGAGGAATGACTAAGGCTTCTACTTCATCGAGCAAGGTCCAAGAACCATTGCGTTTTGCTACTTCGATACTAGCGAAACCCGCTTCCGTCATCAATCCCGCCTCGATAAGCTGGTCAACCTTTACTTTATTGATTTTCGACCACGTACTTTTTGCCTTGCGAGGGCAAAAAAACTGGTGTGATTTTTCGGAATCGATGGTAACTTTTTTGCTGTCTATCCAGCCAAAGCACAGCGCGACATCCACGGCCTCACTCCAAGTAATGGATGGTATAGCCGACGATTTTTTATAAAAAACAACCCAAACGGCCTGTTGAGATTGGTGATTTTGTTCCAACCAAGCGCGCCATTCCGCCTGATTTTGAGGGTAGAATACGTCTATTTCCATACTATGTGGTACGGGCGTTCCGCCCGTCATTTTTAACCAAAGCACCTCACCTAGCTAATATCCTCATGGAAGTGATTAGGTAAAACAAGGCGGCTAGGGTTTTGTGAGAATGCAATAAAGGTAAGTTATAATGCTTTTATACATGTTAATTAAAGTTTATCCTAAGACCTATACATCGCTTAAAATGCTCTATTTCAGAAGAGGTTTATTTACAAATTTTTAAATAGTTTACTTTTTTTGTAAATTTATACTCAAATAAAATACAGATGTACTTGCTCAATAGGGGTGCTGATCCACCTACGCCTGTTGAGGCTATTATTGAGCCTGTAGCAGTTAGCGACTTGAAGAAACTGACCAAAAAGGATTTCCATTTTACCTGGAAAGACTTTACGGAAACTGAACTGTGGAAATTACGGGTGGCAGACAGTAGAGATATGTTAGGGGCAATGTCACTAACATACTATCCACTTGAATATCGCGTAGAAATTAACTTGATTGCTAGCCGAAGTGATAATTTTGGGCCTGGTAAGCAGTATGATCGGATTGCTGGTTGTTTAATTGGATGGGCATGTCGATTAGCTGTAAAAGAATATGGCGATTTAGCCTGTGTATCGCTTAAACCAAAAACCCGATTAGTAAAACATTATCAAAATAAGTACGGTATGCTGGATGGTGGCCTGCAACTGTATTTAGAAGGAAGACCACTTTATACTCTCATACAAACCTACATTGACGATGAACCTTGACGCAATAGCTCCCGAAGAAGTAGTAGATGGCTTTATGCTACCGGCCAAAATGACTCTTGAGCAGAAACGCCAAGCCGATCAGCAATTAGCCGTTATTCGTCAAGAGAGATTAGCTGAGCGCTCTGAACAGGAAAAGCTATATGGTCAACTGCTACAATTGAAAATCCATATTGAGGATTATATAAAGCAGGATACGTTTGATCCCAAAAAAGGCTTTGCCTATTTCTTAAAATTGTATATCGAGCTTCAAGATAAAAAGAAGACTGAGGTAGCTTCTGAACTTGATATTCATAAAACTAAGCTCAGCCAATTACTTTCTGGTCATAGAGCACCTTCTGAAGATATTTTTATTCGATTGGAGTTTCATTCTAATCAGCTTATTTCTGCTCGTAACTGGTTTCGGCTTTCAATGAAACAACAGGAATATACTATCATGACTAATTCTTCGCTAAGAAATAAAGAGAAGAAGCATGTTAAAGGCAATTTGGCATTAGAATTTTAATTAGATAATGCCTGGTATTCTCCGATGATGTTTAGCTGGGTGTGCCAATCATGACTTCATACGCGCTTATTTTATTTTTTCATCCCCTTTGACTAATAACTCAAACCCCTCAAACCTACCTTCAATCATCCAATCGCAGAGGTAATCACTTTCTATATTTGCTAATTTCATCCCGCTGTCGTGGGCAAAAGCACAGGCAGCAATCATAGGAATACACCAATAACCCTCTGGTTCAAAACTTCGGTCGAATTCTTCCCCTTGTTCTACATATTTCTTGGTGTAGTATTGCTGCCATTGTTGTAACGCCTCATAAACAGCTTCTTCAAACTCTGCCTGCTTGTTTTCTAGGATAAAAAAGTAAACTTTGAGCAATGGCAAGTATAAAAACTCCACTTTTTCTTGGCGATGCCCAAACAAGTAACGCCACATACTTTCGTTGAGAAAGGACGTGTAGCGTACATATTTTTTATATTCTTCCCATTGCAAATGATCCTGTATTTGCTGAAAAGTGGTGGCTGCTGCGGCAACATCGGCGGTATTTTGAGCCAGCATGTTGAAGAAAATCAGCATGATTTCGGCAATGATGTCATCGTGTTGGGCTTTTTCGGTAAACTCAAAAGGAATCGTTGGATAAAACTGAAGTGCCTCTTTATCTCGCAGTATTAGGGCAAGCTCAATCCCTCTGACCACGTTCATGGCGCCCGTTTCGTTATCATTGGGCGAGAATTTACCGATGGTCTCGATGGTTTTATCCGCAATTTGAATCCTGACAGGCTGCCCATCAGCCAAACTGTATTGAAAAAAGGCTTTGCTCAGTTGGTTGCAGTAATACAGATAGTTATAAGTGTAATTATCGGTGCTGTAATGGCCTGTAAAACCAAGTCCTCGATTAATTTGATGTCTTATATTTGTGAAATTAACTTCACTTAATTTATCACGCAGCCAAAATATTTTGGGCAAAGGATTATTTAATGTGCTATTAGAAAGCACAGAAAATCTTTGAATTAAATGGTCATTATTTTCAAAAGACCAATCTGAACGTTTATGTTTATTAATAACTTGCCCCATTAATTTAAACGAATTAAAGATTAAACTCTACAATCTCAGTGCTTCCTAATGTACCATCATCGTTAAAAGGTTGCTTCAAACGATATGATTTAACTTTATTTGTATCAAAAGCATTTTGCAGCTTCTCTAAATCAATAAGTTGGTCATTAGTTAGTTTGTTGCTGTCTCTTATATTGTTAATGATACTCTGAATGTAAAGCTCTGTACACTGCTGATGTACTTGGCGAGAGCCCAATTCAGATGCACCACCTTTACACTCCACAACGTTCCATGTTACAGCACCAGTTTGTGGGTCAGTTGTTCTGTAAACTCGGTCAAACTGTCCTTGTTTTGACGTTGTATTAGGCAAAGATAAAATAACCCTAACATCCCCAGCATTCCACCCAATTACTAATAAAAGCAAAAAAGCGTCGGTTGCCCAACGCTTTTTTGCAAAAAAACTTTATTTCTTCTCCTCCACAGGGGGCGGAGCGCCAAAACGCTTATGGCTATTTTTGAGCTCTCCGTGTGAACTAATCAAAATCACCGTCAATAAGGCAATGCTTGCAATAACGAGCACAAAGTTTTTACCCCACTTCGCCACGACAATGGGTCGAGGAGAAAAACTTACTTCTGCTTTACGAATCAGCACTGCCACGATGACCCAATTGACGATGTAGAGGTACTGCTCAATTCGGTAGCTACTTAAAAATGCCCCCGTTACCAGCAGGCTATACACCACATACAGTCCCCAATGTCCCAAAAACAGGGCATACACTTCGGATGCGGAGTAGGAGAGAGGATTGGTTTTGGTAAGGTAGTAGCGCACCCACCACAGCGCCGCCATCAATAAAACAAACGCCAATGCCGCCAACTGCACCGTACGGTAAATGTCGCTTTCGGGCGCAAATTCGAGCTTGCTAAAGATGCCTTGCAGGCGCTCGACCGAAAATGATTGTTCCCATACCACGTAAGGAATAAAGAGCATGGACATCAGCAACGGAAACCACGTTTTGGACTTGGGTTGGGTATCAGTGGTGCGTTCCCATTCCGACGTAAACGTGCCGTACGCCATGCCCAATCCCCCAAAAAAGCCCAACGAATATTCCATGACATTCCAGAAGTTGAACTTAATGCCCGTGAGTCCGCCTAATACTTGCAAGAAATTGCCAAATGCAAACCCGAAGCCCCCGCCAAGTCCCGAAAAGGCCGCTACGCGCAGGGCAGAGGTGTGGTTGTTGCGGACGAGGTACCACGTCAGCGCGGCGGCCGCGCCAAACACCGCTGCCCACATTTCGGAGCGGGGAGGAGTCATGTACCATTCAAATTCTTCAATGAGGAAAAAATAGGCAACGGCCGCGCCTACGACCATCTCGACAATCACTTCGTGCCACTTGACGGGTTTTTGAGGGCTGTCGGCCAGTGCCAACCCAAACAATGCCCCTCCCACGTAGCCGTACAAACCTCCAACCACAAAGAGCATGAGCAGCCCGTAATAGACGTTGATAAAATCATCGCCGCGACCGTAGCCGACCAAAATTCCGTAGCTGGCAATTCCCCCCAAGCCCCAGCCGATGGCTCCCGCGAGGGTGGCAGCAAAGAGCTTGGCGTACCAGTCGGTGCGGCGCGCGACAAATAAAATGCTAAGGGTGCCCACTGCCCCCGCCCAAGCCGCACCGTACTCGTGTCCGAATTGACCACGAATGGCCCAAGCAGTTCCGAGCGACATCGCCACGAGGAGCATGGGGAAGTAAAGTTGTTTGTTTTTCATTGGATAAGAAAGGTGTTTATCAGGGTTTAGTATCGTTTTTAGATATACCTTTTTGCCCTTGAAAAAGGCTATTTGAGTAGTCTAAAAAACTAGCTAGTCAGTATTGTAATTATCCGATGAACATTAAAAACCTCCCACCCGTGGAAATAACAGAAAAGACTGTCAAAAAGAGTTTTGCGTGGCCGATTTTTGACGAAACAGAAGTAGAAGCCGTCGCTGAAGTAGTCCGTAGTGGAAAATGGGGGAACCCTGATTGCGGCGACTTGGTCGAGGAGTTTGAAAAAGAATTTGCGGCTTATTGCGGTAGTAAATACGCCATTAGCTGTGTCAATGGCTCGGTTTCGCTGCGATTGGCCCTAATTGCTTGCGGCGTCAAGCCTGGCGATGAGGTTATCGTTCCTCCTTATACGTTTATTGCGACGGCATCGACGGTGATTGAGGCCAACTGTGTGCCTGTTTTTGTTGATATTGACCCCGAAACGTACAACATCAGTCCCGTTGCCATCGAAGCCGCTATTACGCCCCGCACCAAAGTGATTATTCCTGTGCATTTTGGTGGGCAGGCTTGCGATATGGACGCGATTATGGACATTGCGAAACGCCACAACCTACGCGTTATCGAAGATGCCGCGCACGCCCACGGTGCCGAGTACAAAGGAAAAAAACTAGGGGCAATTGGGGACGTAGGGAGCTTCAGTTTTCAGTCTTCCAAAAACCTAACGGCGGGTGAAGGTGGCATTGTTGTCACCGACGACGACGAACTGTACGCCATGATGCACTCCTTGCGCAATGTCGGTCGCATCGAAGGCGGGCAGTGGTACGATCACTATAACCCAGGCTGTAACTACCGCATTACCCAAATGCAAGCGGTGCTATTGTCGGCGCAACTAAAGCGTTTAGAACAACAAACCCTCGTGCGGGATGCCAATGGGGTGTATTTGAATCAATTACTGGAAAATATTGAAGGCATTACTCCTTTGAAACGAGGTTTTGGCGAAACCCGTCACTGTTACCATTTGTACATCATCAAGTACGACAAAACGTATTTTAATGGGTTGTCGAAAGTGGAGTTTGTGGAGCGTTTGGCGGCTGAGGGCGTCCCTTGTTTTAGAGGATACCCGCATCCGTTGTACAAGCAACCGTTGTTCCAAAACAAAAATTTTATGTGTTATGCCATCCCCGACTACGTGGATTACAGCCAAGTACATTGCCCCGTGGCCGAACACGCGTGTAGCGACGAGGGGGTGTGGATTTTGCAACACGGAATGTTAGGAACGAAGGAGGACATGGAGTCGTTTGCCGAAGCGATTCTGAAAGTAAAACGCGAAGCGTAACCATTCACCAACCATTTCTCAATTCATGTTTAAACAACGTATTTTTTTACTATGGATAGCGGTGTTAGGTGGTATAATGACGACCTATGGACAATCGCTTTCCCTCAAAAATGCCACGATTGTGGTGTCGCCGTCGGTGCCAGTGCCTATGCGCGAGACAGTTCCTAAAGTTTTTACGGAAGAAATAAACAAACGGACTCATTTGCTGCTCAAACCCGCTGCGGCTTGGCCGAAAACGGGTGTGACGGTGGCAATGGCGCTGTCGAGCGACCGTGAACTGTTCGGGAAAGCACTACCTGCCCGAAAAGCAGGCGATGCGGCTGAGACTCGGGCGGAAGGGTTTCGGGTGGTAGTCGATGGGCAGACGCTGTGGATTATTGGCGCCGATGCCCGTGGGGTATTGTTTGGAACGGGCTGGGTGTTGCGCCATTTGGAGATGTCGGCGGGGAATGCGTTGCTCGCACTTACTACCGACGTAGCGACGGCGCCCGTTTACCCGATTCGTGGACACCAACTCGGCTACCGCCATACCGCCAATTCGTACGACGCGTGGACGGTGGGGCAGTTTGATCAATATTTCAGAGAATTAGCGATCTTTGGCACCAACGCCGTAGAAGGGATTCCGTTTCACGAAGATGAAAAACCCAATCCCCATTTTAAAATTCCTGCGTCGGAGATGCGGGTAAAAATGGGAGAGTTGTGCCAACAATATGACCTTGATTACTGGGTATGGACGCCCGTTACGTTTGAATTGAGCGATGCCGAAAAGCGCGCGGCTGAGTTGCGTTTACACGAAGAGTTTTACAAAAAATGCCCTCGCCTCGACCATATTTTTGTGCCAGGTGGCGACCCAGGTGACAATCACCCAAAATTGGTTTTACCTTTTTTGAAAGACTTGTATCAGCTTCTTACCAAATACCACCCCAAAGCTAAAGTGTGGGTTTCGTTACAAGGTTTTAGCGTGGAGCAAACCGATTATTTTTACCGCTATTTGGCCGAAAATAGCCCCGATTGGCTGCAAGGCGTAGTTTCAGGGCCAGGAAGTCCGCCAATGGCCGAAACGCGTTTTCGTTTGCCCAAAAAATACCAGCACCGCCAGTACCCCGACATCACGCACAATGTTCGCTGTGAGTTTCCCGTGCGCGGTTGGGACCAAGCCTACGCGCTGACCCTCGGTCGCGAAGCGTCCAATCCGAGACCTTACGCTTTCTCCGAAATCCACCAAACGTATGCTCCTTTTACCGATGGATTTGTGTCGTATTCGGATGGCTGCCATGACGACGTCAACAAGGTAGTATGGAGCATGAGAGGCTGGAATCCTACGATGGATGTGCGTGAGATTATGACAGATTATACCCGCTTCTTTTTTGGAAAAACAGCCGCTGAAAGTGCTGCCGACGGGATTGCGGCTCTCGAAAATAACTGGAAAGGCCCGTTGGTTCAAAATGGCGGGGTAGAGGCTACGTTTACTTTCTGGAAAGGGCTGGAAACGGCTAACCCTGCCTTGAAAAACAATTGGCGTTGGCAGATGCTTTTGCTACGTGCCAACTACGACACCTACACTCGCCGCCGATTGGTATATGAGCAATCGCTTGAAAAACAGGCGAATGGCGTGCTTTTTCAGACAACAGAGCTAGGCACTGAAAAAGCCATGAACGAGGCGTTGACGCTGGTAAATCGGGCTGACCAACAAAATTGTGCGCCTGAGTTACGTCAAAAAATAGAACAATTGTGTGCCGATTTATTCACGTCGATTGGTTTGCAAACGAGCGTCAAAAAACACAATGCCAAAGGTTATGAACGTGGTTGCGTGCTTGATTTTGTGGACTACCCGCTCAACAACCGTTGGTGGTTGGCCGATGAGTTTAAAAAAATAGCGGCCTTGCCTTCGGAGGAAGCCAAAAAAGCAAGATTGAAAGACATAGCCACGTGGGAAAGCCCAGGACAAGGGAGTTTTTACGACGACGTGTCGAGCGTAGCGAAAGGCCCTCGCGTGAAGACCGTTTCCGAAGATGCAACCGACGTGGCATGGTGGGAAGATGGTTTCAGTCGGACTCGTTTGTCGGCGCAATTGTTTCAGAAATGTCCTGAATTAGAGTACGATAACCTCCAAATGGATGCGCGTTATATTGTTCGGGTGGTTGGATCAGGAGAAGCGTTATTGCGCGTGGATGGGCGTCGTTTGGAGCCGATTACGTACAGTCGTGAGCCCAATGGCGTCAAAGAATGGATTGTACCCTTGACGTTGACCCAAGACGGGAAATTGCACGTTACGTTTGATGAACCCGAGGAGTCACATCTAAACTGGCGGAAACAATCCAAAATCTCGGATGTTTGGTTGCTGAAGCAGTAGTTTGTTTGAACCATATAAAGACATATAAGGGATTATAAGAAAAACTTATATGTCTTATATGGTTCAAAATTACAACTCCCGAATCCGAATCGCACGGAAAGCTGCTTCGTCACCGTGGTCTTGAAGGAGAATATGCCCGCCAGGCATTGCAAAATCCTCTACTTCCTTAAACTTGCTAGCCGCCTTAGCTTCCTTAAATTGAGGGCTTCCAATGGTATATTCTACCACTTTTACGCCGTTGAGCCAGTGCGTCACGCGTTTGCCCTCTACCCGAATTCGCCCTCGGTTCCATTCGCCGATGGGTTTTTGCTGGCGTGAATTGGGTTCAATCAATTCATACAAACTTGCCGTACGCCGTTTGTCGTTGGTATCGTTGGCAATGTCTTTGTTGCCCAAATCGTCAATCAGTTGATATTCTGGGCCTAACATAGCACCATTGGGGTATTTTTTGACAAAATATTTAAGACCCGTATTGGCACCAGGAGCAAGCTTAAATTCAAATTCTAAATCGAACTGAGTGTAGGTTTTTTTGGTAATAATATCTCCACCCCGCACTACGGCCTTGCTTTCCCCTCGGCCTTTGTTGACCACCAATTCATTGTTTTCGATGGCCCAGCCTTCTTTGGGAAACTGGTCACTTTTGGATGATGTCCAGCTGACCATGGATTTTCCATTAAACAACCATTCCCACGGGCTTGGGGTGTGTAATTGTACCGATGGGTGCATGGTGTATAGGCGGAATTGTTTGCCATCGTTGACAACCATCCCGCTTGACTTATCGCTTTCGAGAATCGGATTTCGGTCGTATTTTGTCCAGTGAATCAAATCGTTTGAAACGGCCACGTTGGTGCTCCATTCACGCCAGTCTTTAAACGCCGATGCGTGATAGTAGCCGTAATACTTCCCTTGGTATTTGATGATTTGGTTCATCGCTACCGCAAATTTGTCGTAGCCATCAGGGCCTAAAGCAATGACAGGTTCGTCTTGAACGTTCTTCCAAATTTTCAAATCGCGGGAGGTTGCGAGCCAAATTCCCAGGTCGGCCCGCTCGTAAAAAAGGTACCACGTTTTATTTTCGTACCAAATCGCAGGCGTCCCGTAAGCCCCTTTGCTGATGGGTGTTCCGTTGGTTTGGCGAATGTCCAAATTGCCTTTTTCTTTCCAGTGAATACGGTCGGTAGAGGTAAGTAAATGAGCGACGTCGTCGCGACCTTCGGCAAACATGTAATAAACGCCATTAACTTTCACTACCGACATATCTTCTACCCAATCCAACCTATAAATAGGATTTTGAGGGTGGCGCTTCCAGCGAATCCCGTCTGTGGACGAGGCGTAACCAAGAAATTTTGTGGATTTGGGCTCGTTTTTGTAGCCCGTGTACCAAAGGTGATACGTATTACCTTCGTGAAGAATGTAGCCTCGTTCACGGATTTTTTCGTCCCACGTTTTTTTGCCTGTTCCTTCAAAAACAGGGTTTTGGACATAAGCTTTAAAGTCCACGATTTCGGAGGGAAATTGGGCGAAACTTTGATTAAAGTAACAGTAAGAAAGGGCAAGGAAAAGGAGTTTTTTCATAGTGGGAAAATAGAAATGGAAGGGAAGGGAAATTTACTCTTTCCCCAATGAAAATGTGATGCCAAAGGTATTTTGGAAACGAACAGGTTTGCCCCATTTAACGGCAGGGTTCCAATTGTTCATTAGTTTGATGAGTCGAACTGCTTCTTCGTCGCAACCGCCACCGATGCCCTTGATTACCCGTACCGATTCGGGTATTACTTTCCCTTTTTCATTGATGACAAAGCCTAGCCATACTTTCCCGCTGATTTTTTCTTTGGCGGCTTTTTCTGGATATTTCATGTTGTTGGCAATGACATTGCTGATGCCTTTTAATCCAGAAGCGTAGGCGGCAGGCACTTCCACGTCGGGGGCGATAAAACCTTCGGTGAGGCTTTTGGCATAGATGTCGCTGCTATCGGCCAATACCCTCGCTTCGGCAGTATAAGGCGATTGGGGATAGCCACTCACTTTACGAAAGAGTTCACTTGCCCGTTGGAAGTCGAGCTGTTGGTAGCGTTGTTTGGCAAGGGTCCAATAGTTGGTCATCAGCGTAGCTTGTACGGTGCTGTCTTTGGGATTAATGTCTAATATTTTTTCATAGATGGTCATGGTTACTTTGGCGGCGTCAGCACCTTTGGATAACTCCTGAATCGAACGCCAAAAACCTAAGCACTTGTCGCAGTTTTCGAGTTGCATAATGAGGTAATCATCGTTCTCATTGCCAGTTACTTGTTTCGCCTTTTCGTACAGTTCTTTGGCTTGTTGATACTTACCTGCTAAAAAGAGTTTATCGGCTTGCGCTTTATGGCCAATGCTGTCTTTGGGTGGGGTAGATTGCGCATGTAATGCGTTACTTATCAGGAATGTTAGTATGGTCAGTAGCGTAAGAAATCTCATATTTTTGGGTTAGATTATTTTGGGCAAAAATACCTTGATTTCTTAATTCTCCTACTATTTTTAATGGCGCTTTATGCCTTTTTTCTTTGAATTTTGACCTTTTTTGCGCTAAAAAAGGCTTTTTTGCTCAAATTAAAGTTCAACTGTTTTATTATTCTCTAAAACTAAGAATGGCGGAAACATCCCCTATTTTCCTGCTAAATACTTATTACGATATTCGATGGGGGTACAGCCTTTGATTTGTCGAAATTGCCGCGCAATATTTTTACTGTCGGTGAGGCCCATGTCAAGCGCGATTTCAAAAACCGTCATGTCAGTTTCGAGTAATTTTTGGGTAAACTTCTCGATACGTAAATTAAAAATATACTTATAAATCGGGTAGCCCGTAATGTCCTGAAAACGTTGTTCCAAGGCCCGCCGCGACAACGGCACTTGTTTGACCACGTCATCGACTTGCAGGTTTTTGTCGATATTTTGGTGAATAAATTTCAAAGACGAAGCAATGTACTTGTCGTTGGTGGCATAAATATCGGTGGACTGGCGAGTGATTACTTGTGTTGGTTTTACGTAAATGTCGTAGAAATCCGACGTACCGTGCTCAATCATGTGGTGCAACAATTTGGCTGCGTCGTAGCCACCTTTTTCGGTATCTTGGGCAATGCTCGAAAGGGGTGGATCCGAAAATTCACAAATCATTTCGTCATTATCGACGCCCAACACGGCTACTTCTTCGGGGATACGGATATTGGCCAAACGACAGGCTTCCGTAATATGCTGTCCTTGGTTGTCGTCGCAAGCCATGAGGGCAAGCGGTTTGGGGAGCGAATTGAGCCATTGGCTCAGGGGGCTAGGTTTGTAGTACCACAGCTCACTCGACCGCGACATGGCGTGCTCAAAATAATGCACGGGGTAGCCTGCTTTCTGGATGCGTGCCTCAAAACCTTCGGCCCGCTCGCGCGACCAAACGATGTCCTTGAAACCGTAAAACGCAAAGTGTTTGAAGCCTTTTCGGAGAAAATATTCTGCCCCCATGTGTCCCGCTTCGTAGTGGTCGCCTGTGATGTTGGGAATCTCTTTGAAACGTTCCTTGAAGTCTTGGGCAATGACGGGAATGCCTGCTTCCACGATTTTAGAAATCTTGGGGTCGTTGTACAACTGCCCAATGATGCCGTCGGCTTCCCATTCGAGCGCCCATTCCAAAATTCCGTCGATACCAATCGTTTCGCGCTGAAACAGGGGCATTCGACAGAAAATCCACGGGCCATGCTCTTTCGAGTACTTCGAAATTCCTTGAAGTAAGCCTTTGCTGTATTCTTCGGCAAAGTCGATAAGAAGGATAATTTTGTACATCTACGAAAAAAGTTCTTTCCAACTTTTAATGGTGGCGTTGGTCACAAGGGGTTTTGCCCAAAAACCAATGCTCAAAATATATCCCAAAGTAATCATCAAAAATAACATCGCCAAACGCAAGCCTACCAATTCGGCCAAACCTCCAATGACGAGTGGCACAACCGCACCACCCGCAATGCCCGAACACAAAATACCCGAAAACGTCCCGTGGTGATAAGGAACGGAGTTGAGCGCCAACGAGACGATAATTGACCACATCACCGAAGCAAAAAAACCACTCATTGGAAAGGCATACAAGGCCATTTCGAGCGGGCCAAATAAACCAACTAACACCGAAATGATGGCCCCAACGGTGAAAAGCAGCAATACCCGACGGCTGTCGAAGAGTTTCAACAAAACAAGTCCTAAAATACAGCCAATGGTGAGTAAGCCCCAAAAATACGAAATCACCGAAGCGCCTTCCGTAGCGGGGTCAACGTTGTGGTAGGTTTGGAGAAATTTTGACGTCCAATTAGCAATGCCTTGCTCCGTACCGACGTACGCAAAAATTCCTAAAAAAAACAGGTAAACGTAACGGTTTTTGAGTAAGTCATTGAAAGCGTTTTGAGTGTCAATTTTTTCGTCTTCTTTGAGCTCCACTTCGGGAAAATGTACCATTTTTACAACGATGACCATCAAAAGCGCTACCACCGCAAATACCCAATACAACGAAACCCATTTCAAGTCGGCGGGGACGATGTCGTTGAGCGTAGAAATAAAGGCGTTAGCTTCTTGGCCTGAATGAACATTTAGGACTAAGTAGCTGTAGAGCATGGGGCTTAAAAACGAAGCGCCGCCAAAAAACAACTGCGCCATCACGGAGTTGAAGGCAAAATTAGCTTCACCTCCTGCGACGCGCAGTAGAGGGTTAATCACCACTTGAAGCATGGCCATGCCGATGCCGATGATGAAAAGCGATAACAGCGATACCGTAAACGTGGGAACTAGCGCAAATAACAGAGCCCCACCAAATGCCAACAAAAAAGCCCAGAAAAGCACCTTTTTCTCGCGATATTTTTCGACCAATATTCCCGAAGGAATGGACGCCACCCCGTAGGCTACAAAAAAGGCAAACGGTAAAAAGCCCGCTAAGCCGATGCTGAGATTGAAGCTATCGACAATGTCGGGGATAATGGGGCCAAGAATATTACTCAAAAACGATATAACGAAGAAAATAACGAAAATGAGAATAACAATAAAGGTGTTTCTTTTCATGTGGTTTTGGGTTTTGGATTTGGTCGGGTTGTGAGCAACCCTCTGCACATTATCTCAAACTGCCCACCGTTACTTTGGCATCTTGCGATACCAACGCCGCAGCACCTAAGAGAGCGATGTCATCGTTTTGAGACTGAAGGATTTTGATCCTTTTGAGGGTTTCGGGATAGGCAAAATCCTCAAGCGCTTGGCGCATTCCCGCTTCAAAAAACGAGTAAGCTTTGGCAATAGAACCACCCAATACAATGGCTTCGGGGTCGTAAGTGTACATGGCCGCTTTGATGGCAAACCCCAAATGTACACCAAATTCTTGCCATAAACGAAGGGCTTTTTTGTCGCCGTTGAGTGCGGCGTTGCTCACAAGCAGGGCCGTAGTGCCGTGAATGGCTTCAAAGAAGTTGCTCCCTGCGTAGTATTCGAGGTTGTGCTCGCGGTAAGGCAAAAGACCGATTTCGCCCGCGCCGCAGTTGCTCCCGTTGTATAACTGATTGTCGATGATAATGCCTGACCCTAAGCCAGTTCCGATGGTCATTCCAACGACAGAATTGTAATGTTGGGCAACGCCATAGCGGTGCTCGCCGAGGCTAAAGCAGTTGGCGTCGTTGTTGACATAGACGGGTATGTTAAATTCTTCTTCTAAAATATCACGTAACGCTACTTTTTCCCACGAAGGGATATTGGCTACGTTATAAACGATGCCTTTTTCGACATCGACGACTGAGGGAACACCAATCCCAATGCTTCCGATGGGGTGTTCGGTGAGGGGACGTATCAGGTCAAACAGCTGCTCTAAAGTAGCCGACATGGACTCCTTCTCTTGGAGGAAAACCGTGTTTTGGTGGATAATTTCCCCGTTAAACTCGATTCCCGCTTTTACTTTGGTTCCTCCTAAATCTACTCCTATTTTCATTGGTGCTACTTTTTAAGTGTTAACGTTGCGTATTTACTTGAGCGAACGCGCGGTGGGTAACTATGAATTACAAATGATGAATTACGAATGAGAGCTACTTTACTTCGACGGTGCGGCTTGCTTTGCCTGCGGCGTCAAATGCTTTGAGCTTTATTTTGCCTGTGACTTGGACAGGGGCGGTATATTCGGCTGACTTATCGGTAGGTTCGCTGCCGTCGGTTGTGTAGCGTACCCGAAGCCCAGGATAAGCGATATTGGCCTTCAATGTTCCGTTTTCGACTATTGCCCCTGGCAGCGGAACGCGGTAGTTGTAGCCGCCGTTGAGATAGCTTAGGCGAGGTAGGTCTTTTTGGGCGAGGGTATTTACGAAAATATTCCAACTTGCCTGAATCGCTTTTTCGCGGGCGCTGCGGTCGGCAATGGTTTCCCAAGGGCGCTCGGCGCTCCACGCACTTTCGGCAAAGCCCATCAATTTTGGTAAGGTGTAGTATTCGAGCATGTCGCGTCCTTTGATGGTTTCGCTCCACAATTGACACTCTACGCCGACGATATTTTTACGAGCATCGGGTCGCAAACGCTCTACGTTGTTGAATACCAGAGGCTTGCCAAAGTTGTTGGTATAAGTAGTTTTAAACATGTCGTACGGTGCAAAAGTGTAGTTATCGCGGGTATCGACAAAGCCAGCCCAGTAAAGACCTGGTTCTTGCGACTCATTGTTGTAGGCCAAATCGAAGTAAAAATTGGTGACGTTGCACAAGACGACAGGGTAACCTGCATTGGCCAAACGATAACCTAAATCTGGGTCGTAGAGGTTGTTCCACACGTAAGGAACCACGTTTTTACCCGCAAACTCAGGATTGACCTTGAGCGCACCGTCTTTGGTTTTTGTTAATCCTACTTCTTCCCAACCGTGTACTTGGAGGCCGCGTTTTTGTAAACGAGGCAGCAAACGGCGAATGAAATAAGCATGGAGATTATGAAATTCGCCGATGCTCGGGTCTTTTTTGAGCAGGTCTTGGGCCCAAGGCGACTTGGTCCACGCACCGCCCGCTACTTCGTCGCCACCAATGTGGAAAATATCCAAAGTAAGCCCCGCTTCTTTGTACATTTTGATGATTTCGTCGGTCACTTTTTCGTAGAATCGGTAGGTGGACTCTTGCGTCACATCCGTCACGTTGTCTTTGTAGCTTTGCGCCGACAAATAAACCGATTCGTCTTTGGGATCCACCAAACGGTATTCGTTGGCTTCTTTCTCTTTGCCTTCTTTCATCAAACGTTGATAACGCGCTTCCATCGCTTTGATGGCTGCCCGAGCGTGGCCAGGTAAGTTGACTTCAGGGATGATTTTGATGTGGCGAGCGTGGGCGTATTTCAGAATTTCAATAAAATCAGCTTTGGTATAAAAACCGCTTCCGTGGGTACCTTTGCCGTAAGCTGCTGGGCCAGAGCCATAGCCTGGGTGCAAGGCGGCATCTTTGTACGACTTCACGTGCTGACGCTGACCGCCTACTTGCGTAAGTTCAGGCAAACCATCGATTTCAACACGCCACCCTTCGTCTTCCGTTACGTAAAACAAAAAATGGTTCAGTTTGTAAAATGCCAATACGTCTAGCTGACGAAGAATGGTCTCTTTGGTTTGAAAATTACGGCCTACGTCGAGGTGCATACTACGGAACGAAAAGCGAGGAGCGTCTTCGATTTGCAGCGCTTCCAACGAAATGGTGCTGGATTTTTGGGCTAAAGCTGCCGTTGGAATGAGCGCAACAAGGCTCTGAGTGCCGTAAAACACGCCCGCAGCGTCGCTGCCAACGATGGAAACTCCTTGTGGACTCACGCTTAGTTTGTAAGCTTCTTTGCTAATTCCTTTGACATTCAACGCGGTTGTACTCAACGAAATGGTATTGGGAGCGGGTGATGCGTTTTTGGTTTTAAACTCGCTACCCGTCAGCTCTTTGAGGCGTTGAGCCAGCAAATTGGCTTCGTTTTCAAGTCCTGCGGCGTAGTGAATTGGGGTGGATGAGGTCAATGAAAAAGAACCTTGCCCCGTTACCACACTGATGGGAGATGGGATAATGCGTTGTAATTGGGTAGCGGCCACGGGGCTTACTTGAAGATTTTCATTATAGCGCAGACTGGCCGTAATGATGGGGTCTTGGTCGTTGGGGCCGCGCAAAAGTTGCTCTTTTCGCGTAAACGGCACCACGGCACATTTTTCTATGGGAACAATTTGTGATTCTTCGCCTTTGGCATCATAAAAGACAAAATATAATCCCAGTGGAGCATCCGTTTCTTTGATGACACTTTCGGTACCACGGTAGCTAATGGCAACCGAATCGCCAGGCGCAAGACGAAATCCTTTGTTAGGAGAAAGCTTGTACCAGTCGCCGTTGATGTGCTCCAGTGTCGCGAGCTGGGGTGTAGGCGTGGGCGTAAGCGGGCGAGGAGCCATGTTGAAAAACAGTGCCCAAGCGCTATCGCCAAGGGTAAGTGAGCCATTGTTTTTGAAGTAAAATTTCGCTTCAAAAACATCGTTAGGCCCTGCAAAATTGTCGGTCAATTCCCACGAAATAGCAATATTACTTGCTTGGTCAAACGCTCCTTCTGACGCAGATTTGCAGCCACTGAGCCACCAAATAAAAATACATAAAACAGTGATAGACGAAATAGTACGCATAAATACCGAGGTTAAGTAGCCCTAATAGTACGCTGATGCGTATTAAAAATACCATTCTGGGTACAGTATTTTTAATTCTTTCTTTAACCGACACCAACTAAGATGTCTCTTTCAAGCTCTCGTCTTATTTCACTCGACGCGCTTCGTGGGTTTACGGTGGCCGCCATGATTATGGTCAACTTCCCAGGTAGTAGCGATCACGTCTTTTTTACCCTGCGCCACACCGTCTGGAATGGGCTTTCGTTTACCGACTTGGTTGCGCCTATTTTCTTGTATGTGATTGGGGTATCCATCGTGTTGGCTTACTCAAAAAAGAAAGACGGTGGCAAAAAGGAGTTGTACAAAAAAATCATCGTTCGGTCGCTGAAAATTTATGCCGTTGGGATGTTTCTCAACCTGATGCCCGATTTTAATCTTGCCGAAGCCCGTTGGACAGGGACACTTCACCGCATTGCTTTTGTGTTTATGGGATGTGCTATTTTATTTTTAAATACCAATTGGCGACAACAAGCGTGGATAACTGCTAGTATTTTGGTAGGTTATTGGTTGGCCTTAACGCTCATTCCTACCCCAAGCGTAGGAAAAGTGATGCTCGAACCGGGCGTAAACATTGTGGCGTGGTTTGACTCAAAGTTTTTGCCAGGAAAAATGTGGCAAGGTACGTGGGATCCCGAGAGTATTCTCAGTACGTTTCCTTCAATCGCTTCAGGAATCACGGGGATGTTGGCGGGGCGCTTGTTAATCACCGATTTAAGCCCAAACCTAAAGGTCAATTACCTGATGACCGCTGGCGTGATTTCGTCGGTACTGGGGTATTTTTGGGGGCTTGGGTTCCCTGTCAACGAGAACCTTTGGACGAGTTCATTTGTGCTGGTGACATCTGGTTTTGCGAGTTTGTTGTTGGGTGCGTTGTATTTTACGGTTGATATTTTGGGGAAAACCAAAGGAACACAAGTGGGAATTATCTTTGGAGCTAATGCTATTTCGGTATATGTGCTTGGCGACATCTTAGCCTTGTTTTTTTTCGGAACCAAACTCGGTGATAAAACTCCGAACGAACACGCTGTCAGTGCCTTGGTGGGAATGGGAATGAACCCTAACCTTGCTAGTTGGCTCTATGCCCTATTTTTCGTAGCCATCAACTTCGTCCCAGCCTATTGGCTGTATCGAAAAAAGATTTTTATCAAACTGTAACAGGGTCAGACGATAGTCAGACCCCAAGCAGGTGATAGCAAACGGTCTGGTTATCGCCTGACCTCTGAAACTATGAGAGCAAACGGTCTGACTATCGTCTGACTTGCGTATATCATCAAGCTTATTTGGGTCAGACGGTAGTCAGACCCAAATAAGAGCGAGCAGTCTGACTATCGTCTGACTTGCGTATAACATCAAGCTCATTTGGGTCAGACGGTAGTCAGACCCAAATAAGAGCGAGCAGTCTGACTATCGTCTGACCTGCGTATAACATCAAGCTTATTTGGGCCAGACGACAGTCAGACCCAGACAATTTTAAACATAAACGGTCTGACTACCGTCTGACCTCTGTGAAAATATGAGAAAACAATTCATTTGTCTCTGTTTTGCGTTGTGGGGAGTCCAAACCACCGTGGAGGCGCAAAAAGTAAAATTTGGGGTGCTTTCGGACGTACACGTTCCGACCATGCACGATGCCAAAGAACGCTTGACGGCGTTTGTGGACAGCATGAAAACGGCCAAGCCTGATTTTGTAGTCGATTTGGGCGATTTTGGAACTCCTGCTCCCAAATATGCCTATGGTTTTGAGATTTGGAATAGTTTTCCAGGGCCCAAATACCACGTCATTGGTAACCACGAAATGGACGGTGGGTTTTCGCTGAAACAGGCGTTGGAGTACCGAAAAATGACTTCGTCGTACTATTCGTTTGAGCAAAAAGGATTCAATTTTATCGTCTTAGACGGCAACGACAAAAAATCGCCCGACGTGAAGGGTTATCAAGAACATTTAAACCCGTCGCAAATAGCGTGGCTACGCGACGAACTTACGAAGGCGAAAGGGCCGATTGTGATTTTCTCGCACCAAGGCTTAGGCAAAGACGGGGTGGACAATGCCGAAGAAATTCGCCAAATCCTTGAAAACCACAATGCAAAGGCAAAAAAGAACAAAGTAATTGCCAATTTCTACGGGCATATTCACTACGACCGCGCCGATAACATCAACGGAATCTGGTACGTCTGTATCAACTCCATGTCTTACAAATGGCTTGGGGAAGAGTACGGTCGCGTTCGTTACAGCGAGGAGGTCGATAAAAATTTCAAATGGATAAAATACACTGCACCCTACCGTGACCCGCTGTTTACGGTGATTGAAATTTCTAAAAAAGGCAAAATTACGATGTCGGGCAAGAAGTCTCAGTGGGTCGGGCCTTCGCCCAAAGAAGTAGGGTTTCCGCAGGACAATAAAGACTACGATGTCCCCGAAATTCGCCCAAAAGTATTAAAGTTTTGATGGGTAAAAGCTTCTTTTTATGACAAAACTGCCACTATTATTGATTGCTTTTTTGATGGCATTTGCGGGTTTAGCAAAATCCATTGACCTCACCAAAGCGCGCATTTATACTTCGATTTCGGACAAACAAGTACTGCTCCGAAGCATTGAAATCCTTCAAGAAGAGGTAAAAAAGCGAACCCAAGTGACCTGGGAAGTAACGGATAAACTACCAATAGCTGCAACACCGCTGGTCGTGATTGTGTTGGAAAAAGACGTAGCTCTTTTGCCGACTGCGTGGCAAAAGGAGGCACGAAAACTGTCCACTATCTCAGCCGAAGGGTTTAAATTAGTGACGATTCCTGCTTCGCAAGCCGTGTTGGTTATGGGTAAAGATGCGCGCGGTGTTTTGTACGGAGTAGGGCGTTTACTCCGAAAATTAGCGATGTACCCGCAAAAAATAACCATCGACGAAGAGGTACAACTAGCTACGAGTCCGCGCTATCCCGTGAGAGGACATCAGCTGGGGTATCGACCTAAAACCAATGCTTACGACGCTTTTTCGGTGGCACAATTTGACCAATACATTCGCGAACTTGCCCTTTTTGGAGCCAATAGCATCGAACTCGTTCCACCCCGTACCGACGATGACGTGAAAAGTGGGCACATGAAAATGCCTGCCATGGATATGATTCGGGAGCAGTCGCGGATTTGTAAAGAATATGGGCTGGACGTTTGGATGTGGTACCCCAACATGGGTTCGAACTATACCCATCCCGATTCAATTCAAATCGAACTTGATGAGCGTCACAAAGTATTTTCGGCCATTCCAAAACTTGATCACGTATTTGTACCAGGAGGCGACCCGGGCGATTTAGAACCCGATATTATGTTTGCGTGGCTTCAAAAAATGTCGGTGGTTTTGAAAAAATACCATCCCAAAGCCAAAATCTGGGTATCGCCGCAGGTATTCAAACCTAGTAAAAAGTGGTTTGATTCGTTTTTTGCGCAGGTCAATCGAGCGTATCCGTGGTTTGGTGGTGTGGTGTTTGGGCCGTGGGTAAAAATGCCCGTGCAAGAGATTCGTCGCATCACCAAAGCGTCGATTCCGATTCGGCATTATCCCGATATTACCCACAATTACAGTTCTCAATACCCCGTTCCTCATTGGGATTTGACGTTTGCGCAAACCCTTGGCCGTGAAAGTATTAACCCTCGCCCGCACGATGAAAAAACGATTCATAATGCCTTGGACGAATACGGCGTTGGGAGCATTAGCTACTCAGAAGGTACCAACGACGACGTGAATAAATTTGTGTGGAGCGACCAAGATTGGAATCCCGAAACTCCTGTCATCGAGACGCTTCGTGATTATGCGCGTTTGTTTGTCGGAATGGACTACCAAGAAACCGTTGCGCAGGGGCTTATTTCGCTCGAAAATACGTTTCGAGGGCCTTTGTTGACCAACGAGTCGGTGGAAAGAACCCTGATGCAATGGCAATCAATGGAGCAAAAGGCATCGTTGGCGGTTTTACAAAATCCTCGCTTTCAAATGGGGCTGATTCGGGCGTATTATGATGCTTATACCCGCCGTCGATTGTTGTACGAAACAGAATTGGAGCAGCAAGCCAAGGATGCGTTACGAAGTGCTACCAAAGGAAGTTCGTTGGCCGCAATTCAGCAGGCTAAAGCGATTTTGGACCGGGCGGTAAAAGCGCCGATTTTGCCTGAATATCGTCAAAAATGCTTCGATTTGGCCGATTCTCTTTTCAAAAGTATCGGTGCCCAGCTGACAGTAGAGCGATACGGGGCGGTTTCGGGGCGCGGAAATTTTGTGGATAATATCGACCTACCGCTCAACGACTCTCCGTGGTTGATGGATGAATTGGGTAACATTGAAAAACTAACGAGCGAAGCCGAACGTCAACAAAAAATCCACCAATTACTCCACCGCACCGACCCAGGCGAGGGAGGTTTTTACGACCACTTCGGGTCGCCCGAAAGTTGGTATCGGGTGATTTCGGACGTTTCGTGGGAGAAAGACCCAGGCAGTTTGCAGTCGCCTCGGGTAAGTTTTGGCGTTGGAATCGTGGGGGAAGAATGGGTGGATGAAATCAGGGCAACAGGTTTTAAAGGGCAAGTAACGCCGCGAGCGTGGATGAAACAGGTCAAAACGCTGTATGAAGAGCCGTTGAAAATTGCTTATGACGAATTAGACCCCCAAGCCACGTATCGAATGCGAGTTTCCTACACAGGACGTTTTCGTTCGCGGATGAAATTGATGACCGACGACGGCGTGGTGATTCACGATTTTTTCCAAACGGGCGAAGAACCTCTCTTTGAATTTGATGTTCCCCAAAAATCGACTGCCGACGGCAAAGTTACCTTTATTTGGACCTGTGGCGAGGGCGGTCAAGGTCCACAAGTGACCGAAATTTGGCTAATAAAGAAGTGATTTTACGACCTTCCCGAAAGTTGTGAACTTTCGGGAAGGTATATAACTTACATCTTTACTTTGCGATTAGGACGAAACTCAAAAACATCGTTGTCTAAATTTGTTGGTAAAGAAGAAAAATAGTCGAAAGTGCTTTTAACGCGAAAATTGCTAACTTTTTGGTCAGATTCAACCCTTTTGATGAGGTAACTATCCTTGGCAATCCAGATCATTACACTTCCTCCAAAGCCACTTCCTTTGATTTTGTGGCAAAGTATCCCGTTGATAGTTTCGTCGGTATCCAACTGCGCGTTTTTGGTGGATAAAAAAATACTTTCCCCTAAAAGTTTATGGTTAGTGAGCAGTAATCCAGGGATTTGGATTGAAGTACGAGACGATACCCCACCTGCGGATGAGAGAAGTTTATCTAAATTCTGATTGTTTTGTGTTTGATTGCCAATTCCCCACCAAGATTGGGCTACGTTGTTGGCGTTGCGGTTGATGACCATGAGCGAATTTGACAAACCAACCTCGTAATATTCAAAATTGAATCGCCCCTTTTTATCGTAGGCTGTTTTGAAGTACTTCGCTTTTTCAAAAGGTTGTGGTAAGTCGTAAAATTGTTGAAATACTTTGCCAGAGTCGAGGTAAAAAACGGCATTTTCATAGACTTTCTGGCTTTTGGCAAACACTTCTTGGGCGGTTTGAGCGCAGACGCTTTGGAGACTGAAAAGCGTCAAAGAAAAAAGAGTGAAGTTTTTTTTCATCAATATCAATGGCTTAGACTTCATTAAAAAATACGAATAAATAGTTGCTGAACAGAAGGAGAGCTCTCTATTGGTATGTTTTTTAAGAACTATTTTTCTGATGGGGCAATATATTGATTACAATGACAACTTCAAAGATTTTGCTTAGGTAGTTAGTTTAGGCTAAGACAATTTAAAACAAAAAAGCCGCTGTAAATAGCGGCTTTGGCGAACGTTTTCGAGTTGAAATCACCCTATTTTCTTGACCTCAACTGCCACGGGGCCTTTGGGGCGCATTTTTATCTGGAATGAAACTTTGTCTTTTTCTTTGACGGGCTCCTTTAATTCGTTGATATGCACGAAAATGCTTTCGTTGGTCTTAGTATCTTTAATAAAACCGTAGCCTTTTTGTTCGTTGAAAAAATGGACACTACCAATACGGTCCGTCGCATCGTCCTCGGCGTTTTGAATCTCAGCAGAGTACTCTCTTGGCTTTTCAGGTTGTTTTTTTATTAGCGAAGGTGGCACACTTGATAAATTGCCGTTTTCATCCACATAGGCCATCATGTCTTCTAGTCCTTTTCCTTTGCTAGACGAAGCCAACCGTTCTTCTTTTCGTTCTTCTTTCCCTTTACGTTTTTTTATTTTTTTCTGTTCGCGCTCTTTCTTGGTAAATGTTGTTTTTGATCCGCCCATTTGGTACTTGGTTTAATGATGGTATTTCTTTGAATTAAATTGTGTAGCAGAGATACCAAAGGATTAAAGAATGCGGTTTGACGGCGTAGATTAATTGCCTTATGTGATTGTACAACTAGAGGGAAGCGAACAAAAACAGGGAGTTTGGTATGCTGATAGACTTTCTAACAACAAACATACCATTATAATTTCAGTATCTCTTCTCAAAAGTTTAAAACTTTTGAGAAGAGATACTTTTGTCCCTTAGGAGGGAGGAGAAAGGCTTATTTTTTCTTCTGTTTGCGTGCTTTGTATTCTTTAAAGCGGTTTTCGTACTCTTTGATTTGCTCAGGAGTAAAGCGGTTGAGATAAGTTTCAGGTAAAGCGAGGCGTTCGGGAGCCAACTTAGGGGCGGTGTCAATTAACTTATTGCGGCCACCTGCATTTTTGGTCAAATCAAAAACATCATAAAGCTCTCCCGCCACTGTGTATGCTTTGTACGAAAGCTTGTTGCCATCGACCGAAATGATTTGGTACAACTGCGTGTTAGAGCCTGCCCTGTCCATCCAGTCTTGCAAGCCAATCGTGTACATTTTAGGCCCGCTGACCGACACCACATAGATAGGGCCATCGGGGTATTTTCGGCTCTGTCCCAAAGGCATGTTAAGACCCCGTCCGTAAGTATGGTCATGGCCTTGTAAAACCAAATCGACGTTGTATTTTTTGTAAATGGGCTCCATTTTTAAACGCCATTCATCGTTGTTCCGTCCATTGGCGGTCGAATAAATCGGGTGGTGATGCGTCACAATTGTCCAGCGATTGGGGTTTTTCTCCAAGACTCCCACCAACCATTTGGCTTGTTCTTCCAAAATAGTAGCATCGAGTAAGGCAGCTTGGGAGTTTAAAGAAACAAAACGTACGCCTTGATAGTCAAAGTAATAGGCGGTTTCTTTGAGCCCCGAAGGACCGTTTTCTGGCAAAACAAACGAAGGCCGCCAGTGGATAGACAGCGACGATTTGCCTGCGGGGTCGCGGAAATATTCGTGATTGCCTGGGCTGGCCAGGGTTGGCACCATGCCGTTGATCCAGCCGCCTGCTTCAAACCACTCGCCCCACTGCCAGTCGGCGTTGGAGGTAGTGATGAGGTCGCCCGCGTGAATCATCAAACTCACCGAAGGCATGGCCGAGTACGCCCCTCGAATGGTGCGCGACCACAGCGAACGAATGTCGTTTTGGGCATCTCCAAAATACAAAAACGAGAATGGCACGGCTTGGTCGTTGGCGGTTTTGAAATGAAACCACTCGCTCCAATATTCGCCCGCCCCCACACGGTAACTGTATTTGGTGTTGGGTTTGAGGTTGGTAAAATGAACCGTATGATAAAGTACACGCTTGCCGTCCACGACAACAGTTTCGGTCGTGGCAGGTACCAACGTGGCTTTTTTTACAAAATCGGGCGAAGCATCGGCTTCGTGAATGGCGCCAATGGCCGCAACAATGGTAGAATCCGTTCGCCAGTTGACCGACTGCGAAGTGGCGGCGTTGTTTTCCTGCCAACCCATAATGATACGGTCGGGATAAGGGCTTGGTGTGTAAGGTTTGTGCGTTTGTGCCGCGCTCGTTAGGGCTAAAAAACTGCCTAGTAGAAGGCCAAAAACGCCTGAGTTTTGGATAACTTTCATAGCAAAGGTCACTGACTTATGATTGTACAATTTGATCCATGAGGAGGTTAGCGCGAGCACCAGTTTCACCCGTGCTGGGGCAGGCACCTTCACCTCTGAGCTGCTGAACAATTGTTTCAATGAGGGGTTGTTGAACGTGTTCAGGGTACGGTATTTCAAAGGTTTCGGTACCTTCAGCGGTTTCAACGCGAATGGTGAAGCGCTCGAAAAACGAAAAGGTGATTTTCCCTTTTGAACCAATCAATTCCGATTCGTCGAGGCGTTGTTCGGGGTTGAGGGTGTAGCACCAGCTGCCCGTTCCCAATACGCCCGACTCAAATTCAAAGGAGGCAACTACAATGTCGTCGGCTTGGTACAGTCCAGCTTGGTTTCTGGCAATGCCTTTGGCCGACGCAATAGGGCCAAAAATGTATTCTAACAAGTCGAACTGGTGCGATGCTAAATCGTGGAAATGCCCTCCACCCGAAATCGCGGGGTCAACGCGCCAACGTGGTTGGGCTCCGTCGCCGATTTCTTCAGAGTAGGGGTTATAATGAATTTGAACTTTGACCAAACGGATGTCTCCAATTGCTTTTTTGTCCACCAATTCCTTGAGTTTGAGAAAATAAGGCAACTGACGACGGTAATAAGCCACAAACAACGGCACCCCCGTTTCGCGACTGATTTGGTTCATTTGCTCGCATTCGTCGGCACTGAGCGCCATTGGTTTTTCTACATATACGGCCTTGCCCGCTTTCATGGCCTTAGCGGCATATTCGAGGTGAACGTTGGGAGGAGTAGCGATGTAGATGGCGTTGACGTCGGGGTCGTTGATAAGGTCATCGACATCGTTGTACCATTTAGGCACACCGTGGCGTTGGGCATAATCGGCGGCTTTTTGGGCATCGCGACCCATGACAGCGATGAGCGACGAGTGCGGCACTTTGCTAAAAGCAGGCCCACTTTTCTTTTCGGTTACGTTGCCACAACCAATCATTCCCCAGTTGATATGTTCCATAAAAGCGAAAGTTTTCAATGAATACGGTGTTGTTTATTTGTGCTTGGCGTTTTTAAGATTGGGCTTGGAGCGCCATGTAGCTTCAGGCCCGAGACGGGTAAAATACGTCTTTTTATCTAATTTTTCGTACGGTGGATACGCATATATAAAGCGGTTGGTTGACCAAAAAAATACACTGACAACGGCAACGGTACTCAGCGCGCGTATCCAGGCTTTTTTATACAAACCGTTAAAGGATTGGTGTTGAAAATGGCTAAAGGTTTCACTACTATCAAAAATAGGCTCGTGCTCGCGTGGTAAGGTCAGTAACAGCAATGAAACCAGCATGGCATTGACAGTAATGACCCATTCGGTGAGCAATCGCGAGGGATGCCAACCAACGAGCGCGCGTTCAAAGTTCCCAATAATCATAACCCAAAGCAAGACCAGCAAAAGTAATTGTCCTTTGCCCAACCACGTTTTGGGAAATAAAGCAAGGGGCTCTTTGAAATGACGTCGGATTAGGAGGGCAAACAAAGCAAGGAGCAGCAACCACGTCAGTCGAAACCAGCCTTCGGGCGTAAAATGGAGAAAATCAATGTATGGAAGGCGACCCAAATAGGGGACATCCCAAAGCGTAGGAACGGTTTCGGTACTTCCGTCGGAAAGTGTGATAGTCTGAGTCCAAACTTCTTGGTTGAGCCGTTCGCCCCATTCACTAACATTTTTAAATAGGTTGACGTACGTAATTCCAAGCAATACAAAAAGAGTCATTCCCCCCAATGCCCATTTTTCGGCAGACGTTTTTTGCGGTGAAGGGGCTGATAAAGGTAAGCGCGCCGCTAAGATGGCAAACAAAGTCGCAATGGCAATGCCGTTGACAAAACCGTAGCTTTGTTCCAAAAAACTATGCCAATTTTGTTGTTGCCAATCGGCCCAAAGCGCCAGTTGGTGAGTGTCGGTAGCAGGTAAAATTCGGGGACTTCCAAAGGCCATCAAGAGTTGTTTTATCCATTGAATCCCCGAAAATCCTAGCCCGCCTATCGTCCCGCAAACAACAGATGCAAACGCTACTGATTGGTAACCATTGCGGCGCATCCAGAGAATCATTCCCACAAATGCGCCCGTGATTCCAGCCCAGTCGTCGCTGCGCGGAGGTGTCATGCGCAAACCGCCAATGGACGTAAAAAAGAGGCTTCCTAGCACAGGGAAAATCAGGAACGAAATCAGCCAGCCGCCTGCCATGTAAACAATGAGGGAAGCACCATCGCGGAATTTGCCAAAGCGATAAAAATAAAAGGTAATGCCTAACACTGCTCCAATGAACCAACCAACGTGCTGGGGGTAGTCGCCAAACCATTGAGGCCAGTTGTTCAGGAAGTTATGGGCGTCGAAGGCCGCTTTTTTCGTTTCAGGGTCGATGTAGGTAGGGTCTCCCAGCGTATAGGTAAGCGCAGCGGCAAGCGATGGTGATAGCCCCGTTTTTTGTAAACCCCATTGCCCTACCAAACCGACGAGCGCACCGCCTAGCAAGCAAAGTGGCAACCAAAAGCTCTTTTTGAAACGTTGTTCCCACGTATCGTACAAACCCGCCGCGAGCAGCGCAAAAAAGGCAGGTAGGTAATCGGCATCAAACCAGTAAAGCGGGCTTTTGTGACGCGACCAAGTATGGTCAAACGCAATGCCCGACTGTAGCCAGTTGGCAACAGGATCCTCGATGAGGTCTAGCACGTACCAAGTCGCAAATAACCACCAAACGGGTTTTGTCAGGCGAGTAAGGGTCGATTTGTCGGCGGCAGCGGCCAATGCCGTTCCTGCGCCTCCCAATGCCGCCCATAGAAAACCGATGTAAAACAAGGCTACATACCCATAAAGTTGAGAAGGAGCATGGCCGCTTTCGGTGGATGAAATGACTTGCATGTACGAAATCGAACCTCCGAATCCCCAACCAATTGCTCCAAAAAAAGCAAAATAGAGCACTTTTTCGCGCCAGTCGGGGCGACCAGAAAGCAAACATCCCGTGATGGCCGCCAAACATCCCGCAAAAGCAGCGCCATATTCATGTCCGAAGTTCCCACGGATGCCCCAACCAATGCACAACGAAAGTCCTACCGTTACAAACGTTGACAGTCGCCGACTAGGGGTTGGAGTTGAGGTCAAAAGTGACGTTAACATGCCGATGGTAGGTTATGTCAGATGACTAAATTGGGGGAAGCATCGGATTGGACGGCGTCTCCAACGGCTTGTTTTATCACCGAAAGGTCATGACGGAGACGTTGGGTAAACAGCGCGATGTCAAAACTATGCACCACAATATTGGCACCTTCGTTGATCCATTTGATTTGTCGCTCGGGCTCCAGCGAAAAATGAATGCCAATGGCTAATCCATGGGCGCGGGTTTTATGAATGATGGTACGAACGGCTTCCTCAAAAACGGGATGGTCGTACTGCTCTGGCAAGCCCAAACTCACCGACAAATCGTGCGGGCCGATAAACACCGCATCTAAGCCTTTGACCGACAGCAAATCGTCGAGGCGCTCGAGGGCAGGTACACTTTCGATGTTGGCAATACAAATGTTGTCGGCGTTGTGGTTGGCAATATACTGCGCGAGTTCGGCGGGCATTTCTACGCCTTCGTGGAGGTATTGGTGCAGTACTTCGCCTTTCAGCGGGCGGTACTTTACGCCACCTACTAATTCGCGAATTTGGGTGACTGATTCCAAATAAGGTGCTACCACTCCCAGCGCGCCGCCGTCAATCACTTGGCAAGCCAAAAATGGGTCGGGGCTGGGAATACGAACGATGGGCGTTATGTCCAAGGCGCGGAAAATTTGGCACATTTTGGCGAGTTCTGCGCGGTCTAGCGGGATATGCTCCGTATCAATAAAAACAAAATCAAGCCCTACTTTTTTGAGCGTAGCAGGCCACATGGGCGAGGTGGACGTAAAGCAAGTGCCATACACATTTTGGCCGTTTTGTAGTTTTTGGAGTAAGCTAAGGGTCATGGTTGGAATCTGAAAAGGAAGTATTTCTTAATAACAACGGTAGAAGTAATACGTTTGGGGCAAAGGATGAGGCTATTTATATGAGAATCTATTTTGGCACGTTTATTGGGAAAAGGTAATTTATTCACCGAAGGTGAGCAACATCAATAACTGTAAAAGACAATGGAAGCACCGAAAGAATTTGTAGCTTTGCTTCGAGATACACAAATGATTTTGGACAGTATGCCTGACGAAGCCCTCGATATATCGGTGGTTATACCACTTTTCAACGAAGAAGAATCTCTACCTGAACTTACTGCGTGGATAAAACGCGTGATGGATGAGCACCAATTTAGCTACGAAGTATTGCTTATCGACGACGGAAGTTCTGACGATTCTTGGTCAATCATTCAAAAATTGGCGGTCGATAATCCGAGTATTAAAGGGATTCGTTTCAACCGCAACTACGGCAAAACGCCCGCCTTGCAAACGGGTTTTCAGGTGGTAAAAGGCAAAGTAGTAATTACGATGGATGCCGACCTCCAAGATAGCCCCGACGAAATACCCGAACTGTACCGGATGATTACCGAAGATGGGTACGATTTGGTGTCGGGCTGGAAACAAAAGCGCTACGACCCTCTTAGCAAAACCTTGCCTACCAAACTCTTTAATGCCGTAACGCGCAGTATTTCAGGGGTATATCTTCACGATTTTAACTGTGGATTGAAAGCCTATAAACAGCGCGTCGTTAAAAACATTACGCTTTACGGCGAAATGCACCGCTATATTCCCGTGGTGGCTAAGTGGAGTGGGTTCCGTAAAATTGGTGAAAAAGTGGTGCAACACCGCGCACGTAAATACGGAAGCACGAAGTTTGGGCTCGAACGCTTTGTCAATGGCTTTTTAGACCTGCTCTCTATCACGTTTGTGCATCGTTTTAGCAAAGCCCCCATGCACTTCTTCGGACTGTGGGGAACGCTCTCGTTTTTGATTGGTTTTTTGATAACGACGGCATTGATTATCAAGAAGCTATATTTGATTTACACGCACGAGCCCTATCGAAATGTCACTGAAAATCCGCTGTTTTACTTAGCATTGGTTGCGATTGTCATAGGATTTCAGCTTTTCCTAGCAGGATTTTTGGGAGAAATGATGGTGAAACAACATACCGTGAAACAGCCTGACTACCTAGTTTCGGAACAGATTGGGCTTTAATGTGCGGTAAATGTGTGGTTGGTTACTTCTAACCAACCTTTGAGGTTGCTCTCAACCGAATGAAACAAGGTTTTGAGAAACCTTGGGAGTCAGATTTGAGAATCTGCCTTCACTTTCAGTAGTCTCAGCCCTGTTTGCATAAATATTTTTGTTAGCGGCTGGCAGCATTCAATGGGCTGTCCAAAAATTATTTCACAACTTCGGAACACAATGGTTCTACTATATCCATATAAGTATCGGGATGAATATTAGAGCAGAAGGTTAATGCTTTTTGGTTTCGGCGATTGAGAAAAATGGAAGAGGAAGAACCTGCTGTTCCACCATTTATTTTTAAAATAGACCCCGTTTCAGAAAATTTTACCAACACCCAACCAATTGCCGAATAAACATCTGGTTTAGCCAAAACAGCATTAGAAACTTGCAGGTCAGTCGTTTTATTCTTTATATCTAAAGTTGCCATTGCAAATTTTGCTAAATCTTCGGATGTGGAAATAATACCAATACAACCATCAAGAATTCCTCCATCCCAATGGGGTGTATAATTCCCTTCTTTGTCCAAGCCATTAATCACTTTTGTAGAAATCCTATCAATGCTAAATGCCGAATGCTGCATTTTCAATGGATTGAAAATTTTCGTTTCAACTATTTCTGTAAAAGATTGTCCCTGAATCCTCGACAGAACATAACTAAGCAAACCAAAGCCTAAATTTGAATACATTAACCTTTCTCCAGGCTGTGATTCCATTTTAAGGTCATTTTTTAAATAGTTTATTAAATCCTCTTCATAATAATTACTAAAAGGGTTTTCTTTAATGAAATTTTTTCTATCGTCATAACCAATTGGCATTCTCGGAAGTCCAGAGGTATGCATACCTAATTGTTTCAACGTTATAGTTGGATTATTTTTCAGTTCAAAATGAAGAAAATCTGAAATTGGGTCGTCAAGATTTACTTTACCTTCAACTACTAGTTGAGCTAGTACATTCCCTGTAAAAGATTTAGTAACAGAACCTATTTCAAATGCCGATGTTTTATTATTTGGATACGAAATTTTTTCTCCTTCATTTTTTAAACCATAATAAGTTGTCGTATTATTTTCTGTCACAGAAATAGAGACTTCCGTGTGAACTGGCAAAATTTTAAGAATGGTTGTAATCTTATCTATAAACTCTTCAGTTCGTGTCATTTTATGGTTTTGCTTGTTTTTGCTTCCCGCTAACGGTTTGGCAGCTATAAGAAGTGACGTAAATAGAAAAATAAATATTTATTTTATACAAAAGCTCAATCGAAGAACTGCCGTTTAGTTTAGCACTGAACCTGCCATTTTACCAAACTGCTGTTATGCACAGTGCCTTTTCGCTGGGTCTATGCAAATAGTTGAATTTGCCCAGTCTTAATTGGTTTCATTTCTGTTATGAAGTCGTGCCACAAGCCCAAAGTTAAATTGAAATTGTATGTTTCGTTTATATGATTCAGTTCTTTTTGTAATGCAGGTTTGTCAATAGTTTGAGCCAATTCTAAAAGGTCAATACGCATCAAAACGTCTTTTGTAAAAGTTCGTTTTGCATCTGTAAAAGTTATGGATTGCAGAAACTGCATTGTCGTTTCAGAGTTTAACAATATCAACGAATAAACTGCAAATTCTAATTTGTCAAAGCCCAACATATAGCAGGTATCGTCAAGCATTACAGGTTTTTCGTTTTGTGGAAGAACAAGCGTAAAATAAAAAGTCTTATAAAGTCCTGAAATGGCAACTTTATATGGTTTAAATGAATAATCTCCAACTCCAAAAATCGAAAATGGTGGTTTGTTATTGTAAATGCTCGATTTTCTCGCATTGAAAATGTCTTGATGTTCGCTTAAATACTGATAGGTTTTCGGAAAATTGTATTTGATGTAATTGGTTTCTTGCCCAACTTTTTTTTGCGTAACAATCGTGTATTTTCTTGTTTCTTTTATGATGGTGTTTTTCAAGTCAGAACTTTTTAGAATACCATAAATCAAATCATTTTCTAATTTGATTTCTTCTTTCAGTCCGTTTACAAAATGACCATTCACTTTGTCCAATTCCATAATAGACGAACAATCGTGTTTTATACCTTGTCGCCATTCAAACGGACATTTCCCATCAATTTGCTCAGCGTTGGAATAAGTGTCAAGATTAGAAACAAATTTATCGGAAGTCCAACCAAAATTTAGTTTTGCATTTGAATTATTATAAAAGTCGAACTCTGCACAATCGAATGCCGAATTTGAATTTAGGCGACAATAAAATAGAGAAGCTTCAACAGAAACATTAAACTCATTTTTGCTATCAATGCAATGTTTTTCTAAATTAGAAATAACGTATTTTTTTGTAAATTGGTCAAAGACGATATTTTTAATTACAGCATTTTTAACTAATAAAGCAATGTTCCCTTTTTGATATTGAAATGTTTCAATCATCATTAAGGTAATATATTCGGCAATGTCAAAATTGCCCTTTCCTGTCATTGCATCTAAACCGTTATGGTTTTTAAAATTTGTCTTTTTAGGGAGATTAGATGAACTTAAACTGCCTAATTTTGAATTTGTTACCCAAGGTGGGTTGCCAATAATTAAAATTTCTTTTTTGCTGTTTTCTTTGGCAATAGTTTTAAAGTCAAACTCAAAAACGCTACTGTGAATGACTGAAATTTTAGGTTTTTTTTCAGTCGGATTGCTCAAATAAAAATCAATAATATTGAATTTACTTTCCCAAACATAAGGTTTGTAAATTTCAATTCCGAAAACTTTCTCTGTGCTTGTAAACTGTCGCAAAGAAGCAATAATAAAATTGCCTTTTCCGCAAGTTGGCTCTATAATAACTTCTGGCGAAACGTTTTTTGTTGTCAGATGAAAAGCTACTTTATTTGCTAATTCCATGTTGGTCTGAAAGTCGCCATATTCTGCTCTGTCAGGTTCAGAAGCAATACTTTGAGAATTAGAAATGGTTTCTTTAAGTATTTGCAAATCTTCTGCATTATCAAAAAAATGAATTAATCCGAAGGCTTCATCCATTTTTTGATTAGCCTTTTCAATATCTATAATGTTTTTCAGATTATCGTTCAGATAGTCCAAAACTTGATGAGTAATATTTGCTTCAAATACTTTCATCATTGCGGTTTGTTATAGTTTACAATTTTTTCAATTCCTGGAACGTCATCTGTTAAGGCTACAATACGCTGATATTGTAATCTCCATTGTAAGGCATTAGAAATGGTCAGATAACCTTGCTCTAGTTGTGTTTTTAAGATTTGTTCAGCTATTTGGTTAAGTGCTATTTCATCTGCAGGAATATTTTTGTCTTGCAAGTAAGCAATAATGTCGGCTTCATTTGCGCTGTCTTTTACCATTTCACGCAAACGGTAAGTTGTTGTGTAATCCGCTGTTCGCTCTTTATGAATGAAAGAACAACTTACAAAATTTAAAATTGCTTTGTGCGTTGTCGGGTCGTCTGTTTTGTCATACACAAAAACAAGAAGGTTATAGCCAAGTCCAAAAATCTTTTGTTTCGCATCTGTGAAAGGACAAGATGATTGAGGTTGTTTGATGGAAGTTACTTTAATGTCTGTTTGTATATCGTCCGATGGTAAATCTATCCCTCTTGCAGAAGAACCAACCAAAACTTCGTATTTTTCGTTTAAGTGTTTTTGGAATTTATGCTCAATAAGCGTTCCTACCGCTTTGCCGTCCGTAACACCATAAAGTTCGCTATGTTGAATTTTTGACTGTTCAACACAGAATAATTGTGCTTCTTCTATTAGCTTTTGAATCGTCAATTTTTCCTTTTTTTCCATTCTGTAAATTTACAATTTTTATCTTGGTCAGGCTTGGTCTGTTGCTCGTTTTTTGTCAGTCGGTTGGATATTAGTACTGTCACTTGTGGCATTGTGCATAACTCATAAATAGACTCAGTTATTGCGTCTTCCTTTGAAAGATAGAGAAGTTCTCACTAACTTCCAAGTGATTGTTATAATTGCCTTAAAATGAGTAGTTTGTCTGTTATTTGTTAGATAAACTCTGAAAAACAATACAAAATGCGCCAACGACAAATGCAAGCAGCGTAACAACTTCTGAATATTTAGTATCCGAATAAATAGGGCTTTCACGTGCGGTTGGTTACCTCTAACCAACGGCTGAGGTTGCTCCCAATCGAATGTTTTAAGGTTTTGAGAAACCTCGGGAGTCAGATTTGAGAATCTGCCTTCACTTGCAGTAAGGTGGGACTTACTCCCGAATTTTTTTGTAAAAAACGGGTATTGTAGTTAAATTGTGAAATTATATAGCTTTCTTGCATATAAATGAATATTTAAACTATAAGAACGATGATTACTTATTTGCTAAGTTTGGTTTGTAGCCTTTACGCTAGTGGAGGTACTCAGGAAGTTGCCCAAATGGAAAACCACTCGGTGCGCATTGTCGGAAGTTTTCGCGACAATACCTCGAAAGATTTTCTCAAGAAAAGCACCATTCGGGCGGTGTTTAAGTCGGGGAAAAAGATGACGTACGAGACCAATGCCAACGGGGGATATGAGATTGTAGTACCAGACTCTACCCAATTTCTGACGTTTGAATCAGAAGGGTATCAATCCCAGACGCTTCCTGTTACATTTATCGGCAAAATTTCGAGTCATGCAACATTTGCAGTGACGCCAGAAATGGTGCATAAAGACTCACTTCAAGTTTCTGGGAGCCTTACACAATTATTGTTGGTGTCTTTCCAATTTCCTGATGAAATGGATGTCAATCATTCAATTACGAAAAATAATTCTAGGACTTTTACGAATCTTGACTATCGTAAAACATATAATAAAGGCAAACATTGGTCTTGGAATACTACCCAGCTACCCAAAGGTACTTACGAATATAAATCAACAACGCCAGAAGGTAAGAAGCTATTTTTCAGGCAGTTTGAGATGAAGGATGGGCTTAATTTTATCGAAGTTATTCCCCAGCCAGAAGAATCACTTTTGCCGCCAGCGATGGTATTAACTGACCAAGTTTTGTACTTTTCACAGAGTACGTATGAGTTGAATGAAGAGGCAAAAATGAGTTTGGATGCGGTAGGTAAAGCCTTACTTGCTCAACCACAGACCAAACTCCAAATCACAGGCCATACCGATAACGTGGGGGAATCTGGTAAAAATCTCATTTTGTCGGAGTACCGCGCCAAAGTAGTAGCGAATTATTTGGAACAAAAAGGCGTTTCGACGAGTCAATTGGTGGTAGAATGGAAGGGATCAGCTGCGCCTGCGGTGTCAAACGATGGGGAAGATAATAAAGTGAAAAATCGTCGAGTGGAGCTAAAAGTGCTTTAGTAACAGGTTGAATGAGGTTGTCCAAAAAGTCTGGTATCACCAAATTATCTTCGGCGTCTGTTCAACCTCACCCCCTAAATCCCCCTCTCCTTTCTGGAGATGGGGACTTTTAAAGCCCTTCTCATGGAAGGAGAAGGGTTGGGATGAGGTTAAAACCAAAGAATATTTTGTAACCTGTTACTTTTTGGACAGCCTCGTTTGTGGATACTTTGCTTGAAAAACTTAAAATTCCCCAAACTGCCCGTACATATCCTTCAATTTAGGATCACGTTCGGCATTACGAATATCCTTCCGCATCGCTTTTACCCCTTCGATATCGGTCAAAAGTCCGAGTACTTGGTACGCGCCAAACCGCACAAAATAAGCAGGGTCGTTGCGGGCCATTGTTTCGAGCATTGGAAGGGCTTTTCGCTGTACTGACCCGTCAGATTTGATGAGGTATTTGCCAAAAACCTGCAAAAAATTGTATATCTCAGCCGATTTTAAACGCTTCATTTTCGTGATAAACCAGTCATACTGTTCGGGTTTGGCTAAGCCTGCGTAGTAATTGGCCACGGCCGTTACAATTTCGCTATTAGGAGCGTTTTCGAAGCGTTTTGCTACGTCAACGGCGTCGTCGGGCTTTCCGATAAGGTAGGCGTCGAGTGCGGCCGACACCACTTGATACGAGCTGTCGTTTAGCGCTTCGCGGAAAAGCGGGTCGTTGGAGTTGTCCCCAAATGAACCCAGCGTAATGATGGCCTCCATGCGTACACGGGGGTGGGCATCTACGCGTGCTTTACTCTGAATAATCCGCTCAACTTCGTTAAATTGTAATCCATCGTATTCGGAGAAGTTGGAAACTGCTAACTGCCTGATTTTCCAAAACTTATCGCTCATGGCTTGCATCATTAAATTCCGCACGGTCGAATCAATCAACTGATTTTCTAAGCCCGTAATGGCTTCATAGCGAGCAAGGTACTTACTGCAATGCAGGTATTGGAAAATAAGCTCAGGCTTGGTTTTTTCGTACGTGACTTCACCTAGCAATTGACGTTCCGCATCAAAATCAACCAAATCGGGACGTTGTTTTGCGGGTAGTTCAAACGTCTGCTTGGCCTTATTGATGACGATGTCGTGGGTTTCTTTTTGTCCATTTACCCACACATCTACTTTGAGTGGAAGCCGATATATTGGAGTATAAAGCGAGTCTTGTAATTGGGTTACTTTGAGGGTAACTTTATCGGTATCGTACGATTTCTCTACTTTTAAATTGGGATGTCCAGAGGATAAGAACCACTGATTAAAAAACCAATTCAAATCTTCTCCTGTCACATCTTCAAAGGCTTCGCGCAAGTCATTTACCTCTACTGTGCCAAATCCGTAGCGAATTAGGTAGTTTCGAGTGGCCGTAAAAAACGCTTCGTCGCCAATGTATTTGCGAAGCATGTGCAGCACCAATCCTCCTTTGGCGTACGAATGGTTGTCGAACATATCTTCCATATCGGTATAATTGTACCGAATGAGGGGTTCTTGTTTTTGTTCGGACTCGCCCAAATACTGCTGTAACGACCCTTGCGCCCAGAAATCAGCCTGTTCTGCCCCGAGTTTATGCTCGTTCCAGAGGTATTCTGAGTAGTTGGCAAATGCCTCGTTCAAGGTCAAATGTACCCACGATTCACAAGTGACCAAATTTCCAAACCAATGGTGCATCAATTCGTGCGCGATGACGTCGTCGGAATTTCCGTCGAGCAAAGCACGACTATCGCTTTGTACGTTTTCGGCATGGACGGTCATGGACGTGTTTTCCATCGCACCTGCTACAAAATCACGAACGGCGATTTGGGCGTATTTATCCCACTGAAATTCTACCCCAAACTTATTTTCAAAGAAATCAATCATCTCGCGGGTACGACCAAAAATCGCTTTGGCGTGTGGCCCATATTCAGGTTCTACGTAATAACTCAGTTCGAGGCCATTGCGGATGGTATCTTTTACCACGGCAAAATCGCCCACGACAAACGCCGCGAGGTAAGGTGCGTGTGGTAGTTTTTGCACCCAGCGGTCGGTGCGGGTACTATCAGCGTTGAGGCGAGACTCAATAAGTTTACCGTTGGAAAGCGTTTTAAAGCGTTTTTCGACCGTCAGGCGAATGTCTTGGGTCATCTTTTCGTTGGGACTATCGACCGTTGGCATCCAGCAAGAATTATATTCGGTTTCTCCCTGCGTCCAAATCTGCTGCGGTTTTCCTTCGTCCAATCCGTCGGCATTGATAAAATAAAGCCCTTTGTCGCCCTTTGTGCCCACAATTCCCGCAGGAAGTTCATTGGGTTTGGCAACGTAGTCGATGAGTACGTGAAGGGTATCAAAGCGCGAGTACTTACGACGGAGTTTGATGGTCAAAAGGCGCTTGTCGTAGGTGTATTCGAGCGGGTCGTTGAGGTATTCGTAGATGTACTTTTTCTGAAGCGAATCGTACTTCTTGAGGGTATCTAGCTGGAAAATGCCCTTGATGTCAAAGCCTTTGGCATCTAGTTCAAGGGTATTTTGGGGGTAAAAAAAAGGTTTAAATGTAATGACCGCACTGCCAAGCGCGTGCTGACGAAGCCAATCGAAGCGCAAGTCGAGTTGGGTATGTAAAATATCGTTTTTGAGCGTGCGAGTAGGGCGACTGGGGCCTTTCTTTGCTACCCAAACAGGCGCTTTGCGAAGCGTATCAGTAGGGTTATTTGCTTTTGAAAACGAGCAAAATGCGATGAAACAAGAAAATAAAAGTAATGCGATTCGTTTTACCATCAGTTCAATCCTTTGTCTTTAGGACGTTGAAAGTCAAAAAGGTAATTTGGTACAATGAGAAAAAATAGACCGCTGACGCAGATTAAATAATAACGCAAAGTTCGGAAAGGTATTGGAAACAACGCAACAATTCACAAAAAAAGCGCCAATCGATGTAACTCGACTGGCGCTTTTGCTGGTCTGACTATCGTTTGACCTTTATCAGGTACGGTCTGACTATCGTTTGACTTTTATCAGGTACTGTCTCACTATCGTCTGACCTTTATCAGGTACGGTCTGACTATCGTTTGACCTTTATCAGGTACGGTCTGACTATCGTCTGACCTTTATCAGGTACGGTCTGACTATCGTCTGACCTTTATCAGGTACGGTCTGACTATTGTTTGACCTTTATCAGGTACGGTCTGACTATCGTCTGACCTTTATCAGGTAGGGTCTGACTATCGTCTGACCTTTATCAGTCGCGGTCAGACGATAGTCAGACCGCTGTCCAACCTTATACCAATTCGTTTTTTACCAAATACTCGGCAATCTGAACGGCGTTGGTCGCTGCACCTTTGCGGAGGTTGTCGGCCACAATCCAAAGATTGAGGGTTTTAGGTTGTGATTCGTCGCGGCGAATACGTCCTACAAACGTCTCATCTTTGCCGTGTGCCGTCAAAGGCATTGGATATACTTTATTTTGTGGGTCGTCTTGGATTACCACGCCTTCGGCTTGGCCCAAGATTTCGTAAATATCTTTGAGGTCAAACTCATTTTCAAACTCAATGTTTACGGCTTCCGAGTGACCACCAATCGTTGGGATACGCACCGTCGTAGCAGTAACGGCTATGTTGTCATCCATCATGATTTTCTTGGTTTCGTTGGTCATCTTCATTTCTTCTTTGGTATAACCGTTATCCAAGAAAACGTCGATGTGCGGCAATACGTTAAGGTCAATAGGGTGAGGATAAACCTTGGGCGCGTCTTGATTTCCAGCACGTTCAGCAAAAAGTTGGTCAACGGCTGCTTTGCCCGTTCCTGTCACCGACTGATACGTAGAAACCACCACGCGTTTGATACCATAGCGCTTGTGTAACGGATTCAAAACCACCACCATCTGAATAGTCGAACAGTTGGGGTTGGCAATGATTTTATCTTCTTTGGTCAACGTGAAGGCGTTGATTTCGGGTACTACCAATTTTTTGGTAGGATCCATCCGCCATGCCGATGAGTTGTCAACGACTGTGATACCTGCTTCAGCAAATTTAGGGGCAAGCGACAAAGAAGTTCCACCACCTGCCGAAAAAATAGCGATAGCTGGCTTTGCTGCAATTGCATCTTCAAAGCTAACAATGGTGTACTGTTTACCCTTGAACGTGACCTGTTTACCTACTGATCTTTCTGATGCCACTGGAATCAACTCAGTGATTGGGAAGTTACGCTCTTCGAGTACTTTGAGGATTTCGCTGCCTACCAAACCGGTAGCGCCTACTACTGCGATTTTCATGATGATTTGGCCCCCCGCCCCCAATAGGGGAGTGCTTTTTAAGTGATATAAAGCCCCTATTGGGGGATGGGGGCTAAAAAAAAATCGTCACCATGAAGGTTAAGAATCTGGACAAACACGCTGGCATGGTGGGGTCAATATCCCATCAGGCTCCGCGTGTCTATTTAGATTTCTTTGTGTTCACAGTGACGATTCAAAATGTGGGTGCAAAATAAGGTCTTTCTCAGAAGTAAGTCAAGAAAATAATGGATTTTTTACAAAAAAGTTAAAAGTTGACGAGCTTTTTTGTCATTTTATTAATCCATCGACGTTAAAACGTTTCAAATTTTGTTCTGTCCAAAACTGGCTATTAGGCTTCAGAACGACGTTGAGCATTCCTTGGGTAGCGGGCTCGTTGGAGGCTTGGAAATGCCTAATGATGTCGATGGCGTCAATATCTTGTCCAGAAAGCATTTGCAATGATTCCCAGGAGGTAGGCAGCCCGTCGATGCTCAAAAAAGCTTTTCGGGTTGACACTTTTTCCCCTTGTTCTATCCAATAGACTCCGTCGGTTTTGGGCTTGATTTGGCCGTAAAATTCACCTAACAAGCGTAAAAGTGGAAAGGCATGGTCTGATTTGTCTATGACCAAGGTACTATCGGCCTTGAGGTAGGGGCGTCGGAAATCTTTTGAAACTTTAGGTGCTTCTGTTGTGGTAGAAACGGCATGGCGTTGCCTAGAAACTTGGGCTAAACTATCTTTTTTCGAGGAACTGAGGGGCTGGACGGGATGCCAAAACCATTGGGGGACAATGGGCGTCCATTTGGTATCAAGTGCAATGGATGCGTTTTTGATTTTGTCATTTTGCGTTTGAATTGTAATGTTGGTTTCTCCAAAAAACAACATTGGAGTCGAGGCAAAACTCCCTTCGACGTCAGTTGAGGCTTGAAAATGTAGGGCGGTTGAGTCTGATTGTACAAGGCCAATCACAGGACTGTTAGCTACAGGACGCCCGTTGGGTTGTTTAATCATTCCCCGTACTGTGAGTCCAGATTCGTACTCCAATACCGTTGCATCCGATGAATTGTAAGGGCGCACTTCATGCGTGAGTAAGAATGTATCCAGGGTTTGGGGGAGGGCAGGGGTAGTTGTAGGGAAATAGCAAGCGCTTAATTCGCTTTCAAAAAACTGAACATGAAAAGGTGCTTCGTCGTCGGACGAATGGTAGAAAGCGCGACTGGCAATCGGATTATTGAGCGCGTCGAGCAGAATTACTTGCATAACGCCTGTTCCTTCCAAATCTTCTTTGGCAATGCGGGCGGTAGTTAGATTTCCCTTGGGGGTAGCGATGGCCTCATAGACAATTTGCCCGCGTAAGTGAATCAGCAGGCGCATCGGTTTCCACTCTTGGGCCGAAAGGTTGTTGTAAATTTTAATGATGACAGTCGCCGTATCGCGCAGTACATCAACGTTAATGACGTAGCCTTTGGGTCGAAGGATGGGGAGGCTAACTTCGTTTCCGTTGCTTAGTTTAGCTCGGAGGGTTTGGTTAGGTGGAGGTAAAATGAAGAAGTTTCCGTATCCTTGTCCATTGGTTTTAAATGTCATTAGGGTATCGTTGGTGGCGTTGAGTACCCAACCATCAACGGCTACAGGAGCACCCGATTTGGTAAAACTACGAACCCCAACTCGATTGGGCAGTTCTGCTATCAAATGCCCGCTTTCAGGAAAAAATGCCACGTTGGCCGAATCGTTTTGTGCAGACAAAACAGAAGCGCCGATGACTTGAAAAGATGCTCGCCCCCAGAAACGCTCATCAAAATGCCTTGCCCAGTTGTTGTACGCAATCAGTTGGTAAGTACCTCCCTGCAATGAATCAGGAACCACCCAATGTCCCGAAAGCCGCCCGTTTTCTATCCATAGAGGTTGTTGCCAAACTACTTTATTTTCGTTGCGAATGGCAAGATACACAATGGTTTGGGAGATAAATTGGTGGGAAGTAGCATCAATAACTTCTACTTGATAGTGAAGCGTGTCGCCCAGGGCAAAGTGCGATTGCGAGAGTTGCAGAAGAAATTTCTCTTGTTTTTGAAAATGCGGAATAAGCCCAGCTTGCTCCAGCGGTGCCGACGAAAGGCTGTCGTTGGGCTGGTAGTCGTTGGGAAGTAAATCCGCGATGCGTTTTTTACTCATGCTCCCGCTTGTGGTAATCTGGTACGAATTTTCAGGAATACCATCATACGAAAAGGCAAAAGCTGCCCCTTTGATGGTCAACCAAGTGACTTCACGGTTGAGGTCGAAATACCAACTTTGGGGGTCGCGGCGATGGAGATAATGGATTTCGTACTTACGATTGGGCAAAATCACGCGTTGCAAAGCTACATCGGTATAAGCCAACGTATCGGGGTTAATTTCAAGGAGACGGTTGTTCCTAAAATACCGATTTCGGGAAATTAGCTGGGTAGTGGTGTCCGTATCCAGATAAACCCGAAAGCCTTCCGATTGGCTTTTTTTGTGCGCTACTGCCCTTAAAAAATGGTGAATAGAGCCCCGATAGGCGTCATTTCGGGCCAATTCCCACTCTTTTTGTTGGCTGTCATTTTTGGCTGTCATTTCCCGATACAACAACTTGCCGCTAAATTCGTAGGTAGTCGTAGTGGCGTTAAACTGTTCTAATTGGTATTCAATATGATAACCGAGTGATTTGTTTTCTATCTCAAAAGCGCGGGATGAAGTGGCATGAAGTACTTGTTTTTTGCGGCTAAGGTCAATAAAATAAGGGTCTTTGATTTCGCAATTTCGAGCGTTTTTGGTACGCCCTAAAAACTCACGTTGAAAATCTTTGTACAGCCGTTTCCATTGTTTGTCGCGTTTGCCAGCCACCTTTACTTCCGCTAAAAAACGAGTGTCAGGCTGGAGTCGAATCGAAAAACGGCGGGTTTCGTCGGGACGTAAAACAACTTCTTGTTCAAACGATTTAAACCCCACCATCGACGCCACCACTTTAACGTAGCCCGAAGTCTGAACCCGCAGCGTAAAATTCCCCTTTGTATCAGTTTGTGTACCCTTGGTGGTGTTGCTGATAAAAACATTTACAAAAGGCAGGGGCTGATTGGTTGCGTCGTCAATGATATTTCCTGTGAGGGTCTGGGCAACATTTGTAAAGGGTAGCCCAAGGAAAGCTAACACAAAAAAAACAAAGCGAATTCGGGTTACGCTATTGTTTGCTTGGTTATAGTGAGTTTGGTTTCTCAAAACCAAACAGTTACCGAGCTGCAAGTTGTTCAAAGCCTGCCTGTTGAACCCGAAGGAGTGGATGAAAGTCGCCATACATTGGTAGGAGTGATGCAGTAATCTAAACGAACATCAAAGGCGTCGGCATCGGTAATAGTTGGTATTGGGTCAAAAAAAGATACGCCTATTTTGAGGACATTGGAGCGGCACTGTGCCAAAAAACGATCATAAAACCCTTTTCCATACCCAACCCGATTGCCTTGGTGGTCAAAAGCTAAAAGTGGAATAATCACCAAATCTATCTTTGACACTGGAAAATGGAGGGAAGTTGAAGGATTTGGCTCTAAAATTCCCCACTGATTTGGGAGAAGTTCGATGTCGGGGGTCCACAGATAATGCTCCATTTCGCCCGTTTCGGGAAGGCTACGCGGAACGACGATGCTGGTACGGAGAAATTCTCGCTGAAGGGTATCAATGATGGGAAAGGTATCCACTTCCTTTTGGCGATGGATAGGCAAGTAGCAGTGAATGGCTTGGAAGTCCGCCACAGGAAAAGTTGCAAAAAACAGCCGCGCAATGGCTTGACTTTGCGCGGCTGTTTCGGAAGATGAGAGTACCACACGGCGTTCTTTGAACAGTTTGCGTAGCTCCTTTTTGGTCATGATTTATTACTTAATTCCACCCATCCAATCTTTGAGTGGGCGTTGAAGAATGAAGATTACTCCGCCCACTGCCAAGCAGAACCAAACGATGCTCATAAACATTTGGGGCATTTGCTGAACGTTCTCTTCGTCGAAACCTCCTGCAAACAAACCTGCAAAAAGGTTGCCCAAAGCCGCAGCCACAAACCAAATACCCATCAATTGGCTCAAGTATTTTTTAGGCGCAAGTTTGGTATAAGCACTTAAACCAACAGGGCTCAAGCACAATTCACCGAGGGTATGGAATAAGTATGTAAATGTCAAAAACAAGGCCGATGCTTTTACGCCAGTAAGGGCTATTTGAGCACCTACGACCATGATATAATAGCCCAATCCAAGTAAAAATAAACCAATGGCAAATTTGACTAGCAAAGGTGGGTTAAATTGTTTTTTCTCCAAAAATACCCACAAACCACCCAAAACAGGGGCAAAAACGAGGATATAGAAAGGATTGAAGTTTTGAAACCAGCTTGACGGCATTCCAAAAGGAAGCTCTGAATAGCGGTCGGCAAAAATTTGCAGCGACGAACCTTGTTGCTCAAATCCAGCCCAAAACAATACAGCACCCCAGAATAGAATGAATAGAATCACGATTCGTTTTCTTTCGGTGGTATCAAGTCCTGATGCAAAAATAAGGTTGAGGAAATAAACGATAACGATGGCCACCGCAATAACACCCATCGACGTAGCTACGGCTGCTTTGCTGCTCCATTGGAACAAGCCGTTGAATTGCATTACTAGAAGGAAAACCACCAACGCAGCGAGCAGTCCCCACGTAATGGGATTGGTTTTTTCAGAAGACTTGTCCGAGGCCAACGCCTTGGGCAACATGCCTTTGTCTTGGAGGTAGGTTTGGGCCGTAAAACGATAGACAAGCAAGCCCAAGAACATGGCTACCGCCGCTGCTCCGAAGCCGTAGTGCCAGCCTACTTTTTGACCAAGGTAACCTACAATCAGAATTCCTAAGAACGACCCTGTATTGATACCAATGTAAAAGATAGAAAAGGCGGCGTCACGTATAGCACCCCCTTCAGGATATAGCTCACTGACGATAGAGCTGATGTTGGGTTTAAGTAGTCCTGTTCCAATTGCAACAAGCCCTAATCCTGCGAAAAAAACGGCTTGTGAGCCTGGAAAAGCGAGGACAATGTGACCTAACATGATGGCGATACCGCCGTACCAAATGGCTTTGCGTTGACCCAAAACGTTATCGGCAAGCCAGCCACCAGGCAAGGATAAAAGATAGACAGAGAAGGTATATAATCCGTAAATAGCGCCCCCTTCACCTTCGTTGAGGCCCATTCCTCCTGAGGTTTTATCGAGCAAAAATAACAGAAGGATGGCGCGCATACCATAGTAAGAAAAACGCTCCCACATTTCGGTGAAAAACAGTACAAATAAGCCCTTGGGATGGCCAAATAGTGTTTTTTCGGACATAAAAAAGGTCAGTTTAGTTAGGTTTTGTTTGAGTGCTGAAAAAGTGCATTAAAAAAGTGGTAATCGAGTAAAAATGCGTACTCGATTACCACAAATGTAAAAAAAAAGCCTTGTAAACAAATAAAACCGCCTTGGATGGGTTATTTCCAACCTCCTCCCAACGAACGATAAATACCAATGACGGCAAAATACTGACGCTTTCGCACGTCAATCAGGTCGATGCGCGATTGTAGGGCACTTTTACGGTTAAAAATAACCTCCAAATACGAAGCGCGGCCCGTAGAAAACAAATCCGAAGCAGTTTGGATGGAGGTATTGAGTACGTCCACCTCAGCGCGTTTGAAATCGTAAATTTTTTCGAGGTTATTGATGAGCACAAGCTGGTTATAGACCTCAAAATATCCGTTTAGGATGCTACGCTGATAGTTGTAAACGGCCTCCACCTGCGCCGCTCTGGCCATTTTTAGTTCGGCTTTGAGGGCGGTTTTGTTGAAAAGCGGCACGGCCAGTCCACCAATGATGTTGTAAGCAATGGATTGGGGGGAAATCAAAAACTGCGGATTGAAAGATTGAAGCCCAAGTGCACCTGTGATGTTGAGTGACGGATAAAACGCCGCCTTTGAAATAAACACCTCGGCTTTGGCCGCAGCTAGTTCCAACTCTGCCTGTTTTACGTCGGGACGGTTTTTGAGCAAATCCGCAGGTACGCCCGCTTTGATTTGATTGGGAAGCCCCGTCATAAACAAATTTCTGGAACGAATGATTGGGGTTGGATACCTTCCTAACAGAAAATTGATACGATTTTCGGCTTCACGTACGCGCTGCAAAATCTCTGCTTCTAGACCTTGGGTGCTGAGAAGCTGTGCCTCAAACTGCTTTACTGCCAGTTCGTTGGAACGGCCTGCGTCTTTCTGAATCTTGATAATGTTCAATTCGTTTTCTTGCAACGTGATTGTTTCTTTCAATAAATCAAGTTCGCGGTCGAGGGCCATCAGCTCATAATACAACGAAGCAATGTCAGAAATTAGGTTCGTTATGACAAAATTACGCCCTTCAACTGAGGCCAAATACCGCGCCAAAGTTGCTTCTTTTCTAGCACGCAATTTTCCCCAAATATCCAATTCCCAAGAGCTTTGAAGCCCAACGTTAAAGTCGGGTAAATACTCAGGAATACGCTGGTTTTCAGAGATATTGTTGGAGAAATTGGTGTCATAATTTCCGATGCCATCCATGGTGTATTTTCCAAAACGGCGCTGTCCAATATTACCAGCACCCGTCACAAAAGGCAGCGTAAGCCCTTTGGCGCGTTCAGATTGGGCTTTGTTGGTTTCGATGCGCTGAAGCGCAATGCGAATGTCGAAATTGTTGGCTAATGCGGTATCAATGAGCGATACTAAATTAGGGTCTGAAAAATAGCTTTTCCATTGAATATCAGCGGCATTGCTGCTGTGAGCAGTGCCATTGAAAGAATCGGGCGTTGGGGTAAACGTAGGTAACTGTTCGGGCGCTTTGAGTGACTTGCAACCCGAGAAAAACAGGCTGCCAACAAACAGCCCTAACATGAGGATATGGGTGAGTTTACGCATTGACTTCGTGGGTTAGGTGGGCAACTTCTTTTTTCTTTTTGCGCGACAATCGCTCGGATAGGGTTTCAAATACCACATATAATCCTGGTATCAAAATCACCCCAAAGACCGTCCCGAAGAGCATACCACCCGCAGCGGCTGTTCCGATGGTACGGTTTCCGATAGCACCTGCACCCGAGGCCATCATCAGCGGAATCAACCCCGCAATAAAGGCAAATGAAGTCATCAAAATGGGCCGTAAACGCGAGGCCGCACCCTCGATGGCTGCCTGCAATGGCGTGTAGCCTTCGCTGCGTTTGAGAATCGCGAATTCGACAATCAGAATGGCATTTTTACCCAACAAACCAATCAACATCACCAGCGCGACTTGGGCGTAAATGTTGTTTTGTAACCCCAAAACCGCCAAGAAGAAAAACGCTCCAAAGATTCCCGTTGGAAGTGATAAAAGCACAGGAAGCGGTAGCAAAAAGCTTTCGTACTGCGCCGCAAGCAACAAATACACAAAAATAAGACAGATGATAAAAATGTAAATGGCTTGGTCGCCCGACAAGATTTCGTCGCGGGTCATACCTGACCATTCGTAGGTGTAGCCTTTGGGAAGTTTTTGGGCGGCTACTTCTTGAATGGCCCGAATGGCATCGCCACTACTAAAACCTGGGGCCGCCTCACCGTTGATCATCGCGGCTGTAAACATGTTGTAGCGCGTAAGCTGCTCGGGGCCATACACTCGTTCCGTTTTGACAAAAGCCGAATACGGCACCATTTCTCCTTCGGTGTTTTTTACGTACAGTTTCAAGATGTCGTCGGGTTGCATTCGGTACTCGGGCGAGGCTTGTACCATCACTTTGTACATTTGTCCAAAACGAATAAAATTAGTCGCGTAAAAACTACCAATCAGCGATTGGAGGTTGTTCATGGCGTTGTCAATGGAAACTCCTTTTTGGGCAGCTTTTTCGTTGTCAACGTGAATCAGGTATTGCGGAAAACTCGCATCGTAGCTCGTAAAGGCGTTGACTACTTCGGGACGTTTATTGAGTTCTTCAATGAACGATTTGGTCACCTTTTCCATGGCTTGCAAGTTGCCACTTCCCGTTCGGTCTTGGAGACGGAACTCAAACCCACTGGCATTTCCGTAACCAGGTACGGCAGGAGGAGGGAAAAACTGGATGTCGGCGTCTTTGATGTGTTTGGTTTTTTCGGACAACAATGCAATTACGTCATCGACCGATTCTTTGCGGCTTTCCCACGGTTTGAGGTTCATCATTCCCATCCCAAAAGAAGCCCCCGCTCCGTCGGTCATCAAACTAAAGCCCGATAAAGTCGAAATGGACTCCACGGCATCGAGTTTTAGGCTTACTTTTTCAATTTCGTCCACCACCGCTTCGGTACGTTCGAGGGTAGCCCCCGACGGCGTTGTGATGTTGGCATAAATTGTCCCTTGGTCTTCCGTCGGAATAAAGCCCGAAGGAAGTACGAGGTTGGTACCCCACGTAGCCGCAATGAAGAAAACCAACATGGCAAACGTCACAACTCGACGATTAGCGATGACATTAATCAGTGAGCGATAACGATCCGATACGCCGTTGTACCAATTGTTGAATCCATCAAAGAAACGAGTCAACAGCGTGGCTTTCTGGCCGTGGTGGCTTTTGAGCATGATGGCGCAAAGGGCAGGTGTAAGCGTAAGGGCGTTGATTCCCGAAATCACAATTGAAATGGCCATCGTGATAGAGAACTGGCGATAAAATACCCCCGATGGGCCGTCCATAAACGCTACGGGCACAAACACCGCCGTCATAACGAGCGTAATGGCTACGATGGCGCCGCTGATTTCGTTCATGGATTCGATGGTGGCTTCTTTGGCATTTAGCCCTTTTTCCTCCATCTTGGCATGGACTGCCTCAACGACCACAATGGCGTTGTCAACCACAATCCCGATGGCCAATACCAAGGCAAACAACGTGAGTAGGTTGATGGAAAAACCGAACATTTGCATAAAGAAAAATGTACCAATAAGCGAAACAGGTACGGCCAAGGCTGGAATGAGCGTAGAGCGGAAGTCTTGCAAGAAGATAAATACCACCAATGCCACCAAAATAAAGGCTTCAATCAAGGTCTTGATTACCTCGTGGATAGAAGCATCCAAAAAACGTGACACGTCGTAGCTGACAGTGTAGGTCATGCCTGGCGGGAACGACTTCTGCAATTCCGTCATTTTTGTTTTGATGTTGGCAATTACCGCACTTGCGTTAGAGCCAGGGCGTTGCTTGAGCAAAATCGCGGCCGATGGACGGCCGTTTTCTTTGGACAAAACGTTGTAATTCAACGAACCAAACTCAATATCAGCCACGTCTTTCAAGCGCAAAATATCACCACTTGGGTTGGCTTTGATGATGATATTTTCGTACTGTGCTTGGTCGGTAAATTTCCCTGTGTAGCGAAGAACGTACTGCAACGACTGCGATTTGCGGCCAGAACTTTCCCCGATTTTTCCTGGGGCAGCTTCTACGTTTTGGTTGCGGAGGGCTGAAATGACGTCATCAGCCGAAACGTTGTAAACCGTCATGCGGTCGGGTTTGAGCCATACCCGCATAGAGTACTCGCGTTGCCCCATGATGTTGGCAAAACCAACGCCATCGACCCGCTTCAATTCTGCCACGACGTTGATGTCGGCAAAGTTGTACAAAAACTCTTCATTGGCGGTGGTATCTTCACTCAAGAGGTTGATATACATCAACATACTGTTTACCTCTTTTTCGGTCGATACCCCCGCTTTGATAACCTCTTCGGGCAATTCGTCGAGGACAGTAGCCACCCGCGTTTGGACGTTTACAGAGGCCAAATCAGGGTCGGTGCCTACTTTGAAGTAAACTTGAATGATACTGGTGCCGTCGTTGCCCGAGACGGAAGTCATGTAGGTCATGCCAGGTACACCGTTGATGGCGCGTTCGAGCGGTGTTACCACGGCCTTGGAGCAGGCTTCGGCGTTAGCCCCTGTGTATTTGGTGGTTACGGTTACGGCAGGAGGCGCGATGTCGGGATATTGGGTCACGGGGAGCTGGGTCATGGCAAGCAGCCCTAGCAGCGTGATGATAAGCGATATAACAATCGATAGGACGGGCCTATTGATAAACAAGGTAAACATGATGATACGTATTTGTGTGGAACAATGGGTTTTACAGCAAGACTATTGCTGCGTCAATTGCGAACGAATGCTTGCGAACGACTTCATTTCAGGTTTTATAGTCATGCCGACGCGCATGTCTTGTAACCCTTCATAAATGATTTTGTCGTTCGGACTAATCCCCGATTCCAATACGTACAAGTGTGGCATTCGGAGTTTAGGTACGAAACTGCGCATTTGGACTTTGTTTTGGTTGTCCACTACATAGACGTAGATTTTATCTTGAATTTCAAAGGTTGATTTTTGAGGAATGACGAGCGCATCTTTTACTTTACGCAATACCCGTACCTTACCGCTAGAGCCATGTTTGAGGATTCGCTCTGGGTTAGGAAAACGGGCACGGAATGCAATGCTACCCGTGGCGTTATCAAACTCACCTTCAATGGTTTCGACGTAGCCTTTGTGCGGGTGCTCTTCGCTGTTGGCCAGAATCAATTCAACCTGGGTTCGATGGTCAGTTTGCTTATTATTGGCCGCAAATTCGAGGTATTCTTTTTCCGAAACGTTAAAGTAGGCATACACCTCTTGGTTATCAGAGATGGTAGTCAAAAGCGTTCCTTCGTCAATCAAACTCCCGATTTTATTAGGAATACGGTTGATAATACCATCAAATGGCGCTTTGATTTCCGAAAAAGACAACTTGAGTTTGGCGCTTTGCTCTTGCGATTCTGCTTCTTCGATGCGGGCATTGAGGGCATCGAGTTTGGCTTTGGCCATGTCGTATTCGGTTTTGGACACGACGTTTTTATCCACCAATTTCTTGACGTTTAGTAGGTCAAGTTCGGCAGTTTTAGCCTCGGCGATGGCACTTTTTAAGACCGCCGTCGCGCGCAATAAATCCCCTTTGTACTCTTGATTACTGATACGAAAGAGCACCTGCCCTTTTCTTACCGTTTTACCTTCATCCACGTGAATGCTTTCAATATAGCCCTTGACCCGAGCGCGAATTTCAACGTTTTTAACGGAGTTGATGTCCGAAACGTAGTCTGTATGATAGACGGTGTCGATCGTAATGGGTTGAATAACAGGGTACTTCTCTTGGGTGGTGGTTTGGTTAGAATCAGCGGTTGAGCAAGCCGAAACGAACAGCCCAATCACTGAAGTGACGATTAATGGTACTCTCATAGAAATAATGGTTGTGTTGAATTATACAGTAATGGAAAACGCGGAGCGAAAGACTTGGAAAACCAAGTCCTCAGAGCGCTCAAAATGAGGCCCTATTAAAGGAAGTTAGCTGAAGTTTGGAGGCGGAGAAATGGGTTCAATTTCTCGCGTTTCAAGAAGGGCTAAATAATGGTCGAAATTGGCGTCCAACTCATCGGTGAGTTGGATGGATAAAAATTCTACGTCAAACGGCGGCCAAATAAGGCCAATGCTGAAATCTTCAAGAAAAGAACTTTCACTCCCTTTTTCACTAGAAGGAGCATCTGTGTGGCTGGCGATGGAATTAACCAACGCAACAGTAAGCAAGGAGAGAAAGTTTTGGGGACGTTGATGACAGGTGTTGTCACGGTAAAGCGTGGCCGTTTTTTCCAAAATTATTGGAGGCACAGGGGCAATACACACGTGCATCATTTGTAGGAGTAAGGCCCAACAAACGATTTGTTTAAGTATGTATGTGATACTTGCTGATTTCATGCTCTATGGCAAATATACCACTAAAACCCATTTTATCCACAGTATGTTTGTTAAAAAACGGCGTTTGGAGTGGATTTGTCGAGCAGAATCCCTTTTTTATAAAGAAGCAAGTTGCTCGGATACCGTGGCTATTTCAACGGTTACATCAATATCACTGGCGATTTTTTGCAGTTTTTGAAGTAAATTTTTTAAAAATTGACGATGACTAGCGGTATTGGGGTACAGCGGACGATGCCCGAGTGCTTGCCGAATTTTTTGCCATTCTTGGATAAATTTTTGTAACTCTTTGGTAAAAAAAGCGTTAGCAAACCGCTCGAAAATATAGTCTTCGGCTTGTTCGTTGGGGTGAATAAGGTCAGGTTTGTAGAAGCGATAATCGCGGAGATCGTCGAGTAATAATTCGTAGGCAGGAAAGTAAGCATGGCCTTGTTCCGATAGCTCGTGACAAGCCACGCGCAGCAGCGATTTGCTGACGGCGTTGAGTGGCAGCGTATCGCGGGTATGGCGTACGGGGCTAACCGTAAAAATGACGTGAAGAGACGAGGGGAGCTTCGCCAATACATTTTCAAATGCTGCTACAATTTGCTCCGAGCGGAGGAGCTCTCGTTGAAAAGCGGAATTGGGTGTTTTATGGCAATTGGCTACCAACTGGCCACTTTTGAGATGACGATACACAAAGGCTGTACCCAAAGTGATAATCAGCACCTCGGTGCGAGAAAGCCAATGCTTGACGGCAGCTAATGTAGTAACAAGCCGCTCCCGCAGTGCTTCTTTTGACGTTCCCCATAACGAGGAATGAAAATCGTAGTGAAACCAAACGCCTTGATGCTCAACGTACAGACGTTCGTCGGGCAGTATTTCATCAAGCGCGTGATGCAGTAGTTTGGTGATAGATAACGGATTAAATAGCGTTCCAAACGGATTAGAAAGGGTCGGGATTTTATTCTCAACGAGCTTTGAACCAATGACTTCCGCAAAGCATGAGCCTAGTGTTAAGGTCTGGGTTTGAAGGGTTATTTTTTTAGGACTTTCGGGGACGGTCAGCTCGGTTCGGAAGTGCATGGAGGGAGAGTTGCATTTTTTAGACTAAAGAAGATTGATTTCTTCTTGGGTTAATCCCGTCAGTTTCATGATTAAAGATAAATCTAAATCTTCTTGTTTCATGCCTTTGGCAATTTCCATTGCTTTGGCCTTTTTTGCACGCTCTTCAGCATCCACTTGCAATGTCCAAGCCATACTAGCTTGGTAGCGTAGGTTTTCAATATGATGATGATAATTGAGCAGCTCTTCTTCGTTAAGGTTATCCACTCGCCAAAGTTCTTTGGCTTTAGCTATTCCTTTGGCGTTGAATTCATCTTTGATTTCATTGTTTTTGAAATAATAAATCCATTGATCCAACGAATCTTTGGCGACGTCGTTAAATTGATTCACTTTTAACACATAATACTCGGGGAAAATTTGAAAAGGCTCAGATTTGCCTAAAATCTCAACTTGTTTATCAGAAAGTCTTAATTTCCCTGAGGTATGAATTCCATAAAAATCGGTTTTTCCGTGGTAAACATAATCATCGCCTTGCCCCAAATCAAAATAGACGATGTTGATGGCATATACTTTCTTAATATTTCTATACGGTTCTCCCACTGAAATATAATCAGTAATCACCTTTGAAGTACCGTAGGCCATTCGATGGAAATAATCGTATTCGTTTTGATTCTGAATTTCAATGATGACTAATTCTCCTTTTGCATTTTTAACCAACATATCAACCCGATTAAACTTATCAGATTCATAACGTTGATTGCTTTCACTTTCTAAAATCGTTTGTATCAGAATGTCGTCGCGAAGTAGCTCGGATAAAAAACCTTCTAAGACCGAAAAATCGGCTTTATTTCTTAACAATCGCTTAATTGCCCAATCGAATCGTATTAAATTTCGGTTGTTCATAGGAGATATTTTTTTCAAAATTAGTCAAAGAAGTCGAAATGAGTCTTAACTGTGCTCTTTTCCATCGACAAATGGCTAATCTACCAAATTTTTGACGAATTTTGGGGATATATTTGATGGCTTACCCCTCCCTATTTATGAAACAACTCCGCTCTATTTTGACTTTGGCAGGCTTTTTTGCGTTGATGAGCGCATCTGCGCTCCAGGCCCAAGAGTTTATAGGACAGCACAGTAGCAATTATGCGGGTATCAATCGCGCTACGTTCAATCCGTCGGCGATTGCGGGAACGCGCTACCGTTATCACATCAATTTGTTATCCTTCAATACCACTGTCAACAACCGCTATTTCAAGTATTTTCGGAGCGATGCCTTGTTTCATCCCTTTCGGAATGCCTACGCCGAATCGGATATGTACGGAAAATCGAAGCTAACGGGGACGCTCACGCAAGGCGATAACGTAAATGTATTGGCAGAACTGCGAACGCCGTCGGGCTACGTGGGTGTGGGGAAAAACAATTGGCTAGTCGTGGGCTTTCAGACGCGCCTACGCGGGTTTGTACAAGGCTCGGGCGTACCTCCAGCCCTTTTTGATGCTTACAAATACCGCCTCGACGACGGCCTTACCTCGGCTTCGACGGGGAGTTTTACCAATTTTACCATGAATCAACACTCGTTTTTTGAAACGGGTCTCACAGTGGCGGCGATGCCCTTGCGGTTGGATGGACTGATTCGGGTGAAAGTAGGAGCCACATTAAAACGACTGTCGGGGGCGCGGAACGTTTATTTGACTATCAAAAACGCCAATTACCAAGTAAAACCCCTCAATGCCGACGAATACGTAATGGACTTGGCTAATGTAAGCTATGAATATGGCTATACCCAACCCGTTCAGGCGTTTAGTTTGGGTAGTTTGTTTTCGTCAGACTATGGTTCGGGAGCGGCTGTTGATTTGGGGGCGACCATCGAAATAGGACGTATTCGTCAGCACGCCGAAAATCAGGCCAATTACATTGCCAGAATCGGGGTGGCATTGACGGATGCGGGGAAGCTTACGTACGCAGCGGGAGGAAAACAGTACAGCGGTTCGGTGAATAAGTTGTCGATTACTCAAAACCAACTGATTGATATAGGAAATAATTCGGTAAAAGGGCTAGAAACCATTCTGGGAACGGCAAAACCAACGGACTATGCTTACACGACCACTTTGCCACGTACGCTCAACATAGATGCCGATGTACAGTTGGCGAAGGCGTTTTTTATCAATGCTACGTGGATAAAACCTACCAATGTGGGTACGTTACCTGCTCATTTGGGCCAGCCGCAGGTGTTTTCACTAACCCCTCGTTTTGAAGGGGAAGATGTTGAGTTTACCCTTCCTGTTACTTGGTGGGAAGGAAACGACAAACCGACTATTGGTTTTTCGGTACGCTTCGGCCCTGCCTACATTGGATTTAGCAATTTTGGGGCATTGGCGAGTAAAGCCGTACAGCCCCGAGGCTCGTTGGCTTATTTTGGGATTCAGCTTTGGGGGCTCAACGACAAAAAAGACAAATAGCCGCTACCCGACCATTTCTCATAGTTGAGATTTACAATCAGTACGTTATATTCCTCAAAAGTGTATTTTGAAAAATACACTTTTTTGTTATTTTTGTATTTTAGAAAATACAGAAATGGAGCAATTGTTTGCGAAATACCTTCCCAAGCTTCAGCGTACTCGTACCGATTTTGTACGAGATGCTATCCACGAAATTGAATGGGCGCGTAATCGTCTTATTGGGATTAAAGGAGCAAGGGGAGTGGGAAAAACCACCCTCTTACTGCAATACCTCAAAGAAGCGAAACTCGATCTGACTAAATCGTTGTATGTCAGCTTGGATGATCTATATTTTAGCAATCATCGCTTATACGATTTAGGCGCTGATTTTGTCCGAAAAGGTGGCCAATTGCTTATGCTTGATGAAGTACACCGCTACCCCAAATGGTCGCAGGAAATCAAAAATTTATACGACGATTTTGCCGAATTAAGGATTGTTTTTACGGGTTCTTCTATCATTCACCTCGAACGCAGTCGGGGAGACCTCAGTCGCCGAGCAGTAATGTACACCTTGCATGGGCTATCTTTTCGAGAGTTTCTTCAAATTCAAAAAGTGGCTTATTTTGCTCCTATTTCATTAGAAGACTTATTAAATAACCACACGACAATAGCGGTAGAGTTGACCGAAAATTTCAAACCATTTGTCTATTGGTCTAAGTACTTAGAGTATGGGTATTATCCCTATTTTCTTGAAAATGAAGATATATATAGCCAAAAACTTTCTGAGACAATCCGCCTTAGCCTTGAGCTTGACCTTCCTGCTGCCTACGGCATTAGCTATGCTAGCGTAGATAAGCTCAAGCAATTATTGGTTGTACTGGCCGAAAGTGTTCCTTTCAAACCAAATATTTCTAAACTCGGCGATATGCTACAAACTACTCGTAGCTCCGTCGTTGACTACCTACATTATTTGGAAGAGTTAGGAATATTGTCTCTATTACATCGCGATAGTTTTGGGATTACGCGTCTCCAAAAACCAGAAAAAGTCTATTTGAGTCACCCTAATTTGCAATATGCACTCACAGAAACCCGTCCTGACAAAGGTACGCTACGAGCAAGTTTTTTACTGAGCCAAACGCAGCCTAAACACCGTGTTGAATATACCGAGCAAGGCGATTTTCGGCTGGATAGACGCTATACTATCGAGGTAGGAGGTGCAAATAAAACCCAGCGACAAATTGCCAACATTGCGGATGCCTACATAGCTGCCGATGATATTGAAATAGGTTTTGGGAATAAAATTCCTTTATGGATTTTTGGGTTGTTATATTAAACCCCCTCAACAATAGCACGACGTAGCCGATATAAGAGTTCGATTCAAAATGATTCGGTTTTTGCTTTTTACCCACCCGCTTTTTTAGCTTTGTAGCCTTTGGCCAACAGCCAGGTCAAAATCTTGTCCCGAAAATCTCCTTGAATCAAAATTTCGCGGTCTTTGGCCGTACCGCCCGTGCCGCAGAGGTTTTTGAGTTGTTTGGCCAAGGCTTCCATGTCGCCCGTTTTGCCCGTCCATCCTTTGATGGCCGTCACTACTTTTCCGCCCCCTTTGCGTTCGAGCCATACTTTTAGGTCTTGTTGTTGAGGGGTAGGAGTCTCTTGTTCTTCGTCCGAATCGTCAAATTGAAAGCTAGGATCGGTGGAATAGACGATGCCGCCACGGTTATTTTTTGCCATGATTTTCTTCTTTTTGCCCCGAAATAGCAGCTTTTTGGGCGTTTTTTCAAGGATTACGTATCAAATCATCATTTGAGACGTGCCAAATCATGTTTTGGAGCGTGGGGCGTGATGGATGACTGCAACTTTGCATCATCAATCGCAACGAAGCGGTTGGCCAAACTTTCTTATCATCATGAAAAGAGTCCTCGCCTCACTTATCACGCTAGCAGTCATTAGTACTTCGTGTACATCGCTCCGTTCTACTACCTACATCAAAGCCCAAGACAGCTTTATATTGGGAAACAATGAGCACGGCAAGTTTTCGGTCAAGCTAAAAAATGCCTCTACCGAAGACTTAGAACTTTGGGAAGCACCCGTCGGTGGCGGGCGACATTCGCAAGTGATTGTAAAGCCGAATGAAACTGTGAAGGTAAGCGTGGATAAAAATACCGCCTTGCGCATTGAAAATAAAGCCAATGACCAAGCAACCGTCGAGCTTTTGGTAAAAGGAGATACAGGATTATCAATGGGCTATAAAAAATAATCACTACTTACTTATATGAAAAAGCAATTGTCAACCACCGCACTCATCGATTTCTCCAATTATTCACTTACTCAAAACTCACTTATAGCCATGAAAAAAGCCCTTTCTAAGATCATTACGCCCGTTTATACCTCCACTTGGTATTCAGATGTATTATTGGCGATTCCACGCATCGTAGGCTGTTACTTTCTGATGGTCAATTTTGGCGGCAGTAAGTTTCCTACGCCCGATTGGTTTGTAGAAGACGTATCTAAATTTGGCGGAGTATTCGCTTTGTTCCCTACTTTTTTTGCGTGGGCCGCTGTATTGGCCGAAACCTTTGGTGGGGCGCTTTTGGTGCTAGGTTTGGGGACACGTTTGGCAGGTTTTATGGTGGCTTGTACGATGTTGGTCGCTATTTTCTTCCAAAAATGGGGAGGAGAAGTATGGGAAATGCTACCCGCTATGGGCTTTCTTTGGATTTCGTTGTACGCCATCGTGATGGGGTCGGGAAGAATTGGGTTAGACCATTTCATTTCTCAAAAAATAAAATCATAACAGTCTTATTTGTAGAACTTTAAACTTTAAAATTGCCATGAAAAAGTTAATAATAATCATTGCTATTCTGACGACTATCTCTGGGTACACACAAGCCCAACGTGGGCCACTTCGCGGTACTGGAAAAGTCATTACCAAAACAATCAGCTTTCGTGATTTTGACAAAATCAATTTTGAAGACCTCGACGGAAACATAGAGGTGGAAATCGGGAAGCCTTTTTCGGTGAAAATAGACATTGATGAAAATTTAGAGCCTTTACTTTACACAAGTATAGAAGAAAAGGAGTACGAGTTGACGATTGGTTTGAAAGGGAATAAGAACAACAAACTTTACGTCGAAGATACCCGCATCAAGGTCAAGATAACGATGCCTGAGGCGTCGGTTATTCGCCACCGAGGCAACAGTTCGTTGTCTGTGACAGGCATCATCGGTCGTTATTTTCGATTGGAAAACGAAGGCAATGGCAATGCGGTTCTTCAAGGAATGATTGATGACTTGGATATTAAAAAGAATGGCAATGGTGAAGTGAAAGCCCAGAAATTGGTAGCAAAAATGGCCAAAGTAAAAAGCTACGGCAATGGTAATGTGCAAGTAAATACCCAAATATCGCTTACCGCGCACGGTTCGGGCAACAACAGCGTGATGCAGTTTGGCCCAGGGAAAATTGATCCTATTTCAGGGATTATGGGCAACGGAGAAGTCAGAAAAATGTAACCATTTCAAAACTTAATTAGCGGTTAATAGTTAAGACGTATATACTCCCCTCAATACAACTGTTCTTTATGAAATACCTACTTAGCAGCCTACTTTTTATCTCTTTTTCAGTCTTTTCCCAAAATTACGATGCCATCCTAAAACACTACGACACGTTCAACGGGGTCGTGTTGGTCGCTAATCAAGGTAAAATTGAATACTTGAAAGGGGTAGGGGTAGCCAACCGACAAGAGAGCATTCCGATGACGCCGCAAACGAAGTTTCGGATTTGTTCGATTACAAAGACCTTTACGGCGGTACTTATTTTGCAATTGATGGAAGAGGGAAAACTCAAACTTACTGATAAAATAGCTGATTATTTGCCTGATTACCAAGGGGAAGCAAAGAGTAAAGTGGCTTTGCATCAGCTGCTTACGTATAGTTCGGGAATTGAGAACCTCGACCAAAACAATGAAGCGATGTACGCGCTTCACTATCCGTTGGACAGCATCGTACGAAAATACTGTTCGGGGAAACTTGTGGCGGAACCAGGTACTCAGTTTAGCTATAAAAATGCAGATTACATCCTGTTGGGAAAAATCGTTGAAGCCGTTACTCACAAGCCTTTTGAGCAAGTACTACAAGAGAAAATTTTGGACAAAGTAGGTTTGTCAAACACTGGTTTGTTGTCCAATGCTAAAATTGTCAAAGGCTTGGCTAATAGTTACTTGTATGATGCTTCTCGTCAGCAATTCGCCAACGATGACCCGTACTGGATTGAAAATTTCTACGCGTCGGGGGCTATGTTTTCGACCGCCGAAGACCTTCTTACCTTTGACCAAGCCCTTTTTAAAGGCCAATTGTTAGCGCCTTCGACGGTCAAATTGATGCTCACTGCGTATCCCAAATTGTGGTATGTAGCCTATGGTTTTTGGGTAAGCGATAATACGTTTGGGGGTAAAAAAATCCAATGCGCCGACCGCCAGGGGAGTATTTCGGGGAGCAATACGTCGTGGTTACACCTCATCAACGACAACCGAACGTTTATCATTTTCAGCAATACAGACGCGACCAAACTCTCCGACCTAAGAACCGAACTTGTAGAAGCTTCTTTGGGGAAATAACACCTTGAGCCATGTCTATTTATCAAACTCCCCTCCAGTTTGGGTATTTTTTTGCCTTGCTTTTTGCGATTTTACTTGGTTGGCGCGGCTGGCGGGAAGAGCGACTTTCTGACAAATTGTTGGGTTTAGTGATGTTTTTTTTAGCCATGGAAATTCAGGATTATACCTTTGGGTTTTCGGGCATCAACATCCTTTGGGAAAAATACGATGGATTTCCGCGCTATTTTCACCTTGCTTTTGCTCCCACGATTTACTTCTACCTAAAAGCGCAGATTAACCGCGAATTTCGCTTCAAAGCGCGCCATTTGTGGCATTATTTGCTGTATGCCATTTATTTTTTGGTCAACATCGTTGTGTTTGTTCAAGGGCCGCAAATGGTCAAAACCTTCCATAGTTCAGCGTTGTCGTACTGGCTGGGTTGGGTAGAACGTCTAGCTATTTGGGGGTCTTACATCTACTATTTTTACCAGTCGTTGCTTTTGTACCGAGAATACCGCCGTTGGGTAGAAACGCAATTTTCAGATACTGAAACGGTTAGCTTTGTTTGGCTGCGCAATTTTATTTACCTGATTATCGCGGGAGAGGTGTTTAAACTGGCTTGGCAAATCGCCGATGTTGCCCTCAATAATTTGCCTTTTGAACAAGATTGGTGGTGGCATTTGTTTACGGTGGCCATCATTTGTTATGTGGGTATCATGGGGTATTCGCAGGCTCAGCCTGCCCGTTTATCGTACACCCCAGCCCACGTTGAGGGTGCGGTAGAAGTAGTCAAAACTACAGAAGTATTGCCACTCAATTATGTTTCTTGGAAGCCTAAAATTGAAGCTTTATTTGAAGAACAACGATTGTACCTACAGCCAGATTTATCGCTCAGCGAGGTTGCCCAAAAACTGAAAACCAATACGTCGATTTTGTCGGCGGCTATCAATCAGAATTTTGGAAAAAACTTCAATGATTTTGTGAACTATTACCGCGTAGAAGAGGTAAAACGCCAACTTAAAAACCCTGATAACGCGCATTTGTCTTTGTTGGGAATAGCATTAGAGTGTGGTTTCAATTCCAAATCAACTTTCAACCGTGCTTTCAAGAAATTTACGGGAAAAGCACCGAAGGAGTTTGAATAGAAACAAAAGCGCCAGGCACGGTGTTGTACAAAAAATACCTTTTAAAACGTATGCCTGCATTACCTACCATCAAACCCACCTCCATCGGTACCAGAGGACTTTGGATTGCCTTCGTTGTACTGGGAATGTGGTTTGTTAGCTTAGCGTTTTTATTACATTACCCGTTGCACCTCACCGACCCGTTGGTGTACGTCTTTATATTGCTCCAAATGCACTTATATACGGGCTTGTTTATTACGTCGCATGACTCGATTCACGGGGTAGTAGCGCCTGAAAATAAGCGACTTAATTATTGGATTGGGTTTGTGTGTGCGTCGCTTTTTGCGTTCAACAATTACAAAACACTTTCGGCCAAGCATCATTTGCACCACCGCCACGCAGCCACTCACGACGACCCCGATTACCACGACGGTCACCCCAATTTTTTTCTGTGGTTTTTGGCCTTTGCCAAAGAGTACATTTCGGTGGTTCAGATCATCCTCATGGCGGTCACGTACAATGTCTTGAAACTCTGGTTCCCGTGGGAAAATTTGGTTGCATTTTGGATGATTCCTGCCGTGTTGAGTACCTTTCAGTTGTTTTATTTTGGAACGTATTTACCGCACCGTGGCGAGCACGAAAACCCGCCCCACAACGCCCGTAGCCAGAAACTAAACCACCTATGGGCGTTTTTGAGTTGCTACTTTTTTGGGTATCATTTCGAGCACCACGCGTATCCGTATTTACCTTGGTGGCGTTTGCCCGAAGCACGCGAGCGTGTGGAGAAAGCTGAGAGGTAAAAAATGTTACCTTTGTCACCCTGTAAGGGTCTAAAATCGGTGGCGATAGACCCTTACAGGGTGACAAAAATGCTGAATCGCCTTTCTTTATTCTTCCAATTTTTACTCATTTGCGCAGTAGTTTGCCTCAAACTCCGTGCGGATGCTTCTTATTTTCTTACCCCCGACTCGTATCACTATCTCCACGCCGCTCAAAGTTTACTTGATGGAAAAGGATACCGCATTTTTTTTGAAGGACAGGATACCTTTTGTGCGATTTGGCCTGTGGGATACGCGGCGTCGATAGCGGGAGTGGCATGGCTCACGGGTTTCTCAGTAGAAATAGCGTCAAAATGGGTGAATTTGCTGGCCTTAGCGGGTTGTTTTTGGTTGATATACAGTCGTTTTCGAGAAAGAGCGTGGTTTGTTTCGTTGGCATTTGGAGCGTCTTCGCTGGTGCAAGTGTATGCCAATACGTGGTCCGAAACTGTTTTTTTGTTCTTTGTCGTAGGCTTTGCAACGCAAGGTATTGGTTCAGAAAAAGGTGCTTTTTGGGCAATCGGGGCGTTTTTGAGTCGGTATGCTGCTGTCTTTTTGGCGTTTGTGTTATTGTTTCAGCGTAAGTTTAGGGCTTCTTTGTATTATTTACTTTTTGTAGCGGGTTATCTGCTTTTTAACTATTCCCAAACCAAGACTTTCACGGGTGGGCATGGTTTTTGGCCAAAAGAACCGTTTGGCCTAAGACTTTGGCGGGGGCTGCGTGGGTTGGGGGAGGAGTTCCTGTTTTTTGCCGTGCGTGATTGGGATTTGAAAAATGTTGTTTTATATGATGCTACAAAGTGGCTGATTTATAGCGCTGCCTTTGTGCAATTCTTAATGATTGGGTTGATAATGAGGGAGTTTTGGAAGTGGGCGAAGGAGAATGAATTAGGTGCTTACAGCATGACAAAAAAGGTGACAAAAAGTTTATTTTTTCGGCTGGCAATCGGTTATTTGTTTTTTACAATTGGTGTTTATCTCACTGATGCTTCGCTCGAAAGCCTGTATTTTCGGCGCTTGGTACCCGCTTCGTTGCTGCTTACATTAGGGATTCTGGCGTGGATTTCTTCACAAAAATCGTTGTTTGAGCGTACCAAATGGTATTTTGTGGTTTTCTTTGCGCTTTCAATCGTCCATGCTTTTCCCAAAAACTAACCATGTCTTCCCATCACGTTGTCCGAGAAAAACAAGAACCCGCGTTGCTGATTGCCAATGGCGAAGGGTGTAGCTTTGAATTGATGGGGCAATTGCTCGAATGGTCGCCGTTTGTGGTGGTACTCGACCATGCCATTCATCGGGTGCTTGATTTGGGTATAAAAGTGGATGTGCTTTTGGGCGATTTTGACCGAAATGTTGATTTTGAGGAAATTCACGCTCGACAATACCCCTTGGAAATTGTTCACACGCCCGACCAAGACAAAACAGACCTTGAAAAAGGTATTGAGTTTTTGATAGAACGTGGTTTTCCTGCGGTGAATATCGTGTGGGCTACGGGCCGCCGTGCCGATCATAGCTTGACCAACATGACCAACATTGTACGGTACAAAAATCAAATCAAAGTGGTGATGCTCGACGATTATTCCAAAATTTTTCCGTTGGTGGGGACGTTTGAAAAATGGTATGCCGCCGAAACCCCCATTTCGCTAGTGCCTGTGGGTACAGTGACAGGAATCACGACCGAAGGACTAAAATATAATCTCCATAATGACGCTCTTGTGCTGGGCTACCGAAGTGGCAACAGCAATGAATCGGTCACCGATGGATTTGTGAAAATTTCGGCCCAATCGGGCGATTTATTGATTATGGAGTGCTGGGATTAATGGTGTGCCGAGTTTTGAGTTTACTGTTTATAGTTGTTACTTTTGAGAAAATAAATGTTTCCCATGACTGCTTTAGATACGCCACGGAAAGTGCGAAAAACCCCAAGGAATGTTCCTGAAGCCCTGATTTACGAAATCATGGACGGAAAACCTGTGTATTATAAGGGGTATCGTGAGGTTTTATCGGGGAACAAAACAATTGCTGAAATTATGGGGTCGAGCAGCTTGCAGGCATTGATTGTGTTCTATTTGACGGTTTTCATCGGGAAATTTATTGATGAAGATAACTACACGGTGTTGACAAGTGAAGCTGGGTTACACATTGATCATAAAAACAATTTAGCCAACGATATTGCCATTTTTGAACAGTCAGTTTTGACACCTGATAAAATCTCCCGAAAATATGCCAATGTGCCGCCTACTATTGTTTTTGAAATAGATATTGATGCGGATGTTGAAGACATGACAGAGACGGGATACATTTATAAAAAAACACAAAAACTCCTCACTTTTGGCGTTCAAAAAGTGTTCTGGATACTGACGGAAGCTCAGGTGGTAATGGTCGCAACGTCCGAACATATTGAGACTTTTGATTGGAACCGTGATATTGAATTGATGGACGGACAATCATTCAACATAGGAGCTTATCTGATAAAAAAAGGCGTAACGCTTAGCTAATTTCTTCTTTTACAATGCCAATCATTACCCACATCGAAGTTTATAAGTTTAATATTCCGCTGCAAGCGCCAGTCACTATCGCCATTGGAACGATCGAGGAAGCGCGCAATATTTTGGTCAAAATTCATACGTCGGACGGGGTATATGGAACGGGCGAAGGCGCGCCGTTTTGGATGATTGTGGGCGAAACGCAAGCGACGGTGTATGCGGCAGCGTACGATTTGGCAAAACTATTGATTGGCAAAAATCCCCTGGATTTGGAGGGCTGTATCGGGGCAATGGAACGGTATTTAGCGGCTAATCCTACGGCGAAAAGTGCGTTTGACATGGCCTTGTACGACCTTGCGGCCAAGTACGCCAATATGCCGTTGTACCAGTTTTTGGGCGGGGGCAACCGTCCAATTGCCACCGACGAAACTATTTACATCGCTTCGCCTGAAGCCATGGCGGCTGATGCGATTAAAATCAAAGAACGAGGAGCCGACGCGATTAAGGTCAAACTAGGAACCAATGCCACCGACGATATAAAGCGCATCGCGGCGATACGAACAGCGATTGGTGACGAAATTCCGATTCGGACTGATGCCAACCAAGGTTGGGATTATGTAAGCGCATTGAAGGTACTGAATACCATTGCCGACTGGAACGTCGAGTACTGCGAACAGCCTGTGAAGCACTGGGACTATGCGCACATGGCGCGGCTTCGCCAACACGCGCGCGTACCGATTTGCGCCGATGAGTCGTTGTTTTCACCCCAAGATGCGGTAAAGTTGGTCGCTCAAGAGGCCGTTGATTACTTCAATATCAAACTTTCTAAGAGCGGAGGCTTGCGCAATGCCGTGAAAATCAATGCGATTGCCGAAGGGGCGGGTATTCGATGCATGATAGGCTGTATGTCGGAGTCGCGGCTGGGGATTTCGGCCAATGCTCATTTTGCTTCGGCCTTGCATAACGTCGTTTTTTACGATTTAGATTCACCCTTCGAGCACGCCCAAGACCCTGTATTAGGTGGCATTGCTTACCAAAACCATTACCAAGTGATTATTCCCGATGCTCCAGGACACGGAGCTGACGTGGATTTGGCTTATTTACAGAAAATGGAGTCGTTTGTGGTGAAGTAGGTTTTATGCGGCATTGTCGAAGGTCAGTTGAATTTTAAGTTTAGGTGCGTCTAACAATTGACTTAATTTTTTTAAATTTTCGTTACGGAGTTCGAGGTATTGTTTTACATGTTCGTCATCAATACCATTGGCACGGTACAAGTCAATAATTTCATTATCTATTTCAATCAGTTGGAATAGTTTAGCAACAGCAGCAGCTCGTTCGTCATTGGCAAGTTGCAATTCATTGATGTCTTCCATTGGTTTAAAAGCTAAGTGGAATGATTCCTTTGGGTCGTGTATTGTACAAATTCATTGTAAAATCAAATAACCAACGTTTGCGTTCGAGTTGATAAATAGGGTGTAGTTTGTGGTCGATTGGGTATGATCAATCCATTGGGTAAATCCTGTTCCTAACAGATGTTTTAATTCATCCACATAAGTTACGTAATTTTTGAACCATTTGCGTTTCAAATCCACCTATTTTGGAAGAAAGTAAACCGATTTAGAGGGGGATTTACTCAAAAAATAGGCTCGTAAGTACCTCCTATATCCGAATCTACGCCCTTGTTAAGCTTGATTACGAAACTGTGCGGGAGTTTTTCCTGTATTTTTTTTGAAAGCCGTATGAAAAGCGGAAGTAGAATTGTAACCGACGCGTTCGGCTATTTCGTCGATTTTGAGGTGGGATAAAGCAGGGGTAGCGAGTAGGCGTTTCGCTTCCTCTACGCGATGATAAGCCAACCAATCAAAGAAACTTTGTTGAAGTCGGTCGTTGAGCACCTGCGACAAATGATGTTGAGATACCGATAAGCGTTGAGCAAGCTTAGGCAAAGTAAAATCATTGTCAGTGTAAGGCTTTTCGTTTTCGAGTAGCTGTTGTAATTTTTGCAAAATCAGCGCTCCGTGGTCTTCCGATAACGACGATTTTTCATACTTCTTTTTGGGCTCGCTGTCAGGGCTTTCTACCTGAAACAATACCGAATGACTCATCACAAGGTAGCTGGTTACATAGACATAAAACGTGACCAAGCTTCCCAGCAAATAATCGCCCAAATCTTCTTCAAAGGTCAATTTTACCCCAATAAATAACATTGGAAAAAGACATGAAAGTAGTGTAAGATTCCGAAGTTGAGTGAAAGGAGCAACGCTTTTTAGGGTGAAAAAAGGCAACTGTTGTTGGCGGAAGGCCAGCCCAATTTCTCGAAAACTAAGCCCCAAATACGCCAATATACTCACCAACGTAAAGTCGTTGACGTGTTCACGAATATGCAAAGGATCCTCCGAATGCCACAAGTGAACGTCACGAAAAGGTAGCTCAGGATGCCACGCGTCGAGGTACGAATTGTACTTGTAATCAAGGGGTTGATGCTGCCAAAATAGGGAATAAAAACACCAAAAAATGAAAGGAGCAAGGTGCCAACCATAACGATGCGGAAGCCGCCCGTTGAGTCGAGCGTACACAAAGAAAAAAGGTAAAAGAGCTAGTAAGAAGTTGGTAGGTTCGGCAAAATTATCGGCCCAAAGGGTTTGAAACTGGTAGTTGGTATAACACAAGAATACCTCTAAAATGGCGGCAGAAAAGGCCAACATGACCCAGCCCATCATTCGATTGGCAACAGATTTTGCCCGCTGACCCGTCAGAAAAAGCCCGCCCAGCAAGATGCCTTGAACGACACCGAGTAAAATGATAATCGCAAAAAAATCAATGCGGAGGGGCATAGTGAGGGAAGGGTTAAGGGCAGGGGCATTGGGAAAGCAAAAAGTTGAAGTTTTCCCTTATCCCTCTGCACCATATCCTCTGCTATTTTATCTCCAACGCTTATATTGGTTAATCAAGCCATTGGTACTGCTATCGTGTGATTCGATAGGCCAGTCGTTTTGAAGTTCTGGATAAATCTTGTTGGCCAATTGTTTGCCCAACTCTACGCCCCATTGGTCGAAGCTGAAAATGTTCCAAATCACACCTTGTACGAAGATTTTGTGCTCATACATGGCAATCAAACTGCCCAAAACGCGAGGGGTGATTTTTTTGACTAAAATTGAATTGGTTGGACGGTTGCCTTCAAATACTTTGAAAGGAGCAATTTTTGCAATTTCTTCGGCTGATTTTCCGCTCAATTCTGCTACCACTTCATCCAACGTTTTACCGTTCATCAACGCCTCTGTTTGGGCAAAGAAGTTTGATAACAACATTTTGTGGTGTTCGCCAATCGGGTTGTGGCTCAACGCTGGCGCAATAAAATCGGCAGGAATGAGCTTTGTTCCTTGATGAATCAATTGATAAAATGCGTGTTGTCCGTTGGTGCCAGGCTCTCCCCAAATGATAGGACCCGTTTGGTAGTCAACAGCCTCGCCGTTGCGGCTTACGTATTTCCCGTTCGACTCCATGTCACCTTGCTGGAAATAGGCCGCAAAACGGTGCATGTATTGGTCGTATGGCAAAATAGCGTGGGTATCAGCCCCGAAGAAATTGTTGTACCAAATGCCCAAAAGCGCTAAAACGACAGGAACGTTTTTCTCAAAACGGGCCGAACGGAAGTGGTTGTCCATGTCGTGCGCTCCCGCTAATAGCTGCTCAAAGTTTTGGAAACCAACGTAGCAAGCAATCGATAAGCCGATGGCCGACCACAACGAGTAACGGCCTCCTACCCAATCCCAGAATCCAAACATATTGGCAGGGTCAATACCGAATTTTTCTACTTCAGTACGGTTGGTCGAAATCGCTACGAAGTGCTTGGCCACGTGGGCACTGTCTTTCGCAGTTTCCAAAAACCAACGGCGCGCCGAGTGGGCGTTGGCCATCGTTTCTTGGGTTGTAAACGTTTTTGAAGCAATCATGAACAACGTTGTCTCAGGATTGAGTTTTGCGACTGCTTCGGCAATGTGGGTACCGTCCACGTTCGATACAAAATGAACACTAAGTCCTTTTTTACCGTACGATTTGAGGGCTTCGGTCACCATTACTGGGCCGAGGTCAGAGCCTCCGATACCAATATTTACAATGTCAGTGATTTTCTTTCCAGTAAAGCCTTTCCATTCGCCGCCGCGAACTTTCTCCGAAAAACCCTTCATTTTGTCCAATACTTCGTTGATGTCAGGCATTACATCTTTGCCGTCCACTTCGATAGGAGTATTTGAGCGGTTGCGGAGAGCCACGTGCAACACCGCACGATTTTCGGTGGCGTTGATTTTGTCGCCCGTAAACATTTTTTCAATGGCGTCCGAAAGTTGGCATTCGCGAGCAAGGTCGCACAAGTACGCCAAAGTGCGGCCATTGATGCGGTTTTTAGAGTAGTCAACGACGATGTCACCCAAGCGCAACGAGAATTTTTTGAAGCGGTTAGGGTCTTCGGCAAACAATTCTTTTAAATGTTTCTTGCTGATACTCTTGTGGTGAGTTTTGAGTTTGCGGTAGGCAGCCGTCTGGTCAAAAGGAATGGCTTGTAACATCTGTCTAAATAGTTTTATGAACACGCAAAAGTAGGGAATACGCCCACTTTCTCAAAGAAATGAGGGGTGTAGGGCATAAAAAGGTAGAATTCATGACTTGTTTAGGGAGAATTTATGAATACGATATACTAAGCAAGGGATAAAAGCCTCGGAGAGACGCAACATTTGTAACGAAAAAAGCTATTCCACGGAAAGTCTCGGAGAGACGTAACATTTGTAGAGACTCGGAGAGACGCAACGTTTGTAACGAAAAAAGCTATTCCACGGAAAGTCTCGGAGAGACGTAACATTTGTAGAGTCTCGGAGAGACGCAACGTTTGTACACTAATACCATGCGATTGATATATAATTTTTCTTTATATTTGTTTTGTTACAAACCTCTCTCAAACTACAGCCATGCGTACCCTTTTCTTCTGCTTCTGTTTGACTCTTAGCCTCACCACTTTTTCACAAAACGTCTCCATTCGAGGAAAAATCAAAAATCCTGTGTCACGGAATATCAGCATTTATATCTATCCGTTTGCCGAGAAAAGTCAATCAAATGAGGTGTTATTGGATGAAAACGATGAGTTTGAAGTAACGACTACACTCAACGACATCGCCTACCTTTACTGTGACTTTGATAAAAATAAAGAAGAGAACCTGACTTTTATCCTTGAGCCTAATGACACTATTTTGATGAGTTTTGAGGGAAAAGATTTCTGGAATACCGTCAATTTTAAAGGTAATGCTGCTTCAAAATTTGAGTACTACAAAGAAGATTTCATCAAAACCTTTATTGCGTCAGACTGGAAAAATATTTCGTCTAAGAAGTCAGGCTCTTCTGCCTTATTCTTAAAAAAAATGATGGAGGTAGAATCGATGAAAATGAGAGTGTTAGATAAATATAAGAACAAAACGAGTTCTACTTTTTATATGCTTTGTCAAGCAGATATAAAATCTACCATAAACAGTAAAATCATATACGATACCTATCAAAGGTCTCAAAAATTAAAAGTACCACTAGATGCAAAGCTTATCCCTGCTTTGTATCGAAAAAAAATAATTGAAATAAACCCGCCTCAGAACGAAATAACCGCGAAGTCTGAGCAATACCCAAATAATGTTTTGTACATGACTGCGCTGACTTACCCTGATAAAAAGTATGATATTGAGCACGTAGATGATTACTTTCAAGCCCACAAATCGCTATTTCACCCTGCTTTCGTTGAGGTTTTAAGTGCGGAACATCTAAAAGAAGAAATTCGCTACAAAGGTTTCAATGATGAGGCCGTAAATAAGGTAAAAAATTTTGAGAAAGATTATCCCAACAGCCGCTTTGTGAATCTGCTCAAGGATGAGCTTACCCAAAAACAAACCTTTGCCATTGGCAAACCTGCTTTGCCCTTTTCACTCCGAGATACCGCAGGGCGTACGGTGCAGCTGGCTGATTTCAAAGGAAAAGTGGTTTATCTCGATTTCTGGGCGAGTTGGTGCGGACCTTGCATTGCTGAAATGACGCCAGCAAAGAAGATAAAAAATCACTTCAAAGACCAAGCTGATTTGGTGTTCCTTTACATTTCATTGGATAAAAAAGAGAGCGATTGGCGCAAAGCCATCACTAAATATCAAATTGGCGGTACTCATCTGCGGGATGACATCACAGCGAAAGAAAGCGCGGCTAATACCTATGATGCAGGCTCGATTCCGTCTTCTTTCATTATTGGCCGAGATCAGACCTTCCACGCTATTCAGCCTCCAGCACCCAGCAAAAACGAAGGAAAAGATTTGATAAAAATCTTAGAGGAAGCCTTGCGGCACTAATCATCGCGTTTGGGGCACTTTTTGCAGTGTTTGCCCTTCTTCTTGTACGCTTTACAGCATTTCTTTAGGTCGCAGGCAAAAGCACAACCCATGAAGGCGTTAGGCTGGAAAAACTTTTCTTCAGTGCTTGAAAGTGTGCAAGTCGAAACTTCAACGATGGTCATTGGAAATGTTCTAAGGTTTCAAATACTTACGCAAAAGTAGTTTATTTAGATTAATTACAAACAAATTTTCCCAATTATTTTCCTCATTCTACCAAAAAAAGCCTTTTTGCTCCCAAAAAGCCGTAAAAAAGATTGCGAACATAGGGCATCTATTCCGTTCTTTGCGGTTACTAAATCAACAGAAAGTAATATGAGAATCAACTACTTGCTAACACCACTACTTCTTTTCGCTACGGTTGCACTGGCCCAAACGGGAGACGAAAAGCACCTGACCAACATAAAACAGCTCACTTTCGGAGGTGACAATGCCGAGGCGTACTTTAGTTTTGATAGTAAATACGTGAGTTTTCAGTCGAATAACCCTAAATGGGGCTTGCAATGCGACCAGATTTTTTACTTGGATGTCACCAAAGGATTAAAAAACCCTGATGAGCGCCCGCAGTTTATCAGTACAGGAAAAGGCCGTACGACTTGTTCGTATTTTATGCCCGACGGCAAACACATTCTATTTGGAAGTACGCACTTGGCCAATGATTCTTGTCCGCCGCCCATCAAACCGTATCTCAACAAATACCTTTGGGCAGTGTACGACACCTACGATATCTTTGTGTCGGATTTAAAGGGAAAAGTGGTAAAGCAGTTGACCACTGAAAAAGGCTACGACGCCGAAGCGACCATTTCGCCCAAAGGCGACAAAATTGTGTTTACGTCAACCCGTAACGGCGACCTTGATTTGTACATCATGGACATTGACGGAAAGAACGTGAAACAAATCACGAATCAGCTGGGGTACGACGGAGGTGCGTTTTTCTCACCTGATGGCAAAAAACTTGTTTTTCGTTCGTCAAGACCAAAAACGGAGGAAGAAATTGCCGAGTATAAAAAATTGCTTTCGATGGGATTAGTAGCGCCGACTGACATGGAAATTTATACCTGCAACGTGGATGGCTCAGACCTACGCCAAATTACCAAGCTAGGCAAAGCCAACTGGGCACCCTACTTTACACCGAAAGGTGATAAAATTATTTTCTCGTCGAACCACCATTCGCAACGTGGCTACGATTTTCAACTCTATCTCATTAACCTCGACGGAACGGGCTTAGAACGGGTAACGAACAACAGCATTTTTAATGCCTTTCCGATGTTTTCGTATGATGGGAAGAGGCTGATTTTTAGTTCTAACCGCAATAATGCACCAGGCTCTCGCGACACCAATTTGTACATTGCCGATTGGGTAGATTAACGATCGTTCTCAAAAAAGCACTTCGTGGATTAGGCCGCTTTAATCCAGTCCACGAAGTGCTTTTTTTACTTCATATAGGGCAGCGAGGGCAGAGGCTGTGCCAGTAAATCGTTGTCCCAGGCTTGCCGAATCAATTGGCTTTTTTCGGGGTATTTTGTTGATTTACAGCCCAATAACACACATTGTGCTTCACCTGCAAATACGGGCAAAGTGGGACACCCTCCTACCAAACTACTACCAAGGTAAGGATGGGTACTCAATGCAATCAACCACACATCTTTCTTTACCTGTTGATATACCCATTCAAATTCTTCTGCCGACAGTGGTCCGTCGAAGGTGGTGATACTTTGTAAAGCGTTAAATTTATAGGTAGGTAAAGGTGTTGATTTTATGGTGCTTAGAAATGCTGCTGTGCACCCAAAATGATTGATTTTGTTTTTGTCGATACTCTCCCAAAGTGACCCTTTTGAACCATGAACGGGGGCGTCATAAAAGACAGGAATAGCACCCGTAAGCAGCGTACTCAGTGAAAATTGCCACGCAATAGAAGGGGAGGAGTCGTGCCATAAAACGCGGTCGCCTTGCTTGAAATTTTGATGTATGGTCAACAACCGCAGATGTTCAAGCAACGTGCCTCCCGTGCTGTGAGTAACGGGGGTAAACGACGGAAACGACACCCACAGCGGGTGCTCAAATGGAACGTGAGTAAATTCCAACAAAGTTGAAGGCGTTTTGAGAACCGACGTCCATGTTTCTGCATGAAGTTCATCTTCTCCTGTGGGCGTTACCCAAACGGTTTTGGTGGTACTTTTAAAAGTTGCCGAAGAATGAACAAATACGACCTTAGGCGAAAGCGTTCTTGCGCGTTCGTTGAGGATTTTAGCATCCGTTTCTGGGGAAAAAATCGACCAAATCGCCCCAATAGCATGGGTGGCCAAAAAGGCTACTACCGACTGAGGTGCATTGGGTAAAATTCCCATGACATGGTCGCCTTTAGAAACACCGACCTGTCGCAAATACGCCGCCACCGAGGCTACCTGTTTTTCTAAATCACGCCACGAAAACTCCCGAAGGGGCTCACCTTCCGTTTGGTACAAAAAAGCAGGCTTGTTGCTGTTTTTATAACGAAAGATGTGTTCGGCATAGTTAATAGTCGCGCCCGTAAACCATTGGGTTTTGGCCAATTCTTTTTTGTGCGTAACGACAACATCCCAGTACAAACTGTGCGTTTTGATGTCACAAAACGACCAGATACATTCCCAGAAATCCTCGATGTCGGTCACTGACCAATCCCAAAGATCATGATAATCACGGAAATACAATCCTTTCTTAACAAATAACCAGTTCTGAAATTTTTTCAGGTTGGACTGCTCCACAACCGAGCGCGAAGGAGCCCAAAGGGGTTTGAGTGGTACACGATCTAGTATCACGGCACAAAAAGTTAATAGGTTGGATGGCTAGATGTTTAAACGACCAAAATCATTTTTTTGAGATATGTTTCTTAAAAAAAACATCGTGGCTTTATTTTTTGTACCTTTGTTCGCCTGATTATCAGGGTATTTGGGGCGTTTGCTCGCCGCCAAATTTTTAGTTACATAATTCACTTTTTACAGTAGTGATACTGCAAATCCAATGAAAAAAGACAATAAAGGCGCTGGCAAAACGCCGTTTTACAGTAAATTCGTAAAGTCGAATCAATCGTCAGATAGTTTTGACAACTCTTCAGAACCTAGACGCTCAAGACCTCGTTTAGAAAAATCTCCCGACAAAAAGCCCAGTGAAACCCCTCGCCGCGAACGTAGCTTCGACAAGCCATTTGAGCAACGCGGCGATAAACCAGCCTTCAAAAAGCCATTTGACAAGCCATTTGAAAAACGTGGCGAACGTAGTTTTGACAAACCATTTGAGAAACGCGGCGACAAACCAGCTTTCAAAAAGCCGTTTGAAAAGCGTGAAGAACGCGGCGAACGTAGCTTTGACAAACCATTTGAGAAACGCGGCGACAAACCAGCTTTCAAAAAGCCGTTTGAAAAGCGTGAAGAACGCGGTGAACGCAGTTTTGACAAGCCATTTGAAAAGCGCGGCGAACGCAGCTTTGACAAGCCATTTGAAAAACGCGGCGAACGTAGCTTTGACAAGCCATTTGAGAAACGCGGCGAACGTAGCTTTGACAAGCCATTTGAAAAGCGCGGCGAACGCAGCTTTGACAAGCCATTTGAAAAACGCGGCGAACGCAGCTTTGACAAACCATTTGAAAAACGTGGCGAACGCAGCTTTGACAAACCATTTGAAAAACGTGGCGAACGTAGCTTTGATAAACCATTTGAAAAGCGCGGCGAACGCAGCTTTGACAAGCCATTTGAAAAGCGCGGTGAACGCAGCTTTGACAAGCCATTTGAAAAACGCGGCGAACGCAGTTTTGACAAGCCATTTGAAAAACGCGGCGAACGTAGCTTTGATAAACCATTTGAAAAACGCGGTCGGGCTTCAGAGGAAGGTGATAAGCCTGAAAAACGTAGCCGTGCCGAGGATGGGTTGCGTCGTCGGGTAGGTGAGCATACTGAAGCACCCCGTTATGACCTTCGCAAAGCAGAAGAAAAATACATAAAAAAGGACGGGCCAGCTCCAAAAGATGACTTGATTCGCCTTAACAAATACATCGCAAATGCGGGATTGTGTTCTCGTCGCGAAGCGGATGGATTGATTGAAACAGGGCAAATTACGGTTAATGGCAAGGTAATCAATGAACTAGGGCACAAAGTGAACCCTGGCGATATTGTAAAGTACGGAAACCGTATCTTGAATCCTGAGAAAATGGTCTATATTTTGGTGAATAAACCAAAAGACTATATTACGACGACCGACGATCCAGAAGGTCGCCATACGGTGATGGAGCTGATTTCGGGCGCGTGCAACGAACGTGTATATCCCGTTGGTCGTTTGGACCGTAACACAACGGGCTTGTTGTTGTTGACAAACGACGGTGAATTGGCTGAAAAACTGATGCACCCATCGAACGAAATCAACAAGATTTACCAAGTGGAATTGGATAAGCCTATGACAACCGAAGATTTTGAGAAAGTACAAGCAGGGCTTGAGTTGGAAGATGGATTCATCAAACCCGACGACCTAGCCCTCGTTACTCCCGATGCGATGGTCGTAGGAATTGAGATTCACAGCGGTCGCAATCGCATTGTTCGTCGTATCTTTGAAAGCCTTGGTTACGAGGTGATTAAGCTTGATAGAACAGTTTATGCAGGGCTAAACAAAAAAGACCTTCCACGTGGCAAATGGCGCTTCTTGAACGAAAAAGAAGTAGTGCGTTTGAAATATTTAGTGTAAGACGAAGAATAAAAACGAACGAAAAAGGGCTGCGGAAACGTAGCCCTTTTTCGTTAAGATATGTCATGCTTTTTTCAAAATCCCTTTCTCAACGCTTTCATTGATGAGCTGCTCGGCAAATCCCCAGACGGTGGTAGAGCCCTCTTTAATGACCGATTTCTTTTGATAGACTTTTTCGTAAGGAACGTCAAATTCTGCCCAAGTTCCTCCGTTGTTGGAGGTATTTTGGAGCAGAGGCTCTAAACGATCCATGGAACGGGCAAATTTGGCTTCTTTGGTTTCTCCTGCCTCAAATTCTTCCCAAATGGCAATCAATTCGTCGGCTTGGGCTTGGGGAAGCATCCCAAAAATCCGTTGAGCGGCCAGCCTTTCTTCGTCGGTATTTGAATGATTTTTCTGGGTATCATAGATAAAGGTATCGCCCGCGTCAATCTCGACAATGTCGTGAATCAGTACCATTTTAACCACTTGCAGCACATCAACAGGCTCGTTGGCGTGTTCGGCTAAAACGATGGCCATCAGGGCCAAATGCCAACTGTGTTCGGCGTCGTTTTCGGGTCGGTCGCTGTTGAGTAGTTTGGTTTTGCGTTGGATGTATTTGAGTTTATCAATTTCTTTTATGAACTCAATTTGCTGCAATAGGGTGTCAGAAATCATCTTGTGAATGAGGTGTGTTTTTAATCAACAAAGGTTTCCTTAATGACGTTTTTTACTTGGGTAATTTCACTAGCCGAGAGTGTTTCAAACCGTTTCACTATTCGTAATCGGTCGATTGTACGCACTTGGTCAATGGCAATCCAACCTTTGGTTGTTGGATGATTTATCTGTACCCTGGTAGGGTAAGGTTTTGAACTACTGGTGAGTGGAGCGACGACAATCGTTTGTAAGTATTTATTCATTTCATTGGGGGAAAGAACAACGTACGGACGAGTTTTCTTCATTTCGCTACCTAGGGTAGGATCAAGATTTACTAATACAATATCGTATTGATTTATTGATTCCATTCTTCAAAGGTTTCGTCCTCAAACACATCATCCATCATGAGCTTGTCATCGCCATTTTCGTGCATTTGTTTGAATGCTTCTTCCCAACCTTTTCTGGGCTCAGGTTTGGGTTTTAAGATCATGTAGCCTTGCTCAAGAACTAGCTCAATTTTGTCACTGATACTATATTTCTCAAGAATACTTTTCGGCAAACGAATGCCTCTGGAGTTGCCAATAGTTATGACTGAAAGTTCCATACGTGAAAGTGTTTTGTTATTACAAAGTAATTACGAAACACTTTCGTTTGCAAGCCATTTATTGATAAATGTTGTTCTAAAATGAAGATTGGCCTAGTTGAATAAATTGGTTAAGGCATTCCCCACTTCCAACCCTGACAAAAACGCCCCTTCCACATTACCGATGCCAAAAGCATCGCCTGCCAAATAAATAGGTGCGTGTTGGAGCTTATAAAATGAATGGGGGGAGCGTTGGCGGGCGAGGCTGTAGCGCCAGCGGTGTACTTGTACTTGCTCGATGGAGTCAGGAGCAATCCAGTCACTGACGGACGCCAGTAAGTTTTTGCCTACTTCTTGTAAATTGTCTTCAAAGTGTGCTTGACTGTAATCGGCGGAAGCGTGCAAAGTCACCGAAGGAACTGAAGAAATGCCTTTTTGGAAGTTATCGGCTATCCACGCTACGGGTTGGTTTTCCAAAAGTAATCCACCTCCTTCAATTGTGGTTGGAGTTTTCAACGTAGCCAAAACGGCAATGCAAGGGTCGTATTCAATTGAATCAAAAACGCGTTGGTCGGCATCGGCTAAGGTTGTGCCTGAACGTTGAAAAAGCTCAACTGCTTGTGGAACAGGAGCTGTTGAAATGAGCACGTCGTAGTCATATTGGTTGCCCGATTCAGTTTCAACTGACTGAGGATGAATACGGATGGCTTTTTCGTTTAATTGGATGTTGAGCGAAGCAGCCAAGTACTTAGGAATGGTATTCATTCCCGCCGTGCCGATGTAACGAACATTTTCGCGCTGAGGGACTTGCCACTCAGAAATGACATTTTCGGCCATGAGTTCATCAATAAAAAGACGAAATTCGGGCGATTTGACCGAGAAATATTGTGCCCCGTGATCGGCTTTGGCAAGCTCAATTTTACGGGTTGACATGCGCCCGCCTACCCCGCGCCCTTTGTCGAGTAGTGTTACTTCGTGGCCATTTTGAGTCAAAAGTCGGGCAGCCGATAACCCTGTCATTCCTGCGCCAATGATGAGAATTTTCAACGGTATTGGAGTTAATTTGGTGGTTCGATTTTATTTTTAAATTAACCTTCTTTCGGAGGCAGTTGTTTGCAGTTTCAATGCTTTTCAACTTCTTTGTAGCCTAAACTATTTAACGAATTTGTGATGAAATCACCCGCACAATGTGAAAATATGGTCGAAATACGCACGGAAATTGATGCGTTAGACCGTGAAATTATTCGATTGATTGGCCAGCGTTTTGGCTACGTAAAAGCCGCTTCAAAATTCAAAACGTCCGAAACGAGCGTAAAGGCGCCCGAACGTTTCAAGGCCATGCTCGTTGAGCGAAGAACGTGGGCGGAAGAAGAGGGTATTCATCCAGATGCCATCGAAAAAATGTACACCGACTTGGTGAACTACTTTATCCAAGAAGAAATGAACCATTGGAAAAACCAGCAAACAATCTAGCGCAACCCTACAAAATTCTCATCGTTGCATTTGGCTTTTACCCCGAAACCCACGGTGTTGCCGAAGTAGCTTATCGTCATGCCCTGGGACTGCATCAATGGGGGCATCAAGTGACGGTAATCACTCGTGGAAAAAGGGAGGTGGATTTCCCTTTTGAGGTGGTATGTATTGAGCAAAAAGTTGATTATCAGGATATATTAAAAGCCTCGGAAGCGAGCGTGATTTTTGTTCACGGCTGGAGTAATTGGGCTTCCGACTGGGTGATAGAATTGCTGCCTTTACCCGCAAAAGTTGTTTTGGTAAGTCATGGTACCAATTTCAACGTTCGTTTGGGTGGGATTCGAGGATTGGTTTGGTGGCTTCGTCAACGAAGGCAGGCTTGGCATTTTGACAAAAAAATGCGGGGTTTTGACCATTACGTATTTCTGTCTGATGTATCCGAGCCTCAGCGAATGTCTGATGTAGTTTGGGTGAAAAAGAATAGATTTCCCTCGTATTCGGTGATTCCTAACGGCGCTCGACCTGCTTTTGGAATGCCCTCTACGCGAGATTTTCGGCTTGAAAATAGCCTTCCAATGGCACGAATGCTGCTGTGCGTTTCTAATTATACACCTACCAAAGGGCAACGAGAGTTGGTAAAATGGTTTCGAGAAATGCAACTGACGGATACTGTTTTGGTGCTGATTGGAAGTGAGTTTAATCGCTTCGCTGACCGCCTCAAACGGCTTGCGGGAGAGGAGTTGAACCAAACTATTTTTTTGTTTGAACAACAAACCGAAGCCCAAATCCATGCCGCCTACTGTGCTGCCGATGTGTTTGTGACGGCTACGTACACCGAAGTTCAGCCGCTTATGCTGCTCGATACGATGGCCGTTGGAGTACCTTTTTTGAGCCGAGAGGTGGGAGTTGTTTCGTCGCTTGCGGGTGGCGTTTGTTTTCAAGACAAAACTACGTTTCAATCCCAATTACGACTACTTTTGGAGGGCGATGCTTTGAGAAGACGCTTAGGGGAGGAGGGCAAAGAAGCGATGAAAAATACGCATCATTGGGATATAATTGCGCTGAAATATCATCAATTGGTATGCCGCTTGCTTGAGAATCAAGTGTGACGAAATGTCATGGAGATAGTCAAAGCCTAAAATATGTACAGCTATGATTATCGTAAAATTAAGCGGTGGTTTGGGTAATCAATTGTTTCAATACGCGTTGGGGCGGCATTTGGCGTTTTTAAACCAAACCGAACTCAAATTGGACGTATCGCAGTTACAGGCTTCACGGTTTTGGACAGCCCGTGCGTATGCGTTGGACGCTTTTTGTATTAATGCGTCGTTGGCTACTGACCGCGAAATCAGCGAGCTTGCAGGCGCTTCTTTTTCAATGTTGGGGCGTTTGGGAGCTATTTCTCCTTTTTACCAGCGGGAACCCCATTTTCATTTTTCCCCGCTTATACTTCGTTTGCGGGGCGACTTATATTTTGATGGGTATTGGCAATCAGAACGTTATTTTAAGCCCATTGCGTCTCTTGTAAAACAGGAATTAAAGCTACAAAATACTGTTCTTTCGCGTTTTCAAATGTGGCAAACCTTGATTCAAACCAGTGAATCGGTGAGTGTACACGTACGTCGTGGTGATTATACGTTACGCTCGATAGCCAATCGTTTTTTGCGCCCTTGTGGGTTGGATTATTACCAAAAAGCGGCTTCCGTTCTTTTGCCTCAACTTCAACAGCCTACTTTTTTTGTTTTTTCGGACGACCCTCTTTGGGCTAAAACTCACCTACATTTTCCCGTTCCGACCTATTTTGTAGAAGGAAACTCGGCCGCAGAAGACTTGGTGCTCATCTCAAAGTGTCAACATCACATCATTGCGAATAGCACGTTTAGTTGGTGGGGGGCTTGGTTGGCCGCTTTTCCTGAGAAAAAAATAATCGCTCCGCAGCAATGGTTTGCTACGGAGCGATTCAATACCCAGGACTTACTTCCCGAAGACTGGGAGCGAGTGTAAGTTATATTTTATGCTTTGCCATGTATTGTAGATAATTTACAATAGCGTCTAGCTCTTTGTCTTTCAAGTGGGTAACGGCAGGCATTTTGCATTCGTTGCGGTACGACGAAGGTGCTCTCACAAACTGCTTGATGTGTTCGACTTTCCAATACTCTGTCACGCTTTTGGGGTAATTGAGTTCAGGCCCCATTTTGCCGCCTACTTTGTTGAGCGAATGGCAGGTGAGGCAGTTGACTTTGAACAATTCAAATCCTTTTACTTGGGTGTCGTCGTCTTTTGGGAACAGCACGGCCAATTCTTTTGACGCTGCCGAAAGGCTGATTTTAACCAGGTTGTAAGGCCATTTGTAGCTAACATCGGCGCCTGGTACGTCTGTATAAACGATGTAAAAAGGCTCAATCTTCATTTCTCGGCCTTCTTTTGTCGGGTTTATCCAATCTTTCCCTTGGGGAGCATCAACATCGGCTATGGCCAAAAAGGCTTTTTTACTCAATACTTTTTCCAACGCCATCGAAGGGTTATAGCCGTCTTCGCACTCAAATACAATTTGCGTTTCGTTGCGGTTGAGGTTCTTGTAGGCGGGTAAAAATGTGTCTAAAATGGTTTGTAACGGAATGGCTTTATAGGTTTTCTTTTGGTGAAAAACGGGGTCGTCGGCCACAACAACGGTTTCGGGAGCGGGGAATTTGGCTTTTAAATCAGGCAAGAAAATACCCATCGAATCCACCTTCACTACCGCAGCGGTATCGGTGCTTGTGGTGTCGCTTTTGGTTTGGTTGTCTGATTGTTGCGAGCTGTTGCAAGCAGCCAGCAAAAGGGCAACTAGGCTAACGTAAAGAATGTTTTTCATAGGAGATGAGGGGTTGATGTACGCATTTTTGTAGCGAGGTTTTGAGAAACCTCGTCTTCGGTTTTGAGAAACCGAAGGCACAATCGAAAGCACAACCGAAGGCATGTTTAAGCCTTTCCAAGTTTTGAAAGTGCTAGTTAACAAAACTTGGAAAGGATGTGAGCCTTACTTAATTGTAGAAAAATCAGTAGCTTTCATGTAAACAGACTCAACTTTGTTAGCAAGTTTTCCGTTTACCTCCGAGGCATCGCGTGCTTTTACCCAATCAGGGTCAACGCGGAAGGCATCAAACGCTTTTTTGCCCGCTTCCTCACTTGGGTGCGCCAAGATATAGACAAGCGTGTCATCTTTTCCGTTAACGGTCCAGTAAGCGACGTTAGTCATGCCGTGTTTCTTGAACAATTTAAGCGTATGATTGCGAAAACGCGCCAACAAATCAGGTAGTTTTCCTGCGTTGGTCGTGTAGGTACGGAGTTCAAAAACGCGTTCTTTTTTGCTTTTTGAAGACTTAATTTTGGGTGAAAAATCGGTGGCATCCATAAAAATACTTTCTACTTTCGACACAATTTTCCCACTTACTTCCGATTCTGTCCGAACTTTTACCCATTCAGGGTCAGCACCAAAAGCTTTCCATGAGGCATCGCGTGAGGCACGGTCAGGATACGCGAGCACGTAAATGAGCTTGTTCTCTTCGTGTAGCGGCACCCAATACCCGACGTTAGTCATTCCGTGTTTTTCAAAAATTTTGGTAGTATGATTCCGAAAACGACTCAAAAGCGCCTCCAAACGGCCAGGTTCGGTGTAGTAAATGCGGGTTTCAAACAAGCGTGTATCTTGGGCTGACGCCGTAAAAACCGCAGCAGATAAAAGCATAATAGTCAGAAATTGTTTAAACATTGTGATTATTGGTTTATTTGTACTTTCAAAAGACACATCAAGCGTAGTTCTATGTTTAAAAAAGTAAGTTTTATTGCAGTTTTTGCAAGTGCATTGTGGATAGGAGGTTGTACACCTACTACGTATTTAAAGGGAGTTAAGCGGGAAAGTTTTCAATACACTGCCCAGAGCAAGCCACTTATTAGTGCGCACCGAGGTGGGGGAGATTATGCGGGTTACCCCGAAAATTGCATCGAATCGTTCGATTGGCTCGCCAAACAGATGCCCGTTATCATTGAATGTGACATTTCGATGACCAAAGACAGCGTGTTGATGATGATGCACGATGATGCCCTCGAACGTACAACTACAGGTACTGGAAAGGTGCGAGAGGTAACGTGGGAGTATTGTAAAACGTTGCAATTGGAGGACAACAAAGGCACGCTGACACCTTTCAAAATCCCGACGCTGGACAAGGTGTTGGCGTGGGGAAAAAACAAAGTCATGTTTACGTTGGATGTCAAGCGAAGCGTACCGTTTGAACGGGTAACGACATTGGTAAAAAAATACAGTGCGGAATCTTACGCGGCCATCATTACTTACAATGCACAAGACGCTGGAAAAGTACATCGCCTTGCCCCTGAGGTAATGATTTCGGTGACAATTCGTAATATGGAAGAATACCAGCGTCATCAAGAGGCGGGTGTGCCCGACAATCGGATGATTGCATTTGTGGGAACGCGTGAGCCCAATAGCGAGCTCTGCCAGTTTTTACACAAAAAAGGAATTCGTTGTATTTTGGGAACGCTCGGTAACCTCGATAAAATGGCCGCAGCGCGCGGAGATCAGTTGTATGGTGAATTTGTCAAACAAGGCGGTGACATCCTTTCGTCGGATCGCCCGCTAGAAGCGTGGAAAGTGGTACGTTCTTTGTAGGATATTCTAAAAAAGAAAGTGGTATGAATGTGTTCGCTTTAGTGTTAAGTATGCTCATTTGGGGGCAAGACCCTCTCGAAAGCCGTTTGTCGAAAATGGTGGGTAAAAGCCGAGTGGTGATGGTGTATTGCCCAAAATCGTCGGATGCCGATTTTAAGACGCAAAAACAATGGTTAAGTGAGGTAGGAGCGGGGATTCTTGAGCGTGATTTGTGCATTGTCGATTGCGTGGAGGCAGACTTAACTTCCGAAGATGCCGCACATCTGAAAGAACGTTTTCGCTACACTCCTAATCACTTTTGTTTTTGGTTGATTGGCAAAGACGGTGAAGTAAAACTCATTAGTGCAAAACCCGTCAAACCCGAGCAAATCTTTGGCCTAATTGACTCCATGCCCATGCGGCGGGAAGAAATGAAACGGAATAAGTGAGTTACAACTAAAGGCAGAAATTGGCTGGACCCACAATATCATCATTTTGGAGAAATGTAAAGATGAACACCAACGCTTTTTCTACATCGAAATGGCTCGTAGTTTTGGCTGGTCTAAGTCCATGCTTATCAATGCTATTGATAACAGAAAACTTGAAAAAGAGAAAATAAAAGTCCTTCTTCAGGTTGAATGGATTAAAATTAGGGCTACTATTGGCTGCTCCAGAGGAGCTACATCTTAGTAGAAAGATGAATCAAATCCACCCCAAAGCTCCATCGGGGCGGCCGACGTTCGTTGAAAGATGTCACCCCGATGGGGCTTTTGAATCGCTTTTACCCTTTTTTTCTACTAAGATTTAGCCTCGCTGAGGCTACTTTTTTTTAATACATTTAACCTGGTTCTACTTCATCTTTTTAACAAACTTAAAATGCGTTCGTTCTAGCCCTTGCCGCTCGTAAAAACGGTGAGTATCAAGGCGTTTTTTGTTGGCCGTCACTTCTAAAATTTCAAAGTTTTCTTGCTGGGCAACGTCCACAAGTTGCTCAATCAGCAAACGACCTATGCCTTTGCTTCGGTAGGCTGGGATGACAAACATTTCTTGAATTTCGCCCACTTTTCCGCAATGATGAAGAAGCCACTGAGCATGAACACTGGCATAACCGACGCATTGCTTTTGGTCAAACGCTAAAAAATAATGGCAGTCGGGGTTGAGAAGGTTACGATGGTAGATGGCGTTAAATTGTTCAAAATCAAACGTCTCTTCCTCCAGTTCGCAGAGAAAAGAATAAATAAATGCAACATCGGGGGGCGTGGCTCGACGAAGGGAGATGGATGACATGGTGTGAAGAACAGTTGGGGAATTAAAACTCTTGCATTACATCCGACTCATACACGAGTGTACCTTTGACGTTGCTGGCTGTGATGGTAACCATCGCTTTGGCTACTTTACGGGCTTCGATGGAGCGGTATTTGATAGGTATAAGCGGCCTGAAAATTTTGGATAAACCCTCGCCGATTTGCTCACCTATGCGCGTTTCACCACGATTTCCGACAAGCAACGATGGCCTAAAAATGAGCAATGTGTCAAAACCTATTTTTTTGAGCGTTGCTTCTACCTCCCCTTTGACCCGATTGTAGTAAAACATCGACCCACTATCGGCGCCCATGGCAGTGACGATAGCAAACCGTTTGGCACCGTTTTGGTGCCCCAACTGGGCTATTTCGATGGGATAAGTATAATCAACGCGGTAAAATGCTTCCTTAGAACCAGCTTTTTTCATGGTTGTGCCTAAACAACAAAAAATGTCGTCGCCACAAACAACGGAGGCATCGGGGTGGTCGAAGTTAAAAATAATAGATGATAGCTTTGGATGGGTGAAATCCAACGGTTTTCTAGTGAGTGTGACTACTTCAGTATATTTTTCGGAAGCAATCAATTCAGAAATGACTTCTTTCCCTACTAGTCCACTTCCTCCTACCACTAGGGCGGTTCTTTTATCAGATGTCATGTTTATTGGGAGTGGCTAGTGCCTTTTGCATTTTTTACATAGGTCTGTATGTCAATGGTAAATTAAGAAAAAAAATGATTATAACAGGAAAATATCCCAAAAGATTTTATTAAACGGTAACTGACTAAAAGTCAAATTCGATGACGTCGGGGTCATTGAGGAGGCGTTTGGTGAGCCGTTCGTGGTTGTGTTCGTTGCCTTGAACAATCCATGTGCCGCTGATGGTATTTCCAACCCTACTTTGAGTGCCTCGCTTGGCGTCCAATTGCAGTTCTCGAAACAGGGCTTCGTAATGCTTCAACGTTTTTTGTTGGAATTTGCACACAATACGGTAGTTACGAAGCTGGTTTCGGCGTTTGATAAGGTTTTGGATGGGGACAAAACCATACAAAACCACCAACACAATCAAGGAGGCAACGGTAGCTAACTCATAGTAGCCGCTCCCCACGCACATCCCCAGCGCTGCCGTGGCCCAGACCGTCGCTGCGGTCGTAATCCCGACTACACGATTGTTTTCTCGGAAAATAATTCCCCCACCAATAAAGCCAATGCCCGTTACGATGTTGGCCGCAATGCGCCCCGCATCTCCGCCCACTCGAATCGAAATGAGGGTAAACAGGGTAGAACCCACGGCAATGAGAATCATGGTACGTAACCCTGCTGACTTACTATGATACTCGCGTTCTATGCCAATTATCGACCCCAATCCTGCGGCGATGAATAATTGAAGGACTTCTTCTGTCAGAAATGTTTCCATTTTTTGCTGTTTGGGGTTGCTAGTTTCCTGTTTTCGGTTTCCTGTTTACAGTTTGGGGTTGTTAGTTTCCAGTTTCCTGTTTTCAGTTTCCTGTTTTCAGTTTGGGGTTATAATCATTTTGTTAGTAATGAACTCCAAACGGTCAACCCGCAACCGTAAACCCAATTAAGAATTCATCAATAATTCAATTTCATCGGCTTCAATCGGAATGTGGGCCATGAGGTCGAGGTTGCCGTTTTCGGTAATGAGAATGTTATTTTCCAATCGAATGCCCAAGCCTTCTTCTCGGATGTAAATGCCAGGTTCACAGGTAAAAACCATACCAGCCTCAAAACGTCGATAACGATTTCCAACATCATGCACATCGAGGCCGAGGGCGTGCGAAGTCCCGTGCATAAAATAACGGCGATATGCAGGCCAATCGGGATGCTGATTGGCAATGTCTTGGGTCGTTAGTAGTCCCAAACCAATCAATTCACTTTCCATAATTTTGGCCACTTCGGCTTGGTATTCATCCAGTACATTTCCTACCACAAGCATCGAACGGGCGGCTTTTAGTACTCGCAATACCGCTTCATATACCTGCCGTTGGCGTGCCGTAAATCGGCCATTGACGGGGATGGTACGGGTGAGGTCGGCGTTGTAGTTGGCATATTCAGCCGCTACGTCTAGTAGTAAAACGTCGCCGTCTTTGCATTGTTTATTGTTAGCGGTATAGTGCAGCACGCAGGAATCTTTCCCCGAAGCTATAATGGGCGTGTAAGCAAAGCCACGCGAACGTTGGCGGAGAAACTCATGGGTAAATTCGGCCTCAATTTCGTATTCCCAGACGTCGGGTTTGGTAAATTTTAACACCCTCATAAAGCCATCGCGGGTAATGTCAATCGCTTTTTGAAGCAATTCGATTTCTTGGGGCAATTTTGTGGCGCGTAAAAAAGCCATCAACGGCGCCAAGCGTTCAAGGCGATGTAGCGGGTATTTTTCTCTGAACTCCTGAATGTAGCGAGCGTCGCGGGTTTGCACTCGTGAGTCGCTGCGAGCGTGCTCATTGGTGTTCAAATAGACATTTTCGGCTTCAAAAATGACGTGGGGAAGCACGCTTTCTAATTGGTTTGTCCAATAAATTCGGGGTACGCCTGAGCGTTCAAAAGCCTGCGGAATGGTCAATTTTTCACCTTCCCAAATGGCAATGTTTTCGTTGGTTTCCCGTACAAATAAAATCTCACGAAACTTCGCGTCGGGATGGTCGGGAAAGAGCAATAAAGTAGTTTCTTCTTGGTCGATACCCGACAAATAAAACAAATCGGAGTTTTGCTTAAAACCCATCGTCCCGTCGGCGTTGGTAGGCATGACGTCGTTGGACTGCAAAATAACCAAGCTTTTGGGCTTGAGAAGTTGATATAGGCGTTGCCGATTTTGGATAAATAATTGAGGATCAATGGGTGTGTAGCGCATAGGGTGTTGGGAGTAAATTGCTAGTAGATACACCTTCCAAGTTTTCAGAACTTGGAAGGTGTAAAAAATTAAGGTGTTGAAGTGCAGACCTTCCAAGTTTCAAAAACTTGGAAGGTCTAAGCCTAAACCTAGAGTCTCAACGCTTCGATTTCGGAAATTGTTTTTGGAATAGGATTGCCCAATAATTGAGCACCATCAGCCGTAATAAGGTAATTGTCCTCGATACGTACCCCGCCAAAATCATAGTAATCTTTAAGCGCGTCGTAGTTGACAAAATCACGGAACTTTCCTTGGCTTTCCCACAAGTCGATTAATTCAGGAATAAAATACAGCCCAGGCTCAACGGTCAAAACAAAGCCTGCTTCTAGTTCTTTGGCCAAACGAAGTGATTTTAGACCCAGTAATGTACTGCGACTAAGGCCGTCGCGGTAGCCAACGTGTTGTTCGCCAAGGTTTTCCATGTCGTGTACGTCCATGCCCATCATGTGGCCTACTCCGTGCGGCATAAACAAACCTGGCACGCCCAACGCGACCATCTCGTCAACGTCGCCTTGCAATAACCCCAATGCTTTTAAACCTTCAGCAATGGTTTTCCAAGCAATTAAGTGGCATTCGAGGTATTTTGTGCCTGGTTGTAGGGCGGCGATGGCGTTGAGGTTGGCGTCGAGGACGATTTGATAAATCTCTTTTTGACGCTCGCTAAATTGTTTGTCAACGGGCCAGGTGCGGGTAATATCGCCTGCGTAATGCGTAGCGGTTTCTGCCCCAAAATCGCCTAACACAAGGCGGCCGCTCGAAAGACGATTGCCGTGGTAATGATTATGCAGGGTTTGGCCATCTACCGACAAAATAATAGGGTAGGCTAAGTCGCCTCCACCTTGCAGCGCTGTGCCGTGGACAATGCCCGCAATTTCATATTCGTACTTACCCGATTTTGTGGCACGAATGGCACTGAGGTGCATTTGAGCTGTAATATTGACGGCCTTGTTAAGCTCAATTACCTCTTCGGCAGTTTTGTAAGAACGTTGATTTACAACGGCTTTGATGAATTCAGTAGAAGCTCCATGAGCAATTTTTTGGAGAGATTGCCCCGTCCACTCGTGAAGTTTGAAGGTATGCTCAGGGCGATAGGTTGGTAAATAATGAACAGTTCGGCCTGCGGCTAAGTGGCTTTTGAGCACACTTTCAAGTTGGGATTTGGGTAAAACTTTGGCCACACCCACACGTTCGGCTTGTTCTTGAAGCGTAGGTTGTGGCCCTGCCCAAATGACGTCGTCGATGGTGATTTCGTCGCCAACAATCCATTCCTCACCTGATTCTACGTCAATGAGGGCGGCTAGGCTGACTTTGTTTAGCCCAAAATAATATAGAAAAGTACTGTCTTGGCGAAAATGATAGGTGTTGTCGGCATAGTTCATGCCTGCTTCTTCATTGCCCAAAAAGAGCAAAATTCCACTATTGACTGCTTTTTTTAAGTTTTGGCGTCGTCCGACGTAGGTGTCTTTGGAAAACATAAAGGATAGAGGTTTTGTTGGCGCGCAATATTAGCCAAAAAAACGTGTTTATTGACAATTTTGGCTTGTTCGCACAAAATACCGTCTTCCATTGAGTCCAAGTTCATTGCTGGCTTGCCGAAGTGTGATTTGGTATTGGAATACCTTGCCGTCGTTGGCACGAAGCACCAATACTGGCGTTGCTCCTTGTGTGGTGACGTCCCATCGGCCTTGGTCGCCCGAGCGTCCTGCATAGCTAAAGTTGTCGCTGAACGTCCGTGAGGAGTAGCTGGTGTCTTCTTTTTTAGTGAATTGGCCAGTACTGCACAAGTGAATGGAAAATTTATCAGACATGCCATTCGCGGTATTGAGGTAGAGTAGCTCTTTGCCCTTGAGCTTGGCTTTCCATTGTTCGGCCAAGGCCGAGGTTTGGGGTTTTGAAAAAGCAACGGTATTGGCAATGCTACGTAGGGTATTGGAGAGGGCGTCGTTGTAGAGCGAAGTGGGCGCTACGCAAGAAATATTAATCCCGCCACCGTGCGGCGAAATGAGCGAAATTGTAGCAATGGTAAAGGGTTTTCCTTGAATGGTTCCGTTAAAAAATACCCAAGCCCCCGAATCGCTGTACGGGTCAACCCGAGCATTGAGGTAGGTGTTTGAGTTGGCATCTTGAACCCCTTGGGTGTCTTTTTTGAGGTCTGCCAGTGAGTTATAGTTATGGGGAGAAACCGTAAGAGCTACTTGCTGGTCGCCTCGCCCGAAGGCGTAGCCACCGTTGTTTTGCTGCATTTGCCAACCCGATGGAGCATTGAACGCGTACCCCAACAATGCGTCGCTTAGTCGTTGCCCATTGCTCTTAGCAGCGGATGACGAGGGGGCGGAAGCCGTTGGAGCGGAAGATTGGGCGGTGGTTTGAGAGGAAGCGGCGGTTCGTTTCATGGGGATGTTGACCCCTTCGGTGCTAAGAATATATTCACCTGAGTTTTTCAGAAGGGTAAATCCGATTTTTCGCCCCGTATCAAAATAGACGCCCGAAAGTCCTCCTTTTACAAAGGTGGCTTCACAGCCATAACGCTGGTTTTGGGCCGTAAATTCACCTTTAAACGTTCCATTCTGTTGGTTAATGGTAAGTTGAATTCCTGTTTGAGTACTAACAAAAATTCCCACAAAATCGGCAGCGGTTTGTGACATGGCAACAAAAGAAATAAAGTGAAATGAAACTAAAAAAATGAAAAGGCGGAAGTTCATGTGAATTAGGAATTACGGGCTTTTAATTACGAATATTGTGTTGGGGGGGGCTCAAAACCGCCGCGTTAATGTTTCTTATAAACTTGCAAAACTGCCGCGTTAGGGATTTTCAAAAACAACCTGCCCCGACGACATACGGTATTTTTTGGCTAAAAACGTACTACCCGTCATCGAAGGACCGCTGCTATACACCACTTCTACAATCACAAATCTATATGAACTGTATGGTGGATTTCTGACGGGTACGGAAATTTTATTGAAGGCAATTTGGCCATCGGTTAAAGTATATTGGGCTGGAACGGCAGACCCGACTCGTAAGTCATTTTCTCCCCCGAGTATTCCCGTTTCAATGGTTTCGTTTTGGGATAAATACACGTTGAAGGTCAAATCGTCAATGGGCGTTGAAGGAGAGGCGTGAAAAACAAAGGTTTCGGGCCCGAGGTTCTTAATGGAATACTTGAAAGGAATCGAGGCCATCGAGCAGTTGCCAAAACCTGTGTTTTCGAGCTTTAGCGTACTTTTGACCGTTTTTTGACCAAATGCCGAAAACGTAATGGCCGATAAAAGAAGCAAAACAAGCGATTTCATGGGAGATAAAAGGTAAGTTGGTTATCGCATCATACAAGCAATGCTTGCGACAGGAACCAGTGATTTGAAACTGAAATTTTGCCCGTAAAGGGTTCGTACGCCGTAACTTAACATGACATTGCGGCTAAAACGCCAGTCACCACCGTAGGCTAAGGTAACACTTTTGAAAGAAAATGGATTGTGCGGGTCGCGGGTGAGGACTTCGGCAAAAAAGTTAAACTTAGGGCTGCCATAGCGCAAACTCGCTCCCAAAAAATATTCCTGTTTAATCGTCGCTTTTACTCCGCTAAAACTTGTATAACGAACCATTCCCGTCAGAAGCCACTTGCGCCCAATACCCACACAGCCGTTGACCCAAGCCGAAAGCCCGTCTTGTACCAAATTCAAACTATCCAGCTTTAGGTTGTCATACAGATAGGATTTGCCGACGGCTACATCGACAAACGACGCGTTCCAATGTTCTTTCAGGTAGAGGGTTGTCAGTTGCGTAATTCGGTCTTTTTGAAGCTTTTCTAAGGTTTGAATTTTAGTTTGGAGAAGGTCTAATTCCTTCAACACCAGCATTTTTGTTTCGAGGTATTCATTGGTAGCGGGAAGGCGTTTTAGGCTGTCTTCCAATTGCGTAACGAGGCCCTTTAGCTGACTTTGTTGTTCGTAAAACTCTTCCGTCGGGCCGCGGTAGAGGGCGGGCTCGTCGAGGGGGTCGTGACTGCGGAAAAGCGTTATTTTAACGGCCCCAGCTAGTCTCCGATTGAGGTCATCATCTTCCACTGTGCCTGCCGAAATATCAATCGTAGAGAGCATTTTGGCCAGTTTTGAGGCCGACTGGTACTTCAATAAGTTGGGGCGGTTGTAAAAAATCTCCCAAATCGGCTGCGCCTGAATGGCAATATTGGGCTTAAGTCGCCAGCTTTGGAACGACCAGTCCACCTTAAAATCCCGAATATTACCAGGTTTGATGACTTGAGCGGGTGTGACTCCCAGCAAGTCAAATGCGGCTGAAGTCGGGATAGAAAATTCTAATGGTTTGGAGGCATTGAGGCTCGGAATTGGGCTTTCGTCGCTTTGGGCCAAAGCAGCAATAGCGTATCCCCAAATTACGATAAAAAAATACCAAAAACGCATGATTGTAGAAGTTCAAATGTGAAAAAGTTGGTTTGCCAAAAAGTCCTAAAACCTCGTTTTAAATTCGGCACTTGTATTTCTCCCTCCGTCTCGCTCATAAACACTGACGCGAATCCCCCAAACCCAGTCAGGAAATTGTATGTTCTCAGCTCGGAGCCGAACTTGGTACGATGTGGGCTTGGTAGGAGCGGTAGGTTTGTCAAATTTTGGCCCAAAAACATCCTCTATGGGGAATTTTTTGATGCTGTTTCGTAGTGTTAAATGCTGAGTTGATAACTGTTTGGTAAGTTTGGCAGCATTGATGACTGTCACGGCATTGCCCAAAGGCGGATTGGGATTTTGGTACATGGTGTACCACTCCTGTGAACTCCCCGCAGGGCAATTGTCCATGTCTGTGGCTGAGCGCGCACAGGCAAAAGATATTTCAGAGACTTCGAGTTGCACGGCTTGAATCTGTTGTGCCAAAAAATTGGCAGAGTTCGATTTTAACACAACTTCTACTGTGTATTTGTCGCTTTCTTTGATTCGGTTCTTTTGGGAAGTGGCCAAGCACGCATTCGTATTTTTACAAATAGTAACTTGTTCAATGGTATAGTTTTCGGCGGGAGGAGCCAAATAGCTGACCATTGTCGTTAGGAGGAGACCGAGGCTGATGATTTTCATGTGAATAAGGGCTATGAACTAAAGAAAATGTAGAGCCTACTTTTTGTTGGTAAGCTCTACAATGGCTTGATTAAAAACGGATTATATACATCCAAGTGCGCAAACCCCAAGGCAAACCCCGCAACTTACCCCCGCACAAACCCCAAACGTAATCGCTAACACAGGAAATGAAAGTCCACCAGTTGGGGCAGCTGTAGCCAGTGCCAAGACGGCTGTTGCGCCACCACAAACGGCAATGGAGGCCAAGCATCCTGTTCCGCAGTCTGAAGGTACGTCAAAACGTATGCCTTTGGCATCAACGACTGTTCTTGAAGAACCACGTACACATTTTCTAAAACAACGACCCCAGCTTTGGGCTTTTTGAAGTTTGCCAGAGGCATCCGCAAAAAATTCTTCTGATAGTTCTAAGGCTTTGTCTAAATCTTCAACTCCCTCAGGATAAATCAAATAGGCTTTATACACTTCGTCGCCTACTTTGCGCCAAATCATGGTCCCACCTTGGCCTTTTTTGCTTTTAGGGTTGTAGAAGTCAAAGGCGCAGAAAAGAACATCTTGCATTTTTCCATCAGCGGTTTTTACCTGCCCTTTGAAGCCCCAAGCAGCTTTTTCGTGTTTGATGCGCTCAAAACTTCGGCTACTCATGGTGGCGGAGAGGTTTTTCCAGCCCGCATCTTTGCCAAAACTCGCCATCATTGATTCCATTTCTTTGGGCGAAAACTGATAGTAATTGTCGATTTGTTTTTGGGCAAATACATTGGAAACAAAACATACCAAAACAAAAAATAACCCGACGAATTTGAATGAACTTTTCATGTGAATAGTGTTTAAGTGTTAAAATGATTAGAAAAACTGGGTTATAGAGGTGCAATCATAAAATGCAGTTGAAGGTGAGACGTACGGTCGTAGCAATGAATCGTTCGGCGAACCGTACTGTTGATTTCGGATAAATAAATGCGGTGTTGTTCGGTGTTGTATTTTCGGCCTGAACTTTGGCTACTGAGCGAAACAGTAACGGCAAAATTGGCTTGCTTTTGGTCGCAGGTTGGAATGTCAAAAACCAGCGATTGATTCAAAACAATGGGGCTGTTTTCCTTGATTTTGACGTAGTTGTCGCCAGTACGCTCAAACAGTTTTAGGGTGCGCTCGCGGCTGTCAAAAGAAGTGCCTGTCTGGTTGTCGTTGGCATTACAAAAAGCGCCCACCCACACCGAGCCATACAGGTTGTCGGAGCCGCCGATGCTTCCTGACTCTACCAATGAGATCTTCTCAAGTGTCACCCGATAGCTGCGTGGAGGGCTGCTCCAAGCTTGAGCGAAGACGAGAAAAAAGGTGAGCATCAGGATTTGCCATTTCATTCGTTTGTGCTGTTTGAGTAAATCAACAGCACAAAATTGCTATACGAAAGGGCGCCAAAAAACATCCCTAGAGGGGAGATGTGAAAAATCCCCCGTGGGGGGGAGAAAACAGGGGAAAGTACGTATTAGGGCTGAATCAGTCCATTCTCAAGGGCATATTTGACCAGTGCCGACGTATTTTTGAGGTTGAGTTTATGAAGAATATTCTTGCGATGGCTTACTACTGTCGATTCGCTTACAAATAGCCGTTCAGCGATTTCGGCGCTGGTAAGCCCTTCTACCAGCAAAGGCAATATTTCTTTTTCCCGTGAAGTTAACAACTCAATGGGGTTGAGGTGATAGGCCGAACGCGCAGGGGCTGATGCTACAGTTTTGCGCCGTAGTAAAGTGTCCAAAATCGCGGGTGACGAATAGAATTGCCCTTTTTCAATCGTCTCAAACGCGTTGGCAAGTTCGCTTGAACCTGTGTTTTTTAAGACATACCCATCCACGCCTGCCCGAATCATCTGTTGGATATTGCTGTAATCGTCGTGCATCGTAACGGCAATCACCTTGATGGTTGGGTTGATTTTTTTGAGCTGGGCAGTTGCTTTCACGCCGTCGCAGTGGGGCATGTTGATGTCCATCAATACCCAATCAGCGTGGGTGCTTTGGGCTACCTCAACGGCAGTATCTCCGTTGGAAGCTTCTCCCACAATTTCTACGTTGGGTATCTGCGAAAGCACGTAGCGCAGTCCTTCCAAAAACAATTTGTGGTCGTCAACAATCAACGTTTTACGGGTCATAATGGGTAAAGTTATTGGTGGGGGATTTCAATCGTAACATGTACACCACGCTGGGGGGCGGTATCGAAGTGAATTTGCCCTTTCAGCAACTGGACGCGATTTTCAATATTTTGCAACCCAAAACCCGACGATAACGGTTGTCGCTCAAAACCGCGCCCGTTGTCCTCATAAATGATGACCCAGCGCGCGTCACGTTGGAGCAATTGCAGCGTAATGTGCGTAGCTTCTGCGTGTTTTAGGGTATTGTTTATCAATTCTTGAATGATGCGAAAAAGGTTGATTTCGATGACTTCGGGGAGTTTTTCGGGGAAATCTAGCCACAAAAGCTCGAATTTTACCAAACCTACCGCGTTGAGTTTGGTATTTACTTCTTCCACAGCCACGCGTAAGCCTTCCTCAAACAGAAGTTTGGGGTTCAAATCGCGCAACAAATTCCGAATGTCGGCAATGGCCTCGTTGAGCAAGGGAGTTAATTGAGAAGCGCGGCTGTTTTGGGAAATATCAATTTCGGACAAATACATCTGTAAGGTCGAAAGCCGCATTCCCAAATCGTCGTGTAGTTCGGTGGCCAATTGTTTTCGTTCGGCTTCTTGGGTTTTGATAATTAGCTCCAAGCGTTCGCGTTGTTGGCGTTGAAGTTGCTGAATGCGCCAGCGATAGAAGCCAATGCCAACGCCAATCAACAACAACAGACTGAGCAATCGAAACCACCACGTTTGCCAAAAAGCAGGTAGTACGGTGATTTTCAAACGGCGTACTTCGTCGCTCCAAAAACCGTCGCCGTTTGATGCTTTTACCTCAAAAATATACTCTCCAGGAGGCACCTGCACGTATCTGACTAAGTTGTCTGGAGTAGAGTTCCAATTGTCTTCTAAGTTGACAAGTCGGTATTGATAGTCGTTTTTTCCGCTACTGAGGTAATCAATCGCTATAAAACCCAGCGAAAACGTGTTTTGGTCGGCCTTGAGCGTCAGTTCACTGGTTTCGCCAATGTACTGTGGCAGCTGGGCGGGCTGGTAATTGATTTCAAAATGAGTGAGTTGGACTTGAGGTTGAAAGGTGTTCGTGCGTATTTCGTTGGGGCGAAAATAAGTGAACCCATTGGTGCCGCCAAAGTAGAAGATACCCTCGCTGTCGGCCATGTAAGAACGGTTGTTGAACTCATAACCTTGCAGCCCGTCGCTGACGTGGTAGTTGCGAAACTGACGCGTATCGGGATTAAAACTGCTCAGTCCACGGTTGGTGCTGAGCCAAAGGTTGTGTTGGGAGTCGAGCAAAAAGCCGTAAATATAGGCATTGGCGAGGCCGTCTTTGGCCGTAAATTTCTGAACGATTCGCCCGTTTTGGTAGTTCAGCAGCCCATTGTTAGTAGCAATCCACCAACAATTACGATAGGCATCTTTGCGCAGTGCAAGGGCATTCCCACCCACTAGAACCGTCGCTTTTGGGAGCCATTCATTGTTCCGAATGCTACCTTTCCAGCACCCTTCGTTGAAGCGAGTGAGCCAAAGTTCGCCTGGGGTAGGCTGGTCAATCCAAAGAATACTTATGTTTTCTAAACCTTTGATGGGGGTGAAAACTTTCTTGGATTTATCAAATAAGAAAAGTCCATTTTCGGTACCAACGAGCAAGTGCGCGGCATCCCACTCGGCCAAACACCGAAAGATATTGTCGCCCATGTTTTCCTTTTTTTTCAGAAAATAACTCTCAAATGTCCCACTACCGAGGTATTTGGCGAGACCGTTGTAGGTAGCAATCCAAAGTTGTTGTTGGGTGTCACGAAAAAAATGGTAAATCGAAGAACTTGGTACTGAACGAGGATTGGAGGGGTCGGACTTAAAGCTTTTTTCGACCAACCCCGTTTGTTTGTTCCAAACGTTGATTCCACCTTGTTCTGTCCCAACCCACACATGATTTTTGTCCATTTCAATCATCGTCCGAACGTTGGGGTCGCTGAGGGAATTTTGCGCTTCGGCTACGTATTTGACGCTTCGGAATTTTTTGCCCGTTCCAATGAGCAAATTAATGCCAAGAGGGTCGGGGTTTGCCCAAACGAGCCCATCTTTTGAGATATAAACCGACGAAATGGTGTTGTTGCTGAGGCTGTTATTATCATTTTTTTGGTGAATAAACTGCTGCGCTTTTCCATCTTTCGATAACCTAAATAGCCCGCTTGAGCTGGTAGCAAGCCAAATATCCCCGTCGGGCGACTCGTCCAAATCGTAAATTTCGTTTAATTCTATGCCATTAATTTGGGTAATATGTTTGAAATCAGTGGTTTTTGGGTCGAAAATCGTGACGCCATTGGAATGACTGAGGTACATCAACCCTTCTTTGGTTATTAATATTTTCAAGATACTGAGGGCGTCTCCTGTGATGTTTTGGGGATGTTTGCTAAAAAAATAGCGCATCTGGCGGCTACTCGTATCGTACTGCATGAGCCCTTCGGAAAGGCTCACCCACAAGCGCCCGTCTTTTCCAAATTTGGTGGCATTTGACACCGATAAAAGCCCTAAGTCGTACGAAACGTCGGCGAGGAGTACGGTTTTTTGTTGGGTGTCATAATTAAGTTTTACGATGCCTTCTGACTCTGACCAATACCACACAAAAGGAGGGCGTACGGCAAACGGGCTACAAGCTGATGGCGTTTTTTGCTGAGGTGAGCTTTGGAAAAACCGAAAGTCATCGGTTTGGCGTTGATAAAGATTGAGTCCATAATCCGTTCCTAGCCATAGATCGCCGTTGGGGGCTTCAATCATGGAGTTAACAAAGCCACCGTGCAGGGCGTTGGGCTGGTCAGTATCAGAATAATAGACCTTAAAATGATGGCCATCGTAACGATTCAGTCCGTCTTGCGTTCCAAACCACATAAATCCGCGCGAATCTTTGAGCATGGCATAGACTGACCCCTGTGAAAGCCCTTTGTCGGTTCCTATTCGTTCAATTTGATAGGTTTGACCAAAAAGGTGCAGACTGAGTCCAATAGACCAAACTAAAAAAAAGATTTTGCGCATGAGAGCGTAGCAGAAAGGGTTCAGAAAACACTACGAATGTACGGGCGAAAACGAAAAAGAAGGCGTGGTGGTCGCTAAAAAATCTGCTTTCTGCCGCAGATTGGGTGAAATTTAAGAAGTAGTGTATAAAAATTTAGACTTATTTCTTTATTTTGTTGAATTATTGCCAATGTATGAGCTGGCAGTTTTTCTTAACTTATAGACTAAATCTTCGTTATGTACCAAAAGGGCGGTTGTTTGTTGTTGCTTTGGATGTGGGGAGCCGTTACCGCATCTGCTCAAACCAAGTATTGGGTCTTTTTTAAAGATAAAAACCCGCATGACGTTCCTGCGGTGTCGGCTAAGACGCTCGAAAACCGCCGCCTGCAAGGACTTACGGAGTCGGACGAAACCGATTTGCCCGTCAATAAAGAATATCTAAAACAACTCCAACGCCTTCAGTGTCAGCCCGTCATAGCCTCTCGTTGGCTCAATGCCGTTTCGGCCACCATTCCTGCGCAGCAACTGGAGGATGTAAAGCAGCTTTCGTTTGTGGAAAAAATTCAGCCGATGGACGGGCGCTTTTACATTGCCAAAACCAATGCGCGTCGTCGCTCTACGATGGCGCCTGTGATGACCCAAATTCAGGCAGATGAATTTAAAAAAGTGGGCTTAACGGGGAAAGGCATTACGATTGGGGTGATTGATGCTGGTTTTTTTGAAGCAAAAGAGAGTCATTACCTCAAACACGTATTTGACAACAACGCGATTTTGGACAAACGTGACTACGTAAATCCTCCGCTTACTCATACGGATGCGTTTTACAAAACCCAAGAGACATTCTCTGATTTTCACGGAACGGAAGTAATGAGTGCCATCACGGGTACAAGTCGCACCGAAAATACCCAAAGTGGCTTGGCCATTGATGCCCAGTTTTACCTCGCCCGCACCGACCACGGAACGCGCGAGTGGCGCGGAGAAGAAGACAATTGGGTGGCGGCCATGGAATGGATGGATAGCTTGGGGGTGCGCCTCATTAATACTTCTTTGGGATATGCGCAAGGCTTTACTGATCCCAAGGAAAATTACCTAATCTCGCAAATGGATGGGCAAACGAGCGTGATCAGCCGCGCGGCCCAAATTGCGGCTGATAAAAAGGGAATCTTGGTAGTGGTATCGGCAGGAAATGAAGGCGACGACCCAAGTTGGCGCATTATTTCTACCCCAGCCGATGCCCAGGGCGTTCTTTCGGTAGGTGCGACCAATCAGCGTTTTTGGAATCGAATTGGTTATAGCAGCATCGGCCCTGAGTATTTAGCATACCTCAAACCCAACGTTTCGTGTTTTTCGTTGTATGGAACGTCTTTGGCGGCGCCTGTTATTACGGGTTTTGCAGCTTGTTTGATGCAGGCCAATCCCGCGTTGAACAACAAACAATTGATTCAAATCATTGAAAAATCGGCGCATTTGTACCCTTATGGCAATAATTTTGTAGGCTATGGTGTGCCTTTGGCATCGCGGGCGTTAGGGCTTGTTCAAAATTCGGCCGAAGCTACTGCCACTTATGCCAAAGAAGTTAAAGCAGAAGGGCTTACATTTATTCTGAAAATTCCCGAAGCGGGCGATATGGTTTCTTTGTTCCATAAAAAAAGCCCCACACACGTACTTTCGCAAGAAATTGTACGGGTGCGGGACGGCCAACTCACACTCAAACGCCACAACGGAGAAACACGCACCACCGTTGACCTCAAAAATGAGGTGATTGAGGTGATTTGGGAGTGATATTATTTAATCATAGATTGTACTAATGCTCTAAAAGATAAGTTTGTATCATACGTTTTATCATAGCCAGCTTGTGTAAAAATAATGCCAAAGTATTTTTTTTCTTTATTAATCCAAGGATGTACTCCCATTGCACTTGGACTACTTAATTCAGATGCCTTTCCGTCTCTTATCTGATAACGCCATACACCTAGTCCATAAAATGGATTTATATTATTGGTTTGATCTTTACCCATTTCATTAATAGCATTTTCAGATAAAACCTTTAATCCATTATAGTAGCCATTATTATTTAACATATACAAAAATTTTACATATTCATTTAAAGAGCAAACTACTCCAGCACCTGCATGTGGATTTTGAGGGTGGGAAGGACTGAAAACTACATTGTTCATATTACATTTTTTCGCAATACGTTCTTCAAAAATTATTTGCCAAGGTTTGTTGTCAGCAATTTCTGCAATTCTAGCAGCAATTTTATAAGCAGAACTTCCATAGAGAGCTGATTGGCCAGGTGAAAATAATGGTTTTGTAAAAACTGCAATTGAATCTACACTAGCTTTCAATGTTAAATCACTTCTTTCATCAAAAGGTGAGTCGCTAACAATGCCTGAAGTATGAGAAAAAATTTGCCTAATTGTAATTTCTCCTTTATTATACTGGTTAAAAATTGGAATATATTGTCCAATTTTATCATCTAAGTTGAGTTTTTTTTCATCTACAAGAGATAAAATAACAGCTGACGTGAGCCATTTTGTTGAAGAAGCAATGGGTAAAAAATCCTCAGAATTATATATGCCTTCTTTATAAGTATATAGTAAAGAATCTTTATTATGAATAAAAACTAAAATATTTTTATCGTATTTATATGAATTTGCTTGTAAAAACTGGTCGAGTGTTTTATAAAAACTATTAGTGATTAAGTTTGTGTCTTTTTGATTAGGGTTTTGGGGATTAGGTGGTATTCCCAAACTGTCTTTTGGCGTAGTTTTTGGCGGAATAATCAAAGGGTTTTTTATTCTATATGTCGAGTCTAAGGAAATAGAATGGCTTTCTGGATAATCAAAAACTCCACACCCCGATAAGGAAAATAGAAAAAATACAAATATTAACACATTTATTTCTAAATAGTCTAAATCAGCCTTGGGAGATTTGGTGGGAAGCATATTTCATGTATAAGTTTCTTGAAAAATCGAAGCTAATCTTATTTTTTGTTTTTTGAAAATATTTTTTTGTTGATTGTTGTTCGATAGCTAAGAAAAGGTTTTTCAATATAATTATACATCAGATAGGATAACAAAAAAGTCGCTAAATAACATGTTGCAAAGGTTATTGTAGTTTTCAGGCAGGAGGTGTTTTGAGTGTTGAATTTTTGGGAAAATAAATCGATTACTAATAGATGTATTAAGTAAAAAGAATAAGAAGTGAGGCTTATTGTATGTATAATTTTAAATATTCTATTTTTATTTGGCACGGGTGTACTGACAAAAGTAGGAATTAAAAAGGAAAAAGATAGGCTAAATATTGGAAGTAAAATAATATCGGATATTACATTAGGTTTGCCATTAATTACATTTTTAACAAACAAAAAGTATGATAGAAATAAAAGTAACAGACCTGTGATAAATAATTTTATGTGATTTTTTAATAATAATTCTTTATTTGTTTCAAAAACGTAGGCAATTATACAGCCAAATGCGATAGAATCAATCCTGAAAAATGTCATTTTTCTCATTGTATCCCAATAATATGGCGTTAAAAAAGTGTCCCAACTGGGGAAGAGATACCCTTGTTTAATAGCTGTGTGTATAATAGATGTATGGTTTGCAATAAAGTATAAAACTGTACGACCCATAAAGCCAATAAAGATAAGAGTCAATGAGCTGAATATGAATGTTTTATATGGGTACTGTGTTTTTTTTTGTAAGATATAAGTTACCCAAATAATAATTGGAAATGAAAAATAAAACCATTCTTCAACTGATAAGCTCCAAGAATGAGGAAATAAATATGGGATAGGAGTTATAGCATTTTGTAAAAAAAAGAGGTACGAAATTATTTTTAACCCAAAGTGAGGAAAGAATAAGAAATATATAAATAAGGTGAATAAGTAGGCGGGAATTGTTCGAAACCAGCGATTTATCCAAAAAGAAGCAATTACTTCCCATGTAATAGCTTTTTGAAAGAAGGTTTGTAGAATAATTCTTCCAATTAGAAAACCGCTTAAAACAAAAAAAGCTTCGACTCCAAAGCCAAGCCAGGCAAAATAAGGAAACTCTTTTTTTAAAGGGTTAAGGTCAATTGAATGTGATAAAAAAACGGCTACAATAGATAGAGCTCGAAAGAGGTCTAATCCAAATATTCTTTGTTGATTACTTTCTTCCTTGATTACTGGATTGTGGCTTGATTGTATCATTTATAACTATGGCTTTATAACAAAGAAAGAAAACCATTTTTATAAATCAAATATGTTTTTAGTAAACGGTAATTTTTTGACGTTAACTTGTTGATTATCAGTTGTTTTTATTTTATCGTGTTTTGGACTAAGCTTCGGAAGTTCAAATTTGTATTAATAGTTTTATCAAACCCTGCTTGTGTAAAAATTATACCAAAATACTTTTTGTCACGATTGATCCAAGGATGGATTCCCATGGCACTTGGGCTACTGACTTCTTTAGCAAAGCCCGATACAATTTGGTAGCGCCATACTCCAAGACCATAAAAAGTATTAATTCCACCCGATTGGTCAAGTTCAATCGTTTTGACCGAATTTTCACTCAGCACTCTTTGGCCTTCGTAAATGCCAAAATTGTGTATCATAGTAAGAAACTTGATGTAATCGTTCATAGTACTTCTTACACCAGCGCCTGCATGAGGATTCGTATTATTGATAAAACTTAGGTATGAGGTGTTAGACATCTCGCATTTGTTCGCTATGCGTTCTTTAAAAATATTTTCCCAAAGTTTACCTTCTATTACTTCTGCAATCCTAGCCGCAATTTTGTATGCAGAGCTACCGTAGCTTGCTTGAGTTCCTGGAGAAAATTGCAAGTTTGAATATATGGCAATTGAATCTATAGCAGCTGCTAAAGATATTCCTCCTCTATCATCATAAGGGGTATCAGATTGAAAGCCAGAAGTATGTGAAAAAATTTGACGAATAGTGATGTCTCCTTTGCCATAGGCGTTAAAAATGGGTAAATAAGCCCCAATTTTATCATTTAAATTTAACTTGTTATCATCTACCAAACTCATAATAACTGCAGCAGTAAGCCATTTTGTAGCAGAGGCAATTGGTAGAATATCGTCAGCATTATATTGGCCATTTTTGTAAGAGTAGCTCAATGTATCATTACAGACAAATGCTAATACATTATTATCATAAGATTGTAAATTGTTATTTAAGAATGAGTCAAATGCAGGAATGTTAGTTACTTTTTTTACTGGTTTTTGAGTGGTATCCTTAGGAGGAATTTGATAATTGGCGGGCACAATTCTTAGTGATATCGGGATACATTTAGGATTGCATGGTGGCGTTCCTTGCGAAAAACCTTTACTAAATGCTAAAATTAGCAGGCAAAAGAGTTTAATGTGTGTATATAAACTTGTTGTATTGCACCGCATGAGAATAGGTAATTTAAAATTGTACGTGTATTAATAATCCCCAAGGGGAACCAAATACCGACTCTCAATTTTTGTGCCAACTTTATTTGGCTAGAAAAAAATGAATGAATTTTTCTAAAACCGACCTTTTAATAAGTATTTGTTGGTGCAGGCAAACAAGGACGAAAAAAAGGTAAGATGCGGACGGTTGGTTTCAATTTTCTTTTCGAGACGCAAAATGGGCTTGCCCGTTGGGATGCGCATCAATTGGGCAATCGCATCGGGTGCAGTCATGGCCCATACCTTTTCTTCTCCTCCTTTTACAATTACGTTATAACGTTTTCGTAAAGTATCAAACAACGACTTGTTTTCTAGGGTAATCCTGTAAAAATTAGGGAGTTCGCTGGCAGGAAGTGCGATTCTTTCATAAAAGACCACTTCTTTGTTGACCGTTCGGAGGCGTTCGACGTAGTAAAAAGAGGCGGCCGTCTGCTCAGGTTGAAATAAAAAATCGGGCGGAAAACTAGAAGTCACACCTCGGGTTAAAATTTCGGTTTGAATTTCCGACGCATTTTTCAAATCGTGGTGGCTATGCGGCTCAATCGACAACATCCCCGACCCCACAGGCAGGGGCAGTACCACACTCCCTTTTCCTTGATATTTTTTGATATATCCCTCTTCGGCAAGCATCGACAACGCCTGTCGAATGGTAGGCTGGGTAAGCTTATAGGCTTGCTGAAGCTCTTTTTCAGAGGGCAATAAACTGCCAATTTCATATATACCATTGTGCAGCTGTTGGCGGAGCGTCTCGTATAAAAATTGGTATTGGGGGAGGCGGGGAGCGGCTTCTGTCATAAGTACGATGAATTGAGGCAACAAAGGTAGCACCTCTTTTTAAATATTTTTCTTAACATTGCATCATGCAAGTCATCGTACCCCTCCATTACTATCTTATCGTTGCAGCCGCTTTGTTTAGTATCGGCGTAGCAGTCATTATTACCAAACGAAATGCCATTGCGGTTTTGATTGGTATAGAGCTTATTCTCAATGCTGTAAATTTGAATTTGGTTGCTTTTTCCCAGTATGACCCCGTGCGTCTTTCGGGGCAAATGCTTACGCTGTTTGTGATGGTGATTGCAGCGGCGGAGTCGGCGGTGGCATTGGCTATTTTGTTAAAGGTATATCGGTATTATCAAACCGCTGATTTGGACAAAATTAGTTCGATGAAAAAATAACGCTTAATACGCGATTTGGTGATTACAATCGTTTTAATCAATAAGAAGTTAACGACTGAAGTTTGTAGTCGTAGGGCTTTGTTAAAAATATCCTAAAAAGAAATGATGAAGCGTATGAGAAGCGTTGTATTCCTGTTGGTTCTTCTAGGAAGTGGCTTGATGGCGCAAGCTCAGTTTGGCAATAAAAATAAAAAACGGCAAGCAGCCGTTACCGATGCCAATAAAAGCCTAGATGAGGTGACAATATTGGGAATCAAAAGCAAATTTTTAGCAAAAGATTCTACCAATGTCACGGTATTTATGCGGGTGGACTTGACCAAACCCAACAATGTTCCTGTGCGTTGGCGAGAATTTACCGAAAAATTTACCCTCAACTACGTAATGTATCCCGACTTCTCTTCAAGAGAACGGTTGGCGTATGGCAACATTCCGCTGAATGAACAAAATGTGGTGCAGTTGAGTCATACACGTTTTATGATTCGATTTGAGGTAAAAAGACCCGCAAATCATGCTTCGGGCGTGTTATTGGGAGAAATTTCTGAAATTGGAACTACCAAAAAAGTGCTGAATGACTTGGCCATTAAGTTTCGCGATACGAAGCTTGGAGAGCGATTTGCCCTGTTTGAACGAACAGGACGCGTGCCGTTGCTACAAAACTACGTAAACCTAAACGACACAGTTCAGCTTCAAGACATTAATAAATCGGTGAAAGAGCTGTATGTGATGCGTTATCGCCACGATTTTGAACCTGCACAGTCGCCGATGAATACCAATCCACGAAATGCGGCCCGAACGTTGGGCGTGGATTCGACTTTCAAAATTTCGACAAGCTCACCGCTGATATTTAAGGAAGAAGGTCTCTATTACATGACAGAAGACACGACCGACACGTACGGGGTGGGAATAGTAGTAACCAACAAGCGCTTTCCCAAAATGACGCGCCCTGCCGAGCTTGTTCGTCCTGTAATGTACATGAGTCAGGCCAACGAAATCAACGAAATGCTGGCACCCAAAGACCCTAAAAAATCCCTCGACCGTTATTGGTTGAATTTAATGAACGGCAACAGCGACTTGGCAAAACGTACGATTAGCGCCTTTTACAGTCGCGTCGAAGAAGCTAACCGACTTTTTACGACCTATAAAGAAGGCTGGAAAACGGACAAAGGCATGATTTATATTATCATGGGTTCACCCGACCGCGTGCAACGAAGCAAAGACCGTGAGGTGTGGGTATATTCGCAGCGGGCTAATTTTTCCGAAATAAACTTTACTTTCAACCGTCGCCCCAATCAATTTGTAGAAGATCATTATGAGCTCCAACGTTACGTTGAATATCAACCTATTTGGTATCCAATGGTTGAAGCATGGAGAACGGGAGCAGTGAGAGACTAGAGGGAGTGTCTAGTGGAGAGTGTCGAATGCAGAGTGCAAAGTGTCGAATAAGAGTGTTGAGGGTTGCTTACAACCCGAATTTTTGGAGTGTCGAATGCAGAGTGTCGAATAAGAGTGTTGAGGGTTGCTTACAACCCGAATTTTTGAGTGGAGAATGCAGAGTGTCGAATAAGAGTGCTGGGGGTTGCTTACAATCCGAATTTTTGGAGTGTCGAATGCAGAGTGCAGAGTGTCGAATAAGAGTGTTGAGGGTTGCTTACAACCCGAATTTTTGAGGGTAGAATGTAGAGTGTCGAATGAATTGATTTACTATTCGACACTCTGCATTCTCCACTCGACATTTTACTTAATATTAATATCAAATGGTAAGCGTGTTTGCGTTCCTTCCATTTGTTGGAGTTTCTTCAAGGTTTTGAGGTAAGGAGCGAAGTCACCTAGTTTTTGCTGCAACATAGCTTCTTCGGCGTTATTAGAAAACTTCGTTATCATTTCCTCAAACACATTCTTCTCTTTTGGATAACGAACGCGATAGTCACCTTCTTTCAATTTGGCTGATTTGGCGGCAATTTCAATTGCTTTGTCTAACCCACCAAACTCGTCAACAAGACCGTTTCCTTTGGCTTCACGACCCGACCATACGCGTCCCGACGCCAAAGACTTAAGCTTCTCCAATGGCATTTTACGACCTTCGGCTGCTTTTTTGGTAAATACGGCGTAGATATTTTCGGTACTGCGCTGCATACGGCTGTTCTCAAAAGGCGTCATCTCACGCGTCACACTTGGCCAATCAGAGTGGGCGTTGGTATTTACGCGGTCGAAGGTAATCCCCAATTTGTTGCGGAAAGTATTTTGGAAGTTAAACAATACACTAAATACCCCGATAGAACCCGTGATGGTGTTTGGATGTGCCACGATTTTGTCGCAACCCATGGCCATGTAATAGCCCCCCGATGCTGCTACGTCCGACATAGACGCAATCACAGGTTTTTCTTTGCGGGTCAACTGAACCTCACGCCACATCACATCCGACGCCAAGGCGCTACCCCCAGGGGAGTTGATACGAAGCACGACGGCTTTCACTTTTTTATCTTTGCGGGCTTTGCGAAGCTCATCAACGATTGTCTCCGAACCAATGTTGCCATCGTTGCTTTTACCCGACATGATGGCACCTTCTCCGATAATGACCGCGATACGGTTGTCGCTGCTGCCTTCTTTGACTTGTTTTTCGGCTTTTGAATACTTGCTGAGTCCCACAAACTTGATTTTATCATCTTCGCCCAACTTGAGTTCTTTGCGAAGCGCGCTTTCCACCTCGTCGTAGTAGCCCACGTGCGTGATAAGTTTATGAGTGAGGGCATCTTGTGGAGAGTCAATGCTGAGCGAGTCAGCCAAGTTTTTCAACTGGGTAGGTGTGATTTTTCGTGCTTGCGAAATTTTATCCACCGCATGGTCGAAAATGTTATTAATCAACACCTGATTTTGAAGACGACTAGCGTCACTCATGTTTTCGCGGAAGAAAGGCTCTACCGCGCTTTTATATTCCCCAACGCGGAATACCAATGGTTTCACTTCCAGCTTGTCGAGTGTGCCTTTGTAGAAGTCGTATTCAGCACTGAGGCCGTTCCACTCCATTCCACCTGCGGGATTGAGGTAAATTTTGTCGGCAACCGACGCCAAGTAATACGCTTTTTCGGTCATTACTTCGCCGTAAGCATACACAAACTTGTTCGATTTCTTGAAATCAAGAATCGCATCGCGGATTTCTTCGGCGGTAGCCCATCCCACCATTGGGTACTGTACATCGAGGTACACACCTTTAATGTTAGGGTCTTGCTTGGCATTGGCGAGCGCCGAGCGAATATCGAGTAAGCCAAGGACGCTGCCTTGCCCGCCCGAAAATTCGGCGAAGGGGTTCTCAACGGCTACTTCTTGAATAGGGTTGTTGAGATTGAGCTTTAACACAGAATTGGTTTCTATCGGTGTACTATCTTCAGAAGAACCTACTGCGGCTACGATTCCAACAAAAAGGAAAAAGCCGAGGATAGAAAATAGGAATAAACCGACGATGGTTGCGAAAACGTATTTAATAAACTGCCACATGAGTATAAAAGAGAAAAAATGTAATGGTCAAAAATAGGATTCTTAATTCAGCTAACAAACAAAAATACGTTTTGGATATGCCAAGGAGGTGGGTTTATGTTAAAAGGCGGATTGGTTGTACAAGTGGGAAAATGAGTGTATGGCTTTGAATGGCATTGTGGTAGCACAAAAAATGTTAAAAGTCTTAAAGTTTCTTAATGGGCTTAGCACCTAAAAAATAATCTGGATAGTTTGCCAAAAACTTTACACAAATGCTATCGGTTGTGCTGCACTTTTACAAAAATTTCTGGATAATTCTACACGTGGTGGCGTGGGGTGGCTGGTTGGCCGTGGGCGCACCTATCGACGAGGAGTGGTGGGGAATGATTGCGCCTCTTTTTTGGCTCAAACTGGCCTCTTACGGCGTAGTTTGGCTTTTGATGCAGACATTTTCTCGTGAGGGCTACCTCTTTTATCAAAACTTGGGCTATTCGCCAACGGCGCTTTTTGTGGGTGCTTTTGGGCTGGACATGGTTTTATTTTTCACTTTATTGACTGCTATTCGGTGGAGCTTATTACTATTTTAGAGATAGACAGCGTGGAACTGTCGTTTGACGAACGCAAAATTTTACAAAGCGTGTATTTGAAAATTCCGAGGTATCAAATCACGTCTATTTTGGGGCGAAATGGTTGTGGGAAATCTTCTTTGTTGCAAATTGTGTTTGGAACAATGAGGGCAACGCACAAGTCGGTCAGGGTCAATGGAAGGTACGTCGAATCACTTTACCGCCAAGGCAACGTGGCGCGCTACCTGCCGCAGCATCCGCTTACGCCTTCTTCCATGAAAGTCAAGGACGCTTTGGGTTGGTACGGGGTAAAACTGACGGAAGAGAAATATGATAAACTTCCTACCCTTATTTCGCAGCGCATGGGGGAGTTGTCGGGCGGAGAAAGGCGCTTTATTGAAGCATTGATGGTGTTGCTTTCGCCCGTGCCGTTTGTGCTGCTTGATGAGCCATTTACCAATTTAGCCCCCATTTACGTAGAAGCACTCAAACAGCATATTGTTGAGCAAAAACAAAATAAAGGGATTTTAATCACCGACCATTTGTACCGAGAGGTGCTCGACATTGCTGACCAGAATTACCTGATTCAAAATGGAAGCACATATTTGCTCACGAACCCCCGCCAGGAGCTGGTCGATAGGGGGTATCTTCCAGGATAGATAACGACTATTTGCCCAAAAATTTGTTACTTTGCCTCGTTAATGATGGTTGACGGTGGGGAGATTTATGGTTTATGGTGGAAGTAATGTCCTGAACAGTAAACAACTAACTATAAACTTTACAAACTCCAAACGGTAAACTCTAAACCGAAAATAGCAAACTCAAAAAAATGGCAAACGGAATATTACAAGGTAAACGCGGCATCATCTCTGGTGCCCTCGACGAAAACTCAATTGCGTGGAAAGTAGCCTTGAAAGCTAAGGCAGAAGGCGCCTCTTTCACGTTGACCAACGCCCCAATCGCGATGCGTATGGGCGAAATTAAAAAATTGTCGGAGGCATGTGAGGCAGAAATTATCCCCGCCGATGCGACGTCACTCGAAGATATCGAAAACCTCTACGGCAAGTCAATGGACGTATTGGGTGGAAAAGTGGATTTTGTGCTTCACTCGATTGGGATGTCACCCAACATCCGTAAAGGGCGTGCATACGGTGATTTGAACTACGAGTGGTTTCTAAAGAGTGTGGATGTTTCGGCGTTGTCTTTCCATAAGTTTTTGCAAGTAGCCGAAAAAATGGACGCCATCAATGAGTGGGGAAGTGTGGTAGCCCTTACCTACATGGCAGCGCAGCGTACGTTCCCTTTCTATACCGACATGGCCGAAGCCAAAGCGATGTTGGAGTCAATTGCACGTAGCTACGGATACCGTTACGGAAAACTTAAAAAGGTGCGCGTAAACACAGTTTCGCAGTCGCCTACCAAAACTACGGCTGGAAACGGTATCGGTGGTTTTGATAAGTTTTATGATTTTGCCGAAAAAATGGCGCCCCTAGGAAACGCCTCGGCTGACTCATGTGCTGATTTTGTGACCATGATGTTCTCAGATTACACACGCATGGTAACGATGCAAAACCTCTTCCACGACGGTGGTTTCTCAAACGTTGGGATTTCAGCAGAGGTGTTGGAAGGGTAGTTTTTGTAGTGATGAGATATAAGAGATGAGTGATAAGATTTCTTATCACTCATCTCTCCTCACTTATCACTCATCTCTCCCCCTAAGGATACAACAAATACTTCTCCCGCATTTTTTTATAGTTCGACAAGCCAGGCTCCCAACTTTTACGAATTTCTTCTTCGCTCGTGCCTGCGATAATCTGCTTTTTAAGATTTTCCGTCCCCGCCAGTTTATCGAAATTTCCCATTTGCTTGCTCTGGCTCATGTCAAAAAACTTGTCTTTGTAAGGATAAGCCGCATAGGTTTCAAACAACCACCTGAGGTTCAGTTTTTTAGATTTTACAAACGTATTGGCGTCAAACTTACGCAGGTCTAAACCATAACATTCTTGGTCTTGGTGGAGTGGGGTTTCGCTCATGCCTTGGATACTTACGGGCTTAAACGTAAAGCTGTATTTTCCCTTCAAAGCGGGTGCACCCAAGACCGTAAAAGGCATGTACGTGCCGCGCCCTTGGCTCAAAATTGTTCCTTCAAACAAACAAATGCTTGGATAAAGCATGATAGACTGTTGCGTGTTGAGGTTGGGCGAAGGCGGCACGGGTAACACATACGGCATGGCGTGGGTGTAATTGGCCACTTTAATGATTTTCAATTTGCACTGCATTTTGTTCGGAAGCCAACCTTCGCCATTAATCATTTGGGCAAACTCCCCAATGGTCATCCCGTGGGTAATCGGAATTGGAAACATACCAATGCCTGATTTGAGGTGAGGCTCCAAAATCGGGCCGTCAACGCAAAAGCCGTGCGGATTGGGGCGGTCGAGGATGACGAGTTCTTTGCCATTCTCAGCGCACGATTCCATCACGTGCGACAGCGTGTTGATGTAGGTATAAAAGCGCGCGCCTACGTCTTGCACGTCAAAAATCATCACGTCCACGTCGGCCAAATGTTCTTTGGTTGGCTTGCGGTTTTTGCCATACAGCGAAATGACGGGAATGCCTGTTTTGGGGTCAGTGCTGTCGCTGACCTTGGCGCCGTTGCTGGCGTTTCCGCGAAAGCCGTGTTCGGGGCCAAAGATTTTGGTAATTGTGACGCCTAATTTAACCAAACTATCAACGCAGTGTGATTTGCCAATGATAGAGGTTTGGTTGACCAACATTCCTACCCGTTTCCCCTTCAAATAAGGTAGATAGACGCTGGTTTGATCGGCGCCTGTGATAATCGATTTGGCAGGGGGATTGACGAAAGACGTCGTTATTAAAATGGCTAAAAATGAGGCGATAATCGCCTTGAAAAGGTGTTTCATACTAGATTGTTTTTGAAGAATACGCGATTAAAAGTGGGTAAAGATAACGACTTTACTCATTTATGTTCGCTTTGGCCGCTTCCCTGGGCGGTCGTAGAGGCGGCAGCTGTTCCTGTTATTGTTGTAAAAGGCGTTGAAACCAATTTACGGACTAAGTCGGGGTGTGAATAAGAAATCAGGTGGCCAGCTTCGGGTAAAAAGATGTAATGGGCAGGCTTATCGGCCAGTTGTTGACGCGCAAAATCAAGGTTACTAGGATCTACAATCCAGTCTTTTCCACCCTGCACTACAATCGTGGGCACTTGCAATTTCGACCATTGCGGTTGCAGTTTTTTCAATTCGCTGGCGTGAGCAAATTTCTCAAAGGTGGCTACGTTGAGGCGACGAGGAAGCCACGCACGGACAATCCACCATTTGGCAGGTTTGGAAAACCACCAGAATTTTTCTTTGGTTGGGTCGATGGCAGGGGCAAGCATCACCAGCTGACTAAACGCGTTGGGGTTCAAAATCGCCATTTGTGCCGCTATGGGTGCGCCAAACGAACGCCCCAACAGAACCGCTTTTTGCTTCGAATGATTAAGCGAAAGGGCCAACATAGCGGCTTTGGCTTGGGTTTCGATGGATGTTACAAAGCGTTTTTTGCGCAAGCTCGAATGATTGTAGCCCAAGCGGTCGATGGCAATAATGTGAAAACGGCTTTGTAGCAAGGAATCATCGACCATGTTCATATACCCATACCAAGCACCAGGTGCTCCGTGAATGAGCAACAGCGGAGGCAGGGTGTCTGCGCCTGTGGTAGCGGCAAACAGCTTGAGGCTGTCGTTTTGAATGGTGTAAAAAGTGGGTTTTACTGGGCGATTGGCGTAGTGTTCGCGGATGTCACGGTCGTTTTTCCGCCACGACCGAAAGCAAGACGACAAACTCACGGTTAGGAGTACGAAACTCGCCCAAAGAAAAAGTTTACGACTTATCATAATTGAAAATATTTGTGCAGTCGGTTGCTCACAACCGACTAATTTGTGCCAGCGGTTGCTTACAACCGCGTTTTGTGAAATAAGGAGGTTGTGAGCAACCTCCTGCACGGGCTGCAACCTCCTTCACGGACTCAAAACAAACTCAATTGCTGATGTGATAGTTCAGGGTACGTAATGCGTGTCAACACCTCTGGCGTGTTAGACTGACTTTTAGGGTCGCTTATCGACTTGCCAATCGTAAATGCTTCCATGAACGAATCGTCAATTGGTTTTTTAAACAATTCGAGGTCAAAGGCATCCGATTGGGTATTGAGCCAGACCGCTTCTAGCTCTTTTGGTATAATAACGGGCATTCGCTGCTTTGTGTTGTGAATGCGCGCCATGAGCGGATTGGCATCGGTCGTAATAATGCTAAATGTATGCCAAACATCATTGGCTTGGGCAGGATTGTGCCATGTTTCCCAAATACCCGCCATCGCAAAAAGCGGTTGCTCCCGTAGATGAATAAAATAGGGATATTTCTGCTTCCCGACGGTTTGCCATTCAAAAAAGCCAGTGGAGGGTAGTAAGCACCGCTGCGCCTGTTGGAGTGCATACTTAAACGACGGTTTTTCGTCGAGGGTTTCGATTTTGGCGTTCAGGGTACTGCTGCGTAGTTCGAGCGCTTCTTGGGGGCTTCGCGCCCATCTTGGAACCAATCCCCACTTAAAAAAGTGTAAAGTGTTCGGAGCTTGAGCCGTAATCACTGGCCAAGTGGGATAATCGAAGCCATTGGCGTGGTAAATAGGCTCAAATTCAACGGTTTTGGCCTGTTTTTGAACCTCAAATTGTTTCTCCATTTCATCGACCGTAGCCGTTAGGGAATTGCGAAAACACATGGCTTGTTAAGGGTATAAGTGGTTTTTTCTGTGTAGTTTTGAGCAAAGATTTGTTTTCTTTGCCCACCCTCATTAAACAAACTATGACTCTATGAAATTCAAATTATTGGGAAAATCTGGCCTTCGCGTATCAGAATTGTGCCTCGGTACAATGACTTTTGGTACCGAATGGGGCTGGGGAGCCGACAAACACGAAAGTAAAAAGATTTTTGAAGCCTACGCCAATGCAGGTGGTAATTTCCTCGATACGGCCAACCGCTATACCGAAGGAACATCGGAGACATTTTTGGGAGATTTTATCTCGGCCGATCGTGACCATTTTGTCGTTTCGACCAAATATACCTTATACGACCGCAATGGTGACCCCAACTACGCGGGCAATCACCGTAAAAACATGATTCGTTCGGTCAATGAAAGCCTCAAACGCCTGCATACCGACTATATCGACGTGTTTTGGGTCCACATGTGGGAATTTACGACGCCCGTTGACGAAGTGATGCGCGGATTGGATGATTTGGTTCGGAGCGGAAAAGTGCATTATGTTGGGATTTCGGACACGCCTGCGTGGGTCATTTCACGTTCGAATATGCTGGCGGAGTTGCGCGGCTGGAGCCAATTTGTGGCGCTCCAAGTAGAGTATTCACTTTTACAACGCGGGGCCGAACGCGATTTGCTTCCGATGGCCCAAACCCTCGACATGGCCGTAACGCCCTGGGGAGTGATTGGAGGAGGTGCTTTGACGGGAAAATACTTGCGCGGAGAAACAGGTCGCGTGCCCGAAAATAGCCTGCGTCGTAGCGAACGCAGCAGCGACATTGCCCAAGAAGTGGTGGAGGTAGCGCAGGAGTTGGGCGTCACGCCTACGCAGGTAGCGATCAACTGGGTGCGTCAACGGGTGTCAAATGTGATGCCAATTGTGGGGGCAAAACGCGTAGAACAGCTCCAAGATTCGCTCAAATGCCTTGATTTTGTGATTCCTGACGAAATTATGACGCGTTTGAACGAGGTAAGCAAAATAGAATTAGGCTTCCCGCACGATTTTCTTTCGTCGGAAGGAATGAAACAATCCGCTTTTGCGGGTATGTATGACCAAATTATAAATCATCGTCTATAGTCCGTTGAAACTACAATTACTTACGCTGCTAAAAACGCAGTTTGATACCCGCGTGCAAGCGGCGCAGGAGGCGATGCAAAACGCCCAAGATTCGGCCAATGAAGAAACCAAAAGCTCGGCGGGCGATAAGTACGAAACGGGGAGGGCGATGGCGCAAATTGAACGCGATCGCCACGCCCAACTCTTTGACCAACTGCGCCAAGAACGCGCTGTCCTCGATCGCATCGACCCCGATTTTGTGTTTCAACGCGTGGGGTTGGGTGCGTTGGTCACGACGTCCGTGGGGGTGTTTTTTGTTTCCATCAGTGCAGGAATGGTGGTGATAGATGGCCAAAAAGTGATTGCTATGTCGCCACAATCGCCTTTGGGAGCGTCATTGATGGGGAAGCAAGCGGGCGATTCGTTTTTGTTTCAACAGAAGAGAGGGGTGATTGAGGGGCTTGAGTAACTAAGCAAAATGATGTTGAAAAACTGCCATTATTTCCTTCTGATTTTTGCATTTGTAAGCTCATTGAATGGCCGTTTACAAGCACAATCGACAGTTTATTCATTCTCTCCCAACCTCCAACAAGCCTACCGCGAGGTGTTTAAGCTCAAAGTAAACGCGGCCAAGGCGCTGTTGGCTAAGGAAAAAGCGCCGAATGCACTGGCGATGTATGTGGAAAATTATGCCGACATGGTGACGCTACTTGTGAGCGATAATAAAGCCCTCTTTGAACAGCTTTCTTCCCATCAAGACGAGCGCCTTTCTTGGCTCGATGACCAACCTAACTCGCCGTATAAGCGTTTTATACAAGCCGAAATACGGCTGCATTGGGCGTTTATCAAATTGAAATTTGGGAAAGAAATGAGCGCCTCTTGGGATATTATCAAAGCGTATCGATTACTGGCAGAAAATGCCCGTTTGTACCCCGATTTTGTGCCATCGTTTAAGTCGCTTGGGTTACTGCATGTACTGATTGGCTCAGCACCGCAGAGCTATCAGTGGGTAGCGAAGCTATTGGGTTTGAAGGGAAATATCCCCCAAGGACTGCGAGAAGTGCAACGAGCGATTCAGGAAGATAAAGTGTTTGGGTTGGAAGCGCAGTTGATTCAACTACTGCTTCATTCGTATATTTTAACGTACGGAGAAAAACAAAATGCGGACTTACTTCAACTCGTTCACCGACAACCCGACAACCTGCTATTACACTTTTTTGGCGCTACGGTGTCGATGAAAGATGGTCGGGGTGAGCAAGCGTTGAACGTATTGAAACAACGACCTAAAGGAAGCGCTTACTTCGCTTTTCCTTTTCTGGAGTATTTAGAAGGCGAAATTTTACTGCAAAAAGGCCAACACGACGAAGCCCGAAAGCAATTTAATGCGTTTTTGAGCCAGTACAAAGGTCAAAATTTCCTGAAAGATACCTACTTAAAATTGTTTTTGAGTCATTGGTTGCTCAATGAAGATGCCCAGGCCAAAGGCTACATTGAGAAAGTAAATAAAGTGGGAGCTACGTACGTAGAGTCTGATAAAGCGGCGTTAAAGTTTGCCGAAAACTATACCAAAGGATTGGTTTCAGCCCAACAAAAAATCTTAATGAAAGCGCGGCTGGCTTTTGATGGTGGGTACTTGGAAGAAGCCGCAGCAGCGCTACGAAACGTCAATGAAGCATCTTTTGAGAACGGGAGAGACCGAGCCGAATTCCGCTATCGGTTGGGGCGAATTTTTCAACGTCAAGAACATACCGAGGCGGCTATTCCAAATTACGAACGGGCGATTGTGTTGAGTCAGGCGCAAAGCTTTTATTTTGGGGCAACCTCAGCCTTACAATTGGGATATATTTACCAAGCAAAAGGTCAACGGACCAAAGCCATTCAGTACTTTCAGCAAGCGCTAAATTATCCCAAGCACGAATACAAAAACAGCGTGGACAATAAAGCCCGCGCTGCTTTGACTCTTTTGGGAGTGGAGTAGCCTCCTAACCTTCCGAAAGTTTTGTAACCTCCCGAAAGTTTTGAACTTTCGGGAGGTTGCGCTACGATAAATATTTCAAAAACTCATTCTTCGTACTGTCTTCTTGGAATTTGCCGCCGTAAAATGCCGTCACCGTTGAACTGGAGTCGTCTTGAACGCCGCGAGACGCTACGCACAAGTGCTTGGCATCCATGACCACCGCTACGTCCTCCGTTTGAAGAATTTGCTGTAATTCTTTGGCAATCTGTACCGTAAGGCGTTCTTGTACTTGCGGACGTTTGGCAAAATACTGAACAATGCGGTTTAGCTTAGAAAGTCCAATCACCTTGCCGCTCGAAATGTAGGCTACGTGCGCTTTGCCAAAAATAGGAACAAAGTGGTGCTCGCAGTTGGAGTAAAAACTGATGTCTTTCTCCACCAACATTTCGTTGTATTTGTATTTATTTTCAAAAAGAGTTGCCTTTGGTTTGTTGGCGGGGTTTAATCCCGAAAAAATCTCCTTAACGTACATCTTGGCCACGCGATGTGGCGTGCCGTTGAGGCTGTCGTCGGTAAGGTCGAGACCAAGGGTTTCCATAATCGCACGGAAATGCCCCTCTATTTTGGCTACTTTCTCTACGTCGCTCAATTCGAACGCGTCTTCACGCAGAGGTGTATTGTAAGCACTAAAAACATGGTCGTCTCCCCAATCATCGACGTTAAGCTCGCCTAAGTCAGAATGATTAGGCAGGGAATTCCACAAAGTTCCGTTCTGTTTCATAAAGCCGAATTTTCAAATCGAGCGACTCTGCTAAGTGCCCACGTAAAAGATTATAGATGACAATTGAAATATTTTCTGCACTGGGATTTATGTGCCTAAACTCCTCAGTATCAAGGTTTAGATTTTTGTGGTCAAACTTGACTAGCACGGTGTGCTCGATTAAGTCATTTAACCATTTCAAATCTACAACGTAGCCAGTTTCGGGGTTTACTTCGCCCGTTACTTGCACAATCAGCTCGTAATTATGTCCGTGGTAATTGGGATAATTGCATTTCCCAAAAACACGCGCATTCTGTTCGTCCGACCAAGTCGGATTGTTCAGACGATGTGCGGCATTAAAGTGTGCCTTGCGAAACACCGCCACTCGTGGGTTGCTCATATTGTGATAAAAATCAGTTCAATTGTTGGTTTTACGTACGTGCCGAGGAGTCGTCAGAAAGTTTGTCTGCAACACCCTCTCGACCGTTGGGCGTGGTACCAATTAGCCCGAAGGTAAGTATCGTTTGTCAACAGCATAATTAACATTTGTACGTTTGAAATAGTTTTGAAGTTTTAGTAATAAACGCCAAAAATTCCATATATTTTTTATTAACTTTTTGAAAGTGAATTGGTTAAAAATGGGGTAGAGTGCCTACGGTCACACGTGTAGGTTGAAAAAAGTCAGTAAAGCCACTTATTTTCAGGTGTTCAACCCGAATAAATGTTAGTTTTGTGTTTCCATTACATATAGAATAAGGTATGTATAAGAAAACCGAAGGGTCGAAAAACACGTTTATAGTAGTATGAGTGAAATTGCCAAAGAATCCACCGAAGAGAAATCGCTGAACTTCATCGAACAAATCATTGAAGAAGACATCCGTACGGGTAAACACGAAGGCCGCGTTCTAACGCGCTTTCCGCCCGAGCCCAATGGTTATTTGCACATTGGGCACGCCAAATCCATCTGCTTAAACTTTGGAGTAGCCCAGAAATACGGAGGAGGTACCAACTTACGCTTCGACGATACAAATCCCGTCACGGAGGATACCGAATACGTAGAGTCTATCAAAAATGATGTTCAATGGCTTGGTTTTCAGTGGGTAAATGAATTTTATGCCTCTGATTACTTTGATAATTTGTATGCTTTTGCCATTGATTTAATCAAAAAAGGATTGGCATACGTGGATGAATCTACCTCGGAGCAAATTGCTTCCATGAAAGGAACGCCTACCGAACCAGGGACTAATAGCCCTTACCGTGACCGTAGCGTAGAAGAGAATTTGGCGTTGTTTGAGCAAATGAAAAACGGCGAGTTTCCTGAAGGCTCTCGTACGCTTCGTGCTAAAATCGACATGGCGGCGCCAAACATGATCATGCGTGACCCCATCATCTATCGGATAAAATTTGCCCACCACCACCGCACGGGCGACAAATGGTGCATTTATCCAATGTACGATTTTGCGCATGGGCAGTCTGATTCTATCGAAAAAATTACGCACTCAATTTGTACGTTGGAGTTTATTCCTCACCGCGATTTGTACGATTGGTGCATTGATAAATTGGAGATTTTTCCTTCAAAACAATATGAGTTTGCCCGTCTCAACCTGACTTATACCGTGATGAGTAAGCGTAAATTGCTTCAACTCGTCAACGAAGGTCATGTGACAGGCTGGGACGACCCTCGTATGCCAACCATTTCGGGGCTTCGTCGTCGAGGATATACGCCTGAGTCGATTCGTGAGTTTTGTGACCGTATCGGGATTGCGCGCCGCGACAACCTTATTGATGTGAGTTTATTGGAATTTTGCGTTCGTGAGCACCTCAACAAAATCGCGCAGCGCCGCATGGTGGTGCTCGACCCACTCAAAGTGGTCATTACCAACTTCCCCGAGGATACCGTGGAGCTTTGTTTGAGCGAGAACAACCCCGAAGACCCCAACGGCGGAATGCGCGAAGTGCCGTTTAGCCGCGAAGTGTATATTGAGCGGGAAGATTTTATGGAAAACCCACCGAAAAAATTCTTCCGCTTGGCCGTGGGACAAATGGTACGTTTGAAAAGTGCGTACATTATTCGTTGCGACGAGGCAATCAAAGACGAGGCTGGTAATGTGGTAGAATTACGGTGTTCGTATATTGAAAACAGCAAGAGTGGCAGCGATACCTCGGGCATTAACGTAAAAGGAACGCTCCATTGGGTGTCGGTTTCGGAAGCATTGCCAATCGAAATTCGCCAATACGACCGTCTTTTCAAAGTCGAAGATTTAGCGTCAGCAGAGGGTGATTTCAAAGACCATATCAATCCAAATTCGCTGGAAGTGATTACAGGCTACGCTGAGCCGTCGCTCAAAGAAGCGACGGTTGATACCAAAATACAGTTTGTTCGCAAAGGTTATTTTTGTTTGGATACCGACGCTACATCTGATAAACTCATCTTCAACCGCACAGTTGGGTTGAAAGATACGTGGGGAAAAGTAGCAGGGAAATAATTTTCTGAAGTTTTGAAAGAAAAACGGCATTGTAGCTTTAGAAGTTGCAGTGCCGTTTTTTGTGGTTAAATTGCAAAGGAATGTTTTGGAAAAGGCCCCAGTAGAGCTATGAAGAAAATCTTGTTAGTGGAAGACGAAGTCAATGTAGTGAGCTTTATAAAAAAAGGCTTGACCGAGGAGGATTTTGAGGTATCGGTGGCTTTAGACGGCAATTCGGGAGTTCAAATGGCCTTGAGCAGTGACTATGATTTGATTATTCTTGACATTATGCTTCCCGACAAAAACGGCATTGAAGTATGCAAAGAGCTGCGCAACAACCAGATTCAGGTACCAATATTGTTTTTGACGGCCCTCAATACCGCCGATAATATTGCATTGGGACTTAATTCGGGGGCAGATGATTATTTGGCCAAACCCTTCAAATTCATTGAGTTGGTTGCCCGTATAAAGGCACTACTGCGGCGAGCAAGCCAAGGTGGGAGTGAGGCTAAGGCCAAAGAAAATGTGTATGTGGTGGCCAATTTGAAAGTGGACGATGACTCGAAGACCGTAGAACGAAATGGGGAGCTTATTTCCCTTACTGCTACCGAATATCGGCTGCTGGTCACCTTGCTAAAAAACAAGGGGAAAGTGCTTTCGAGGGTGGATTTGCTGGAGAGCGCGTGGGACATCAACTTTAATTTGGCTACGAATGTTGTGGATGTTTATATCAATTATTTGCGAAAAAAACTGGATTCAGCCTACGAGCCCAAGCTCATTCATACGGTGATTGGCATGGGCTATGTGTTAAGAGAAGCATGAAAACCCAACTGAAAATAGCGCTTTTCCTGATTTTTACCAACAGCTTGATGCTGCTTCTGTTTGGGGGAAGTATCTATTATTTTTTGTATAATTATTCTTACACTGATTTTTATAAACGACTAGAAACGCGGGCGACGATTGCGGCAAAGTACAATTTTGATGCTGATAAAATTAATGCTGAGCCGTTTAAAATTATCCGTAAAGAACACCTTGAAAAGCTGTCGGCCGAAAAAGAGTATCTGTATAGGGTCGAAAATAATAATGATTTAGCTGAAATGGCGCAAAAATCAGAACTCCCAATGGCATTTTTGAAGGAGATTTTGAACAAAGGCAAAGCCACGCGTCAGATGGACGAAACCTTTTTTACGGGAATTCGGCACGAGAGCAAGCAGCAAACGCACATTGTGGTGGTATCCGCCAAAAATTACTACGCTTCCAATCACTTGTTGTTTATGCGCAATGTGATTTTACTTGGTGTACTTCTTATTGCATTGATAACCACTTATTTGTCTTTTTTCTTTTCAAGACGAATTTTCGATCCAATTAAGCACATTACCGATCGGGTGAAACAAATAAGTAAGGATAATATCCATTTGCGCATTGAAGAGAAAAAAAATGATGCCGAAATTAGCCAATTGATTTCAACGTTTAATGACCTACTGAATCGGCTCGAAACCTCGTTTGAAACCCAAAACAATTTTGTTAGTAACGCCTCGCACGAGTTTGGCACGCCACTCACGTCTATCATGGGAGAAGCCGAAGTGATGCTGATGAAACAGCGCTCACCCGAAGAATACCAGCAGTCGCTGATGAGCATTTTGGGCCAAGCCGAGCGCCTGAACCAAATCACGCAAACGTTGTTGTATTTGGCCCAAACGGGCTATACCAACAAGCGGGTTAATTTTGAAATTTTACGAACCGACGACCTGATTTGGCAAGTCAAGGAGATGATTGATAAGCTCAATCCTAAAAATAACATCCAAGTTGACTTTAGCCTGCTGCCCGAGAACCCTAAAAAATTGAAAGTGATGGGCAATCGTCAGCTACTTTCCCTGGCTTTTACCAATATATTAACAAACGCTTGCAAATACTCCAACAATAAGCCCGTTGTGGTGACGATTGCCTCCAGCGATGACCAGGTTTTTTTGGCATTTACAGACCACGGCATTGGTATTCCCGAATCCGAACTTCCGTTTATTTATGACCCGTTTTTTAGGGCTTCCAACACCCGAAACTTTGAAGGATATGGTATTGGGTTGCCTTTGACCCGTAATATTATTAAAATTCATAACGGTCAATTGCAACTTTCTTCGGTTGTTAATGAAGGAACTACGGTTCACATTAGGATTCCTTTGGCAAAAATCCCGTAAAAAAATCATTTCTTATCGAATTCTAATCTGCTTCTTAAATCATTCTTAGTTGGGGGTAGCACCTTTGCATTGGTTTTAAAAACGACTAAGCGCATGGAAAGAACAATATTAGTGCCGATAGATTTTAAAGTTGAGTCGCTAAATGCCCTCCGATTGGCATTGAATACCATCAATGCGGGAAAAGTAAACGTGGTGTTGATGTATGCCAAAATTCCTACAGATTCGATCTCGGATTTTTTGTTTTATTCGCCCGACGAAATGGTAGATAGCCTGAAAACAACCGAATTTGAGGAAGCAATTGCTATTCTTAAAAATAGATACGAATCTCTTTTGGGCAGTATTAGTGTTGAACTTTTTCATGGATACAGTGCCAATGCCTTGAGCAATTTTCTAGAGGCACGCAATATTGATAAAATCTATTTTTCTAAAAATTATAAATTAAAACCTGGTAAAAAAGGTTTTGACCCTACTCCATTATTGAAAAAATCAAGGGTGTCTTACCAAGAGGTAGGCGGGGAAAGCGTTGTGGCTGAACGAAAAACCTTGAGCACCCTTTTTAACTATTTCGGGCTTGAAATAGCCAACCATTGATTCAGACTTTACATATAGATTGACCCACGCGTGACTCGATCGGCATTTTTACATTTTGGTAGAAATGCCGATTTTTCTTTCAAACTGCCATTTTTCGCATTCTTGGGCGCCGAGGTTGCGTTTGAAACGTGCCAAACTGGTTTTGGGCTGGCCAGCGGTGTCAACTGAAATGCCTAAATCTAAAACAGTTACACATTCTTGCTGGGAAAATTCGTACAAACCTTTGGTCAACAACACCGAGGGGCTGTATTGTCGATAGGCTAGGTTGTCGGCGGGGCAAAAGTGATAGAGTACATTTTTTCCGACGCGGACAGTTAGCCCTAATGAGGCAATTTCTTCGCCATTTTTGACACAAAATACCCGAAAAATTTCAGGAAAAACGGTTAACCAAAGCCGCAACTGTTCTTCACGAAAAGAAAGTGAGTAGCCGAGTCGTTGGCGGTTATGGGCAATAAATTGATACACTTCTTCGGCATCAGGAAGTAACCATTCTTCAAACCGAAAACCTGCTTGCAGGCACTTGCGTAATCGTCGCCGTTCGGAGGCGTGAAGCCCTGTCTCAAACGGCTGCGATGTTACCGAAATGTAGTGGTTGATAGAGAACTGGCTTATCTGAAAACCGTGCCGTACCAATCCCCGCTTGATAAATGAACTACGGGCAGGATGATAACAGCTGGGATAATGGCGAATGGACAACGACGTGATGCCATGCGATTCGGCAAAGGATTCGATAAAAGTTAGCCAAGTGCTAAACTCCGTATGGCTAACGACTTCGGCTACTTCAAACGACCCAAACGATGCCCGTAGTGGGCTGACTCCTTGCTGGTATTGAACAAAGAGATGAAAAAAACCGTGGAGTTCTTGCTGCGTTTCGGCATCGGTGAGCACAAAAGTATAGACTTGCTCGGCTTGCTGGTGAATCACGTGCAGGGGCGTGTTGAAGAGCCAAGGCGACCAACGACACCGAAAACGAGTAAGCGCAGCGGGGTCATTGTCGAACACCAACGAAGAAAAAGCCCGCTGAATAGTGGTCTGAACCTTATTTTTTGGAAGAAGGTGTGTCATTCGTTCGTGTGTTGTCGGGCAAAGATAAGAACTTAATCACAACCTTTAATCTGAGCACTAAAAGTACTATTAAAGGCGCTTTGAAACCCAGGGGCGAGGATAATGGCTTTTCCTGCATAAAATGACGTACTTCCACTCAGTAGCGTTCCTTTACTTTGAATGACTTCGTGGGCTTGATAGGTTGAGGGGGCAACTGATCCAACTAGCTGAGTGATTGTCGGAGGACAAGAAAGAGTTCGTGTTTCTTGAACCATAAAGTTATTACAATGAACATTAGATACGGCCCATTCGTAAATTGTTGCTTGACTAAGCGAAGATAGTATTGTGGAAAATATTTCTGTAGAATCTGCTGTAAGTACTGGGAGAGTTATCCAATCGGAAATAGCGTTTTTTACACGGTATTTGAGCAGATAACTTTCGTTTTTAGAAGCCTGCCATCGAATTTCAAAGGATGTATTTGTAATGTTGAGAGCATTTAAGGCAACGGGGGCACTGTAAGTGCTTACTGACAATAGAGCGTAGTTACTTTTACACTCAGGATATGTCGTATGTACACAAGCAGTATATAATTTTAATGGGCTAGTGAGCGTGGGTGTAGTTATAAAATTGTTATTCACATTAAGGCTTGATGATTGAGTTAATAGAGAGTCGCTGAAAATTTTTAAAGTGTATAGTCCATTACAACCTTTTACTGAGATATTGAGAATAGTGCCTGCACAAGCGATTGTGTCAATGGATTGCGGTTGTGGAGCAGGGAATTGGCATGGTATGCAAGTTGTAGGTGCAAGTGTAGTAGTAATATCTATGTGAGAATTTGTTGTACTGAAAATACGTACTGTAATGGTTTGCGGTGAAATTGGATTAGGTAGGTCTGCGACTAAAACCCCGTTTGAAGGAATGGTTTTTGAGCCCACTGTAAAACTAGCTGTTCCTGTATAATTGATGCCAAATGTGAAATCATATTTACCTGTGACAGCATTACCTTGGATTGTTAGCTTAGCGTCATTATTAACACTTTGGCCTTTTAGTCCGCAACTTGCAGGTACAGTAGCAACACTAATAATAGGGGTTGAAAGGGTAGATTTAAGCCCAATTTGATAAATCTTTCCTTCATTTAAGCTTGCAACGTACAATTCCCCGTTGGTGTCTTGGCCAAAAGTGACAGGGGAGGAGGCGAGAATACCTTGAAATGTATTGATGCGCGGGCCACTTGGAGAACGGTAAAGTGTCCAAAACTTACCCATGACCCAATCTGCATATAAATAATGGCCTCGTAATGCGGGATATAGGTTTCCCCGATATACATATCCACCCATAACCGAAGCACCACTTGTCGTATCAGATACCCAGCCTTGATATTCTTGAATTGGATAGATAAGAAGAGTAGTATCACTGCACCCATTTGAGGAATAAGGGCGACTACCTTCATAACATCGCCAACCAAAATTGGCGCCGCCTGAACTAGGGTGGGCTAAAAAATTGACTTCATCCCAATGATCAGCTCCGTTGTCTCCAATCCATAAATCTCCTGTTTGTTTGTCAAAACTCATACGCCAAGGGTTACGTAAACCCCGTGCCCAAATTTCATCAGGAATGCTATCTCCGAGGGCTTGGTAAGGGTTGTTAGCTGGGATTTTATAGCTAGGGGCAGAACTGACATCAATTCGTAGAACTTTCCCCAATAAAGTTTTGAGATTTTGGGCATTACCTGGCAAATCCCCCATCGTCCTACGTGTACCCAAACCGTCATCTCCAGTTGTGATGTATAAGTATCCATCTGGTCCAAAGGCAATCTCCCCTCCCGTGTGTCCTCCTGGAACTATGTAGGGTAGGGTTAGAATTTTGGATTCAGATTCAATAAGTGCAAGATTGGGATTAGATGGGTCGCGTTTGAACATCACAATTTGCCCCAACCCATCAGGTTTGCGGTAGTACACAAAAAAAGTCCGATTAGATGGATAATTGGGGGAGAAACAGAAGCTATAGATAGAAGCGCCAGTGGTACTTAAGTCTAGAAATGGCGTTGGAAGACTGATTCCATTTTGAATAATTTTGATCTTTCCTGTTAGTTCAGAGACGAACAGTCGATTATCGCCCGCAGTTTCAATATCACTTGGCTGGTTAAATCCAGTTGCAAATTCGGTTAATTGAATTTGAGGTACTTGGTTTTGGGCCTTTAAAATAAATGAGGCAAACGGTGATAAAAATAGATACAACAATACGTTTTTCATGACTAAGAAAAGTTTGAGCGCATTCAAATATAAAGACCTAGCTTGAAAACCGCTAACTTTGTAGCATGATTTCGATTACCAACCTCTCGTATTATCTCGGCGACCGTGCTTTGTACGAAAACGCCTCGCTTCATATCAAGCCCAAAGATAAAATTGGCCTTATTGGTTTGAACGGAACAGGGAAATCCACCCTGCTGCATTTGATTGTGGGTAACTACCAGCCCGATGCAGGAAATATCTCAAAAGCAGGTGGTTGTACCATTGGGTTTTTGAACCAAGATTTGCTCTCTTACCAAAGTGATGAGCCTATTTTGACGGTAGCCTTGCAAGCTTTTGAGCGACAGTTGGTGCTTCAACGCCAAATTGATGAAGTACTTCATCAGATGGAAATCAATTATGAGGATAAGCTGGTGGACCGACTTGCGCGTTTGCAAGAAGAGTTCGAGGCATTGGACGGCTATACTATCCAGTCGAAAGCCGAAGAAATTTTGGAAGGGCTTGGTTTTTCGACAGCTGATTTACAAAAACCACTGCGGCAGTTTTCGGGAGGTTGGCGTATGCGCGTGATGTTGGCCAAGTTGTTGTTACAAAAACCTTCTTTGCTCATGCTCGATGAGCCTACCAACCACTTGGACTTGCCTTCGATTCAGTGGGTGGAAAAGTATGTTCAGAGCTACGAAAATGCGGTGATTGTGGTGTCGCACGACCGTGAGTTTTTGGACAACGTCTGCGATACGATGGTGGAAGTAAGCAACCAAAAGCTCAATTATTACGGCGGAAATTATTCGTTTTATCTTGAAGAGAAAGCCCTTCGTAATGAGATTCAAAAAGGGGCTTACGAAAATCAACAAGCGAAAATCCGCCAAACGGAGCGCTTTATTGAGCGTTTTAAGGCCAAAGCAACCAAAGCAAAGCAAGCCCAAAGCCGCGCAAAAATGCTCGACCGAATGGACCGAGTGGAGGCCGTGGTGGATGAAAATGCTAAAGTACATTTTCGTTTTCAATTTACCACTCAGCCAGGCCGCCATGTGCTTCAGCTGGAAGATGTGTCGAAGGCTTACGGTGAAAAAGAAATCCTGAAACATACCAATATCACGATGGAGCGCGGCGACAAAATCGCGCTTATCGGGGCCAATGGTAAAGGGAAATCAACGTTGTTGAGGGTCATTGCAGGCACCGAGCCTGTCGAAGGCGAGCGACGACTGGGGCATAATGTGCTTTTTACCTTTTACGCCCAGCACCAGTTGGAGTCGCTTAATATAGAACATACGATTTTAGAAGAATTAAAATACGCCAATCCGACCAAGACCGAAACCGAATGTCGGACAATTTTGGGGTGTTTTCTATTTACGGGTGACGATGTTTTCAAGAAAATCAAGGTGTTATCGGGAGGGGAGAAATCGCGGGTTGCGTTGGCAAAAGTATTGGTGTCTCAAGCCAATTTCTTGTTGCTCGATGAGCCTACCAACCACTTAGATATGCAGTCGGTGAATATCCTCATTCAGGCGCTTCGTCAGTATGAGGGGTCGTTTGTAGTGGTTTCTCACGACCGTTTCTTTGTGGAAGCCATTGCGGAGAAAATTTGGTACATCGAAGATAAAGAAGTGAAAGAATACCCTGGTACTTACCAAGAGTACGAGTGGTGGCAAGAAGAACGTGAAGAAGAAGTGGTAGCAGCCTCTGTGGAGACGGTGGTAGTGCCGCAACGCTCGACACCTGCCCCAGCGAAGAATACATCTTCGGGCTCGTCGCACCAGCAAAAGACCCTTCAGAAAAAAATCACTCAACTCGAACAAGAAATCGACGAGTTGGAAAAACGTAAGAAAGAAGCGGAAGCTCACTTGGCTGACATTGCTATTTACAGTGATGCGGCGAAATTGGCCGAAGTGAACAAAAAATACACCGAAATCCAGCAAAAAATTGCGGCTACCACCGACGCGTGGGAAAATGCTATGATGGAAATGGAGGAGTTGGGGTAGTAAAAAACAAAGACCTTCCAAGTTTCAAAAACTTGGAAGGTCTCTTATTCGGCGCATGGTCGGGTTGAGAGCAACCCTCTGCACGGTTTACCCTCTGCACGGGTTCGATTAGTTCTTCATTCGAGATAGTTTCTCATAATCGAGTACGGTAATCAGACTTCCCTTCATTTCGAGAAGATGTTCATCCTTAAAATCGGAGAGCGTACGGATGACCGTTTCGGTGGCGGTGCCCACGATGCTCGCTAAATCTTCACGGGTGATGGCAATGGCAAAAGGCTTTGTTTTATCTTCTTGGTAGCGATTGGCCAACATAATCAGGGCTTCGGCTACGCGTTTTCGTACGGAGTTGTAGGCAAGTTTTAGTAGTCGCTCTTCCCGCTCTCGTACTTCGTTAGAAAGCATTTTGATGAACTTTGTGGCTACATCGCGGTTGTTGTAGAGAAGGCTATTAAACTCATCTTTGGGAATGATAACCACCTCACTGTCTTGCAACGACACGGCCGATTCTTGGTAGGGAGTGTTTTCCAACAAGTCTAAATATCCAAAAAAATCGCCAGGCTTGTGAAGCTCCACAATGTATTCTTTCCCAAACTCATTGGTCTTTGAGTTTTTGATTTTCCCACTTTTTAAGAAATAAACGGCATTAGGATAGCTTCCCTCCGAATACACCGTTTCGCGCTTTTTATAGAGCTTCGTTTTTTTATTTTCCGACAGTTTTTTGAGCGATTCAAACGATTTTACTTCGTTCAAAAACTGGGTCAGTCCTTCTTCCGTTCGTGAATACTCTGTTTTGAGCAAATCGTTTTTGCGCAAGCGCGTTTCGACTGCACTCAGGAGTTCTACGTCATCATAAGGTTTGGTCAGATAATCATCTGCCCCAAGGGTCATTCCTTTGCGGTAATCGGCTTTTTCAGCTTTGGCCGTTAAGAAAATAAAAGGAATACTCGCGGTTTCAGCTTCTTTACTGAGCAAATGCAACACGCCGTAGCCGTCGAGTTCGGGCATCATGATGTCACAAATAATCAGGTCAGGCTGCTGTTCTTGAGCGATTTTGATGCCTTTCTTACCGTTTTCAGCTGTCAGTACATTGTAGTGTGCTAACTCCAAAATTTCGGTCGTATTTTCCCGCATGTCGGGATTGTCTTCTATCAGTAGAATGGTCTTCATGTGGCTAACAATTCGGAAGGTCGAGAGACACCGTCGTTCCTTGATTCAGTTGACTCGTAAGCCGAATTTCGCCTTGCATCAATTGAATGTATTTTTTTACAATGTTTAGCCCAAGGCCAGTTCCTTGTATTGTCCCAGAGTTGTGCGCGCGGAAAAAGCGGTCAAACACATACGCTTGGTCTTGTTCGGGAATTCCAATGCCTTGGTCTTGTACTTCAAAGTGAACGGTTTTTCCTTTTTTAGATGAACGTAAGAAAATTTGCTTGCCTGCGTCCGAGTATTTGGAGGCGTTTGAAAGCAAATTGATGAGTATATTTTTGAGCAAATGACGGTCAATGCACACCTCAGAATCACCTTCGTGGGTATAGATAATTTGCTGATTGTCTTTACAAACCGACTTGAGCTCATCCACGAGTTCTTTGCAAAAATCGGTCACAGGAAATACAATCGGCACATTGCGGATTTGGCCTTCTTCTAGTTTGCCAAGCGACAAAAAGTCGTTTAGAATTTCAGTGAGATTCGTAACGGTCGATTTGATTCGTTGAACGTGTTTCTGGCGTTTTTCGTCTTCTTCGGTGTGCGTATAACGTCCAATCAACGACGCAGATGACAGGATGGTCGCCAACGGCGTACGGAATTCGTGCGAGGCAATCGTCACAAATTTCGTTTTCATGTCATTAAGTTGACGTTCTTTCTCCAGCGCCCGCATTACTTCTTGTTTCGATTGCTCAATTTCCTCTAGCGCATGTGCCAGTTCACGGGTTCGTTGCTGCACACGCTCTTCTAAGTCGGCGTTGAGGCTTTGGATTTGGCGGTGTGCTTCTAGCAGCGCCTCTTCTTGTTTTTTGCGCAGAGAAATGTCGATAATAAAACTTACAATGTATTCGCCGTCGCTGGTGGCAAACGGACTTAAACTGATTTCGACAGGAAACTCCGAATTATCTTTACGCTTGGCATTGAGGTCTAAGTTGCTCCCCATGTTCCTTGCCTTGGGATGCTGGGAGTAATTCATGCGGTGATCTACGTGATTGCGGGCATATCGTTGAGGAATAAGGATTTCTATTTTCTTACCAATCAACTCGTCTTCATCGTAGCCAAATAACTCTTCGGCTTTGGGGTTGACCAACTGTATAGCTCCCCACGAATCCACGACAATAATTCCCTCCGTTGCACTTTTAAAGAGTGCATCTAACATTTCGACGTGTCTTCTCATCGCTTGGGTTTGCTGAATGAATACTTCTAACATACCAAATACGGAGGTTGTTGTGATTTTTCCAAAAGAATTTTAAAATGTTTGGCTAAAAATGGCTGTTTGTGGTATATCTCCCCACAAACGCGCATCAAAGGCCATACTAATATTACGAATAAAAGAGCGGCCTTCGGGTGTCACTTTTAGATGATAGGGTTCGATGCTGACAAGGCCATCTTTTTCGGGTTCTTCTAGTCGCGCAAGGGCTTCGTAAAGTGCTTGGCACTGGTCTTTGGCATCAAACCAAGTGGTTTCAAAATGACACATTAGTTGTAAAATATGGCGTCTTAGAATCAAGTCTTCACGGGTCAGGACGTGGCCTCTGAATATAGGTAACTCGTTCGCATTGAGGCGTTCGTAATATTTTTCGACTGTTTTTTCGTTTTGGCCGTAGCCCCACCAGCAATCGCCAATTGCCGACACTCCCAAGCCAACGAGCAAACGCGTTTGAGTAGTGGTGTAGCCCATAAAATTTCGATGGAGTTTTTTGTGCTCAAGGGCCTGATAAAGCGTATCGGTTGTGAGCGAAAAGTGATCCATGCCAATGTCGTGATACCCTGCTAATTCCAAGGCTTCTCGGCAAGTTTCATAAATCATTAATTTTTTTGCCGCATCTGGTAAGTCAGCTTCGGTAAATTTGCGTTGGCCTGGTTTTACCCAAGGTACGTGAGCATAGCTGTAAAGCGCAATGCGGTCGGGGCGAAGCCGAATCACATCTCCGATGGTTTGGGTCATTCCCTCCACCTGTTGTTGGGGCAAGCCATAAACCAAATCGTAGTTGACAGACGTGTATCCAATTTCGCGCGCTTTCTCAGTGACGTGCTTTACTTGCTCATAGGTTTGAGGGCGATTGATGAGGTCAAGAATAACGGGATTAAAGTCTTGCACACCAATGCTAATCCGACGAAAACCTAGTTCAAACAACGTTTGAAGGTGCGCATCGGCGGTACTAGCGGGGTGCGCTTCAAACCCAAACTCGTGCTCAGGATGGATGTCGGCTTTTTCAAATAAGCCCGAAATCAAGGTTCGGAGATTTTCGGGGCTAAAAAACGTGGGCGTTCCTCCGCCCAAGTGCAACTCACGGATTTGGGGACGACTGGGTAGAAAATCGAGGTAAAGTTGCCATTCTTTCAGAACGGCTGCTATGTATGGCTGTTCTACTTTATGGTTGACCGTGATACGGGTATTACAGCCACAGTAGGTGCACAAACTTTCGCAGTACGGCAAGTGAATATATAGGCTAATTCCTTCGGAAGTATTGCTGACTTCAAAGATGTCTTTCACCAAATCTTTCCAACGAGGCTCGGTAAGTGGGGTTTTATCCCAATAAGGCACTGTTGGGTAACTGGTATAGCGAGGCCCAGGCACGTTGTATTTCTGAAGTAGTTGCGTGTTCATGGTAAATAGGTGTTTTACCAAAAATGCAAGCAATTGGAAAAGTAAAATATGACATTGGTCAGGCTGTTTGGAAAAATATCAAGCATTCAGCATGAATAAAAGGGAGGTAAAGAGCTGTTTTCGTTTACATAAACGATTGAAATTTCGCCTCGGAGAGGCGCAACATTTGTAGTATAAAGGTTGTCTAATTGTCAAAGAACATCATAGGTACGCCAATTAAGATTTGGCTTCGCTAAGGTATCTTTTTACGTGTTTAGATTATTGGAGAAGTTAACAATAAAGTTGTTTAATAAACTTTATTGTTAACTTTGTATTGAATTTATTGTTTTATGAAATATCAAATTGTTAAACTCAAACAGCTATCGGGGAAAAAAGCCACATTCTATACAGTGGCACTGGAAGGGGAAAAGAAGACTCTTTTTGAGCGATTTTTGGATGAGAATGAACAAGATTTTTCACATGAGTTAATAGACATTGTTGACCGATTGGGGGTTATGGCCAATCATGTAGGAGCGATAAGGACTTTTTTTAAGGAAAACGAAGGACGATTAGGTGATTTAGTCTGTGCTTTGTATGACTCCCCTAAAGCGAACCTACGGCTTTATTGTATCCGATTAGGGAATGCAGTAATTATTTTGGGAGGCGGAGGTCATAAGCCTAAAACCATTAGAGCACTACAAGAAGATGATAAACTTAGCCAAGAAAATAGCCTTATGCGCTTGATTTCAAGGCTTCTGTATAAAAAAATAAAAGAAGGTGACTTGTTTTGGATAAGTGATTTAGAATTAGGCGGTGATCTAACATTAGAAACAGATGAATAACTCAGAAGAAATTTATATTGAAAAGCTGGAGAAAATTCAAAGAAAAATTACTCCAGAACATCGTGCCAGTACCCTAAAAAGGATGGGATTAGCGGCTAGAATTTATGAAGGGATGCAAGCGAAAGGGCTTACAAACCAAGAGTTTGCTTTTTTAATGGGTAAAAAACCTGCCGAAATTAGTCGCTGGTTGAGCGGAACACATAATTTTACTACAGAAACCCTCTGGGAAATAGAACGCGTATTGGGAATCCAACTGGTAGTTGGGGCGACCTCTTCTACCCCTGACGTTTTACAAACATTTATTGTTGAGGAAATACGAAAAGCATTTGAGAAGTTTCAGTTGCAAATGATTGTGAATCAATAGAATATAATTCATTTGTTTGCCTTCATCGCCCCCCATGGCAAATAGGAATCTCACGATTTTCTAAACCCAAAATGGGCCAGCCTGTGACTTCCAAACCACGAAGAATAAGCACTACGGCTACTACTGCCACTAAGGCGGGCATAAAACTGCGAGCGCGGTTGCGAAAAGAAGTAGAAAAGAGATTTTTGACAAAGCCAACAGCGCTCATGGCGGGGAGTGTTCCAAGGCCAAAAGTAGCCATAAAAAGCGCCCCGTCGGTAGGCCCTCCCGCAGCTATGGAGCTAATCAGCGCCATGTAAACTAGCCCACAGGGTAAAAGCCCGTTGAGCGTTCCAAGAACGAACAGTGAGCTAAAACTACGTTGGTGCAAAAGTGTGCCTAGTTGTTTTTTTATCCATTGCACTCCTTTTTGCAAAAAAGAAGGTGGAGAAAGTTGGTCGAGCCAATGCGAAGAATAAGCAACCGCACCGAGCATAAATACTCCCGTACCAATAGAAAGACTACGTTGGAGTCCTGCCAAATTGAGTGCATTACCCACAAAACCTAGCAAAAAGCCGAGGAGGGCATAAGTAGTAGCTCGACCGAGGTTATACAGTACTATTCCGCCCAATTTTCCCCATTTTGAACGTTGATGTACGGGAAGTGCCAAAGCAATAGGCCCACACATTCCTACGCAGTGCAGGCTACTCATGAGTCCGAGGGAAAAAGCTAGGTAAAACATAGTTTTGAATTTCGAGTGTCGAATGCAGAATGTCGAATTTGGGTGGGTGTGCGTCGGGTTTTGAGAAACCCGACGCACGGGAAGCATTCGACATTCTACCCTCTGCACTCGATATTTGGGAATGACACTTAAATATTGAGAATTCCTTCGTTCCAGTAACCAATGCCGTTGGCTTGCCAGTCGATTTGCAATTGGTAACGTCCCACCTGAATTTTTTGGCTCGGAATAAACTGTGTACCGTCGGCTCCGACCTGAATTGGTGTTGAAAAATCCTTACGATTGTCGGCTGGACAGTAGAAGTTAATTTTTCCAGAAACGCCTTTCATGTTTGTTGGGTAGTGAATGCGGATGCCATTTTCTAGCACTTCCCACGTAAGAGGTGTAGCTAGGTCTTTGGCCCGATTGATTTTGTCAATTTTGCCTTGGAATTTAACTTCCTCTTCATAATAATTATCCGTAACAAGGTCTATTTTTTGGACAATACTCATTCCGACCATGGCGAGTATCATTAGGACAAATAAGCCATAAAAAGCCCAGATGCCAGTTCCCCAAGATAGTTTCATAGTGGTAAAATTTATTCTTCTGGTGCAATAAAGGTTGTTTTAAATTCTTCTAATTGTTGCCCGTTGGCATAGATTCCCAATTTTACGTCGGTGCGGCGTTTCGATAGTTCTGATTTGGGAATGGTAATAAAGACCGAACCTTCGACCATTCCAGCGGCTTCGAGGTTGAGGTTGGGAATTCCCGCAAATTTTAACGTGCCTTTGGGGAACAACAACTGCATCTCAGGCTGGATGGGATGGTTGGTTTTGTTGAACAATTTGAAGGTATAGAGATTGCTAATGGTGCCGTCAGGATTTTCGATAAAGCGTGAACCTGGCGCACGTAATAGCGTGGTTTCGGTGTCGTTACGGGTCAAAATGGCGTAGCCAAGTCCAATCCAAAGGGCCGATAGCACTACCGCATAGGCAATAGTACGGGTAGTGATAAGCTTACTTTTTCCGCTTGAAATATTGTTTTCAGAGTCAAAGCGAATTAGTCCTTTGGGAAGGTTGACTTTCTCCATGATGTTGTCGCAAGCGTCGATACAGGCCGTGCAGTTGACACACTCCATTTGGGTACCGTTGCGGATGTCGATACCCGTTGGGCACACGTTGACACACTGAAAACAGTTGATACAATCGCCAGCGGTACGTTCGGCACCTTTACGGAGTTTTTCACGAGGTTCGCCACGCTTGTAGTCATAGGCAATCACCACCGAGTTTTTATCAAGTAATACTCCCTGTAAACGGCCATACGGACAGACTACCGTACAGGCTTGGTCACGAAGCCAAGCAAAATTCCAAAAGAAAACCAGGGTAAAAGCGCAGATACCCAAAAACAGAGTCAAGTGCTCCGATATTGGCTCTAAGATGATGCGTTCGAGACGGTCAATCCCTACAAAGTAGCTTAATAGTAGGTTAGCAATGGCAAATGACAATGCCATGAAAATAACCGCTTTAAGGGTTCGTTTGATGATTTTTTCGTTGTTCCAAGGGGCTTTGGCAAGGGCACGTTGGGCTTTCCAGTCACCTTCAATAACGTATTCGATTTTACGGAAAACCATTTCCATGAATACCGTCTGCGGACACGTCCAGCCGCACCAAACCCGCCCGAAAACGGTGGTGAAGAGTACGATAAACACAAAAAACGAAATCATCATTAGGCCAAACAACCAATAGTCTTGCGGGCCAATGAAGATACCAAACACGATAAACTTACGCTCTAGGATGTTGAACAAGAAGAGAGGTTGACCGTTTACTTTGATAAACGGCAAGGTAAACATAACGGTTAGCTGAAAGATGGTAAACCAAACGCGGCGGTTGTGCCATTTTCCAGTTGGTTTTTGGGGATAAAACCAATTTCTTTTCCCAGTAGTATCATCGACCGCCGCAAAACTATCGCGGAACGATTCGTCGAAGTCGGGGTGTGTATCGAGGGGTTGCATAAGGAGAATGAAAAAAAATGTCGAGTGCAGAATGTCCAGTTTTAGTGTCGAGCGTCGAGTGCAGAATGTCCAGTTCTAGTGTCGAGTTTCGAATGCAGAGTGTCGAATAAAATCCTCCATTCGAAACTCTGCATTCTGCATTCGACATTTATTTTGCTGCTACAGTGCTATCTGGTGCAGCGGTAGTTTCGGTATAAATTTCTCCTTGAGGAGCTTTCGGGTTCGCAGGCTTAGAGCCTTTGATGGAGATGATGTAACTAGCAACTTGTTGCATTTTGAGTGGGTTCAATTGTTTTTCCCACGCAATCATCCCTTTTTCAGGTACACCATATTTGATGGTTTTGAAGACATTTTTGATACCACCTCCGTGGAGCCAGTACTCGTCGGTAAGATTTGGGCCTACAGTTCCGCCTCCATCGGTAGCGTGACAAGCGGCGCAGTTGGCCGTGAAAACGGCCTTTCCTTCCTCAATTGCTTTGGTATCAGTGGCCAACGCAACGGTATTTTCGTTGATTTTGGCCGCCGCTTTTTCAAGGAACGCGGTTTTCTTCGCTTCTACTACTTGGCTTTCTTTTTCCAATTCGGCCATCGGTAAATCTCCCCAACCTGCCATGTGATAGATAATGAGGTAAATCACAGCAAATAGAATCGTACCTTGGAACAAGAACGCCAACCAAGGTGGCATACGGTTGTCGAGCTCGTGAATGCCATCGTAGTCGTGGCCTTTGATGAGGATGCGTTGTTCGTCGGCGAGTTTTACGCCAAAGCCCGTCCAACGTTGCCACCAGCGATCACTGAAAATTGGTGCAGATTCGCCGCGTAAATCTTCTTTTACTTCTGCATTGCCTTGAGGAGCAGAGATTTTACGGAGAAGCATCATCACTTGTACCAAGAGCACGAGCACAGCCAAAATGACCACGACGAGTAGCATGATAATGAGGTAGTTGACCAACTCTTTGTTGCCTGCTTTGGGGGCTTCGGCGGTTTGGGCAAATACCATTGACGAAACGAAAAGTAAAGCAAGAGTTGCAAGCCCACGGCGAACGGTGCCGTCTTCGAGGGGTAGTTGGCTTATTTTTTGGACGGTTTTCTTGTCAAGTTTTACAAGGTACCATACCAATCCTACAAAAACGGCCGCAAAAATCAGTAGTCCGATGAGCGGATATATCGCCACTCCGTCAATCGTCTGGAGATAGTTTCTGAATTTCATGATTTTTATTGTTTTTTGATGTCAGTACCTAAGCGTTGCAAGTAGGCAATGAGCGCAATGATTTCTTTGTCAGCTTTGGCTTTGATACCGTCTTTTTTGAGACTTGCCACGATGCCATCGGCTTGTTTTTGAGCGTCGGCAATGGCTTGTTCTTCAAATCCGTCTTCGTAAGGGACGCCGAGGGTACGCATGGCACTGATTTTGGCAGGAGTTGTACTCAAATCAAGCGCATCCTCAAGCAACCAAGGGTACTTAGGCATGATAGAGCCAGGCGACATGCTCGTTGGGTCTTCCATGTGGTTGTAGTGCCATGAGTCTGGATATTTTGCCCCCACTCGGTGCAAATCGGGTCCTGTACGTTTTGAACCCCACTGGAATGGGTGGTCATAAACAAATTCACCTGCTTTTGAGTATTCGCCATAACGTTCGGTTTCTGAGCGGAACGGACGAATCATTTGAGAGTGACACGTATAGCAGCCTTCGCGGACGTAAATGTCACGGCCTTGAAGTTCGAGGGCGGTGTAAGGTTTCACGCTTTCGATGGTTGGTACGTTGGATTCTACCATGAAGGTTGGCACAAGTTCAATGACACCCCCGATGATAACGGCTACCAATGAAATAACGGTAAAGAATACAGGTTTACGTTCAAAAATACGGCTGTGCCAAAATTCGTTGGCGGGCGGGTTCCAGATAGATTTGAGGGAAGCCGCACGTGCTGTTTCGTTGGCGATAAGTTTGCCGCTAAGGGCCGTCATGGCCAAGTTGTACGTACCGACCAAGAAACCAACCAAGAACAAAGTACCACCCACACCACGTAAGATATAGAAAGGAACAAGCTGTGTAACTGTTTCGAGGAAGTTAGGGTATTTTAAGAAACCTTCTTCGGTAAATTCTTTCCACATCGACGATTGAGTCCAACCTGCCCAGTACATCGGCACGGCGTAGAAGATGATACCCAAGGTTCCAATCCAGAAGTGGAAATTGGCCAATTTTTGAGAGAACAACGGACGTCCGTACAAACGTGGGAACAACCAATACATGATGGCAAACGTCATAAAACCATTCCATCCTAAAGCCCCTACGTGAACGTGTGCTACAATCCAGTCGGTATAGTGAGCAATGGCGTTTACGTTTTTCAAAGAAAGCATTGGCCCTTCGAATGTCGCCATACCGTAGGCGGTTACCCCTACTACCATGAATTTCAACACCACATCTTCACGAACTTTATCCCAAGCACCACGAAGGGTAAACAGACCGTTGATCATCCCACCCCATGATGGAGCAATCAACATGATAGAGAACACCGTACCCAAAGATTGAGCCCAGTCGGGCAAAGACGTATAAAGCAAGTGGTGAGGACCTGCCCAGATGTATAAGAATATCAACGACCAAAAGTGAACAATTGACAAACGGTACGAATAGATAGGACGGTTAGCGGCTTTTGGCAAGAAATAATACATCAAGCCCAAATAAGGTGTCGTTAAGAAGAAAGCTACGGCATTGTGACCATACCACCACTGAACGAGCGCGTCTTGTACTCCAGCGTACCAAGAATAACTTTTGGTAAGAGAAATCGGAAGTTCAACACTATTGACAACGTGCAACATCGCCACTGTGACAAACGAAGCCAAGTAAAACCAAACCGCAGCATAAATGTGCTGCACACGGCGGTTAATCATGGTCATGACGAGGTTGAGAAGCGCGGCTACCCACACTACCGCAATGGCAATGTCAATCGGCCATTCGAGTTCGGCGTACTCTTTTCCTGTGGTAAGTCCTAATGGTAGCGTAATGGCCGCGGCTACGATGATGAGTTGCCAGCCCCAGAAGTTGATGTTTGATAACAACTTACTGTACATCGGCGTGCGGAGTACCCGTGGTGCCGAATAATAAAGCCCCATAAAGAAACCGTTACCGACAAAAGCAAAAATAACGGCGTTGGTGTGGAGGGGACGTAACCTACCGAACGTAGTGTAAGGAATATCGAGGTTGAGTGCGGGAAATGCTAACTGAAACGCGATAAGGACGCCCACCAGCATTCCGACAATCCCAAACACGATAGAAGCAATGGCGAAATTCCGTACGATGGTGTTATCATACTGAAACTCTTCCATGTCAACGGTTGAGGTTGTTTTGGAAATTGGTTCCATGTTGAATTTGAGGAGTTTATGATTAAAAAAGATGAACTATTTTTCGTTGTCGTCGAACAAAATCCGAATCGAAGGAGTGTAATCGTCGTCGTATTGTCCTTGGCGTACCGACCATACAAAGGCGATTAAAAAGCCGCCTGCGACAAACAGACTGATGCAGAGCAGGATGATGAGAGCACTCATAGACGTATTTATGTTTGAGAATGTTGAAACTGGATCAGCTTGTTAGAACTGACGACCTCCCAAAAGTAGGTTTGGAGGGGCGGGATTAAGATGAGGGAAGTCAGTCCCCAAAACTGACTTTGGTCAGTTTTGGCAGATCTGTGTACCTTTGCCGAACTATCTTCGTGGATTAATGAATATCTTATTTTTTAAACTGACCATTATTCCGTTGGTCATTGGACTGATTACGCTGATTAGCCGTAAGTGGGGGAATCGGGTAGGGGGAGTGGTTGGGAGTATGCCTTGGGTAGCGGGGCCTATCTTGGTGTTTTTTATTTTGGAGCAGGGTAAAGACTTTGGCATACGCGCTATTCCAGGCATTTTGATGGGAATCATCGCGCTGGTGAGTTTTTGTTACTGCTATGCGTTATTTTCCAAACGGTTGAAGTGGCTACCAACGCTGCTGATTTCGTACGTGGCTTTTGCCCTCACGGCGCTCGTGTTGGATGCAATTCCGCTGACAATTTGGGGAATTTACGGCTTGGCTTTGGTCGTGATTACGATTGCCTTGTATTATTTTCCACGCCCCTCAGTGGGACAAGCGGCTCCTTCCCGAGCCAAGCCTCCGAAGTATGATTTATTATTTCGGATGTTGGTGGCGACCCTTTTTGTCCTGACGATCACAGGACTGGCAGCGGTTCTTGGTCCAAGCTGGAGCGGGGTTTTGACGCCTTTTCCGATCTTGACCTCGATTTTGGCCATTTTTAATCATTATTTACAAGGTAGTACGGCGGCTATAACGGTCTTGCGAGGGATTATGATTGGCCTCGTGGGCTTTACGACGTTCTTGTTTTTGCAGGCGTTTTTGCTCCACGAGTTTTCGGTTGTGGTAGCGTTTTTGATAGCACTGGTGGTTAATGCTGTGATTAATCTAGTTTCGAGCCGTATGTGGGGGTAGTTAGGGAAAGAGAGATTTTGCTACGTTGGTTTTACTAATTTTAGACCAAACTCCACTAAATGGTCAAAATCGCCATCGGTTGTATGTAGTTCCATATCCAGATAAATAGCGATGGCTGCTATCCATAAGTCATTTTTGCCCATATTGCGAGCTGACAGCCCTTTTGGCAAGCGCTGATTTTGTAATTTATCCTGACTATAGGCATCTACTTCTGCATAAATACGAGTAATTTCTCGATTGAGGTCAGCAATAGGGTAATTATCAAGGAGGTGTTCGAGGAATTTAACTTTTTGATAGCCCCAATCCGCTTTGAGGGCAAAGGCTTCTAATTCGCCTACAACAACAATTGGGATGACCGCACGAGTAGGCAGGATTTTGTTGAGGCGTATATGCCTGATAACCAGATTTGTGTCAAAAATCATTGGTCGTTATCAAGCATTTTTTCCATGTCTTTCCATTCGGCTTCAGAGAACCCTAAATCGGGCATAGGTAGAGGCTGCTTAGAGGCTACTAAATCAAAAAAAAGTTCCGTGCCAACGGCTTTAATGATGGCAGGATCGTAAACATTGCTTTGCCCTTTCTTCATCTTAGGCACTCTAACCCCATTCACTATAAAAGCGTCAGGCGTCTCCATTATTTTGTGAGTTTGAATTGCCATACTGTTCTTATTTGTTAACAAAAATAGAATATATCTGTGAAATCTATTAGTCATTCACATACAAAAACCGCACAGGCTTCTTCAATAGTTCAGGATATGGAGTACAAATTTGTGAAATGTGTCGATGAACATTTCCCCCTCACAACCGACGCGCAGCCGCAATGCGGCTTGAAATCGTGGTAAACAAAACAATTGAAATAGAACTGGCTGGCATCAAAATCGCCGCAATCACGGGTGAAAGATTTCCCGTAAGGGCAAAACTCAGTCCAATAATGTTGTAAATGATGGAAATAATAAAACTTTGAATGACAATACTTCGTCCCGACTGTGCAAGCCGCACAAAGTGAGGGAGTATTGAAAGCTGGTTTCCTTCTAAAATCCCATCGCAAGCGGGTGAAAAATTGTTGATATTGTCAGATACGGCTATACCTACGTCACTTTTGATGAGTGCCCCAGCATCGTTCAAGCCATCGCCTACCATCAAGACTTTGTGGCCTTGTCGTTGTAAATTTTCAATAAATCGAAGTTTATCGTCAGGCTTTTGATTAAAATTGAGTTGCTTGAGCGAACCAAACAATTCACTTAGCATTTCGACGTCGGTAGGTTTGTCTCCCGACAATAAATAGGTTTCGTAATGCCTTTGTTTTAGGTTGCTGAGTGTCTCGGCCAAGTTATCACGGTATTGGCTTTGGATGTCGAAATAGCCTAAAACTTTACCTGCAAAAGCGAAGTAAACGTGGCTACTATTGCTGTCTATAACAGGAGCTATTTGTGAGGCGTCAGAAGTCGTAAAGGCTGCTGAACCTAATCGTACGGTTACCTCTTCTCCGAGTTTTCCTTCGATTCCTTTGCCTTCTAACTCATTAAAATCACTCATCAGTTGTTCTTTGGGAACGTGCTGAAGCGATTTTGCAATCAATCGGCTCAGCGGATGTGACGATTGCTCACAAAGGGTACGAACAATGCGCTGCTGAATGTGGGTAAGGGGTTTGCCGATAAACTGCACTTGGGCGGCGTCGGGGAGGGTTAGTGTCCCTGTTTTGTCAAAAACTACCGTGTCGATTTTTGATAAATTTTCAATGATTTGGGCGTTTTTAAGGTAAAGCTTGTGTTTACCAAACATTCCTAACATATTCCCATTGGTAAAGGTATCAGAGAGCAGCAGCGCACAAGGGCAGGCTACAATCAAAATCGTCGTAATGGCGTTGATGCCACGCGGTAAGTCTCCCATAAGCATCCAGTAACCTAACGCCCCAAAACCTAGCGCTAGTAGTGCCCACGAAAAGTAATAATTGATTTTACCTACCATCGTCTGTTGGGCATTTTGCTGCTGTTGCGTGGCCGAGTCGTTGTTCCAAAGCTGAGTTAAATAACTCTGAGATACGCGTTTGGTTACTTCGACTTCGATAGCGCCTCCTACTTGACGGCCACCTGCATAAATCAGTTCATTGCGCGTTTTTTCAATTGGCACCGATTCTCCCGAAACAAAACTATAATCAATCATTGCCCGTTCGCTCACTAGGCGTACATCGGCAGGAATCAATTCTTTGTTACGAATCAAAATCAGGTCGCCAGGCTCTAAGTCGGTTACGAGTAATTGGTGATTGGTGATTGGGGACTGGAGACTGGTGTCAGATACCTCCTTTGTCGGTATGACAGCGTCTTTCCCTCTGCCCAACAACGTCACCGCTACAGGAAAATAGGATTTATAGTCGCGGTCAAACGAAATAGCCGAGTAGGTTTTGTCTTGAAAATACCTCCCTAGTAGCATAAAGAACACAATGCCTGTCATCGAGTCGAGGTAGCCAACACCCGTTTGGGTGCCAATTTCGTACAAACTCCGAACGAAAGTGACCAAAATGGCTAAGGCGATAGGGGCGTCAATATTGAGGAAGCGTTCGCGGATGGATTTCCACGCAGATACAAAGAAATCGGAAGCGCTGTAAAAAAATACGGGCAAGGCCAGTACCACACTAAAAATACTGAACATTGTTTGCAAACGATGGTCGAGCTGTGTATCTCCCAATCCAAAATAATCGGGGAAACTCATCATCATGACGTTGCCAAAGGCAAAACCCGCAATCCCAATTTTGTACAAACGCGTACGGTTGGTTTTGGGTGTTTTCTGCGCTTCGATGTCTTGCAAACTAATGTAAGGCTCGTAGCCGATGTAGGTAAGGAGCTCGGCAAGTTTGCTTAGGCTAATTTTTTGTTCGTCGATTACGACGCGGGCTTTCTTTTCGGGGAAATTTACCAACGACGAAATCACGCCTTCGTGCAAGCGGTGTAGGTTTTCCAACAAATACACGCACGAACTACAGTGCATTTGAGGGAAAAACCAGTTGACGTGCGTTTGGCGACCGTCGGTAAATTCAATGATTTTATTGTGAACTTCGGGCAGGTCTAAGTACGCGTATTTGCCTGCGTAGTAATTTTTATCGGGCGATACGCCTGGGTTTTGCGTCAGGTCGTAGTAGTTGCAGAGTTGATTCTCTTGGAGAAGTTCATAAACGGTTTTGCAACCTTCGCAGCAAAACGGCTTATCGTCATGCACGATGACGTGGTCTTCGCAGTCGGCGCCGCAGTGGTAACATTGAACTTCTACGGTAGGTGAAATGGATTGCGACATAGAATGGACATTTTTGTAGTGAGTCAAAAATGCAACTCAACCCAGCGGAAGTATATGACCAAAGTCAGTTTTTGGGGCTAATATTGGTCAGGATTTGTGGGTTTTAGCGCTTCCCGATAAGAACGAACTTCGATTTTAACGGCAAATAGGGGGTATATGGGTGGAAAGAGGTTGTTTTGCTTCAAAAACAAACATTCATGGAAACACCTTCGTCTGTATCACTCCGCCGCTACGACCTCGATTGGCTGCGGATTATTTGTATCATTATTTTACTTTATTACCACGTTGGAATGATTTACGTACCTTGGGACTGGCACATCAAAAGCACCGAAAAAAGCGAAGTCATGCGTTGGGTGATGATTTGGTTGCATTATTGGCGGATGCCTCTGCTGTTTTTTATTTCGGGCGCGGGCACTTACTTTGCCCTTCGTACTCGTACGCTGGGTGGATATGCGTCTGAGCGCGTAAAGCGGTTGTTTGTACCGCTCGTTTTTGGGATGTTCGTCATTGTTCCTCCTCAAATTTACTACGAACGGATTTTTAACGGAACTCACTTTGCTTCTTACGCCGATTTTTATCGAACCGTCTTTGACTTTGTTGCCTATCCCAAAGGAAGCTTTAGCTGGCATCACTTATGGTTTGTTGCCTATTTGTTTCTGTATTCTCTTGGTAGCATTCCTTTATTTTATTGGTTAAAAACTCCCCAAGGCGAACGTTTCGGCCAAACAATCGAAAAATGGGTTTCTTACAAAGGCGGAGCGCTTGCCTACGCCCTGATTTTGATTGTGAGTCAAGTGGTGCTAAAACCTTACTTCCCCGAAGAAACCCACGCGTTGATGGACGATTGGGCCTATTTTACCTTCAATTTATTGTTGTTTTGGGGTGGGTATTTGTTGGTGAGTCGGCGGGTGCTGTGGGAGGAAATGGCGCGTCAACGTCGTATTTATGGTGGTGCTACGCTATTTTTGACGGTTGTTTTATATTCCTTGTACTATTTACGCAGATTTGTCTATCCCGAGTGGGACGAGATGACTTGGTACGACGTCGTTTGGGACATTAATGCTTTTTGTTTGACGTGGTTTTCGGTCGTTGCGACTGTGGCCTACGGCTATCAATACTTAAACCGCCCGCATCCTGCGCTCAGCCAACTCAATGAAGCCGTCTATCCATTTTACATTCTACACCAAACTGTCATTGTCGCCATTGGCTTTTATGTACTAAAATGGAATATCGGCGTTTGGCCTGGTTTTCTTTTGGTAAGTACTTTGTCTTTACTTATTAGTATAGGACTTTATTGGTTGATTATCAAGCGAATAAAAATTCTTCGTATCTTCTTTGGATTGAAATAATAGTTTCGCAGTTTGCGTCAGAGACGCAATACCACAAGGTTCCCAAAGCGAAGTTTGGGAACCGCTCTCGCCCCGACATCATGTCGGGGCGGGCACGGGTTCGCGTCTCCGACGCGATAAATGCAAGCGTTCGTAGGAATCATTTTTGATGCTAAACCTGCAAGTTCTATGCAATACCCGTTTCCCGAGACCTTTGCCGACGGTACCACGGTTGAAATTCGATTGGAAAGAGAAAGTGTGCTCTACGAGCGGAAAATTACGTGGACATCGACGTTGATTGAACATCAAGTGGCCTCTTTGGCATACTCAGGCGAAAACCTTTTGCGAGATGCAGAGGTAGAAAAGGCAAAGTTGCCGCCTTTTGCGTTAGCGTTTTATAAGTTTTTGTTTTTTAAAGGACAAATCCCTACTGAGCAAGAACTATGGGCGCAGTACTTAATCGCGCATTATGGGGTGCTAGACGAAACTCGGATTCAATTTTTTCGGAAAGGGACGTGGCGTGTTTACAATGCCGATGCGGTGAAAGCAAGGTTGTTACGCAGTTTTCCGTCGCTGATTCGAGACTTCCATTTTTTTGTACTTTGCCAAGAATCGGGGCGGTTTCAAGAAGTGAAATATTCCTTGCGTGACGACTATTTCAATGGTGTGGACTTGACTGTAACGTACCAAAATAAAACGTTTCGGGTGGCGGTTATGCTCAATTCCGAACGGGCAAGGCAGTTCAAAGAGCAAAAATACAGTCGCCATGCCGCAACGTCGGAACAAGAAGTGGTTATGCTTTTTGATTTGCCTCGAAGCGAACAAAACAAAGGAAAAATAAAGCTATTTTCGTCTCAACACATCCAACAACTCATCACTGAATTAGAAAAAAGAACGCATGAATTACCACGTATTTGACGATTACGAAGCCCTTTCAGAACACGCCTCTGAGTTTATTTTGAATTACGTTCGACAAAAACCAACGGCGACGATTTGTGTAGCCTCGGGCGAAACACCGTTGTTGACCTTCCAAAAAATTGTAGCCAAAGCCCAGCCTGGTGATTTTGACCAAGCGACGTTTGTGGGCTTGGACGAATGGGTGGGCATCTCGCCCGACAATCCTGGAAGTTGCCGCTCATACATCGACGGGCCGTTGATTAAACCTCTTGGCATTCCTGCCGAACGTGTTTCGTTTTTTGACAGCCTTACCGACGATTTGGCCGCCGAGTGCGAACGTGTCAACGAATTTATCGCAAGCCGTGGCGGCTTGGATGTGATTATGGTGGGAATTGGTATGAACGGGCATTTGGGCTTAAACGAGCCTGGGACGTCGTTTGATACCTATGCGCACGTGTCTGATTTAGAAGAAGTAACAGCTTCGGTGGGGCAAAAATATTTTGAGTCAAACACCCCACTAACGCAAGGAATTACGGTCGGCCTTCGTCATGTGTTGGAGGCCAAAGTAGCCATTGTCATCGCCAACGGTGCTAAGAAAAAAGCGATTATTGAGCGTGTGCTCAACGAACCCGTAGGTGAAAACCTACCAGCTTCGGCCTTAAAACTTCACCCCAATAGCCATTTGTGGGTAGATGCGGCGGCTAATCCCGCTTAGATTTTTTTGCGTAGAACGTCAAAGATGCCTTTGGTAAAGGCACTAAGTGGAACGGTTGACATGATTCTTAAATCGTCAAGAAGCGTAGTGTCTTCGTCCAGAAAAGCAAACAAACGCGGTGTGGGATTTTTCTGATAAAGCGCGGTAAAAACTTCTTTCCCCGAAGCGCGACTTTTGAGGAGAACGTTTAACAACGTACTGTCAAGTAGGGCTTTAAAACGTTTTTTGAGGGAACGTTTTGGGGGAAGTGGCTTTCCAATGGTGACCAAATTTTTGACCAACTCGCGCGTAAATCGCTGTGTACGCTGAAACGCATAGCCCGTCGAGGCTTTGACGTAGCCCCCTCCCGTACCAATGCGAAAAACATGCTCTCCTTCCAGAGAGGGCGTAGGTTCGTCGGTCATTGGAATAACACCAAATTCTTCATGTTCAATGCGAAAGTCGCTGATTTTCAGGAAGTTTTTGATGTAAGCATGAAGCTCGGCGTCGTATTCGGCGGAGGGTAGTAGTTTGTCCGAAAAAATGGTGTATTCAACCATCGCCCGCGTAGGGCTTTCGGGCAAAACGTACATAAAACGTACACCAAGGCCGCGTTGTTCTACCCGATAGTCCATCATAACGGGGCAGTTGGGGTCAAAAACAGGCACGTCAGTTTCGATTTCCCAACCTTTGAAATGCTGAAGTAGGTTGTGGGAATCGGGTAGGTTGAGTTTCAGCGAATGGGTGCTATCAAAGACATAGCCACCAAGGTATTGATTGTTTTCGGTGATGATAAAACCACCGTTGGGCGTGTCTTTGATTCGCTCAATGCGTTCTTGAGCAAACGTGATATTGGGATTTTTGGCTAAATCGGTTTTGATAAAAGTATAAAAATCAATGCCCCGAAGCCATTTGTAGGAATAAGCCCCTAGCTCAAGTGCCGACGAAAAATTAGCGCCATGAAAAAACACTTGATTCCATTGGCGGTGTACAATCGAATCAAAAGGGCTTTGACGGTCTTTTTCCCAATAACACCAAGTCCGATCGTTTTTGGACTTGGTGTCTTGGTCAATAATGAGAATGGTTTTTTCGCGCAGTACCGTTTGGTTCATGTAATAAGCCAAACTAAGTCCTGCTAATCCTCCTCCTGCGATGATGAAGTCGTAGTTTTGCATGTACTATTATTCATAGTGGCCTTCGAGTGCTAGAATACGAACAGAATTGTCATAGACTTTATACACCATGCGATGCTCATCGGTGATTCTGCGAGACCAGCAACCAGCAAAATTGCCTTTAAGTGGTTCGGGTTTTCCTATTCCTTCAAAAGGATTTCTTGCAGTTTCGACGATGATTCGGCAAATTCGAGAATGCACTTTTTTATTGGTACTCGCCCATTCAGAAAGTTGTTCAAATGCGTCTAAATCGAATTCAACTTTTCTCATGGATGAAAAGTTTTAAATTTCTCAATATCAATGTCTTCATTCGCATTCATTCTTGCTGATACCGATTCAAATTCTTGAATAGAAAAGGAAAGAACTTCTTTGCTTTGAAGTGCATTTTGAACTTTAGTTTTTGTTATTTCACTCAAGTCTGAAGGCTCCTCCACCGTCAACTTAAGCCGACGGCCTTTAAACAAACTTCGGAGCGACTCCAGGAAATTTTCGTTTAGTTCATCTGCGTCTATTTCGTAAGTGACGGTCATGGGTGTATAACTATTAAAGTGAAAACTTGCTTAAATCGGTACGTTGACGTGGCGCTCAGAGTGGTAGCTCGAACGAACGAGTGGTCCCGACTCTACGTATTTTAAGCCCCGTTTGAGCCCTTCTTCGCGGTACATAGCAAAGGTGTCAGGGTGAATCCACTCAATCACTTCGTGGTGCATTTTGGTTGGCTGCAAATACTGACCCAACGTAAGAACGTCCAAGCCGTGCGCTACTAAGTCGTCCATGGCCTTAAACATTTCTTCTTGGGTTTCACCCAAACCAAGCATAATACCTGATTTGGTACGCTTTCCGTAGGCTTTAGTACGCTTGATTTGTTCCAAACTACGCTCGTATTTGGCTTGTGGGCGTACCGCACGGTAAAGACGCGCTACTGTTTCTACGTTGTGAGAAACCACCTCTTGTCCTGCCGAAATCATACGCTCCAGTGCTTCCCAGTTTCCTTTGGTATCAGGAATGAGCGTTTCAATGGTAGTAGCAGGGCTCAATTCTTTGGTTAAAACGACGGTTTGGTGCCAAATTTCGGCGCCACGGTCTTTTAATTCATCACGGTTGACCGACGTAATAACGGCGTGTTTTACGCCCATTGTTTTGATGGCTTCGGCCACGCGGCGTGGTTCGTCGGCATCGTATTCGTTGGGGCGGCCCGTGGCTACGGCACAAAACGAGCAGCTGCGCGTACAGACATTCCCCAGAATCATAAACGTGGCCGTACCCTCACCCCAGCATTCGCCCATGTTGGGGCAGTTGCCACTTTCACAAATGGTATGGAGTTTATTGGTATCAACAATCGTCCGAACTTTACGGTATTCTGGCCCAGTCGGAAGTTTAACTCTTAGCCAATCGGGGCGTTTTTTGCGCTCAGATGCGATAACAGGGAGTTCTATCATTGCTTTATTGCGTGATTTATCACGAATTGTAAACGGTTCATTAAGGTTTGGGCACATACTCGGTGCCCGAGGTGGTTCCAATGCGCCTCATCCTTTGCTCGACAACAAATCCCAGTGCGTTCTAGTTTCTCAATCGCCGATGGAACGTTTCCCAATATTTCTATACCATTTCGTTGCATCAGCAGTTCATACGGTGTTTTCATTTGGGCGAACGGAATTATGGGTGTGTCCACAGGAAAACTTACGAGGGTCGCATTGTTTTTGTTACAAATTAACTTAATTTTTTTAATGCCTAAGTCAGTTATTTTTTCTGCTTTCTGATAATCTTTGGGGTTAAATGCCTCATGTTGAGCCTGATGAGCGGCTTTTTTTGAAAGAGACCCTTCGAGTAAAATCTTTATTTTGGGGACTAAAAACGAAAGAAGTTTGGAATGATTAAGTAGAAAACGTGCAAGTGAGTTTTGAACAGGATTGGCGTAATAAATTTCCCCTCGAAGGTTAAGGTAAGGCCGTCGCTGTTGGTTGTTGTGGTAAATGCTTGCTTTTTCTAAATCAAAACTATTGTTGATAAAGTCGTTTTCGCAAAATTGAAGAACCACCACGTCGGGTTTGATTTTGTCAATGACTTGTTCGAGTTGCATAGCTTCCTGAATCGTACTGTGGCCGCCCGTGCCGTTGGCAAAAACCTCGATGGGCAGTTGTTGGCCAAGCAGCGAAAAATAGGTGCTGTCATCGGAAGCATCAATGGCTTGGGTGAAAGAGTCGCCGATAAAAAGGACTTTGGGGCGGAGTGAGGTTGTATCGCCGAAGCGACGAAAACCGTCTTGATTGGTGGTATATGAAAGCGAATAAGGCTGACCACATCCATCGACTTTAGGCAGCTCATAGCGAACGTTTCGTTGGGTAATCCAGCCCAAATAAGGGTCTGATTGGAGATAACTGAGGCCCTTTTTAGAAAAGAGCCTCATCCCAATTTCGATAATTCCTAACGTAAAAAGACAAGAGAAAAAAAAGAGTAAAACGTTCTGAAACAGTGACTTCATTTTTTATTTCCAAAAAACAACGTCACGTAGCCAGAAGTAAATAAGCTACGATTTTCGGCAAAGGGAATAATGACGGGAGCTTTGCCAAAAAGCTCAGTTAAGAAGCCAATTTCTACGCCTGTGAGGTTGCTACGAAACGCACTCAACTCAAAACTAAAAGCCATTTTAGCGTTGATACCAGGAATAATTTTTGAGTTGCCTAAGCCTTGGAGAATATTACCAGAACCAAGAATGTTGCCTAAGTCAGTATGTTTGAGGGGGTCATACGCTTCAGTCCGAACAACGCCTGGACGGACTTGGTACTGAATATAATAAGGTTTCAAAATACCAAGTGATACCCCCGCTGCTAGGATGCCGTTGATGGAAATCCCTTCGTCGTTGTTGCGATTCGATAAGATAATTTCGCGGCCATACTGAGGGCGTAGTACAAAAAGATAGTTCTGCTTGCCAGGGGTAAAACGCGCGCCTGTGTTGCTCGATTGCGACAATTCTTTGGGGTGACGAACATTTACAAGCTCAAGACCCAAATAACGGTATTGGTTGCGACCAAAGAGTTCTTTATCGATTTGAGAAGAATGACGAAATACAAAACCACCCAGCAAACCAGAATTGGTATTGGTGGTCACTCCATAGGTAGTAATGGAACTATATTCTTCTTCGCCGTCGTCTTCGGCATTGGTTTTAGTACGACGTTGTTGGCTCCAAGCCGCTTGTACAAGCAACATCAAAGCAAGGGTTATGGTCGAAACAGCTTTCATCTGACTTAGCAAAAATTTTACTTAAACCTACCAAAAATACCTGTTATAGTCAAGTTAATTTACGTGAAAAGGTACAAAAAAGTTGCGTTAGTGAGTGCGTAAGATAAACTATTTTCGGGTACGAGTGGTTCAGAATTTTTTCATAAACCGTAAATTGCACATCAATACACCTTATAACTAGACAACAATGCCTACCGTACAAACCACCTACCTCGGAGAATTGCGCACCGAAGCTGTTCATTTACAGTCGGGTACTACTATTATAACTGACGCTCCCACCGACAATAATGGAAAAGGAGAAGCGTTTTCTCCCACCGACCTTGTTGCGGCTGCTTTGGGAAGCTGTATGATGACCATCATGGGGATTGTAGCCCGTCGTGATGAAATCGACTTGAAAGGTTCACAAATGGAAATAACCAAAGGGATGTCGGCGGAGCCTCCGCGTAAAATTGCGAAAGTAGAAGTGAAGCTTTCGATGCTGACAGGCACGGAGCTAAGCGAAGCCGAAAAAGCCAAATTGGAAAGAGCGGCGCACACTTGCCCCGTAGCGCTGAGCCTACACCCAGATGTTGAGCAAGCCATCACTTTTGAGTGGAAGGTGGGATAAATTGTGTGGAGGGTTGCTCACAACCCTCCACACAAACAGAACAAAAAACAAAACATGAAGACACTACTGAGTTTATTTGTGGGAATGTGGGTCGTTATTGATTTGAATCAATCCATTTTTGCGGAGAAAATTCAAATTGAGAAAGGACCTACCAAAGCCGCTACTTCCTTGGCAGTTGCCAAAAGTTTTGTGGGGACACCTTACGTAGCCCATACGCTGGAACGTTCGCCCGAAAACTTGGTGTGTAATCTTCGCGAGTTTGACTGCTATACCTTTGTGGAGTCGGTGTTGGCAATTACTCATGCTCGTCATCAACAAAAATCCTATATGCAGTTCCAAAACCAATTGGTTCAAATGCGTTACCGAAACGGCGTTATTGATGGCTACGGTTCGCGTTTGCATTATTTTTTGGAATGGAAATTTCAGGGGGAAGTCAAAGGGCTTTTTGACGATGTGACCGAAGAATTAGGAGGGACAAAAATCCAGCCTTCCATCAATTTTATGACGTCGCACCGCGCGGCCTATGCGGGTTTAGTTGAGGAAAAAGACTTCCTAACGACCCAAGAAGTGGAGGCGAAACTGTCGAGTAAATCGTGGCATTATCTCCCCAAAAAAGAGGTAGAAGGCATTGAGCCAAAATTGCAAGACGGTGACATCATTGGCATTACGTCGGGCATTGAGGGGTTGGATTTTAACCACGAAGGTTTTGTCGTGAAACGCAATGGCCGAGCGTATTTGTTGCACGCTTCGCTCGAAGCCAAAAAGGTGATTGTGGCGGCCGAAACCTTGTCGGATTACCTCCAACGGGTCAAAAAGCACAGCGGTATTGTGGTTTTACGCATCAAATAAGCTTAGTTTTTATGAAAATAGGCATTGCTCAATTACAGTCGGTCAGGGGAGATATTGCCCAAAACAAAGAAAAACACCTGCGTTTTGTGGCGCTTGCGGCGGAGAAACAAGCAGATTTTTTGGTCTTTCCTGAATTGTCGTTGACCAATTACGAGCCGCTTTTGGCCGAAAGTCTAGCAGTGGAGAGTGACGATGCGTTGTTGGATGAATTTCAGGAGCTGAGTAACCTACATCGCATGACGATTGGCGTGGGGATGCCCACCCGAAGTGCGGTTGGGCTACATATCAGTTTGGTGTTGTTTTGCCCGCACCAAACGCGCTTGGTTTATTCCAAAAAATACCTTCATGCCGACGAAGAACCGTTTTTTGTCAGTGGCGAAAATTTTACCACGGTTGAGGTAAAAGATGAAGCCGTAGCGTTGGCAATTTGTTACGAATTATCAGTAGTAGAACATACCGAATGCGCCATCAATAGCGGGGCAAAAGTTTACGTAGCCAGCGTAGCCAAAACCGAAGCTGGCATGGAAAAATCGGCAGAAATTCTTTCCAAATTGGCCAAAGAACATTCAATGACAGTACTCATTGCCAATTGTGTGGGGCCGTGTGAGGATTTTGTGGGGATTGGAAAAAGTGCGGCTTGGTCGCCCGAAGGGTTACTAAAGCAGCTTGACGATGAAACGGAAGGGGTTTTGGTGGTCGATACCAAAACCCATAAGTTCGACGTGGGGATTAATTCCTAGCCGAAAACCACCCTTGGGTCGTTGTGGAGCTTTCCAATTTTTTCTCCAGCGCGTCAGGAAGTTTAGGGAAAAAATCAATGCCCGTGAGGCGTTCAATTTCATCCACACTTACCACAAATGTTTTGAGGTTTTCGCTCGAAAACTCATTTTTCATCAAAAACCCAATCATGCGCGGTTGGCGGTCGGTGAGGCAAAGCGCAATTTTATAATACATTTCGGGAACGGCAATTTCATTGTTTTTACCAATGGTAGGTAAACCAGGCTTTAAAACAGGGCCAGTGACAATGTACAATTCTTCGTCGCGCTGTGCCCATTGACGAAATTTTTGCTCCAAATCGTTCCAAATCCCACGGTTAAAATCGCCCACTTGCGGGCTGATGTTGCTCATATAAAACGTTTCTTGCTTATCGTCGGGTGAAATATTAAAATCTCCCGCAGGCGCTAAGTGGCCACGGTCGTAGCCCGAGCGGGTATAATCAGCGTGCGTAGCCGAACCTGTTTTGACGAGTGGGTCGGGAACAAATTTATTCCCATCGCGGGAAAGGTACGCACGGGCTTCGTCACCTAACAATTTGTAGGCAACCCAATCGGCTTGCTCGTATTGTTCGCGGTACCGAAGCGTGATGCGGTGGTGGCGGATAATTTGGTCGTTGGCGCCGATAGCGGGTAAACCAAAGTCCTTAGCCTTAGAAAAATCAGCATTGTTACTGCTAGTGTTTTCTGGTTCTTCCTCGTCCGAAGTACCTTCAGCATTGCTTTTGAGTCCTTCTTTTTCTAACAAACTACGGTCATCTGAGGCAACATCGTCGTAGGAGGATGTTCGGTCGTCGGAGGCCGTGCTGGTAGGTTCGGGGTTTTTGTAGGGGTTATTTCTGTCCGAAGAGCGCTCTTGATAGATAAATACGCTTTTGATGTCATTCCAAAACGTAACAAGTGGTTTGGTACGGCCACGGTAATGAAGCACCAAACCGATTACGATGAATGTAAATAATAATAAAAGGGTGTTTCCCCAGCGCAAACCTTTACGATAATACATGCCCAACTTTTGTTCTCTGTTTTTTGGTATAAAACGCAAAGAACGGTACAGAAGGTCGAACAACACAACGTTTTTTTTGAACTTCCCAAAAGTTTCCGCACTTTCGAGCCGATATTAGACCAACAAAACGTGCAATCACTACACATCGCAGTTATTGGCGGCGGGGCCGCTGGATTTATGGGCGCCATCACGGCTGCCGAAACTTTTCCCACCGCCAAGGTGACTATTTTTGAAAAAAGCCGCAACGTCCTGAGCAAAGTAAAGATTTCGGGTGGCGGGCGGTGTAATGTTACCAATGCCGCGCCTACGCTCCCCGAACTGGTGAAAGGTTACCCGCGCGGCGCAAAGTTTTTACGACCACTGTTTGAAATTTTCAATAATCAACACACAATTGAGTGGTTTGAAAGCCGAGGCGTAGCCCTCAAAACCGAACCCGACGGACGCATGTTTCCTACGACCGACAGTTCCGAAACGATTATAGACTGTTTGCAACAGGCGGCGCAGCGCGCGGGCGTGGAGGTGCGTACGAGTACGGGTGTCAATGCCATTGTGGCTGATGGAGGGCAGTTCCTGCTGAGGCTCCAATCGGGAGAAGAACTGAGTGTAAATAGAGTTTTGGTGACGTCGGGTGGGCACCCACAGTTGTCGGGCTACGATTGGTTAGCTACGCTGGGGCTCGACATTGAAACGCCCGTACCTTCTCTGTTTACCTTCAATGCACCCAAATTGCCGCTGAAAGACCTGATGGGGGTGTCGGTAGGCAAAGTAGGTGTAAAATTGGCAGGCAGTAAATTGACCGAAGCAGGGCCGATGTTGTTTACGCATTGGGGCGTAAGTGGGCCTGCGGTACTACGTTTATCGGCTTGGGGCGCACGGGAGTTGGCCTCCAAAAATTACCAATTTATGTCTTTGATTAATTTTACCAACCAGAAACCCAACGAAGTGCAAGAACAACTGACTTCCATGCAGCGCGACGTGCAGTGGAAAGGGAAGTTTGTGCCGACCCAGGCCCCTTTTGGAATACCTCAGCGCCTTTGGAAACAATTGGTCGAGCTCGCCAATATCCCCGACACGATGCGCTGGGCTGACTTACCCGCTAAAAACCTACATCGCTTGGTAGAGCAACTGACCAATTTTCAGTTGGAAGTACAGGGAAAAACCACCTTCAAAGACGAATTTGTGACCTGCGGGGGCGTCAATTTAGCCAACCTACATCCCAAAACCCTCGAAAGTCGCCACGTCCCTGGGTTATTTTTTGCGGGCGAAGTGCTCGACATCGACGGTATTACGGGAGGCTATAATTTCCAAGCTGCTTGGACTACGGCGGTGATTGCGGGGGGGAGTATTGGGAGTTAAAACGGCCGCATGGCCTTCACAAAACGATTTTTGAAGTACTTAGAAAACAGATTGTCTTCGCGAACACCTTTGGACGACGAAGCGTGAATGAATAGAATGTCGTTTTTGCCGCGCACTTCGGTCACAATGCCCACGTGCGAAACGTAGCCTGCTTTGCCCGCGTCGGGTACGTAGAAAATCCAGTCGCCAGGACGGATGTCGTGTACTTCCTCGACTTCCGTGCCAAATTCGGCTTGCTGCCACGAAATGCGGGGAACTTTGAGGCCCACTTCGGTATAAACTGAACAAATCAATCCTGAGCAATCGATGCCTCCTCGGTCGTTTCCGCCACTGCGGTAGGGCGTGCCTGTGTAAGCGCGAGCGCTGCGCACTATGTCGCGTACGTAATTTTGATAAGCACCTTTGGGTTTGGTAAGTAGGGGGCGTTTGGTAGCGGTTGTTTTAGGGGCAGTTCTAGCAGGGGGTGTCGATGACTTGAATACTGCACAGGCGCTCACCAACAGACCAAGAAAAGCGATAGAAATTATGCCTACAAAACGCGTCATTCCGTACTGGGTTAGAATTTACAAAAATAACGCAAGAATAAATAAAATAGCGTGGAGATGGGCGATTTAATCAAAACCAAACATTAGCTAATATCAGTCAGGGCGATGATTTTGTTGTTTTCAAATTGGAAAATAGAACGGCCTTCCAGTTGAATTTTGTCACCTTTTTTGAGTCCCATTGGTAAATCAATGGCCAAAACGGCTTCATAATCCACCTCAATTTCACAAAGGTCGTTTTCGTGTTTGAACGACGTAATGGTTTGAGAACGTTCTGAAAAATAGCCTTTTGACTGCTCCGCCTGCTGACGAATGGCCTCTTTCCCTACTAAATGGAGATTGACTTCGCCATTGGCAATGTTCTCAAACTGAAGATTTTCGTCGAGGTGAGCCAACATGCCTTCTACATCAAATCGGTTGTAGGCTTCGACGTACGCTTGTATGATTTGTTCGCGTTCTTGCATAGAAATTAGGGGTAAAATGAGTGCAATTTTAGGTTTTTTTCAAAACTTCGTCCGTAAAATGAGCACGAAGTTTTGGTTGAGAGAATTTTTCTTGGTTAAAATCACTCGATTTGCCGCGCGGTACCGAAAGTGAAGCCCACTGTGTAGCAAGCATTTTACCAATAAAAACCATCTGGCCCACGTGGTAGGGATAATGCGCCAATTGTCGATTGATGGCTTCCGTTACGGTATGGCCTTGGTTGCGGATGTAAATAACTTTAGGGAGGTCGTCAGAACTTAGAGAATCAAGGGCTTGGAAAAGACAGGCCCATCCTTCTTCCCACCGCTCTAGTACTTCTCGACGGGTGGTGGCATCATTGACAAATTCGGCATCGCGGTTACGGCTTTCCTTTTCCCCATCTGTAGTCAAAAAATCGCTCCAACGCGAAAGCATGTTGCCCCAGAGGTGCTTTACAATGGTGGCTATGCTATTACTTTCTTCATTATAGCTCCAAAACAGCTGTTCATCACTGAGCTGCTGCATTGTTTTATCGCCGAGCATTTTATAATATTCAAATTGTTTACGGGCACTTTCTATGAAATCATTCATATGTGTAGAGTGAGGGATACAAATCAAAATTAATTAATATCCCCAAGGTATGGCTGTTTGGTCTTAACTATTTTTTAGCAGCCGATTGAGCAGTTTGGCTTTTCCAATGTAAATTAGAAAGGTTATGGTTTTGTCAGAGCAATAGTTCGTTCGGCGTTGATTTGGGTTAAAAAGTGCGCATCGTGCGACACCACAATCAGGGTGCCTTGGTACTCATTGATGGCAGCAATTAAAATGTCAATGTTTTGAATATCAAGGTTATTGGTGGGCTCGTCTAGCACAATCAGGTCAGGAGCTTGGCTTCCGATGGTGAGGCAACATAGCATCAAACGCATTCGCTCACCGCCACTCAAAGCGCCGCAAGGCTTATCCCAGGTTTCTTTGTCAAACAAAAACCGATGCAAGCGTATCTTGATTTCGTGTTCTTGCAGTGCCGCGCTGTTGGCCTGTTGGGCTTGTTGTAAAACGCTCAAACGCGGGTCAATCAACGAATAATCTTGGTCGATATATACCGCTTGCCCCGCCGCTCGATGCAAGATTCCTGCCGATGGTTGGAGCGAACCCAACAGGAGTTTAATCAAGGTAGTTTTGCCCGAGCCATTCAGTCCTTTCAACGCAATGCGCTCACCGCTAGTGATTTGGAAGTTTAAATTTTCCAGCCAAAGCGCCTTGTGACCATATATGAAATTGAGTTGGTCGGCCGTAAACAAGATTTTTCCTTTGTGCAAAAAAGAGTTGTTAAATCCAAACTTCATCTTGTCGATGTCGGGAAGGGACGAGCGTAGGTCACGCAATTCTTGGGCAAGGCCGTCAATTTTTTCACCATGAACACTTTTTAGCTTTGAGGTGCTGTTTTCGGCATTGTTTCTCAGGGTGTTCATCATGATGCGCGCCACTCCCGCTTTTTCTTGCTTCTGTTTTCCGCGCGCGTCCAATTTTTGTTGGCGTTCGAGCGTTTCCCGTTCCTTCTCTTTGGCTTTTCGAAGCGCTTTTTCGCGGCTTTGAACGTCGTGTTGGAGGGCATTCGATTGGATTTCTTTTTGTTCGGCGTAAAAATCATAGTTGCCACCATATACGGTAATCCCTCGCTTCCCAAGTTCGCAGACAGTATCAAGCAAATTGAGCAAGGTGCGGTCGTGGCTGACGATAATGAGCGTTTTTTGGGTGGAGGCAACAAGGTCATAGAGCAACTGACGCGCCGCCGTATCTAGGTGATTACTAGGTTCATCGAGCAAGACAAAGTCAGGGTTGTGAATGTCGATTCCTGCTAAAAATACTTTTGTTTTTTGCCCACCACTCAAAGTCGCTAAGGATGCTGTAAGGTCAATTTCGGTGAGCTGCCAATACGCAAAAGCTTCTTGAATCCGTTCCTCTAGCGTCCAATCGTCATCTAGTACGAGAAGGTTTTCTTCCGTGACGTTGCCTGCCAATATTTCTTGCAAAGCAGTTAGTTTTTCGGCTACTCCAAGTGCCTCCGCGACCGTCAGGTGGTTAAATTGACCTACTACTTGTGGTATATAATAGGGCGTTGCTTGCACCATCCGTTGACCAGTAGAAGGGGGCAGTTCGCCCGCAATGATTTTCAACAACGTCGATTTTCCTGAGCCATTGTGGCCAATTAATGCGATTTTTTCGTGGGTATTTACGGTCAAATGAAGCTCATCAAACAACCGTGATTTGTTGGGGTGTAGATAGGAAATATTCTGGAGAATCAGCATGATTTCTTTCTTTAGGAGTGAATAAAAAAGCACGTGCCGCCGCATTGCGACGGGGCTATTTATTGAATCGGAAAGAAAGTGAATCTCACATGAAAGTAGTAAATTGGACGCAGAGGGGCTATTGTATCTGACGTCTGAATGACAAAACAAAGGTAAAGGGATTTTTGAAACTTAGGAAGGCTTTTCAAATTTTTGCAGCCAAACCGCCATTAGGTGGCATCGCGCGTGTTGCTCATTGGGGTTGAGTTCGATAAATTCTTTTTGGGTAAGAACTGCCCGATTATAATCACTGAGAAGACCTCGTTTATTAAAATCGGTTGGCATGAGCGTACTCGCCATTCCTGTGCAGTTGGTGAGGGTACTGATCGAATAGGCGTCATCTAGTAGGTCATAACCAATAAATTCAAATCCGTCGAGTTGCACTTGATGGCAAGGTTCAGCGGGTTCTTTTACGACCGCAAGCAAATGATAACACGGAGAATTGATTCGCCGAAGCACATATTCGGGAGAATCATAAAATCCTGTGATCCAGTCGCCATCACAAATAATATGTGCCCAATCCTCACTACTGTTAAAATCAGGCTCGACGACCGTGGGGTTGAGCAATGAGTCTAAGGAAATCATTTCTTCCAAATGGGGCAAGCCGTACCAAGCGGTATAGTCGTTCCATGAATGTCCTTCGGCATGGTACTGAGGAGTAAAGGGAGCGATGGCGGTGTACCAAAAAGTCATTGTTTGTGCTGATTAATTGGATATTTTTGCTAAAGTGTTAGTATTCAATTGCTTAGGAGAAACTTCATTTATGTAATTTTCTTTGAGGATGTCATAAAACGAGTGTTTATCCACGAGTGTGGCAATCATATTGGCCACAAATGCACCTAGCAAAAGAAAGAAAATGATACTATGACGGTCGGTCATCTCGAAAATGATAATGGCAGAGGTAAACGGGGCACGCGTAACCGCCGTGAGAAAACTGGTCATTCCGATTAAGATTAAAATATCGGCATTGCTGTCGGTTAGCTGTAGCAGTTGAGCGATGAGTGCTCCAAAGCTAGCCCCTGCGCTCAAGGAGGGAGCAAATACACCACCTGCCCCACCAAAACCAAAGGAGGCAATCAAGCCGTTCATTCGAATAAGTGGCAAAAACCATTCAACGGTTTTATTGTCGCTAAACAAGGTTCGTTCCATAAGTTCTTTCCCAGAGCCCATGGCTTCAATACCGAAGTAGTAAATACAAGTTGCGATAAATAAAGCACAACCGACAACAATTCCTGCTTGTCTGATGGTATTTTTTTGGGCGTTGACCCAGCGCATAAATCGCAATAAAATACGACACATATTACTTCCAAAATACCCCGCAACTATCGCCACAATCAGGATTCCAAGATAGACCCAATAACCACTAAAATTGGTTTTGGGATAGCCGAGATAAAGATAAGGCCCCGAAAAACCTTGGGCGGTTAAGCCTGCAATGATAATAGAAATGAAAAGAGGAGATTTGTAGTATTTAAAATGGAATTTGGAGAGTTCTTCGATGGCAAAAATAATCCCTCCTAGTGGCGTGTTGAAGGCCGCCGCCAATCCCGACGCGGCGCCAGCAATCAATACGTTTTTTTGAGCGATAGGAGCCCACCATTTGGGTAACCATTGATAAACTTGGTTAAAAATAGAGCTTGCTATCTGAATCGTAGGCCCTTCTCTACCCGAAATGCCGCCTCCAATGACCTTGACTGAACTCGCAACAATTTTTATAAGGACGATTTTTAGGCTCAAAAAATGAACAATTAATTTGCTGCTTTTAGGTTTCGTGAGTTCGATGGCGGCCATTACTTGGGGAATACCGCTTCCTTTGGAATACGGGGCAAAATACTTAACAAGCCACCACGATACTAAAAAAGAAATGGGGGTGCTGACAAAAATGTAGAGCTTGTTTTGGTGGTAAATGTAAAATGAGAGCTTTTCAGAATAGCTGAAAATTTTGCTGTAGAGAAACGCAATCGTTCCTGTCAAAATTGAGGCAAGTAAAAAGGGAAGGAACTGAAGGAACTGTTGCTTGAGTTGAGAATTTGTTTCTAATGTCTTAGAATAAACACTTTTGATGTAGCTAATCAAGGCTATTATCCACTTGTTTTGTCTAATTCGTATGAGCCTTCTTTTATAGGTGATATTCATTCTCTTTTTTTGACAATTTCAATTTCAGGAGATATGCTTCTACCTCAAAATTAGCTTTTATTGTCAAAATATCACTTAAACTTGGAAAGTCTGATGTTAAACTTCTAATCTCAGCAGCTCACTGTACGGATTACCTTCCAGACCCAAGGCCAGGGCAAAGGCGGGTTCGGTTTTGTAGCCTTGTCTTTTTAAAGCAATAATCTGCTGCCGAAATTCTTCCCCATACTTTGCGAGTAATTTGTCTTCAATCAACATGTGGCAGTAGGCGTTTTGAGTTTTGGTGGGAATATTTTGCCCAAATACCTCAATTGCAAACCCATCGACGATAAAATGAGCAACGACAGCTTGGTGAGCGGTATTTTCCCAAAAGGTAAAATTGGGATAATGGCCAAACAACGAATGAAGCGCCGTCGCAAATTCACTTTTGTCGAACCACTGACAAATGACGTCGAGGTCGCTGCTTTCGATGTCGATGTTGATAGGAATCGTACCGACCAACACAGGCGAAAATGGCTCAAGCTGAGCCAAAATTCGGTGGTTGGTCAGTACATCGTACGCGCGTTGTTGTCGTGCATTTCCCGTTTTTAAATAGTCTATGCTGTCAAATTTCATTCAAATGAGGCATTTTATCTTGACGGTATTCGCGGTACAACCGCACAATATCTTCCTGCGTATCGCCAATAAACGGCCCGTGGCTAACGATGGGAGCTTGGTGAGGTTGCCCTGCGTACAGTGCAAAACGAGCACCTTGGTCGGTACTTTGAAAAAGGATTTCGCTCTCCGTGTCGTTCAATGAATCCAGCCATCCGACTTGGCCTTTTTCTAGCTGGCGACCGCCAGCGGTTATACTTCCCTCAAGAACGTAAACAAATCCGTTGTAGTGTGCTGGAATCGGTTGGGTTAGTTCCGAGGTGGCGTTGAGTTGAAAATCGACCAAGGTAAAAGGCGTGTGGTTGCGCAAGGGCGAGGTGAGGCCATGGCTACTGCCACTATATACCCGAATCGTACCTTGCTCGTTTTGGAGCGTAGGTACGTTTTCGAGCGTTAATTTTTGCCAAGAAGGTTCTATCCAACGTTTTTCGGGTGGTAAAACCAACCACAACTGCAAAATCCGCAGCGTGGTTTGTGCCGTAATCTCTTCTGTATGAACGATGCCCCGTCCCGCAGTCATAAGTTCGAGACTTCCTTTTTGCCACTCTTGATCATTCCCATCAATCACAAAAGTGACGGTTTCAAAACCTGCGTGTGGGTGCGGGCCTCCTACGGGCGGCCCACCAGGTAAGTTGAGCTGGTCGTCCATGAGTAGGAAGAAGGGGTCGGTTTGGGGAAAATGCTGCCCGTCAATGAGTGCGGCAGCAGCGTGCCCTTTTCCTAAAAAACCTTGGTGGAATTTGGGGGTGAATGCAAATTTAATGGTACGTTGGTTCATAGCTGTTGTTGATTGAAATACTTAATGTGTTGGTAAATTAGGCGAAAATACGCGTTGGAGCAAATCGGGGAAGCGCACGGCAATTGTAATCCAGAGAACGACTTGCACACCGACGGCCATTCCGATAGGTTGCTGGTGTTGGAGGTGTGTTGCGATGGCGCCACCCATGTAGGCGATGAGAAAGAAAGCGCCGATGATGGCCGTTCGTGGAACGAGAAACAATACCAACGACATAATTTCCACAAATCCGATGAGACGGTACGTATGGGCATCAATGCCAATGGCGCTTGCTTGGGCGATGGCGGCCTCGTTTTGGGTAATTTTTAAGAAAGCACTAAAAGCAAATAATAGCCCTAAAACAGCGGTTAACGCCCAGCCCGTAATTTTAATTGATTTGGATGACATGGTTTTAACATTTTTGATTTCGGGGCAAAGTTCTCTTAAAATGCTATACATTTGTAACCTGTTACAAAAAGGATACCGATTACAAAATGGATACCATACACACAAAAGAAGCCTGTCAAAAGTCGATTTTGGCCATTCGAGATACGTTGGATGTCGTAGGAGGAAAGTGGAAACTCATTCTGCTGACCATTCTAATGACGGGGCCGCGGAGGTTTAGGGAGTTGTCGAGGGAAGCGGGGATTTCGCCGAGAATATTGTCGAAGGAATTGCAGGAACTAGAGATGAACGAGTTGGTGAACCGTACTGTCCAAAACACAAAACCTATCACAGTGGAGTATTCGCTTACGCCTTATAGCGAAAGCCTAAATGAAGTATTGAGTTCGATGCAGCATTGGGGCGTCGAACATCGGAGGAAGATGATTCGCTAAAAAGCCAAGGGGTGCTTTTTACAATTTAGTGACAATGTTGGTAGCCGATTCGTAGTCCGAATCGAGTACCAACAGTTTAATGTTGCCTCTTGGACGACAAAAAGTGGAACTTGAGCCCATGCCCATATTGGGATCTTTTAGAATGGCTTTGATTTTGACGCTTTCCAAAAGTTTTTTGGCCATTTGGCATTGTATCCAAGTTCCGCTGTAGATTTCGATGAGTTCCATTGCCTTTCGATAGATGAACCTTACGAAAGTACTAAAGGGGTATATGTCGAATAACTACTTTTTATCCCTATTCAGTAATTTCAATAAGATTGTTTTCTGGATCTAAAATCACGCTTTCATAATAACCATCTCCAGTCATTCTTGGTTCTCCAACTACCTGAAATTCATTTTTTTGTAGCTTTGTAGTTAACTTGTCCACTTGCTCTTTACTTCCGACCGAAATAGCCAAATGTATGATTCCTAATCGTTGATTTTCAACTGTTTGGGATATATTGTTTATTTCAGGTTTGTGCATTAATTCGAGGCGTGCTCCTTGTTCGAAAGACAAAAAATATGATTGAAAGTTTTTGGTTGGATTGTGGTATTTGGTGCTAGAAATGGCACCAAAATAAGTTTCGTAAAAAGCCCTCATTTGTTCGAGGTTTTGTACCCAAATGGCAATATGTTCGATTTTCATAGTGTTTGTTTTTTTTTGCAATATTTTGCAAATTTGCTTATAATTGCAAAATAATTAAAGTTTTCTACCAAAATATCTCGTACAAGTATGAATTTCCGCGACGACGCCATCGACTTAGATTTGAAAAAAGCACGATTTGCCCTCAAAGCCATTTTTTTGGTGTGCGGTATTGGGATTTCGAGTTGGGCGCCGATGGTTCCTTATACCAAAGACCGACTTGGCCTCGACGACGGCAGGATGGGTGTTTTGCTGTTGTTTTTGGGCGCAGGGGCAATTATCCTCATGCCGATTTCGGGTTGGCTGATTTCCAAAATAGGCTCCCTAAAGACGATGATTGCTTCTGCCATCGTGATGTCGGTGGCGTTGCCGCTACTGTTGCTTATGGATTCTTCGGTGGCCATGGCGGCCATGCTTTTCGTGTTTGGCGCAGGTCTTGGTAGCATCGACGTCGCCATGAATGCACACGGGGTTCAGATTCAGAATTTATCGGAAAAACCAATCATGTCGTCCATCCACGGCTTTTTTAGCGTTGGGGGGCTGGTAGGGCCGCTGGCCATTGGTTTATTGATAAAGTTGGGTATAACGCCGTTGATGGCGGCCATTTCTGTATCAGGATTAATGATGTTGATTGTGCTTACGCAGTTTCGTTTTTTGATGGATGCCGCTACCGAAGTGAAAGTAAACCGTCGATTTGCGCCTGAAAAAAGCGAAGAAAGTTCGGGAGGTGCATCGTGGCTCAATGCCCAAGTGCTTTTCTTGGGAGCAATGTGTTTTGCGGTGTTTTTGGCCGAAGGAGCCATGCTCGACTGGAGCGCCATTTTTCTCCGCGACAACCGAGGGGTAGAGGAGGCATTGTCGGGGGTGGGCTACGCGGCATTTTCGGTTGCCATGGCGGTCATGCGTTTGGTGGGCGACAAAGTAGTTTCAAAACTTGATACCAAAACGGTGGTGTCGGGAGGGGCGTTTGTAGGTGTTGTAGGTTTTGCCCTCATTGTCGGAACTCCTTGGCTTATTGGTGCTTTTGTAGGCTTTGTTTTGGTAGGAATCGGCGCGGCAAATATCGTCCCTGTGTTTTTCAGCGAAGGAGGGCGACTCAAAAATGTACCAAGTTCGGTTGCTCTTGCGGCCATTACGAGCATGGGTTACGCTGGTCAATTGGCAGGCCCAGCCATTCTAGGGTTCATCGCCCAACAAACTTCCTTGTCGATAGCATTCGGCTTTACGGGCTTTTTGCTGCTGCTAGTAGGCGTAGCGTATGGCAGGAAGTAGCCGTGCCGTGTGGAGGGTTGCTCACAACCCGATTTTTCCTGTGCTGAGGGTTGCTCACAACCCGATTTTTCGTGCCAAGGGTTGCGAGCAACCCTTGGCACTACTTTACCATAAAAAACCTCAAAAAAATGTTAAAAGAGGAGCGTTTTGACCATATTTTGAAAGTCATAAAAGCGACCAATAAAGCTTCGTTTGAAGCGTTAGCGCTGAGTTTGAACGTCTCAGAAGATACCGTCCGTCGGGATATTGAAGTACTTGCAAAGAGTGGATTGCTAGTGAAAGTAAGAGGCGGAGCCATTAGCCCCTCAGCGAGTCCGCTTTCGTTTCAAGACCGCGCGGATATGTTTCCCGACGCTAAAAAAGTAATTGCGCTCAAAGCCCAACAACAGCTTTTGGGTGCCAAAACCGTGTTTATAGACGGAGGTACGACCATGCTGGCGTTTGTTTCAAGTATTCCGATTGAAGCCAGTTTTCGCTTGATAACCAATAACATAGCGTTACTTCCGCTGTTGTCGGCGCACCATGGGCTAGAGGTGATTGTGTTGGGGGGAAATTATAACCGAAGTACGCAAACCAACGTGGGGGTTCAAACTTGCCTCGAAGCCCAAAAGTACCAAGCCGATGTGTATTTTATGGGAGCGTGTTCGATAGACAGTCAAATCGGAATCACCGCCTCTATCCAAGACGAGGGAGAAGTAAAGAAAATCCTGATGGCATCAGCCCGCAAGACGATTGTGTTGAGCAACAAAGAAAAGCTCGAAACCGTCGATTTTTTTAAGGTATGTGAACTTTCCACCATCGACACGCTTATCACTGATTTACCGAGCAACGACCCTGTGCTCGATAACTACCGAAAATTTGATATTGAGATTTTGTAATCAGCAAGCTGCTTACGTTTGTTGGTTTTGTATGGTTTGTAATAACGTATCAAGCTGGCTGAAACGCGTTTCCCAAATCTCCCTAAACTGTTCAAGCCATTTGTCGATTTCTTTCATTCGTTCTAGCTCAAGCGTATAGTAAATCTCGCGTCCTTTGTGTTCTTGCTTCACCAGTTCGCACTCAGTCAGGATGCGTAAATGCTTTGAAACTGCCTGACGTGTAGTGTCAAAATGTTCGGCAATCGAATTGGGAGTCATCGACTGCAACGCAATCAACGCAATAATCGCCCGTCTGGTAGGGTCAGCAATGGCCTGAAACACGTCTCTTCTCATAATCGTTATTTTTGTGAAACTAACTGGTTGCAAATATGTGGGCAACTTTTTGGCTTCGCAAACTCTTGTTGTAAATTTTTTTGGTTTTCTTGTTTAAGGGTTTCAGTTACTGTACCCGAAGGTTTCTATTTTATCTATCTTTTATCCGTGTGAACCCGTTAAATCAGTGCAATCAGTGTTCTATTATCGACGATTTTAGCACACTGATGACACTGATTCGACACGATTTTTATGGATATAAGAATAATCGAGTACAGTTGTTTACAGTTTATTCGTTTTAATTAATGATTTTACCTTTGTTGTTGTCCAATTTTTCACGAAAGGTTTGAATCGCCTGCGGCGTTTGTTTGCCCCATTTGGTTACTTCTCCCACAATTTTTAAAGGTGCTTGTGAGCGATAAGAACGAGTTAGATTGCCTGGAAATTTTTTATCAGTGAGGTTCGGGTCATGCTCAAAACTACCCGTAGGCTCAATGATATAGACGCGTTCGGGGCCATCGCCTTTGGCCAATGCTGCCGCAAGACCTGCACCACTGACCAGCGCCGTGAAATAAATATGATTCATTACCAGTTCAGATTGGTAGTTTGAAACCCCACCTGCGACCAACATATCACCCAGTTGTAAATCAGCTTTTGTACCATGGTAAAAAGGGCCTCTGTCGGAAGGAGCTGTTCCGTATAAAGCACTTAGCTCGTGATTTTTTTTGGCGTTTTCCACATCTCCCAAGTCGTCATAGTACGCAGCAATTTGAGAATACAAAGTGGGGAGTGCGCTTTTAGTGGCTTCATTATCGGCCTTTAAGGCATGTTCTAACGCAATGGTTAGCCAGTGTAGGTGGTCGGAAACGGTAGGTTGATGTCGAGCTACGTAATAGGCAGCAAGAAACTTTTCAAACTCATTGGCGGCTTCTTCCCACCCTTGTCGAAATAGTTTGTTGGCTTCTTCGGGGCTGCCCTTGGCCTCCATTTCCATTCCTTGAAGGCAGCGTTTAACAATGTTGTTGAAAGGTGAAAATTCCATTTTATGATTTTTGGGAAGGGTTAGTTTTTCTTAAAAAGCTGCTCACCAAACATCTCGGTTTTGAAGAGGCCGATGGTGTAATCAAGCAGTTTTTTGTCGCCGTATTTTCCGTGTCCAGGCACTACCACTTGCAGGTTGGGGTACTGACTTTTGATTCTTTCGACGGTATTCGACCACTCAGCCACGTTGGCGTCGCCCAAATAGCCTTTGCTAGCTCCCATTTCTTTGAGCAAACACCCTCCAAATAGGATATTTTCTTTGGGAAAATACCCAACGACGTTGTCTCTGGTATGGCCTTCTCCGAACGATTTGGCGACAATCGTTTCGTTGCCCACTTTCAAAACTAGGGAGTCACGGAAGCTATTTTGGGGGACAACATACTTGTTCTTTTGGGCAAACTCGATGGTCCTGAAATAAGCGTAGGAAGGAATGGCGTTATCGTGAAAAGCCTGTAGCCCACCCAAACAATCGTCGTGGAAGTGCGTTGGAATGATGGCTTTGATGCTGCACTGAAGCGTTTCTTTGACCCACTTGATTAGTAATTCGGCGCTTTTATCGTTGGTGGGCGTGTCAAAAATAATCGTTTCGTTTCCATCGCGGACAAGGAGGCCATTGCAAGGAACGTACCCAAAATCAGTGGTTTGTTTGAAGGACGTATGTTCAAAAGAGTTAGTGGCAATCTGGGTGACGACGAGCTCTTTAGATTTGTAAACTACTTTGGCTTTGAAATGAGTGCGTTTTTGAGCGTTGACGTAAAAAAATGAGCAGGCAAAGAGCAAAAATAACAATGGCTTGAATAGGCTTTTCATTGGTGCTGTGTTCAGTTTGTGTGGTTTATAGTTTTTATGCCTAGTTCATCAGGCTCAACGTATTTTAAAAATTTCTACTAAGGACACTGTAAGCTAAGTTTCTTTAACTATTACCCGCTGATTGACGCAGATTAATGACAATATAAAGTCCTTTTTCAGCGAAAATCAGCCTTTATAATTCTGCGGCTTTCTGCGGGTAAAAAATAAAGCTATTTACTTAACACTGTACTAAGATTGAGTTCCTCTGGAGCAATAAATAGTAACTTTTTATTGGATGCTTTTTTGCCCTGTTACTTCATTTCTATATTTGGTCTAAAGTCCTCTTTGTTAGTGAAATACTCAAACCCCAAAACGAGTAGCATGGAGCAAATTAAGGTTACTTTCTGCATAATTGCTAATAAACCCCAATCGCCAAATCCGTAAAGAAACAAGGTATAATAAAAGATACCCATGCAAAGCAGGCAGCCGATTTTGAAGAAATGCAGTTTTGTTTTCAGGGTAAAAACGGTTATGTAAAACAGCCCCAGCAAAGATGATGTGCTAGAGAGGATTGTCATGATGTCGTGCAACGGGGTGGCAATGAGAAAGTTGAAGAGGATATCACTAAAGCCTACTAATGTTAGAACCAAAGAGGCGTGCTTGTTGGACATCTTTTTGGCCATATTGATAAAAAATAGGCCATAGCCTAAAGAATTGAAAGCCATGCCAATGGTCGCCCAAATTCTCGACGGGTTTTTAAGGCCGTTGATGGCTTTGGGTTGAAACAAATTGCTGATGAAATTTTGAGTCCAGTCAAATCCGACTGAGTTTTTGTTGTGCAGAGACCCACCAGGATAAAGATAAGCACCCATGCAAATGAAGCCTACCGAGAGGACAAGGCACAGCAAAACCAAGTGTTTCTTCATGCGATCATTTTTTTGTTTCGAATGCCTCAAGCCTGTTCAAAATTTGAAGAATAAGGTCATTTTGATTTTCCAAATGTTTCAGAATCGCCTCAATTTCACTTTCTGCTTTTTTATTGATGGAAAAATCTTGTTCCGCCCTAAGTTCAGAATGCTTCGACTGCAAGTTTTGCCCCACCATAATGAGGGGCATAAGAAAAATTTGAACCATGTTAGAAATAAACAACCATAAAACAAAAGCTGGGTACGGGTCGAATCGTAAGGGGCTGGGAGCGAGGGTGTTCCAGCCAAGCCACAGGGCTGTCCAGCAGAAGATTATGAGGAAAAAACCCATACTGCCGACATGGTCAGTGATCCACAAAGCAGCTTTGTCGAGGGTAGAAAGTTTTTCTTTATGCCTAGCATTGACGTTGTAAATAGGGCGGTAGTTGTTCTTGATTTCCTTAACGGATTGAATATCTTGATGTTTCATGCGCAAATCATGGTAAGTGTCGGACTACATTTTTGAAGCGTTTCGGGCGCTGTTTTCGCTTACTCTGAATTTTATAATCCTTTCCATTAGTTGGTAGGGCATGGGTTGGTCAAGCGGAAATTGCACCGAACCTTTTCCTTGTTTATATTTTGAAAGTTCGGCTTGAAATTCGTCGTGTCCCGATGGTGTTGCATAAAATCCGATATGGTTTTTAAATGCCGCAAAATAAACCAGTGGTTTTTTGTGTGTCTTGTAAGCAGGCATTCCGTACGCAAACGATTCCTCTGCTTCGGGTGCATTGTCCTTTATCAACTTTCTGATGTTTCTCAAGATTTCCTGCACATGGTCAGGAAACTGCTGAATGTATGTTTCGATTTCGTTCATCTTATGTATGATTGTTTGCTGGGTTGTACCGTCGAAGTGAGAAAGCTATATCAAAACAACTACAAAAGCAAAAAAGCAGGTCAAAACCTGCTTTCAGAGTAACTTTTCATCCACCTATTTTTAGTACGACATTCCCCTTTTTTCGTCCTTCGTCAACATACCTATGTGCTTCTACTATTTCACTCATTTTAAAAGTCTTGTCAATTGTTGCCTTAAATGCTCCTTTTTCAAATAGCTCTTTTAATAGCTCCAATTGTTGTATTGTTTCTGAAGCATATTCATTTACACTTTTATAAATTCCGTTTTCGTTCAAGAGTGCGGCACATTTTTTTCGACTGAATGCCCCAACTGCATCAAAAATTATATCAAACTTTTCGGCTCGATGAGTAAAGTCTTCTTTGTCGTATAAAATGATGCTGGTAACGCCTAGTTCGTCAACAAGTTTTTGCCCGTTGGAACTGCAAACGGCTGTTATGTCAGCATGATAATGTTTTGCTATCTGGATGGCTGCTGTTCCTACCGAACCTGTTGCACCGATAATCAATATTTTTTTGCTTGGCTTTTCGGCAATTTTTGCTTTTTCTAAAAAATAAATGGCTGTATGTCCACCAAAAATGATGGCTGCGGCTTCTTCGTAGGTGGCATTTTTAGGCATTTTAAGCACATGGCTATGCTGATTAACGGCTATATATTCTGCATGAGTCCCAAATTTAAACCCTGTCATCCCGAATACTTTATCACCAACTTTAAATTTAGAAACATTGTCTCCAACCGTTTCAACAATGCCCGAAAAAGTAGTTCCTAAAATAGGCTGTCTTGGTTTTGAAACACCAAGAACCAGTCGCATGATGACCTTCATAAATCCCTTTACATGAAGGCTTCTCACCCTAGCATCACCAGAGTTGACCGTAGTAGCGACTATTTTGACAAGAATTTGACTGCTTTTAGGTATTGGTTTTGCAACTTCCTCAAGTTGCAAAACCTCAGCAGGGCCATATTGGGGGCAGATTATAGCTTTCATTGGTACTTTTAACGTTAAAAATTAAAACCAAAATCAAACCCAGGTTGAATAAAGTAGTTATTCCATTTTTGTTCTACTGCCTTAAAAGATGCTGGAACATTGGTTCGTATTGGCCAATAGCTAATTCCGATAGCTGGTTCAAAAAAGAAGCGGTTTTTAAAAAACTTAAACTGGTAGCCCAAATAAGAATCCACATATAACGTGTATCCATTTCCAATTTTTTTCCCATTCTTATCCATATATTTTTCAAAAGCATTTAATGCTTGAACAGATACATAAGCTCCTTTCCACCAAAACCGCTGATAGCCTATGGTAGGTGCCAGTATGCGAGCATGTCCAGGGTAGTTTTCTCCTGGGGCATCAAATGATGATGAATTAAAAGGGATACCTATTGGCCAGGAATAAATGGAGCGTTTAAATCTAAAGGAAATAATATCTTTGGGTGTTATTCTATACCCAACATTCAATTGAATATACTCAGGGTTATTTGTTTTATCAAAATTGCCCAATAGCCACAAAGTACTGCCAACCCACCATTTTTTATAAGTGCTGTCTTTTTTTACATCTTGTGCACTCATCGGTAAACTGATTGCCAACACGAAGGTAAGTCCAATCCATAAAATCTTCTTTTGCATATCTGTTTTCATTAATGTTAAACGATGCTGCAAAGGTAGATTGGGGAAACGGCTGACCTCGTTCACTTAAGTTAAGAAAGGAATCCTAGCTTTTGCTTTTCTCTACAATTCTTCCCCTTAACCTGTTCAAAGATTGGGGTTTGATGCCTAAATAGCGCATTAATTGATGCTGTGGCAGATGTTGGTTATTACCTGTTATTTTTATCGCTCATCCTTCAACGCTTGAAATATTTTACCAAGAATAAAATAGGCTCTTGTATGGGGATACCAATTTCCGTATGCACCAGAGGTCATAGCAATGACCATGTTTTTTTCAGGAACAACCACTAAATGATTTCCACCGTTTCCTGATGCCCATAGGTAGCTTATTTCGCTGTTGCCAAATTTTCTTTTTGTTCTGTACCAAAGCATCCCATATCCGTCAGCCAAAGGATTGTAATCGCCTATTGCAGGGGAATTTTCGCCCAATAACCTATTCATATAATCGGTATCGGTTAACTGTTTATCTCCCCATTTTCCTTTGTTTGCAACCAATAGACCCAATTTTGCAAAGTCCAGTGTAGAAATATAAAGATTACCAGCAGCACCAGTTTGATTAGCAGCATTTGTGTACCAGTAAAACTCTTTGATTCCTAAAGGGTTAAAAACTTTTTGTTTGGCATAGTCTTTTAGGCTCATCCCAGATTTTTCTTCAATGATAGCTCCAATCAAAACGGCATTGATATCTGCATAGACCCATTTTTTTCCTGGCTCGCTTGATAGCGGAACGCTCAACAGGTAGCTTAACCATTCGTCCTTTGCAATCCATTTTCCCTCGCTGCCCATTGTTTTAGGATTGTCGGAGTCGGCATCTAAACCAGAAGCCATATTCAAAAGATGAATCAGTTTAACTTTTTTATAATCATCGTGAATAGAAGGGTATTTTTTCTTTGGAAAGAAAGAGTACACATCTTGCTCTAAATTTTTCACCAAACCATCTTTGATGGCTACCCCCAATAGCAAAGCTGTAATACTTTTACCCGCAGACCGAATATCGTGTATGTGATTACGCCAAAATGTATTGTAGTAATTTTCCAATACAATTTTATTGTCCTTAATCACAATCAGTCCTCGGTAATCTCTTTGCTTAAATTTGGCAATGGTATCAGTAAGTGCAGCAATTGAATCTTTGTTGAAACCAGCCTCCTCTGGACGAACAGCAGGAATATTTGGAATAGCTTTCATTTGTGCATATGTTGAGTACGATAGGAACAAAAGAAAGAATATCAATACTGTTTGCTTCATGCCTCGAAATGAGCTTAATATCAACATTTTGAATTTTAGTTTAAAATAGCAGGTAATGGTTCAGATGTTGCCCAAGGCGAGGACTTAAAATCATCAATGTTCAGCTCCAATTTCGTAAAAACCTTGTTGAAAAAAAGGCTGTTCGTCCGAGTATTGTTCAATTGCTAAAGCTTTCGGGACTTCATGGCTTGGGCTACGGCACCACGAATGCTTAGTTATTGGTGGCAGTTTTTGTTAGTCTGCTTTTAAATACTTCGACAATTTAATCGCCTTTTCTGGGCAAACCTGTACACAAAGCCCACACGAATGACATTGGTCGGGATTGATAACATAAGCCTTTTGTTTGAAGAAAAAGGTTTTGAGTTTTCCTTTGAAATTCAGTTTTGCTTTATCTTCTGCGGTTATTGGTCGCATTTCAAAAACATTGTAAGGACAAACAACAACGCAGTCTTCTTTGCCACCACAGTTATTAAAATTTACAATAGGATACACCTTTCCTAACTCGTCTTTACAATGGTCTTTTGGTTCTTTTTTTGCCATATTCTATACAGATTTTAAACAAATCAAATTTCCCGTAGGGTCTTTCAACCAAAAGCTATCATTTTCTTTTTGTAACTGTTTAGGTACGCTATTTGCATAGATGAGATTATGGAAGAGTTGATTAAAGAAATATCGGACTTGAAGG
>NZ_JBYFCK010000008.1:0-272458 GCF_057652155.1 Runella sp. R0.1_18
GAACAGAGAAGTTAAGCCCCACTCCGCCGATGATACTGCAATAAAATGTGGGAAAGTAGGTAGCCGCCACAATATTAATCCGAGAGGAGCTCAAAAACGAGCTCCTCTTTTTTTGCTATACGTTACTCCCCGCCAGTGCCTCGGGTGCCGTTTGTAAGAGCCAGGGGGGGGACACTCAATGAAGATCCATTGTTGTACTGGTCAGCGCCAATATCTATTTTAGCACCCCGCGCTTTGCCGTCATAATCCTTTTCTACTAAGCTTTGCAGTATTTTCCCCGCTCCGATGCACGGGCTACCGTCGGCTAAATGATAAGAATTATCAAGTTTAGGGTTGGTAAGAAAACTGTTACTATCAAATTTACTTTTATTCTTCCAGTTATCGAACCCTAAAAACTCTTCATATTCGTCGTCATTTTTATCTATGCGATACGAAACTTGGCTGGCTTTGTAATAAACATTGTAGCCTAATTCATTTACCCCTTCGGGCAAACCTCGTAAACGCGCCATGTGTCCTTGAGCCGAAGCGGCTTGCACAAAAATATTATTAGCCACTTTGATGTCCTTAGACTTTGGAAATTTATCACCTTTTGGAGTGCCGTATATCTCACCCCGTGCAATCAGCAATGCCGCACTGGCATTTTGTGCTACATTGATAAACGTGTTATTATATACCTGCGCATTTTGGGCAGCATAAAGCCCCACTCCTTCCCATTTTGTATTCACAACAATGTTATTTCGGATGATTATATTGATACTTTCGTAATAATTGGGGTTACTATCGGTGTCAAACCACTCGGCGTCAGTGTCGAGATAACCTGCAACTAAACCTCCTTCGCCACAATTCATGAGTAAATTTTGCTCAAAAACACAATCTTTGGCGCCTCCTTTGGCATAAAGACCGTTGGTGGCAATATCATGAATGTAGCAATTACGGACGGTCATATTAGATCCATTAACGTTATCTATTCCTTCCGCATTTTGAGCCGAAATATTGGCAGGCCCAATTCCCGAGCGATAGATTTCGCAATTAAGAACTTGAATGTATTGGCAGCCTGGCGCAATTTTAATGCAGTCCCGACCTGTGTCGTGGATTTTACAATTCAAAATTTTTACATTTCGTACGCCTCTTCGTTTGGTGAAAGGTATGCTACGGTCGTCTTCCCAATTGCTTTCAAACTTTACCCCATAAAGATAACCACCAACTATTTCGAGGTTTTCGATGGTGATATTTTCAGTGGTCGGTTCGCGAAACCACAAACAGCTTGTGATGTCTTCAACGGTCGTGGATGCTTTAATGACGGCCCATTCGCCAGGATAGGAGTGAAGATAAATATTGGACGTACGGAATTTAATTTCTTTGCTTTCGTGTGTTCCGCCTCTCAGAACGATTTCTAAGGCTTTGGAAGGGTCAGCTTCGTCTGCGGCTTTTTGAATCGTTTTAAACGGCTTATTTTCGCTTCCGTCGTTTGAGTCGTTGCCCGATGGGGAAACGTAAACAATGCCACTAAGTGCGCCACTGCTACCATCACAATTGGGCGGAGCTTGGGAACACCCACAGGATGTAGGGTCAGTGTCGCATTCATCGGTTTCGATGTTTTCTTTGTTGCATCCAAAAATACCTAGCAACAAAAAAATGGTGATGTAAAAACAGGGGCGATTCATTAATGTATGAATTAAAATGAGTGTCGATGTATGAAAAATAAAGACAAAAGCAATCCTAACGAAGCCAAAAACAGCTTCGCAATCGATAAAAAATGTCCTTAAAAAGGGATTATTGGGGAGTTCGGCTCAGAGTAGTGGCTACTTTTTTAGAATGGCGTGGGTCAGAACTTCGCCAAGTACTGGAACCATCGGTATTGTGATACGCAAATGAGAGTGTCAGGGTCATACCATCTTCTTGCCAATTTCCCTTGTTAGCTTCTACTAAGGTAAAATTAGGAAGAACGCGTTTTTTCTCATCTTCAGGGCGGAAATTAAAGTGAAGATGATGGAAATCATCTTTTTCTACGGCTCCATAAATCTCGTATGTTTCGGTACCTAATCGGCTTTTAGCAATGGCTTTGCCGTCAAAAGCACGTTTGTTGTCTCTTCTTCGGCTACTACGTTTCCGAGCTGCGCTACGTTCACGTTCTTCTTCCGTTACAGGTTCATAAATTTCGATTTCGAGCGTTTTTTTTACATTATCGGGGTCGATAAAGCTTCCTTGCCATTTGCCAACCAATAATTTTGCGTTTTCATCAGAACTGTAAGCCCACGGTCGGTCGAAAGTATCAAACCAGTAGCTTGTATAGTACTTACATTCATAAACAAGCCAACTAAGGAGTACCAACGAACCAAGGGCGAGCACTATTTTTCTTTTGTTCATAATCTCAAAATTAGAAAACCTGAAAAAGTACCATTCAGATTGTTTGCAAGTAAAATTACGCTTCTTTCCGAAATTATATCTTCTTAAAGTTTTGCATGAGTGTCATTTCTGGATACGTCGATAGCTTAGTGACATCGACGACCAAGGCCATAAAGTTAGGGGTTGTAGAAATTTGTAAGGTAAGGTCACCCGACTGGCCAATGGATTGGGCTAACTCTTTTTGCTCTTTTCCAATCTGGATAAGTTGACCTTCTAAAATCCCATTAGCGTCAGATTTATTTACTTTCAGTGTCCAGCGAATTTCGGTAGTGGTGTTTCTTTGCCCATCGGTCACTACTAATCGCCCATCGCTAAAAAATTCATACACGATATTGATACCTCTAGGCTCGGTATCGAAGGTATCGTTGACTTTTGAGCCGTCAGATTTTGTGATATAATACCCTGTTTTGATTAGTTTCCATTTTCCGACGATTTCAGGGGAGTTCTCGGGTTGTGGGTCAGTGGTTTGAGAGCTGCAACCCGCGCCCATATTTACGCAGAATACAACCAACAAAATGCCGTAAATGAGGAGTTTTTTCATGGTTTGAGAGATTTGTTTTAATCCTTTTTATAGATGATTTTTATTGATTTTGCCCCTTTGGGTACATACTTTTCTTGTGGACTATACGCGTGTGTAGTGGTCATGGTGTTGCCAGAGATGCTCACTTGATCGGTATTTGTAAGATCTTTCATGCGAGTAGTGAGGGTGGAGCCGTTGAGCTTCCAAGTAGAAAGTACAGCGGGGATGGGGCAGCCTTTCGGGACGCGCATACTCAAATTTCCGTTGGCTTCAAAAACATACACAATATCGGCCGTACAAGGCATTGCTTTGGTAAGTTCTGCCATATCGTCGGTGGTTTTACCGTCCGAATAGATAGTAATGATGGCGGTTCTCTTCCATTCTCCCACTATGCTTTGGGCTGATAGCGAGTGATAGAGGGTCATTAAAACCAGTAGTGTAAGCAAATACTGGGCGGGTAGTTTTTTCATGTGACGATTTTATTATTTGACAAGTTGGGTGGAAATTCCAGTAATAGGGCCTGTGGCAGTGGTATTGTACATTTCGTCGTTGTTTCGATAAATAAATACCCTACCTGGCTGAAGAATTACGGTTTGAAACCGCTGTATGGCCTGCTTGCCCGTTACAGTTTCAAAGTAGCTGTCATTAAAGTTGTCTTTTTTAATGATGATATAATTTCCAGCATAGGGGTAGTTCCACTTGACATTTTCCATTTTACTGGCTTTAGATACATCCGATTGCTCCATGTTTGAGGCCGTCCATTCGTCGGGAGCCCCCGTTAGATTTTTAAATGTAAGTGTTTGGTTGTTAGGGTTATAGTCGAATTTGAGTACGTTTTTATTGGTTTGAGTAATCGTAATTACGTTGTCTTCACCCAAAATCCAAGTGCCTCCCGATTCGCCCAACGCTTCATAAAACTTAAAAACGCCATTGGGCAAAAAAGAGACGGCAAAACACTGCGAGAGCACCAACTGTCTGTTGTCGTTTTCTCGAACGGGTTTATATTTGAAAAAGCCCGTCCAAATACTGTTTGTGAGTTGTTCAGCAGGGGCTATTTCTGCTTTTTTGCAACCCGTTACCAATAAGATGGTTATTCCAAAAATGAGTAGTTTTTTCATGTTGTTTGGCGGAGATACTTTTTAACCAACGTTTTTTTTCGACGCGACACTTCTACTTGCTGTCCATTGTTTAAAACAAGCGACAGGTATTTTCGGGTATCGGATTTATGAACCGATACCTCGCTGATTCGGATTAAAAAAGAACGATTTACCCTTACAAAAACTTCATTGGGGAGTTCGCGAGCAAAAAGCGCTAGGGTTTTAGAAGTGAGAATGCTCTTCCCGTTCCGAAAATGAATGGTGGTATAATTACCTATGCCTTCCAGCCACGCAATTTCTTCAATGTAAAAAGGCTGTTTCAACTGTAATTTTGGACAGAGTTCAATGGTTTCTTTCATGGTGTTTTGCGATAAAAGCTCTTCATTTATTTCCGCAGCCATCTAAAAAGGCGCTAAAAACAGCCCCTTTTTGCACTTCAAAACCTGCTTTAAGTAGCACATACGTACCAGCATCATACGTGGCTTTTCCCGTAGGAAGTACTTTGTTGGTAGCCGTAATAGGCCCGTTGGTTTCGAAACGTTGGTTGTTGGTAATAGTAGAGGGTAAATCGGTAGGTGAAATGTTGGATACGCAGGGGATAATGCGTAACCCCGTCCCGATAATTCCTACAGGTGGGGGAACCGTAAGCGAATTATCACCCCATTCATCCGCTCCTATATCAAGTGGAAATGTACGGTTGGTGCCATCATAATCTAAGTTCACGCTTTGTAGCGGCTTCCCTGTATTGATACATATACTATTGGAGTTGAGGTGGTATTGGGGAGTAAGAGTAGGGTTTCCTTCGCTGCTATGGGCATCAAATCCCGAGGAATTACGCCATTGGGTAAAGGTGAGATTGGATGCTTGAAGATAGGTGTAAGTCGGGGAGTTGGTATTTCGAAAATACCGATTGTAATCTATCTCGTTGTTTGTCCCCGAAATGCCACTCGCTTGGTAATCTTGGTGGAAACGAATGCGCACCATCGGTAAAGTGCTGGCTTCGTTTTCAACAAAAATATTGTTGATGACTTTTACATCAACACAAGGCGATGCAATGGTCGTGGTTTCACTGACCCATACTTCATTGGGGCCAATGTACAAGGGGGCTAAAGCTTCGCTCCCTACGTTGGCAAAGGTATTGTTAAGTACCTGAGGGCGTACCGCTGCGATAAGCCCGACGCCGCCATGTTTAGTATTGGCAACGATGTTGTTGCGAATAACCCCATCGAAATTTTCGTAATAATAGGTTTGATTATCGGGGTCAAAAAGGTCGTTGTCGGTGCCTCCTACGCCCAACATTACCCCAAATTCACCACAATTGACAATAAGATTATTCTCAATAACTGTATTTTTGGCTCCTCCTTTTGCGTAAAGCCCCGTCGTTGAAATGTCGTGAATATAGCATCCTCGAACAAGCATCTGGTCGCCGTTGACGTTATCAATTCCCTCGGCGTTTTGGGCAGAGACATTGGCAATGCCTACACCCGAATGGTGGATTTCACAATTGAGAATAGCGATGTTATCGCAGTAAGGAACCAGCTTAATACAATCGCGGCCTGTGTGATGAATTTTGCAGTTTCTGACGGTAATGTTACTCGTGCCGTGCACAATCGGCTCGTCCCAGCCTAAATTATTTTCAAATTTAAGGCCATAATAATAACCACCAATAATTTCTAGGTTCTCTATCATCCCTCCCATAACGCAGGGTTCGCTGTACCAAATCGTACTGCTAATGTCTTCGATATGCGTGGGGGCTTGGATAATGGCCCATTCGCTGGCATACGACCGTAGGGTGAGGTTTGATGTCCTGATTCTGAGTTCATTGTTAAGGATATACGTACCTCCTCGCAATTCAATCGTATCGTTGGGGCGGGCGGTATCAATGGCTTTTTGGATATTCCGAAAAGGCTGTAAAACAGTTCCTGCGTTGGCATCGCTACCATTGGTGGCCACGTACCAAGTCGTAGGAGTTGCGTTAGGCGTTTTATCACATTGCGCCTTGAGCAAGGTGGGAAAAACCAATAACAAAAGCCATGTTCTCATACGCTGTGAAAGTTTATTTTCCTGTACCCGTAGGCAAATTTAAAGCAGCTTCAATGGCGCTAAGGCGGGCTTCTAATTGCTCATTTTTTAGTTTGAGCGACTGTGTAGTACTTGATTGTACTTCGTTTTTCTCTTGAAGTTCTTTGATGGCTTCCAACAAATGAGGAATCAAACCCGTGTAATTGACGCTCAAAAAGCCTTCTTGGTCGGTTTCGACCAATTCAGGAAAAATTTTCTGGACTTCTTGGGCAATGAACCCCGTTTGGAGCGATGTCTCTGGGTGTTTTTTCCAGTGATAGTTAACGCCGTTTAGTGCCTGAATTCTGGTAAGAGAACCTTGAATGGGCGAAATGTCGGTTTTGAGGCGTATATCGGAGCAGTTAGTGATGGTAGAATAAGAGCAAATGCTACCTACATTGACGTTAAACCGCATGAGCCATTGCGCCATACCTTGGCTATAAATACCAAACTCATTGTCGTCACGCATTCCAATAAACGCACGTAATTGGTTGTTGAGGTTGTTGTTGAACCATACTCCCGCGCTGGTTTCATTGCTTCCACCACTACGAAGACGAGCTCTCCCGCCGACATCCAGCGTGAAATCTGGAATATTTCCACTGATTCCTATTCCAAGGCGCTCAGAAATAGTGACATTTCCCAAAAAAGATCCAGCAAACCCAACCCCATAACTAATTCCTTGTACCCCAATTCCTCCTGTATTCGAAATTCCAAGGACACCCGTGTGCCCGTCGCCATAGACACCGAAGCCAAACGATTCGCTGGATTTTCCAAAAAGCCCATGTTTTCCAGAACCAAAAACACCGACGTTGTATGCGCCATTTCCACCAAGGGAAGGGGCGTTTTTTCCTAGTCCGACTACTCCTATAAATTGATTTTTTGGGTTGCTTGCGTCAGGCGTAATTTCTCCGTGCAGTCCTTCTTGGGAATAAACGCCCGTACCAGATGCCTGTGAAAAAATGGGAATGTAAGGAGAGGTGGTATAAAGTGCGTGAAGTGAGGCTTTGGAGGTAATGGCGGTACTGCCCGAAGTGCGTATCTCTACGACGGGGTTTTGGGCATGCAACATTCCGTAGCCAATCGAACAAAATATTAAAAATAGCTTTTTCATAAAAGAAATTGTAGGGTTTATCGTCCTGCGTTGTAAATGCTCATTAACAGCGCTTTGCTGATGCGTTGTCCTGCTTTTTTGCCAATGTGGCCTTGGCCATCAGACGTATCCACGCCGTTTACGTCGCTTGGGTCAGAAGAGGTGTTTCGGTTGTCGGGACAGATACGCCATACGTTGCTTTGTTGGCAGCTACCGTCGTTGGCTTCTAAAGCTTGCAAATCAAAAATGACATCAGTACTCTTGAACGTATCTTTCATCCATTGCCCTACTTTCATTTTGGCGGCGTTGCCTTCGTACGATGAAGTGGAATACACCAACGGCGGGGTTACGTGGACAAAACGTAGCGAAGGCGATTGGGTACGAAGGGCATCAATCATGGCTTTGTACTCAGTTTGTACTTTTTCGTAGTTATCGTCCATGATGTCGGCGTAGCCAAACTTAAAAACCATGATTTGGAGTACATCCTTGTTACGAGTTGCATTTTCACGAAATACCCTGATTTTTTCGGAAGGGTTTCCGTTTGGAATACCACCCACATCTACAAAAATCCCGCCTTTTAGCCCTTTACCCGAGGCGGCACCGTCGGTTTTGTCGCCTTTGCCGTAATAATCAAAAGGATAGCCGTTGGCTTTGCAGCCTTCTTCCAAATCTTGCCCGACGGATTGGTGTAAAAACAGGGCGTTCCAGCCCATGATGCGGCCTTTTTCGGAAGTCGAAAGTTTGTCCCAGTCGGCAACGCCCGCCGTACCAACTACGCCAGGTTGACCTTTGCCCATGACATTGCCTCCTGTGGGGTTAGAGGGATTACTTGTGTTATCGGGGTCGGGCGTTTCGGAGGTGCTGGAGCAAGATAGCATTCCCATCAATGCCCCTAAAAGCAGTATTTTTTTCATCACTCAATGTTGTTTTAGTAAAGCAGCTTCTAATTTTTCGATACGTGCCGAAAGGCTTTTGTTGGCTTCTATCAAGTGGGGAATAAGCCCTACGTAATCCACCGAGAGCATACCTTCATAGTCGGTTTTGACCAATTCAGGAAAGATTTTTTGCACTTCTTGGGCAATAAGACCTGTCTGTAAATCAGGGCTTTTTTCGTTTTTCCAGTAGTACTGATACCCTTGCAGTTGATTGAGTTTTTGGGAGGAGTGGGTAAGCGGGCGAAAATCTTTTTTGAGGCGTATATCCGAACAAACAGTAGGAGTCGTAGCATAGCAAATACTTCCTGTATTGATGTTCCAACGTTGGATATAATTATTGTAGCCATATCCGTAAACAGCTAACTCAGTTGTTCCACGCATACCGATGAAGCCCAGACTACCTTTAGCAACATCATCTCGAAACTCTATTCCACCCTCCAAGGAACTATTGGCACTTTTACCTATAATCATTCTTCCACCAAACAAAGCACTGTACCCCCCATCACGTGTTTTTGCAGAAAGAGCATAACTATTTGATGAATAAGCATCAATGGCAGTTTTAACTGCTTCAATAAAAACTCCCTTATCTTTTGATGCAACTCCTAATCCAAAATCGGATTCATTTCCAATATTGTATATGCCCACTGTAGATGTGAAAAAAATATTATCAGGTACCGCTATCCGTATTTTCGTTCCAGTATTTTCTATTAAATTAGAGCTTACCCAATTGCTGCCATCATATCGGAGGGTTTGATGAAGTGCCCCAGCAGGAGGGAGGGAGGATAGATTGCGCCAAGCACTACCATCCGAATATTGATGCGTGCCGTTGGTGGAGTTGAAAAGCATAGTGCCTATTCCAACGGTATTAGGCGCAGGGCGAGTTGCCGCTGAAAAGCGCGGAACCTCAACTCCATAAGGGCTTAATAGCCCCATTTGAGCGTAAAGGTTATGGACAAACAGGAAAAACAATAGTAACTTTTTCATCTCTCATTCACTATTTTAATCCATACTGCTTTACAATAGCTGCCCGTTCTTCGCCTGAGTTGGCACCATAAAAAAGCCCAAACTTTTCATTGAGAACATCACGCTCCCGACTCAATGCCGCCGAACCACGCGGAAAACCGTTTTCGGGGGTGAGTTGGTGGAAGATTTTTTCTAAAAACTCCTCAAAAGGCTGGTTGAAGTACATATCTACGAAGCGAAGTGGCTTGTCGGAGGCATTAAAAAAGGTGTGCTTAATCATGCGTGGGCGCAGATGCCACCCGCCTGCTTCTACTTGAACTACTTCATCACCTATCAATACGCTGGCTGTGCCTTCAAGAACAAACATCAACTCGTCGAGTTCTTTGTGCCAATGTGGGGCGGGGCCCATGGTTTTGGGAGCTACGGCACATTCCACGCTCGAAAATAGCCCGTTGGTCATCGAAGTCCGAATCCAAACCCGTATGTCTGAGCTGCCTTTGTGGTCGAGTGGAGGTAAAGATGGTAGCAAAACGGGCTTGATACCATCTGGTAAAATTCCATTGTTGCTTTCTCCAAAAGCCGTTTGTGATAATCCAGTAAAGGCAGTCAAAAGGGCTGAATTGAGTAAAAAATCTCGTCGTTCCATGGTATCGTTCGTTTTGAATAATTGCTTTGTGAACTAAGCAAGTCAAAACTATACAGAAGAAGGTGGGGTATCAATCGGTACTCGACCAACAACAGTTTTAATAGACAAAAGACAGAATGGAAGGGAAAATCAAGCGTACCGAAAAGTAAATAAATCCTGATAGACGCATACTTCTATCCCAAAAGCATCTATCTTTAACTGGTCAAGTGCTACTATTACATGAACCTGGATACTACTTATAGCTGTGTTATCATTGACGATAATGAAATCGATCGTCTGACGGCACTGATGTATGCCAAAAAATACCCGATGCTGCGCGTGGTTGGGGTTTTTGAATCGCCCCAAGCGGCGATTCCCGTGTTGCAACAAGGACAAATAGACGTGTTAATCAGTGATATTGACATGCCCGAAACCTCTGGGCTAGCGCTTCGAGCGCAGTTTAGGGCGATTCCCGTGTGCATTTTTATCACGGCCTATCCCGATTATGCCGCCGAGAGTTTTGACGTCGATGCGTTTGATTTTTTGGTAAAACCATTGAAAGCCGACCGTTTTGACCACAGCATGATGCGTTTGCAGAGTTACCTGTCGCTCAAGCGAAAAGCCGAACTTTTTGAATACAGTTTGGGAGGAAATACGGTTTTTATCAAAGATGGTCACCAGCAAGTCAAGCTGAACTTGCACGAGATTTTGTACTTGGAAGCCCTCAAAGACTACACGCGGATTGTGACGCCTACCAAAAAATACAGCGTGTTGGCCTCGATTGGGCTGCTACTGCAAGAACAAGCCTTTCGGTCGTTTGTCAGAATTCACCGTAGCTATGCCGTGCAAAAACACTACATCGAGCGGGTATCGGCGCAGCAGGTACAGATTCGGGAATATGCGTTGCCCGTGGGAAGAAGTTACAAAGAGGCTTTACTGAACTTAAAATGAAGACGTTAAAAAAGGGGTGCGGGATTATTTTGTTTCTATTGGGACTAATCAACGTCACGCACGCCCAAAAACAAGGACAGGCCCTGGCTGATTCGTTGGTGAAAGTTTTGCCTACGATTAAAAACGATACCCTAAAAGCCCGTACGTATAAACGCATTGCGGAAGAATACTTCTTTATTAACTCAGACAAAGCCCTTTATTACAGTCAATTGGGGCTAAAGCACGCGCAAAAAATGCCGTGGAAGCGGGGAATTGGTGTGTTTACGGGGGCAATAGGGCGGGCTTATAGTGACAAGGGGATGTACGATTCTTGCCAATTGTACCTTCAACGGGCACTGGCAGTGTACCGCGAAATAGACGATAAATGGAATATGACCTCGATTCTGAACAATCTGGGGGCAGCAGAACAAAACATTGCGTCTAATTATCCAAAAGCCATCGACTATTACTTAAAAGCATTAAAAATCTCCGAAGAATTGGGGGATGCTTACCTGAAAACGGTGGCATTGGGCAATGTTTCTACCACATTTTTAGCCCAAAAAAACTACGAAAAAGCACTAGCCTATGCGCTTAAAGGGCTACAGGAAGCAAAAAAACAGACCAAGGAGTCGGAAGGCGAGGCCCAACGGGAAGTAGGGCAGTCGATGATGAAGGTAATTGCGGTTTATATCGCCAAAGAAGACTACACAAATGCCAAAAAATACCTCTTTCAAGCCATTCCTCTCTTTGAAAAAACGGGAAATTTGGAAGGTTTAGCAAATGCGTATGGTAGCTTAGGTACGATTTCGGACAAGGACATAGATAGTAAAATTCGCTATAACCTCAAGGCATTTGAGGCGTGGTCGAAAGTGAATCCCATGCAGTCGGATGCAATTCAGAACGTGGGAAATCTTGGTGAAGCCTACATTGAAAAAGCCAAAAGCTATCCTAGCCAACAGAAAGAACTGCTACAACAAGCCGAAAAATACCTTCAAATCGCCATCAACCGAAGCAAACAGAAGGGGGAGGTGAGTAGTCAATCGTACTGGACGGGCATTTTGGCAGAATTACAGGCGGAACGAGGAGATTATAAAAACGCATACATCAACTTCAGAGAGTTTCAGTCGGGTCAAGATTCCATTTTTTCCCAAGAAAATAAAAACAAAATAGCCGAAGTAGAAGGCAAACGTGAAATAGAGCTGCGAGACAAACAGCTTGAAATCAATCGGTTGGAGTTGGAAAGTCAGAAAAAACAGCGAGTAGGTTTTGTGATTGGGCTGGTGCTGTTGGGAGTGATTGGGGCGTTGCTGTACTGGCAAAACCAGACGCGGAAGCGTACCAATACGACGCTGTTGCACCTCAACAACGAATTGGACGAAGCCAACAAAGTAAAAGCTAAGTTTTTTGCCATTTTGAGCCATGACTTACGAAGTCCCGTATCGAACCTTATCAGTTTTTTGAACCTCCAAAAAGAAGCCCCAGATTTGCTTTCGCCCGAATTGGCCGCCGCGCACCAGCAACGCATCACAACCGCTGCCGAAGGACTGCTCGATACGATGGAGTCGATGCTGTTGTGGAGCAAAAGCCAAATGGAGAACTTTCGGCCACAGGTAAAGGAAGTGGCAGTAAATGAGTTGTTTGAGTATTTGCAGAAGTTCTTTTCAGGAAATACAGGGGTGGTGTTTCAGTTTGAAAACCCCAATCATCTAAACGTAATAACGGACGAAGATTACCTCAAAGTAATCATGCAAAACTTGACTGGAAACGCCTTGAAAGCGCTCAAAAACGTCCCCAATGGCAACATTCATTGGGCAGCGCGTGAGGAAAAAGGGCAGGTTATCTTGGCCATTACGGACAATGCAGGTGGGGTTTCGGAGCAGCAATTGAGTGCACTTTACTCCGAAACGGCCAATGTAGGTGGAAAATCGGGTCTTGGCTTGCACCTAATTCGCGACTTAGCCAAAGCGATTTCCTGCAAAATTACGGTGAACCCCACGCCTAACGTTGGAACGGAGTTTCGGTTGGCGTTTGGGTAAGTCAGTAAGACCGATGCACCCCCAACAACTTCCCTTCCACGGCTTCCCACGTGTAACGTTGGCTTAGATTTTGGTCAAAAACAAAGGTTTTCTTTCGTGAAATCAATGCTTCTAGCAGCTTTTGGGTATCAGTTACGTAGTATGAATCCGTGACGTAGCCCAAATTTTCCTTTTCGACAAAGGAAGCGACTTTAATTTCGGCATTGATGATGACGGGAGTTTGTGCCTGCACCGCATCGTAGATTTTGTTGGGGCTGGCGTTGAGGTTGTTGTCGTTGATGGGTTCATAGACCGACAAAATATAGTCACATGCTGAGGCCAACCGCATGGTTTCTTGCTGGGTTTTTACCCCCAAAAACGTCACTTGAGGATGTTGACACAGTTGACGGGTAGGTTCGTCATACACCCAACCAATGGCCCAAACGCGTACTTTGGGAGAAAATGTCACCAAGTCGTTCAGCAGTTGGGTTCCGCGCGTTACGCCCAACGAACCGCTGTACAAAACCAGTAATTCGTCATCGCTGGCGGCTTTGGGCTGGACGTCAGTAAAGGCATAAGGATAATTTTCTACGACGACTGTTTTCTTCCGAAAGCCTTCGGGTACTAGCTGTAAACGATTGTCGTCGGTAACAATGATGGCCGAAGGAAGGCGGTACACCCACGATTGTAACGAGCGTACCAAAGCACTGCTGGAGCGCAAAAAGATAGAATCAAAAATATCGGCCACCAAGCGACGGCGACTCCACCACAACAATGGATAAAAAATCACCAAAAGCTGTTCGTTGATAACGTGGATGCTGTCGTATGATTGGGTAAAGTATAATTTTAGAAACGCTCCTACGTACCGAATCAACGTTCCGATGGACTTATGATGGCCTTTGATCAAATGAAACTTGTGGCAAAGCGGTTTCACAAAAGATTGAGATTCATCACGGCCAATGCCCAAATAGATAATATCAAAGTGTTTCGATAACGTTTTGATTTCTTTGTTAATTCTAGTATCTGAGCCGTCGTTGATACAGAGATAAAGCAAATAGGGCATTGGTGCGTTTTATAAAAGTGTTTTTACTGCAAACTAAATTTAGATTGCCTTAAATTGCTACTAACACCCTCTAAGTTTTTGAATGGCCTTGTTACTTATGTCGTTTGTTACTTCATCAACGGACAAACTCTGTACGATTTCGGACACTGATTCTTGAAAATAACTTCAACAAAGGTGGTTTTTGTTGTGGCACGATTATTTCATCTAAAAAATTGTATCTAATTAATCCCCGACCATTTTATGAGAAAAACAATACTGGGAGAACTTGAAGAATTGGTGCTACTGGTGGTTGCCGCTTGCAATGAAGACGTATATGGCGTACCCGTTATGGAGGAGCTTCAGCAGCAAACGGGCCGCGATTTTACCATCAGCGCGGTACACACTACGCTGTATCGTTTGGAGGAAAAAGGCTTTTTGTCGTCCTCGGTGGGAGGGGCAACGGCCGAACGAGGGGGGAGGCGCAAGCGATTATTTGCGCTGACTGCTGCAGGTGGTGAAGTATTGCTGGAAATCCAACAAACCCGCACCCGACTTTGGCAGTCGATTCCGCAAGCTAAACTTGAACTCATGGGTTTATCAGCCAATCCGTTTTAAATGCCCGCATGAAAAAGTCAACCAACCCTTTACCAAACCAACCTCCCCGCTGGGCCGATCAGCTTTTGGAGTGGTTTGTTGCACCGCATTTACTGGAGTATATTCAGGGTGACCTGCACGAAAACTTCCATAAGCGAGTAGCAAAAGTAGGCATTGCTCGCGCCCGCCGAGAGTATCTGTGGGCTGTATTCCATTGCCTTACTCCCTTTTTTACCAAACGACAGACCGTCCAATCCAGTTATTCCAATCAACCCTCTACAGTCATGCTATCCAATTATTTAACCATCGCTTTCCGCAACTTGTGGCGACAAAAGGCATTTACGGCCATCAACATTGTCGGTTTATCGGTAGGACTTGCATCTTGCCTGCTGATTGTACTCTATGTTTTGCACGAATTGAGCTACGACAGCTACCATGCGCACGCCGAGCGTATCTATCGAATGACCATGCACGCTCGAATGGACGATAAGGATATTGATTTGGCTTACTCAAGTGGCCCCGCAGGGGAAGCCCTCCTTCGCGAATCGCCTGGTGTAGAGGCCCTTACTCGACTGCGTAAAGAAGGGGCGTTTCTAGTAAAACATGGTCAAGACATCATAAAAGAAGAAAAAGTTGCTTTTGTTGATTCCAACTTTTTTTCCGTTTTTACCATTCCAATGGTCAAAGGAAATCCCAAAACGGCACTTGTTGAGCCCAATACGCTGATCCTTACAAAAACAATTGCTCATAAGTATTTTGGCACACAAGACCCAGTTGGTCAATCGCTTTCGCTGGGAAATTTAGGGCTTTTTCGGATAACGGGGGTTTGTGAAGATGTTCCCTACAACACCCATTTTCAATACAACATGTTTGGGTCGTTTGCGTCCGTCAAAACGGGAAGCAAATGGCTGGCGAGTGGCGCTTACACGTACGTACGACTTCGGGAAGGACATTCCCTTGCAGAGGTAGAAACCATCAGTCGGGGGTTTGTTAGTAAATACATTGCCCCCGAAATCAAAGAGTTTTTCGGCATGGATTTTACCGCATTTCAGAAAAAAGGCAACCGATTTGGGTTTAAGTTTCAACCTGTCACCGATATTCACTTACATTCTGATTTGGGGGATGAATTGGAGGCCAACAGCGACGCGAAGTATGTCTATATCTTTTCGGTCATTGCGTTTTTTATTCTGTTACTGGCCTGCATCAATTTTACGAATTTATCGACGGCAGGTTCGGCCAGCCGTTCCAAAGAAGTCGGAATACGTAAAGTATTGGGCTCGGTACGGACGCAATTGGTCAGCCAATTTTTGACCGAATCGGTCTTGCTTACTTTTTTTGCATTGGTACTGGCACTGGTTTTGGTCTTTTTGCTTTTACCCAGTTTCAATGTGTTATCGGGCAAACAGTTTACCGTTAGCGACCTGTCCAATGGACGGCTCCTGATGGGAGCTGTAGGGTGTTCATTGGTGATTGGTTTGTTGGCAGGAAGTTATCCCGCGTTTGTACTGGCCTCTTTCAAGCCCATTACGGTGTTAAAAGGCAAGCTACAAATTGGTGGGCGGGGTGGTTGGTTGCGCAATGCCTTAGTAACCACGCAGTTTGTGGTTTCCATTGGGATGATTGTTGCGACCATTGTGGCCAATCGTCAAATACAATTTATGCAAAACAAAAAAGTGGGGTTTGACCGAGAGCAAGTACTGGTGCTGCACGATACGCAAGTGTTAGGTGCCAAAGCTGAGGCATTTAAAGTCGAACTGGCGAAACTATCGTCGGTTGTAAAGGTGGCATCTGCTGGTTTCTTGCCAGCGGGACACAGCAGTCAAAGTGTTGACGGAATTCAATTCCGAGACGGAACACGCACGGGAACCCATCGCACAAAAGGTTACTACATCGACGAAGATTACTTACCTACCTTGGGGATTGACTTGGCGCAGGGGCGTAATTTTTCCAAAGCTTTTTCCACCGAAAACTCTTCGGTTTTGCTCAACGAGGCCGCCGTTCGGACTTATGGCTTCAAAAATCCGATTGGTCAGCAAATTTCTACCGTAGGCGACGGCTCAGAGGGCAGTAAACATACCTACACGGTGGTAGGCGTGGTTAAAGATTTTCATTTTGAATCTATGCACCAGCACATTGCTCCCTTGGTTATTTTCTACGGTAAAGACAACGATCAACTTGCATTACGCATTCAGACCAGCGATATTCCGACACTTCTACAAAAGATAGAACAACAATGGAAAGCTACTACCGATAATCCGTTTGCGTATTCGTTCTTAAATGAACGTTTTAGCAAAATGTACCAGTCAGAGCAGCATATCAGCCAGTTATTTGCCGTTTTTGCAGGATTAGCCGTACTAATTGCCTGTTTGGGGTTGTTTGGTTTGGCTGCCTTCACCACCCATCAGCGCACCAAAGAAATTGGGGTTCGCAAAGTACTGGGTTCTTCCGTGACGGGTATCGTGACCTTGTTATTGACCGATTACCTCAAATTAATTCTTATTGCTACCCTCATTGCATCGCCGATTGCGGGTTATACCATGAGTCAATGGCTACGAGACTTTGCCTACCGAATCGACCTGCCGTGGTGGGCTTTTGCGCTGGCGGGGGTGCTAGCTACGGTCGTAGCGGTCTTGACGGTCAGTTATTTGGCGATTAAGGCGGCTTTGGTAAACCCCGTGAAGAGTTTAAGGGCAGAGTAATGAGGCGATAGACCTTCCAAGTTCCAGAAACTTGGAAGGTCTTTTTTTATCGACGGATAGACTTTCCAAGTTTCAAAAACGATAACACCCAAACTTGGAAAGTTTTTGGTCACCAGCGGACAAACTCTGTACGATTTCGGACACTGATTTTTGAAAACAGCTCTTTTTGGGGCTGTTTTTTTCATGGCATGGTTATTTGTTTAGCAAATAATAATGAAATACTAAAACACGCTAACATACCCATGGGGCGCTCTTATTTAGGTGAATTTGAAGAATTGGTTTTACTCACCGTTGCTGTGCTGGAAGGAACGGCTTACGGCGTCACGATTGCGGCGGAATTAAAACAGCGCATGAACAACCGCCTCATCAGTTTGAGCGGCGTCCACATTGCATTGTATCGCTTGGAGGAAAAAGGCTTTGTTGTTTCTGAATTGGGCGGAGCTACTTCCGAGCGTGGCGGGCGTCGAAAGCGCTTTTTTCGCATCACGGCCTTGGGCAAACGTACTTTGGCCGAAATGCGACAAGTGCGCAACGAGCTTTGGGATGCCATTCCAAACCCTTCATTTTCTTGAGTGATGGAAAAACAACCCAATCCACCCCGCTGGGCCGACCGATTTTTGGGTTGGCTTCTCCCCTCAGAACTTTACGAAGAGCTATTGGGGGATTTGCACGAGCAGTTTGCCTTTCAGGCCGAGGAGTTTGGAGCGCAGCGAGCCCGTTGGATGTATTTCTTTGAAGTCTTACGCTTTTGTCGTCCTTATTTTCTGAAACGTCGTTTCCGTGCTCAATCCAAGTATTCAACCTCTTACACATACAGCCTCACTATGATACGCAATTATTTTAAAATCGCTTTCCGTAACCTGTTGAAATACAAAGGTTACTCGTTCATCAATATCTTCGGCTTGGCAACGGGAATGGCCGTGGCGATGCTCATTGGGCTTTGGGTGTGGGATGAATTGAGTTTTAACAAAAACTTCAAAAATTACGATCACATTGCTCAGGTTTACAATCACGTAACGGAGCCATTAGATCAAAAACAGGTAGAAGGCAGTAGTCAGCCACAACCAATGGCGAAAGTGTTACGAGAAAAATACGGGCATATTTTCAAGCACGTACTATTGGTGCAGTGGGACGGAGAAACTACCTTAAGTGTGGGTAATGAAAATCACATCAGGAAAGGGCAGTTTTTTGAAAACGGAGTGATAGATATGTTTTCCTTAAAAATGCTCAAAGGCAGTAAAGAAAGCCTAAATGACCCCCAAGGTCTGATTATATCAGCATCAACGGCTACGTCTATTTTTGGTGATAAAGACCCCATAGGAGAAGCCATAAAATTAGACAACAAGTTTTATTGCAAAGTGAGCGGTGTATATGAAGATACTCCCCCAAATTCTACGCTGGGCGGCATCCATTTTATCGGCAACTTTGAGCATCTCCGTAGCAATGAGAAGTGGATAAAAAACAACGAGGAGAGGTGGGACGCTAGCTCGCAACGAATTTTTGTACAAACTGCCGATAAGGTAACGATGGCGCAAGCCAATGCTGCCGTTAGAGATTTTTATCTGAAAGATGCACCTGACAATTTTAAGGAACTTGCCCCTAAATATAAGGCAATACTTTATCTAAACCCCATGGAAAACTGGTATTTGTATTCGGAATTCAAAGACGGATACCCAGCTACGGGGCGCATTACTTTTGTGTGGTTGTTTAGCATAGTGGGGGTATTTGTGTTGCTTTTGGCTTGCATCAATTTTATGAATTTAAGCACGGCCCGAAGCGAAAAAAGAGCCAAAGAGGTAGGTATCCGCAAGGCCGTTGGTTCGGTAAAATCACAGTTGGTCAACCAATTTTTAGGAGAATCGTTTTTGGTGGTAGGTTTGGCCTTTATCGTCATGTTGGGTATCGTTGGGGTATCTATTGGCTGGTTTAATGAGCTCGCTGATAAGAAAATAAGCATTCCTTTCACTAATCCATATTTTTTAGGAATCAGTTTTGCATTTCTTACTATTACAGCTTTATTATCAGGATTTTATCCTGCCTTTTATTTGTCTTCGTTTGAACCTGTAAAAGTACTGAAAGGTACGATTCGCTTAGGAAAATACGCCTCTTTGCCACGTAAAGTATTGGTCGTAGTACAATTTACGGTTTCGGTGGTGTTGATTATCGGTACTATCGTAGTATATCAGCAAATCCAATATGCCCAAAACCGTCCTGTGGGATATGAGAGAAGTAGTTTGGTGCGGATTTCGATGGACGACCCCAACTTTGAAAACAGTAAATTGGTGATGAAAGACAATTTACTGCGCAATGGCATAGCGTCAAATGTCGCTTTTTCCAATATGCCCGTTACTTCCATTTGGGACAATTGGGGTGGTTTTGATTGGAAAGGCAAAAACCCAGATGCCGAGTCCAGTTTTTCAGTTACCCAATTAGACGAAAATTTTGGTGCTACCATTCAATGGAAAGTGAAACAGGGACGTAATTTTTCCAAAGAGTTTGGAATGGATACTGCCGCTGTTATTATCAATGAATCGGCGGCCAAGTACCTGGCGTTGAAAAATCCAATAGGAGAGTATATAACTTCGACAGACGGTAAGCGCCGCTGGCAAATCATCGGTGTCATCGAAGATTTAGTGGCTGAGTCACCCTACGAACCTGTAAAAATGGGTTTGTACATGTACCAACGAAATGTTCGTTCATTGGGGCAAATGCAAATAAAAATAAGTCCTAACTTGCCTATGTCAGAGGCACTTGCCAAAATTGAGGCTACTCAGAAAAAACTTGTTCCTTCTGCTTCTTTCCGCTATTTTTTTGTGGATGAGGAGTACAGTAAAAAATTCACGTCGGAGCAGCGTATCGGCAAATTAGCGCTCCTTTTTGCCATTTTAGCCATTACGATTTCCTGCTTAGGTTTATTTGGCTTGGCTTCCTTTATTGCAGAGCAGCGTACCAAAGAAATCGGAATAAGAAAGGTATTAGGAGCCAGTATAACCAATTTGTGGAGCCTACTTTCGAAGGAGTTTGTGCTGTTGGTGGTTATCTCGCTTTTTATTGCTTCGCCAGTTGCGTATTACTTTATGAATAACTGGATTCAAAAATACAGTTACCATACCGATATTTCATGGTGGGTTTTTGTGGTGGCGGGTGTGGGAGCATTGACAATTACCCTGTTGACGGTCAGTTTTCAAGCCATTAAGGCGTCGTTAGTGAACCCCGTAAAGAGCTTAAAATCAGAATAAAAGAGTCATGCACCACCACCCACCCAAATGGCTTGACTCCTTGGTCAAATGCTTTCTCCCTTCAGAACTTTACGAAGAGCTATTGGGAGATTTGCACGAGCAGTTTGCCTTTCAAGCCGAAGAGCATGGAGCGCAGCGAGCCCGTTGGATGTATTTCTTTGAAGTGTTACGCTTTTGTCGTCCTTATTTTCTGAAACGTCGTTTTCGTGCTCAATCCAAGTATTCAACCTCTTACACATACAGCCCCGCTATGATACGCAATTATTTTAAAATCGCCTTCCGTAACCTGTTGAAATACAAAGGTTACTCGTTCATCAACATCTTCGGCTTGGCAACGGGAATGGCCGTTGCGATGCTGATTGGACTTTGGGTGTGGGATGAGTTGTCCTACAACAAGTCCTTTAAAAATTACGACCATATTGCGCAAGTGATGCAACGGGGCGTTTTTAACGGAGATTTTGGCGCAGGGGCTCATATGCCGCTTCCCTTGGGCAACGAACTCCGTACGATGTATGCTGCGGATTTTAAACATGTCGTGATGTCTTCATGGACGTATGAGCATATTTTGGCATACGGAGATAAAAAGTTCACGAAACAGGGCAATTATTTAAGTCCCAATGCTCCCGATATGCTGTCACTCAATATGCTCAAAGGCATGCGAGCAGGATTGAAAGACCCGTCTTCGATTTTATTGTCAGAGTCGGTCGCAAAGGCTTTGTTTGGCGACGAAGAGCCTGTTGGTAAGCTGATGAAAATTGACAATAAATTGAACGTAAAGGTAACGGGCGTTTACGAAGACCTGCCCTACAATAGCAATTTCAAAGATATGACTTTTATTGCTCCGTGGGATTTGTACGTATCGTCGGAGTCGTGGGTGAAGCGGGCACAAGACAATGTAGAATGGAACAATAATTCTTGGGAAATGTTGGTGCAGCTTTCGCCTACTGCCGATTTTGACGCCGTTACACAAAAAATCAAAGGCATTAAAATGAAGCATGTGCCAGAATTAGTTTCCTTTAAAAATGAAGTGTTTCTTCACCCAATGAGTAAGTGGCACTTATACACGGGCTGGGACAAAACAGGAAAGCCAGAGGGCCGTATTCAGTACGTTTGGTTGTTTGGTATCATTGGTGGTTTTGTGTTGTTGCTGGCCTGTATCAACTTTATGAATTTGAGTACCGCCCGTTCCGAAAAGCGGGCCAAAGAAGTAGGCATTCGCAAGGCCGTTGGTTCGGTACGTTCGCAGCTCATCAGTCAGTTTTTCAGCGAATCGCTGCTGGTAGTGGCTTGTGCTTTTGTAATCTCTTTATTGTTAGTGATTCTACTCCTTCCGATTTTCAATGAAGTAGCCGATAAACAACTGTCTTTGTTGTGGACAAATCCCATTTTTTGGCTAATGGGAGTTAGTTTTAGCATCCTGACGGGCTTGATTGCGGGAAGCTACCCTTCGTTGTATTTATCTTCTTTCCAACCAGTAAAAGTGCTAAAAGGTACATTCAGGGCAGGGCGTTTTGCTGCCGTTCCTCGTAAAATACTCGTTGTAATCCAGTTTACGGTATCCGTTACGCTTATTATTGGCACAACAATCGTACTTCGCCAAATCCAACATGCCAAAAATCGCCCGATTGGATACGACCGCAACGGTTTGATTACGGTGACAATGAATACCCCAGAGTTGTACCAAAACTATAATGCGTTGCGAGATGCCCTTTTAAAAAGTGGAGGAGCTGTCGAAATGTCCACCTCTTCTACGCCAGCTACAAACCTAAATTCACAAAATGGCGGCTTTGACTGGGAAGGCAAAGACCCCAACTTTAAGGATAGTTTTGGAACCATTGCGGTAACGCACGATTTTGGGAAAACAGTCGGGTGGCAATTTGTACAAGGGAGGGATTTTTCTCGAAAATTCTCGACTGACTCATCGGGCATAGTTCTTAACGAAACTGCCGTGCGTTACATGGGACTAAAGAACCCAGTAGGTAAAATTATGAAGTGGAATGGAAAGCCTTTTCAAATTGTGGGCGTTGTGAAGGATATGGTCATGGGTTCTCCTTTTGAACCCGTTTATCAGACTGTTTTTATGATGGACTACAATTGGGCGGGGATTATCAATATCAAGTTGGATCCAGCACTAAGTGCCACCGAATCCCTCAAAAGGATAGAAGCTGTATTTCAAAAATTTAATCCTGCCAGTCCGTTTGACTATAAATTTTCGGACCAAGAATACGAGCGGAAATTTGCGACCGAAACCCGCATTGGTCAATTAGCGGGGATTTTTGCGGCATTGGCTATTTTTATTTCCTGCCTAGGTTTGTTTGGGTTGGCGTCGTTTGTGGCTGAGCAACGTACCAAAGAAATCGGCATCCGAAAAGTACTTGGGGCTACTGTTCCCAATCTTTGGGGCTTATTGTCCAAGGATTTCGTCGTGTTAGTGATTATATCCTGCCTTATTTCTACGCCGATTGCGTGGTATTCCCTCAACGGTTGGCTGCACAAATACGAATACCGCACCGAGATTTCATGGTGGATTTTTGCGTTGGCCGCAGTTGGTGCTTTGATAATCACCCTACTAACCGTCAGCTTTCAAGCCATCAAAGCGGCCCTGATGAATCCTGTAAAGAGCTTAAAATCAGAATAAACGAGCCAATGCAAAACAAACCACCCAAATGGCTTGACTCCTTGGTCAAATGCTTTCTCCCCTCAGAGCTTTACGAAGAGCTATTGGGGGATTTGCATGAGCAATTTGCCTTTCAGGCCGAGGAGTTTGGAGCGCAGCGAGCCCGTTGGATGTATTTCTTTGAAGTCTTACGCTTTTGTCGTCCTTATTTTCTGAAACGTCGTTTTCGTGCTCAATCCAAGTATTCAACCTCTTACACCTACAGCCCCACTATGATACGCAATTATTTTAAAATCGCTTTTCGTAACCTGTTGAAACACAAAGGTTACTCATTCATCAATATTTTTGGTCTGGCTACTGGAATGGCCGTGGCGATGCTGATCGGGCTTTGGGTGTGGGATGAGCTAAGTTTTAATAAAAACTTCAAAAACTACGACCGCATTGGGCGAATAGTGGTGCATAATGGGGAAGGAACGTACATGACAAACCCCATTCCGTTGGCCGCTGAGCTGCGCGCTTCGTATGGTTCTGATTTTAAATATATCGCCATGACTACCTCCACGCAGAAGTATGCGATACTATCGGGGGATAAAAAGTTCTTTCAATCAGGTAGTTTTATGCAGCCCGATGCCCCCGAACTGTTTGGGTTGGACATGGTGTATGGTACCCGTGCCGCGCTCAAAGACCCACATTCGATTTTACTTTCTGAATCGCTTGCCAAAAAGCTTTTTGGTGATGAAAATCCGTTGGATAAAATCGTAAAGATAAAAAATCGGATGGAGGCAAAAGTAGCGGGTGTGTATAAGGATTTGCCCAAAAATTCGGAATTTCAAGACCTGACCTTTATCGGGCCGTGGGATTTACTGGCTTCTTTTATGAGTTTTATGAAAGAGCAAGAAAACGATTGGAACGATAACTCCTACAAAATTTATGTTCAGCTTGCTCCTAACGTTGATTTTGCGGGTGTTTCGGCCAAAATTAAAGACATAAAGCGGAAGCATTTGGATGCAAAACGCGTCGCGTACAATCCCGAATTGTTTGTCCATCCGATGAGCCAATGGCGCTTGTATTCCAAGTTTGCCAACCGAAAAAGCGTGATGAGCGACCAACTTGAATTTATTTGGTTGTATGGCATCATTGGGGTGTTTGTACTGCTGTTGGCTTGCATCAATTTTACGAACCTGAGCACAGCACGTTCCGAAAAGCGCGCCAAAGAAGTTGGGATTCGGAAGTCGATGGGATCGCTTCGCCAGCAATTGATTGCGCAGTTTTTCGGCGAATCGTTTTTGGTGGTTTTTATTGCATTGGGTTTTGCGTTGCTTTTGGTGCAATTGGCTTTGCCTTTTTTCAATGAGTTGGCCGACAAAAAAATAACGATTTTATGGTTAAACCCTGTTTTTTGGCTGTCGGTACTGGGCTTTAGTGTATTTACGGGCTTATTGGCGGGGAGTTATCCTGCGTTTTACTTGTCTTCTTTTCAGCCGATAAAAGTGCTCAAAGGAATCGGTTTCCCGTCGTCGCGTTGGCGGAGAGGAGCCTTTGCACCGACGCCACGGAAAATTTTGGTAGTGATACAGTTTACGGTTTCCATTGTGCTAATCATTGGCACGAGTGTTATTTATCTCCAAATCCAGCACGCCAAAAACCGAAACGTGGGTTATGATAAAGAAGGGCTAATGGCCATCTATATGATTACGCCCGACCTTTACCAAAACTACGAAGTGATTAAAAATGAGCTCCTTCAGTCGGGCGCGGTGACTAATTTGGCGATTTCTTCTTCTCCCATCACCGATGTGTGGGAAAACCAAAGTGGGTTTGAATGGGAAGGTAAAGCCCCAGGCTTTGAAGATAATTTTGCGACTTTCCGAGTGACGCACGATTACAGTAAAATCGTAGGGTGGCGGTTTCGGGAGGGACGCGATTTTTCCAAAAAGTTTTCAACAGACTCTTCAGCTATTGTCATCAATGAGACGGCCGTAAAGTACATGGGCTTGAAAAACCCCATCAATGAAACGGTAAAGTGGAACGGGAAAAGCTACGAGGTGATTGGTGTTATCAAAGACATTGTGATGGGTTCGCCCTTTGAGCCGATATTGCCTACGGTGTTTTTGTTGGATTACAACAACCAATACACGATTAACATCAAACTAAATCAAACAATGGCCACTTCTACCGCCGTTGGCAAAATAGCGGAGGTATTTCAAAAGTACAATCCAGCGGTGCCGTTTGATTACAAATTTGTGGATGAAGAATACGCCAAAAAATTTGCCAATGAAGAACGTTTGGGCAAAATAGCCTCCATTTTTGCCATTTTAGCGATATTCATCAGTTGTTTGGGCTTGTTTGGGTTGGCGTCGTTTGTGGCCGAACAACGTACCAAAGAAATGGGGGTACGTAAGGTACTTGGGGCAACGACCGCCAATTTGTGGGGATTATTGTCGAAAGACTTTGTGGGGTTGGTCGTTCTTTCGTTGTTTATTGCGTCGCCTATTGCGTATTATTTTATGGGTCAATGGTTACAGAAATACACCTATCACACCGAGATTTCGTGGTGGGTTTTTGCCTTGACGGGCGCAGGTGCTTTGGCGATTGCCTTGCTGACAGTCAGTTTTCAGACCATCAAAGCGGCGCTGATGAATCCTGTGAAGAGTTTAAAATCAGAATAAAAACAAGCAGATACGATGAAAATGTTTGTAGCAGTGCTGCTTCTTGGCTTGGCCACAATGCCGTATTTTCACGCCTTTGGCCAAACCAAAGCACAACAGAAACCTCAAATTGCCTTTTCATTTGACGACGGGCAAACCAATGATGTGGCAGGATACCCACTTGCTACTTGGAATCAGTTATTGCTTGACCACCTAAAAAAACATCAAGTAAAAGCGGTTCTGTTTTCATCGGGTGCCAACAAAAAAACGGCCAAAGGAAAATACCTGTTAAGTTCATGGAACGATGCGGGGCATTTGATTGGGAATCACACGTTTACCCACCCCAACTTTAACAGTAAAAATACCAGCCTGCAAGATTTTGAATGGGAGCTCATGGTCAATGATTCCATTATCAGAAAGTACGCCAATTTCTACCCTTATTTCAGGTTTCCGTACCTGAAAGAGGGAAATACCAAAGAAAAGGTGGAAGGATTTAGGGCTTTTATGAAGGAAAAAGGCTATACAAATGGGCACGTCACTATTGATGCCTCCGATTGGTACATTGATAGCCGTTTGGTAAAGCGTCTCAGAGAAAATCCGAAAGCCGATGTTTCTGGGTTTAGGGACTATTACAAAACCCACCTGATGAATCGTGCCATGTACTACGACTCTTTGGCGAATCAGCTCACTGATAGACCTGTTAGTCATGTCATTCTTTTACATCATAACCTTGCTGCGGCTTTATTTTTGGGTGATTTGATTCAGCACTTTAAAGATAACGGTTGGGAGGTAATCAGTCCCGACATCGCTTACCAACACCCCATTTATAAAGAGGTTCCCAATACTATTCCTGCTGGCGAAAGCCTCATTTGGGCCTTGGCAAAACAAACGGGAATGTTTGATAATGTATTGCGATACCCCGCCGAAGATGGGGCTTATGAGAAAGAAAAGATGGATAAACAAGGGTTATAAATAGACTTTCCAAGTTTTGAAGCGAGGACGCCCAGTCTTGGAAAGTCTAATATTCTATCCCCTATTGCGAGGCTTTTACCCGCGTATAAATTTCACGGAAGTTTTTCGCACTTTCGGCTATTTCGGGGCCATTGTTCTCCCAATGATACTCGTATTCGGCCGAAATCGGTCCTTTGAATTTTTGGCGTTTTAATTCACCAAGTACCGCTTCCACTTTACAATCGCCTGTTCCCCAAATCACGTCGTGATACTTGCCGTCGGGCGTATCTTTTTTCACGTCTTTGAAGTGCATACCAATCACGTGGCCATCTAATTTTTTCAAACACTCGACGGGGTCAAGTCCTGAACGTACCCAGTGGCCAATGTCGGCACAAGCGCCGATGTATTTGCTACCCGCAATGGCCGCAATCACCGTGTCGGGGTGCCAATAGCGTGAAGGTTTTGGGTGGTTGTGCAACGCTACGTTGATTTTGTATTCTTCCGCTAGTTTCCGAATCATGGGCATTTGGGCTGGTGCAGGCTCCGAATTGATATTGAGCACGCCCATGTCTTTGGCAAACTCAAACAACGCTTTCCATTCTTCTTCGGTTTTGGCATTCACCACCCCGAAGGCCACAATGGTGATGCCCTTGTCTTTGATGAGTTTTTTTACTTGTTGGCGCTTGGCAGCGTCCATCGTAAAATCCATTTTTCCCTCAATACCGCCCCCGATGGTCTGCCCTGGAAACGCCTCGACGTATTTCAGGCCGCAGCTGTCGATTTTGCGCAGTGCGTCGGCAAAGGAAAACAAACGAAAAGAGTACGATTGAGCGCCTAAACGCCAGCCTGCTTTATCCTCAGGATTTTTTTGTGCTTGAACAGAAAATGCGCCTAGCGAAAGCAACAGTCCGCACAAGAAGTATTTGGCAGTATGTTTCATAAAATCAATGATTTGTTTTTTGGACAAAAGTAAAGAGGCGACTCTCTTTACCCTTTAGGTAGGGGTTTTATCCGTGAGTCCAAAGGAATCTGAGTTATCCGTGCCTCTCTTTAAAAGCAATAAAGGCAAGCATCACTGTCCTAACGCGTACAAACGTGTCCGATTATGGACAAATAATTATTTTAAAACAAAAACTTAAACTATTGATTATCAATATATTAGTTATTTGTTGAGCCACTGGCAAATTATTTGCTCAGCAAAAATAGAAATAATCAACATCGAATGAAACGGACGTACTTAGGAGAATTTGAAGAAATCGTTTTACTCGCGGTAGCCGTTCTAAACGGCCAAGCCTACGGGGTATTGCTGATGCACGAAATCATTGAACAAACCGACCGAAGTGTCCGTCTGAATCAAGTGCATTCGGCCTTGCAACGGCTCGAAGAAAAAGGGATGGTTCGCTCGGAAATGGGAGAGCCTACCAACGAGCGCGGCGGACGTCGCAAACGTTTGTTTTCGGTGACGGCCTTTGGTCAGCGAACGCTGCATGAAATCCAAGAGGTAAGAGCGAGTTTTTGGCAGCGTCTAACGCCTACGCTCAAATTTTCTGTCTAAACTTTAGATGTCTCCTATCATCGTGATGACAAAATAATTAACTCTATGCAGCACCAGCCACCTCGCCTTGCCGACCGCTTTTTGCATTTTTTCTGTGCGCCTCACCTGTTGGAGGAAGTTCAGGGAGACTTGCACGAAGAATTTGAGTACCAAGTTGAGCGCGTAGGAATACGGCGTGCGCGATGGCGCTATTGGCGCGATGTGCTGGGCTTTTTTCAGCCACGTTATATCAAACGTAAACCTTCTCAATACCCTCAAACCTATTTATTCAGCCTCAATATGCTACGCAACTATTTTAAAATCGCCTACCGAAATCTCCAACGCAACAAAGCTTACGCTTTTATTAATGTGTTAGGCTTGGCTTTGAGCATGACATGTGGAATCCTCATTTTTACGTTGGTCAACTATCATCTGAGTTTTGACAATTTTCACAAAAACTCAGATAGAATATACCGTATTGTCACTGAAATGCACAGGGAGAATGTTTCCTATGATCGAAGTGTACCAGCTCCTTTGGGACAGGTTTTTAGAAATGAGCACTCTTTTGGTGAGAAAACAGCCCGAATAGCTACTTTTACCGACCGTCTCATTATTTTAAAAAAAGGGAGAGAACTAATAAAGTTAAAAGAGCCAGAAGGAATCGCTTTTACCGAGCCAAGTTTCTTTGATATTTTCAATTATCCTTTGCTTCAGGGAAACAAAAACACCGTATTAGTTGAACCCAATACCGCTATTTTGACCCAAAAAATGGCCAAAAAGTATTTTGGAGACGAGAATCCGATTGGTAAGGAGTTTTGGTTGGAAAATAGAATCGTGTTTACCGTAACTGGAATTCTAAAAGATTTACCTCCCAACACGGATAGAAAAACCGAGATCTATGTTTCTTATCCTACCCTAAAATCATACAATTCGTGGTTGGCAAGTGATGATTCATGGGGAGGGGTGGATGATGCGATGCAGTGTTTTACGCTACTTCGCCCTAACGTTTCGGCAACACAAGCAGAAAATGCGATGGCTCCTTATCCCAAAAAGTACCGTCCCAGTAGCAAAAATGTCCACCACTATAAATTACAGCCTTTATCTGACATCCATTTCAGCACACTTTATGATGGGCCAATGGATAAACAAAATCTCTGGATACTATCCATCATCGGCTTTTTTTTAATCATAACCGCCTGTGTAAATTTCATCAATTTAGCCACCGCCCAAGCACTTAAAAGGTCAAAAGAAGTAGGAGTACGGAAAGTATTGGGAGGGTTTAAAGGGCAGCTTTTCGGGCAATTTATTACAGAAACCGCCATTATTTCAGCGATTAGCGTTGTCATTGCAATTTTGCTTTCGTTTTTAATCTTGCCTTATGCTAACGATTTTTTTGACGCTCAAATGTCACTCAATTTGTTCTCGGACAGCCAATTACCCCTTTTTATTATAGCTTTGGGAGTGATTGTTACCTTTTTTGCGGGTTCTTATCCCGGGCTTATTCTGGCGGGTTTCCAACCAGTTATTGCCTTAAAAGGGAAATTGTCTCATCGAACCATTGGCGGTTTCAACACACGACGTGCATTGATCGTTACCCAATTCGCTATTTCACAGGTACTGATTATTGGTATGGTGGTAATTATCAGGCAGATGCAATATGCCAAGCAATCAGATTTGGGGTTTGACAAAGACGCCATTGTTATGGTTCGGGTAGGCGCCGACTCAACGGATATAAAAATGAAGTCATTGAAACATGACCTTTCAACCATTGCTGGTGTGGAAAAAATATCACTTTGTCGGGCGGCACCTTCTTCTGGTAATGTCTGGACAAATACTATCCGATTTGATAATCAGACCGAACAGGTAAATTTCGGAACAAATATGAAAGCGGGCGATGAGGCTTATCTGTCCACTTTTGACTTGGAATTGGTTGCTGGCAGAAATCTTTTTCCATCTGATTCAGTAAAGGAATTTTTGGTCAATGAGACTTTTACTCGAAAACTCAACTTCAGTTCTCCTCAAGAAGCTATTGGGAAAGTGATTGCAGCTAATGGAGGCTCAATGAGGGGGCCTATTGTCGGTATTATCAAAGACTTCCACGATCTGTCTTTTCACGTAGAAATCAATGCGGTAGCCCTCACCACTAACAAAGACGATTATTCAAACTATGCCATTAAATTAACTATGGCAACAGCTAAAACCACCTTAAACGCTATCGAAAAAGCATGGACAGCAAAATTTCCCGACCAGATTTTTGAGTATGAGTTTTTAGATGAAAGCATCGCTCAATTTTATGAAACAGAAGAACGGTTTTTGAAATTGATGACTCTGTTTTCGCTCATTGCCATCTTTATTGGCTGCTTGGGGCTTTATGGATTAGTGAGTTTCATGGCAGCGCAGAAAACCAAGGAAATTGGGATTCGGAAAGTATTGGGTAGTAGCCTTGCACAGATTTTATGGATTTTTGGAAAAGAGTTTGCCCGTTTGATTGTCGTGGCCTTTCTGGTTGCGGCGCCCATTGCGTGGTGGTTTATGAATCAATGGCTGCAAGATTTTAAGTTTCACATCACAATTCAGCCTTGGATATTCGTAGTAACCATTGCCATCACGCTGCTTGTCGCTACCCTGACAGTAATTTATGAAGCGACCAAAGCCGCCTTGGTGAATCCCGTGAAATCGTTGAAATCGGAATAAATACCACGCGTAGGGACGTTGCATGCAACATCCCTACCAACTATCCTTATGCAGCATCATCCCCCTCACCTCGCCGACCGCTTTTTGCAGTTTTTCTGTGCGCCTCACCTGTTGGAGGAAGTGCAGGGAGATTTGCACGAAGAGTTTGAGTACCAAGTCGAGCGCGTAGGAATACGGCGTGCGCGATGGCGCTATTGGCGCGATGTGCTAGGCTTTTTTCAACCACGCTATATCAAACGAAAACCTTCTCAATACCCTCAAACCTATTTATTCAGCCTCAATATGATACGCAACTATTTTAAAATCGCCGTTCGGAACTTGTTAAAAAACAAGGGTTATTCTTTTATCAATATCGGTGGCTTGGCTGTAGGCATGGCCGTGGCTATCCTCAGTGGGCTTTGGGTTTGGGATGAATTGAGTTTCAACCAATATCACCAAAATTATGCGCGGATTGCACAGATAGTACAAAATCAGGTAATAAACGGAGAGATAAAAACGAGTAAATCCGTGCCTTATCCTTTCATCCATGAGCTGAAAACCAATTATAGCGAAAGTTTTAAGCACATTATTGCGTCAACGTATAAAAATGAATTCATTTTAACGTCTGGCGAAACAAAACTTTCCAGCCAAGGACAATTCATGGAAGCGAAAGCCCCCGAACTATTCACGTTTGAAATGCAGAAAGGTTCTTGGGAAGGATTGACCGATCCACAATCCGTTTTGCTTTCTGCTTCCGTTGCCAAGGCATTGTTTGGTGATATCGATCCCATGAATAAGCCGCTCAAAATCAACACTGATCTGAACGTAAAAGTAACGGGTATTTACGAGGATTTTCCGCAGAATTCTGTGTTTTACGGAGTACAATTCGTGGCTTCCTGGGACTATTTTTTGGCTACGAATCGGTACATGAAAGAAAAGAAATGGGATAATCACGCGCTGATCATGTACGTGGAGATCAAACCCGAAACAACCTTTGAAAAGGCTACGGCGGCGATCAAAGATTCCGAATTGAACGTCATCAAGCAATTGGATGATATGAAGGAAGAGGCCGCTACACACCCGCAAATGTGGTTGCACCCGATGAAGGATTGGCATTTATACGCCCGTTTTAAAAACGGTTTGGTCGATAACGGCCCCGTTCAATACGTTTGGTTAGTGGGCATGATTGGCTTTTTCGTATTGCTGTTGGCCTGTATCAATTTCATGAATCTAAGTACGGCCCGCAGTGAAAAACGCGCCAAAGAAGTAGGAATTCGCAAAGCGGTCGGCTCATTGCGGGCGCAATTGATCGGGCAGTTTTTCGGTGAATCGTTTTTGGTCGTTATCATCGCTTTTGTGGTTGCCCAAACAATGGTTCTGTTGGCATTGCCGGGCTTCAATGAACTGGTCGACAAGCAAATGGCACTGCCATTGACCAATCTATATTTTTGGCTGTTCAGTTTGGGCTTTATTCTCCTGACCGGGCTGCTGGCTGGCAGCTACCCAGCATTTTATTTGACTTCTTTTCAACCCGTTAAAGTATTGAAAGGAACGGCTGTTCAATGGGGACGAATGGCCTCTTTGCCCCGTAAAGCATTGATAATCTTACAATTCACCGTTTCCATCACATTGGGTGTTTGTACTATTGTTATCTATCAGCAGGTACAATTTGCCAAAAATCGCCCTATTGGTTACTCTCGCGACCGATTATTGATGGTTCAAATGAAATCGAACGATTTCTACGGAAAAACGGACGTATTACGCAGTGAATTGAAAAACACGGGTGCTGTGGTGGAAATGGCCGAATCGCAAAGCCCAATCACCGGCGTATGGAGCGCCAACACCGGTTTCAGTCGGAAAGGCTTAGCCTTAGAAAATGAAAATTTTGCCACACTTTCCATTGCTCCCGAATATGCCCAAACAGTAGGTTGGGAATTTGTGGCCGGTCGCAACTTTTCCAAAGCTTTTGCCTCCGACTCGGTGGGTTTTATTATCAATGAGACCGCCGCTCGGTTGATGGGTTTTCCTGAGAATATACCCAGTGCTGCTCTCGGAGAAACCGTCCATTGGAAAAGCAAATTTATGACCAACGACGTAGAAAAACCGTTCAAAATCATAGGCGTTGTAAAAGACATGGTCATGGAATCTCCGTTTGAACAAGTGAAGCCTACGGTCTTTTTGATGACCGGAAACCCTAATTGGTTGAATATCAAAATTAATCCAGGAGTCAGCGCGGCAGCAGCACTTCCCAAGATTGAAGCAGTCTTTAAAAAGCTCATTCCTGCTGCACCGTTTGATTACAAATTTGTCGATGACGAATACAACGCCAAGTTCGGTGCCGAAGAACGGGTCGGAAAGCTGTCGAGTTTATTTGCGGTGTTGGCGATTTTCATTTCCTGTCTGGGCTTGTTCGGGTTGGCGTCTTTTGTGGCCGAACGACGCACCAAAGAAATCGGCATCCGTAAAGTATTGGGCGCTTCCGTGTCTGGTTTATGGCAAATGCTGTCCAAAGAATTTGTCCTGTTGGTGTTGATCTCCTTCCTCATCGCTGCTCCTGTTTCGTGGTACGCCATGCAGGAATGGTTGGATAAGTATAGCTACCGCACTTCGATTTCGTGGCAGGTGTTTGCCGCTACGGGTACTGGTGCTTTGCTCGTCACGTTAGCAACTGTCAGCTTCCAAGCCATCAAAGCCGCCTTGGTGAATCCCGTGAAATCGTTGAAATCGGAATAAATACCACGCGTAGGGACGTTGCATGCAACGTCCCTACCAATCATCCCCATGCAGAATCCCCCCCACCTCGCCGACCGCTTTTTGCAGTTTTTCTGCGCCCCTCATTTATTAGAAGAAGTGCAAGGAGACTTGCACGAAGAATTTGAGTACCAAGTCAAACGCGTAGGTGTGCGGCGCGCTCGTTGGCGTTACTGGCGCGATGTGCTGGGCTTTTTACAGCCACGGTATATCAAACGAAAACCCTCTCCGTATCCTCAAACCTACTTATTTAGCCTCAATATGCTACGCAATTATCTCAAAATCGCCGTTAGGAACCTGTTGAAGCACCCTACTTTTTCGCTCATTAATATCGCAGGCTTGGCCATGGGGCTGGTTTGTTGTATGGCCATCGGCTTATATGTATGGGACGAATACCAATACGACCGTGCCGTGCCTCAGTTTGAGCACACTTATCGAATCACTGAAAGGCAAAAACAAGCCACAGGACTTTACAACGTTGCCGTAACGCCTGGGCCGCTGGCGCCTGCGCTCAAAAATGACTTTCCAGAAATTACCGAAACAGTTCGCGTTGGGGCGTGGTCGGGGCTACTTCAGTACGGACAAAAGACGGTCGAGCCCGAAGCGATGCGGGTAGTTGATGCTTCTTTTTTGCCTTTTTTCGGCTTTAAACTTTTGAAAGGAAATCCACAAACCGTTTTATTATCGCCCGATGAAGTCGTCATCAGTGAATCTGTCGCCGAACGTTTTTTTGGAAAAGACTGGTCTTCTCAGCCTATTTTGGGGAAGATGATTCATTATAGCCAAAAACGGCACCTTCGTTTGACGGGCGTCATTGAAAATACGCCTGCCCGTTCGCATCTTCAATACGATGTGTTGTTGCCTTTTATCTATTTTCAATTGAACGACAAATGGAGCTACAATTGGAACAGTAATAACTATCATACCTACCTCAAAATCAGACCCGATGCCAATGCCGCCGTTTTTGCTCAAAAATTGGTAGGACAGCTAAAAAAATACAAAGAAGACAGCGAAACGCGCCTTTTGCTGCAACCTTTACAAGACATTCATTTGTATTCTGACTTCGATTTTGGGACGGATTGGGGACAACGCGGCAACATCCGTTACGTTCAGATTTTCATGGCCGTGGGGTTGATTGTGCTGATTATTGCCTTGTTTAATTTTATCAATTTATCCACCGCTCGTGCTACCCAACGAGCGCGGGAAGTAGGGGTGCGCAAAAGCGTAGGTGCGTTGCGTTCCAGTCTTATCGTTCAATTTTGGGGAGAATCGTTGCTAATGACCAGTTTGGCACTGGGAGTCGGGTTTGTACTATTGAATTTGTTGCTGCCTTTTTTTAGTGAATTGTCGGGTAAACCTATGACATTGCCGTTTCACGAGCCTTTATTTTGGGCTTCCATGGCGGTTGTTTTGGTGTTTATTAGTTTTTTGACGGGACTTTATCCCGCATTTTACCTTTCCTCTTTTCGCCCAGTGAGCGTGTTGAAAGGAGTTTTTAACAAAAAATCAGGTGTGGGTTTTCGGAAAGTCTTGGTGGTGACGCAATTTGTAATGTCAGTCGTTTTGATTATTGGTACGGTGGGGTTATACCAACAACTGAAATTTATGCAAAACAAAGAACTGGGTTTTGATAAAGAACAGTTACTCTATGTGCGTCTCAAAGGTGACCTGCGCGAAAAATCATTAACGATGAAGGAGTTACTGACTAAACAAGGCAGTATTGCTTCGGTCTCGGCTACGACCAATACGTTGGTAGATGTCCAAAACACTTCTTATATTGAATGGGCAGGAAAGGCGCCAAAAGATGAAGTATTGATTAGCCAAATCAACGTAGATGCCGACTTCCTGAAAACTACGGGTATGAAATTAGCCGCTGGACGCAACTTTTCGTCGAACATAGCGAGCGATACGAGTAACAAATTTGGAACGTACCTCATCAACGAAACTGCCGCCCGTCGTATGGGTTGGACGCCTCAGCAGGCTTTGGGAAAAAAAGTAAATTTCTGGGGTTTGGACGGAGCCATTGTGGGGGTGTTACGCGATTTCCACTTTCGCCCGATGAGTGTGAAAATTGACCCTTTTATTGTTCGTTTTCGACCCAAAGAATCTTATTTCAACCTGCTGGTTAAGACACAGCCTGGGCAGGCTCAACAAGCCTTGGCCGAGATTGCTCGAATCTATAAAAAAATTGAGCCGAATCACCCTTTCAATTATGGCTTTGTGAACCAGGACTTAGAACGGCAATATGCCCTTGAGCAACGTACGGGGCAACTACTTTTGATTTTTTCCATTCTCGCCATTTTGATTGCTTGCTTAGGTCTGTTTGGATTGGCCACGTTCACCACCGAGCAACGCATCAAAGAAATTGGTATTCGCAAAGTACTGGGAGCTTCCATTGCCAATATCACGGGGTTGTTGTCCAAAGATTTTATCAAATTGGTAGTGATTGCCAACGTCATTGCGTTTCCATTGGCTCACTATGGGCTAAGTCAATGGCTCCAAAACTTTGAGTACCGTATCGGTATCGAATGGTGGATATTTTTGGTTACGGCCTTGTTAGCCATCGGTATCACGTTGGCAACCGTCAGCGTCCAAGCCATCAAGGCGGCACTGGCCAATCCTGTGAAATCGTTGAAAATGGAGTAGAGACGTTGCATTGCAACGTCTCTACCGCATGCAACGTCTCTACGTGTCCGATAATACACGGAATACTGTCCAAAAGCGGACAATCGTTTTGTTTGAAAAACCTAAAAAAAGCCCCCAAAAGGGGCTTTTTTGTTTTGGCATGGTATTTTATCGACATTATCGGAGGAAATAAATTAATCCAATGAAACGAACCTTTTTGGGAGAATTTGAAGAAATCGTTTTGCTCACGGTGGCCATTCTGGGCGAGGAAGCCTACGGTGTGACTGTTACGCAAGAATTGGAGCAAAAAACGGGCCGCTCGGTGGGGTTTAGTACCGTGCACACAACCCTCCAACGCCTAGAAGAGAAGGGGTTTCTGGCTTCTCAGATGGGCGGAGCGACGGCCGAGCGGGGTGGACGCCGCAAACGGTTTTTTACGGTGACAGCCGCAGGAAGAAAAGCACTGGTAGAAGTCAAACAAGTGCGAGAAGAGCTTTGGGGAGCTTTGCCCCCTCAAACCTTGCAGTTAATGGGCGGCTAATGAGCTTACGTAACGCAACTCCCACGCCACCGCGCTGGGTCAGGACACTGCTAAGATGGTGGGCCGACCCCAACACTTCGGAAGAAGTAGAAGGTGATTTATTGGAATTATACAACTATTGGGTGCAAACCGTTGGCGAGGGCAAAGCCAATTGGAAATTCGCCTTGAATGCGTTGAAACTATTACGCCCGTTTGCCAAGGATAAACGGGCTCATTATCCAAGAACCTATTTATACAGTCCAACGATGATACGCAATTATTTTAAAATCGCTTTTCGCAACCTCCTCAAACACAAGGGGTATTCGTTTATAAATGTCGCAGGCTTGGCCATGGGGATGGCGGTGGCAATGCTTATTGGGCTTTGGGTTTGGGATGAGGTATCATATAACAAACAGTTTGAAAATTATGACCGCATCGTTCAAGTAATGCAACATCAAACGTTTGATGGCCAAGTGAATACCCAAACCGCGAACCCCTATTTGATGGGAGAAGAAATTCGGAATAAGTATGGCAATGATTTTAAACACATTGTGATGTCGTCGTGGATAAACGGCCATATTGTGGCCTACGGTGATAAAAAATTGACCAAAACGGGCAATTACTTTGAGCCTGAAATCACCGAAATGTTGAGTCTCCAAATGCTGAAGGGCTCTCGGGCAGGCTTGAATGATGTCAATTCCATTCTTTTGTCGGAGTCGGCGGCCAAAACGTATTTCGGCAGCGAAGACCCGATGGGTAAAGTGATGAAGATAGATAACAAAAACGACGTTAAAGTTACGGGCGTTTACAAAGATTTGCCTTATAACTCCGACTTCAAAGATTTGACATTCCTCTTGCCTTGGTCGTTGTACCTTAGCAGTCAGCCTTGGATCAAAGAAATGACCAACCCGTGGCGTAGCAATTTTACCCAAACCTACGCCATGTTGGCCGACCACGCTGATATTGACCAAGTTTCGGCCAAAATCAAAGATGTGAAACTCCACAAAGTGCGTCCCGAAGAACGGGCCTTTAAGCCCGTGGTGTTTTTGCATCCGATGAATAAATGGCATTTGTTTTCAGAATTCAAAGATGGAATTAACATCGGCGGTCGCATTGAATTTATTTGGTTGTTTGGCATTATTGGCGGTTTTGTGCTGCTGTTGGCCTGCATCAATTTTATGAACCTCAGCACGGCCCGTTCCGAAAAACGCGCCAAAGAAGTGGGCGTGCGAAAAGCGGTTGGTTCGGTACGCGGGCAGTTAATCAACCAGTTTTTGAGTGAATCTTTGTTAGTAACGCTTATTTCCTTGGGCGTGGCTATTTTGTTGGTACAGCTTGCTTTGCCCATGTTTAATGAAGTGGCAGGCAAAAAAATGACCATATTGTGGCAGGAACCGTTGTTTTGGCTGTCGGCAATTGGTTTTACGGTGCTCACGGGCATCATTGCGGGGAGTTATCCCGCGTTTTATCTATCGTCGTTTCGGCCTGTACAGGTTTTGAAGGGTACATTCCGAGTGGGACGTTTTGCGTCGGTGCCGCGTAAAGTACTGGTAACGGTTCAGTTTACGGTATCAGTGGCCTTGATGATTGGAACGATAGTCGTTTTTCAGCAGATAGATTTTGCCAAAAAACGTCCCGCAGGTTATGCTGTGGATAAACTTCTTTTTGTGCCTATTTCAACCCCCGATTTGGCCAACAAATACGAAGTAGTGCGCAATGATTTACTAAAAACAGGTGCTATCGCCGAGGTATCCGAATCTTCAAACCCAATCACGAGCGTTTGGGCAATTAATAACGGTTACAGTTGGAAAGGAAAAGATCCTGGCATTCAAGGCAATTTTGCGGCGGTGTCGGCAACGCACGAATTCGGAAAAACCATTGGGTGGGAGTTGAAAGAAGGCCGCGATTTTTCGCGGGATTTTCCCACCGATTCTACCGCGATGATTCTCAATGAAACTGCCGTAAAGTTTATGGGGTTGAAAAAGCCTATTGGAGAAATTGTGAAAATCGACGACAAAGTGTTTCACGTCATTGGAGTGGTCAAAGACATGGTGATGCAGTCGCCATACCAGCCCGTTTTTCGTACCAGTTTTGTGTTGGACTACAAAGACGTTAGTATCATCAACATCAAAATCAATGCTACGACCAGTACGAGCGATGCTCTGGCCAAAATCGAAACCGTTTTTCGTAAGCACAATCCTGCCGCACCGTTTGAGTATCAATTTATTGATGAGGAATACGCCAAAAAATTCACCGATGAAGTTCGCATCGGCAAGCTAGCCACATTCTTCGCCATTTTGGCCATATTTATTTCTTGCTTGGGATTGTTTGGGTTAGCGAGCTTTGTAGCCGAGCAGCGCACGAAGGAGATTGGTGTTCGGAAAGTATTGGGCGCTTCGGTATCCAACTTATGGGGACTTTTGTCGAAAGAATTTGTGGTTTTGGTCGTGGTGGCCTGTGGTATTGCTGGGCCAATAACGTGGTATGGGATGAGCAGCTGGATACAAAAATTTGACTACCATACCGAAATTTCATGGTGGGTATTTGTGGCTACGGCCATGTTGGCCGTTGGTATTGCTCTCCTAACGGTGAGTTATCAAGCCATCAAAGCCGCGATGGTTAACCCCGTAAAATCATTAAAATCGGAGTAGAGACGTTGCATGCAACGTCTCCACTGCATGCAACGTCTCCACCGTATGCAACGTCTCCACCATCTACTGTATTTATGCAACACACCCCTCCCCGCTGGGCCACGACCTTGCTACGTTGGTGGGCCGACCCCAACACTTCGGAAGAAGTAGAAGGTGATTTATTGGAATTATACAACTCTTGGGTGCAAACCGTTGGCGAGGGCAAAGCCAATTGGAAATTCGCCTTGAATGCATTGAAACTATTACGCCCGTTTGCCAGAAACAAACGAGCCCATTATCCCACAACCTATTTATACAGTCCAACGATGTTACGTAATTATTTTAAAATCGCTTTTCGTAACCTTTTGAAATACAAAGGTTATTCATTTATCAATGTTTTCGGGTTAGCCGTCGGTATGGCCGTCGCTATGCTGATAGGAGTTTGGATTTATGATGAATTGAGTTTTAACCAGTATCATCGAAATTATGAAAGAATAGGGCAAATACGTTCTATTTCGACCGAACCCAGCACTGGTATAAGCGAAGGTAGCCCACACATGCCTATCCCGATGGGGGCGGCATTGAAAGAAAACTACAAGCATTTGTTTTCTAAGGTGCTGATTTCTTGGGCAGTAAGCGACTATACATTAAAGCTTAACGAGAAAAATCTAACGGGGAAGGGTCACTTTGTAGAATCTGGTATATTGGAAATGCTTTCGTTGAAGATGCTCAATGGAAGTTATGGAAGCCTGAAAGACCCTCATTCCATAGTATTGTCAAAATCAATGGCGGAAGCTATTTTTGGGAGCACTGACCCAATCAATCAATCCCTTAAAATTGATAATGCCATTGATGTCAAAGTAACTGGGATTTATGAAGACATTCCTAAAAACTCCCGTTTTGGCGAAGTGCAATTTTTCACTCCGTGGGATTTATTTGTCTCTTCAAACGCATGGGTAAAAGGAAATGTAACGAATTGGGATAACACCTCGTTTGGTATCTATGTTGAGCTTCAACCCAATGTCAGTTTAGAAACCGCACAAGCAGGTCTCAAAGGTTTTTATGCCAAAAATGTTCCAACTGATTATATGAAGCTGTTGGAAAGCTATAAGCCAGAAATATTTGTCTATCCGATGAAACAATGGCATTTATATTCGGATTTTACCGACGGCAGACCTGCGGGCGGGCGCGTTACGTTTGTTTGGCTCTTTGGTGTTATCGGTGTTTCTGTGCTGTTGTTGGCCTCTATCAATTTCATAAATCTAAGCACAGCTCGGTCTGAAAAACGGGCAAAAGAAGTTGGTATTCGCAAGGCAGTCGGTTCGTTACGTACACAATTGATAGGACAGTTTTTTAGTGAATCATTCTTGGTAGTACTTCTGTCGTTTGTGATTTCCTGTGGGTTAATACTCCTCACTTTGCGTTGGTTCAATGGATTGGCCGACAAAGCCATTTCTTTACCATTTACAAATGTGTATTTCTGGGCTGGAAGCGGTGCTTTCGTTCTGCTAACGGGTCTTCTGACAGGCATTTACCCCGCATTATACCTGTCTTCTTTTCAACCCCTCAAAGTGTTGAAGGGGACATTTAAAGTAGGTCGTTTTGCGGCGCTTCCGCGCAAAGCATTGGTAGTGGTTCAATTTACAGTTTCGATAGTAATTATTATCGGAACCATGGTGGTTTACCAGCAAATTCAACACGCCAAAAATCGTCCAGTTGGTTACAATCAAGAAAGCCTGATTACGATTGCACTGAACGACCCTAATTACAAAGACAAATTCGACGTCCTTAAAAGCGAATTATTGGCGACAAGCGTAGTCACAAACGTAGCACTTTCAAATAGCCCGTTGACATCTATCTGGAACCGATCGGGCGGATTTACTTGGAAAGGCAAAGCTCCCGAAACTCCGTCTGGTTTTAATAAAATCAGAATAACTACTGACTTTGGGAAAACGATTGACTGGAAAGTAATCGCTGGGCGTGATTTTTCAGATGAATACAAGTCGGATTCGGCAGGGGTGATTCTGAATGAAGCGGCAGCCAAATACATAGGGCTGAAAAACCCAATCGGCGAATATATCAAAACAGAAGATGGGAAATTTGTTTGGCAAATTGTGGGTGTTACAAAAGACATGGTCATTCAGTCGCCTTATGAACCAATCAATGGTACATTTTATTTTTTAGATTCTCGCAAAGTTTCAAGTCAAATGACCATCAGAATCAAACCGACGGTTGGCTCAACCGAGGCTTTGGCTAAAATTGAAGCGGTGTTCAAAAAGTTAGTCCCCTCTGCATCATTTGATTATAAATTTGTAGATGACGTTTATAACCAGAAGTTTAGCCAAGAGCAACGTGTTGGCCAGTTATCGGCGCTTTTTGCCGTTTTGGCTATTTTTATTTCTTGCTTGGGTTTGTTCGGTTTGGCATCATTTGTAGCCGAGCAACGTACTAAAGAAATCGGAGTTCGTAAAGTTTTGGGTGCTTCTGTCGCTAATCTATGGCAAATGCTCTCCAAAGAATTCGTGATTTTAGTGGTTATTTCGTGCGTGATTGCCGCCCCAGTGGCTTACTATTTCATGAGCGATTGGCTACAAAAATATACTTATCGCACCGATATCTCGTGGTGGGTATTTGCGATGGCAGGTGGGGGAGCGTTGATAATTACCCTCCTAACGGTGAGTTATCAAGCCATCAAAGCCGCGATGGTCAACCCCGTAAAATCATTGAAATCGGAGTAGAGACGTTGCATGCAACGTCTCCACCGTATGCAACGTCTCCACCATCTACTGTATTTATGCAACACACCCCTCCCCGCTGGGCCAGGACACTGCTAAGATGGTGGGCTGACCCCAACACTTCGGAAGAAGTAGAAGGTGATTTATTGGAATTATACAACTCTTGGGTGCAAACCGTTGGCGAGCGCAAAGCCAATTGGAAATTCGCCTTGAATGCGTTGAAACTATTACGCCCGTTTGCCAAAGACAAGCGGGCTCATTATCCAAGAACCTATTTATACAGTCCAACGATGATACGTAATTATTTTAAAATCGCCTGGCGAAATTTGATTGCTGGAAAGAGCGTTTCGGTCATCAACATTACTGGCTTAGCCATCGGAATGGCGAGTACCTGCCTCATTACATTATGGTTACAAAATGAGCTAAGTTTTGATGCTTTTCACTCGCATAAAGACCGCATTTACCAAATATATGGTTTAACCGACAACGTGGAAGGCGAAGCGTACGCCATTCCTGTAACGTCGCAACCACTAGGGCCAACCCTAAAAAAAGAATACCCCGAAGTTGAAGCCTTTACCCGCGTGAGAAGTGTTAACAATTTTTTGATGAAGGCCAACGATAAAAGCCTCACGGGGATTGAAGGCAATATAGTGGACACCGATTTTCTTCAACTATTTAGCTTTCCCCTAACGCAAGGTGGAGAAATGAAGCAGTTAGTTGACCCTAACTCCATTGTCATTACTGAAAAATTGGCAAAAAAGCTCTTTGGGGATGAAAATGCCTTGAATAAAACCATTCAAATCGATGCCACCGATAACTTTACTGTGACGGGCGTCTTAAAGGATTTACCTTCCAATACCGATTTCCATTTTGAGTATTTACTGCCTTGGGATTACCTAAAAAAACGCAATGACGGGTCTATCAATGAAAGTTGGCTCAGTAACAATACCCCGACGTATTTGCTCTTAAAGCCTAATACAAATGTATTGGCCTTTGACGCAAAAATCAAAGACGTGACGCGTCGCTACGCAGGGCGCAATGATGTGTGGACCCATTTTACTTTTCCGCTGCATAAATGGCATTTATACGACGAGTTTAAAAATGGAAAATCGGTCGGCGGACGCATCGACATAGTTCGAATGTTTGGGTTAATAGGGGTTTTTATTTTGTTGATTGCTTGTATCAATTTTATGAACCTAAGCACGGCTCGTTCCGAAAAACGCGCCAAAGAAGTAGGCATCAGAAAAGCCGCAGGCGCAGGAAAAGGCTTGCTTGTAGGGCAATTTATGATGGAAGCGTTGATGACAGCAGGCATTGCTGGCTTCCTTGCACTGCTGATTGTGCAGTTGGCGCTTCCATCGTTCAATACACTCATCAATACTCAACTGGTCATTCCTTATGCCAATGTATCTTATTGGCTATGGACAGTGGTATTTTTGTTGTTCACCAGTCTGTTGGCGGGAAGTTATCCTGCTTTCTACCTGTCGTCTTTTAATCCGATTGGGATTTTTAAAAAGCAATTCAAAAAAACGCAAGCCGCGCTTTCTCCCCGCAAAGTGCTGGTAGTAACCCAGTTTACCTTTGCTATTTTACTTATCATTTCTACGATGGTGGTACGGAATCAGATACAACACGCACAAGATAGAGCCGTTGGGTATTCAAAAAACAACTTAATACACGTCAATTTTGTGGGTGATATTGGCAAAAACTATTCACTCCTTAAACAAGAATTGCTCTATTCGGGGAGTGCCAGCTCTGTCACCAAAACAATGAACCCAATCACGGAAAGTGGTTCTAAGACATGGGGGTTGCGATGGGCGGGCGAAGCTCCTAAAGACACGAATACGGCTCTTACGTTGTTCAGTGCCGATGCTGACTTTGTAAAAACAGCAGGACTACAGTTGGTCGAAGGACGAGACATTGATATTACTAAGTATCCTACTGACAGCTTTTCGGTGCTTTTGAATGAAACGGCTGTCAAACTGATGGGGTTCAAAAACCCGATAGGCCAGCTCTTGTTTAGTAAATCCAAAAAAACAACGTGGAAGGTAGTCGGAGTCGTAAAGGATTACCTAACGGGTTCACCCTACGAAGCGATTCCTCCTACGGTGATTGAAGGCCCTGGGGCATGGTTTAACACAATGCACATCAAATTAAATTCTGCTCATTCTACAGCCGACAATCTGGCCAAAGTCGAGCAAATTTTTAAAAAATACAATGCAAACTATCCATTTGATTATCAATTCATAGACCAAGAATACGCCAATCAGTTTGAAAACGAACAAAGGCTTAAAACACTCTCGGGGCTCTTTGCGATTTTGGCCATTTTTATTTCTTGTTTGGGGCTATTTGGGTTGGCAAGTTTTGTGGCCGAGCAGCGCACCAAAGAAATCGGGATTCGTAAAGTACTCGGTGCTTCTGTTCCTACCCTTTGGGGACTATTGTCGAAAGAATTTATCACATTGGTTGTTATTTCCTTCTTTATTGCGTCACCTATAGCCTACTATTTTGCGAATGGTTGGTTGCAACAGTACAGCTACCGAACTGAGGTGTCATGGTGGATTTTTGTGGTAACCAGCCTATTGGCTGTTGGCATCGCCCTCCTAACAGTGAGCTATCAAGCCATCAAAGCCGCGATGGTCAACCCCGTCAAATCATTGAAATCGGAATAATACCATTTATGCAACATACCCCTCCCCGCTGGGCCACGACCTTACTACGTTGGTGGGCCGACCCCAATACTTCGGAAGAAGTGGAGGGCGATTTGTTAGAATTATATAACCATTGGGTACAAACCGTTGGCAAGCGCAAGGCCGATTGGAAATACGCCTTGAATGCTCTGAAACTACTACGCCCCTTTGCCAGAGACAAACGGGCTCATTATCTCACAACCTATTTATACAGTCCAACTATGTTACGTAATTATTTTAAAATTGCTTTTCGGAATGCGCTGAAATACAAATTGTTTTCTTTTATCAACTTGCTTGGACTGAGTCTTGCTTTGCCGTCGGCACTAATGGCGTTGATTCAAATCGTTTCCTATTACGAATACGACAATTTTCACCAAGACAGCGACCGCATCGTCCGAATCATCACCGATGAAAAGCAAGAAGATGGAGAAATGACGCATTGGGCGTCAAGCCCCGTAGCGTTGGGGAAATACATGAAGGGAAAATGGGTGGGTGTCGAACAATCCACGACGCTTGTGCGTGATTCTAAATGGGTATTGAGTAGCGGAATCAAAACCAAAAATATACGTGCGATTTACGCCGATGCGGCTTTTTTTCAAGTCTTTCATTTTCCTTTGGAAAAAGGTAGCTATCCCGTAGAAGCCAATACCATGGTACTTACCCACGAAACCGCAGAGTGGTTTTTTAAAGAAGTAAATCCAATCGGTCGTATTTTGGAACACCCTACCTACGGTGGTTTTAAAGTAGTGGGCGTTCTCAAGCCTTTTAACCAGCAAAAAACGCAGTTCAGAACCGATGTACTGGTGCCTTTAGCGGGGTATTCGAACGGTAGTGACAAAGCAAAAGAATGGGCGGAATTAAATGCCCATACCTTTGTCAAACTATCGAAAGGGCGGAGCATCGCGTCATTTAACAAACAATTGGGCGCAACTTCGAGCGAAGTCAACAAATTACTGGACGCGGCGGCGGGAAAAGGGTTGGCTTTTCAGGCACAGGCCTTGGGTGACATTTCTCCGTCGGATAATGAGTTGAAAAATGACCCGTACGTTCAAGACGTCCGAAGCATTTACATCAATTTTGGGTTTCAGCTAATTATTCTTGTTCTCGCAGCCTTGAACTACATCAACCTTACACTGGCTCGTTCTATGAACCGAAGCCGTGAAGTAGGTGTGAGAAAAGTAGCGGGAGCTACCAAGTCACAAATCATTTTTCAGTTTTTGACCGAATCGGTGTTGATTTCGTACCTCGCACTGGGTATGGGGTTGTTTTTGCTGTGGATGATAAAAACGTTTATTCACGTTTCGTGGCTTACGTGGGAGATTGACCACTGGGAATACCTTATTTTGCTGTTTTTATCCTTTAACTTCATTTTGGGAATTGTTGCAGGAGCTTCTCCTAGCCTTGTATTGTCGTCTTACCAGCCTGTCAAAGTACTAAAAGGTACTGTTTCACCCGCGAGTTTTGGAAAAATAGGTTTCCGTAAATCACTCATAATTGTTCAGTTTACGATTGCACTGGTGTATATCTTCTTCATTGGGCACGCATACCACCAAATAGAGTACATGGCGAATGACAATGTAAATTACCAGCGCGAAAATAGGTTGAACATTCACCTAACAGGAACGTCAAATGAGCGTTTTGCGGCGGAGGTAAGCACCGTAAAAGAGGTGGAAAAAATCGGCTACACGTCGCTGAGTTTTGGTAATACGCCTCCTTACATCGGCATAAAAAATGCCAAAAACGACGCCCCGAAACCCGCGTTTTTTTACGCGGTTGACCGCCAGTTTATCGACAACATGGGGTTAAAAATAGTAGCTGGCAAAAATTTGCCCGAAAGCAAGTCCGAAACGGTTTTACCCATGGTGATAGTGAATCAAAAAGCGATAGAGTATTTGCACTTAGGTGCTGACCAAGAGGCGATTGGCAAGCTCATCATTTTGAACGATACCGTTTCGGCAACGATTGTTGGAGTGGTCGCCAATTTTTGTCACTACGATTATGAGCATAAAATTGAGCCCGTTGTGTTTCAGTACCAGCCTACTGCGTTCAGGGTTATGTGCCTGAAAACTTCGCCTGCTACCGACCGAGCATTTTTGGAAGCTACCTTGGCCTCGCTTTGGAAAAAACACCATCCGTACGTCGAAATGAATGCGTCGTGGCTCGATACTGACATGTATGAACGTTATTATCCCTACGAAGACATGCAGTTTGCGGGTATGCAGAGCATTGTCATTTTTGTGATAGCCATTCTGGGGCTGATTGGCATTCTGACGTACAGTTTAGAAAAACGAACCAAAGAAATTGGGATTCGGAAAGTAATCGGGGCTACTGCGGAAGAAGTGATGAAGCTGTTGGCCGCTGATTTCATCAAACTTCTTAGCATTGCGGCTGTTGTGGCAGTTCCGCTGGGAGTTGCGGTAGGGCAGTACATGAATACTTACCTTGTATTTCATAACGGCGTCAGTTATTTCACGATGGCAGCTGTTCTTTTATTTGTTTTGGGCATTTCGTTGGCAATTGTGGGTTATTTTGCCTGGCGAGCGGTACAAACCAACCCCGTAAAATCATTAAAATCGGAGTAGAGACGTTGCATGCAACGTCTCCACCGCATGCAACGTCTCCACCTGTCCTTTGGCGTACAATGGTGTACGAAAACGGACAATTATGTTCCGAAAATTCAGCTATAAAACACTGAAAAGCAAATCGTTAGGCATCTTAAAAACTCCTGGCAAGCTATTTGACGTTTTTTTTAGAAAGCATTCTGTACTAACGTTGCTATACACCTATGCTAAAAAACTACTTTAAAATCGCCTGGAGAAGCCTTTCTAAAAATCGCGTCTATTCGGTTATCAACATCGCTGGATTAGCCATTGGAATTGCGGCAGCTGTTTTGCTTTTCTCATTGATTTACTTTGAGTTAAGCTACGATACATTTCACGAAAAGCACGAACGCATCTATCGTGTCGTTCGCAAAAATACCTATGCTGATGGCAATGTAGAACACACCTCGGGAGCGCCCTTGGCCATGGTGGATGCCTTACCCCAAGACATCCCTCAGTTTGAAAAAGTAGTGCCTTTGTGCGGCACGATTGAACCGCAGATTACGGTGCTCGGCAACGACCCCAAAAGCACCAATACCTCCGTGAAGTTCAACGAGGAGAAACAGGGGGTTTGTGCAGGCCCTGAGTTTTTCGACGTATTTGATTATCAATGGCTTATCGGAACTCCTCAGGTGCTCAAAGAACCTAATGTGGTGGTATTGACAAAAAAATACGCCAATAAGTACTTTGGAAATTATACGGATGCCGTAGGGAAATACGTAAAAGTCAACAACGTCGTTACGATGCGCGTGGCGGGAGTGTTGGAGGATGCCCCGCTCAACACCGACTTCCCCGTAAACATCCTTTTCTCGTACGAAACAAAGCGAAAAAATCCTGCGACTTTCGGCTTTGGTACGTTTGGCGATTGGGGTTCGACCAGCAGTATGGACAATATTTATGTGTTGTTGCCCAGAGGGTTTTCAGCCGATAATGCCAATAAATTGCTCAAAACTTTTGGCCAAAAACATTATACCGACGATACCAACGATAAAAAAGAACATTCAGTGGTGGCGTTATCAACGGTGCATTACGACGACCGTTATGGCAATTTCAGCGACCGGGTTGTTTCCAAAAACAAGCTTATCGGGGTGGCACTTGTGGGCGTATTGATTATTTTGATGGCCTGCATCAATTTTATCAACATCTCTACGGCCATTGCCAGCAAGCGCGCCAAAGAAGTAGGCGTCCGCAAAACCATCGGCAGTGCCAATCGTCAGTTGGTAAGTCAATTTATGATTGAAACCGTGGTAGTGGTCGGCATTGCAATAGGGTTGGGGCTAGCCTTGGCGTCGATGGCGTTGCCCTTGCTTACGCAATTGTTCGATTTCCCGAGCGAAGCCAGACCTTTTTCAGAACCCATTCTTTGGGTGTTTGTGGGGGCGTTGTTCTTTGTGATTAATATTTTGTCAGGCATTTATCCTGCGTCCATTCTTTCGTCATTTTCACCGTTGGATGCGTTTCGGCAGAAAGCCAAAACCAATTGGACAGGGCGGGTTTCGTTGCGTCAGGGACTGATTGTTTTCCAATTTACGATTGCCTTGGTGATGATTTTTGGAACAATTGTCAACTTTCAGCAAATGGAGTTTATCAGTAAAATGGATTTGGGCTTTAAAAAAACGGGCGTATATACCTTGGCGATGGATGCCGAGTACCGCAACCGTTATGAGACGTTTCGCAACCGACTCAAACAACTTCCTGAGGTAGAAGCGGTGTCATTTTCGAGCGATGAGCCTTCGTCGCAAAACAACTGGCAGGTCAACTTTTCGTACGATAATTCGCCCAAGGATGCACCGTTCAATTCCGATTTAAAACTTGCCGATGGCGATTACGTGGCTACCTATGGGCTAAAAATCCTTGCGGGTAGTCCTTATTTGGTAAGCGATACGTTACGAAAAATCATCGTAAATGAGACGATTTTGAAAAAACTGAACGTCAAAAATCCTGAACTAGCCATTGGAAAAATGGTGAGAGTAGGCGGCTGGGAACCTGCACCGATTGTAGCAGTAGTCAAAGACTTTCAGGTAGGTAGTGCGCGCGATGCGATTCGCCCCGTGATGATTGCCAAATTGGAGAAATACCATTGGAGAAGTGGAATCAAGATAACGTCGGCTAACCTCACCCAAACCGTCGCCAAAATCGAAAAAATTTACAGCGAGGTCTTTCCAGAAGTAATATTTAACGGCAACTTCTACGAGGATAAACTGGAGAAATACTATAAAACTGAGCAACAACTGGGTTTGTTATACCGCATTGCTTCGATGCTTTCTGTTTTTATTGCCTGTTTGGGTGTATTTGGATTGGTGACATTTGTGGCCGAACAGCGCGTTAAAGAAATTGGTATCCGTAAAGTGTTGGGAGCTACCGTGAGCCACATCACCCTGATGATTTCTAAAGACTTTATCAAACTGGTAGTGGTTTCGATGTTTATTGCCTTCCCTGTTGCGTACTATTTGATGAAACAATGGCTCGATGATTTTGTATATCGAACATCCATCGAATGGTGGTATTTTATGGCCACGGGTATCATTGCGCTCCTCATTACGTTTGCGTCGGTGAGTTACCAGTCCATTCGGGCGGCCTTGGCGAATCCCGTCAAGAGTTTGAAGTCGGAATAAAAAATAATCCTATTTGGGCTATACCCACTTGTTACCGAAGAAATAAAAATTCTTCGGTAACTTTTTTTTGAATCATGCAACGAATACTCTCCGAAATTCATCTTTACCCCAACAGCCATTTTTAAGATTCTTTAACAGCCCCCTCAATAAAGTTTGAAGTAGCTTTGTGTACTTAATTTTTACAGCCATTCTCGTTACCTAAACAGTCGATGAAAAAGACATTTATGCTTTGTTGTGTGTTTGCGTTTGTGCAAACCTCTCTCCTCATGGGTCAAGTAATTTCAAAAAAACTGCCCGCCCAACGCACTACCCTGCCCGTATTGATTGATGGAAAACTAAACGACCCTGCGTGGAAGGAAGCCGCTAAAGCCGACGATTACACCGAATTTCGCCCCGTAATTGGCCGAAAAGAAGAACAAGGCAACCATACCGAAACCTTCTTGATGTACAATGACGAGGGGATTTATTTTGGTGGAACTTGTTACGAACGCAGCCTCGACAGCATTTCAAAAGAACTGAAAGGCCGAGACGGATTTGGAATGAATGATTACATCGGCATCATCTTCGACACCTACAACGATAAACTCAATGGCTTTGAGTATTTTGTGACGCCACTGGGCGAACAGTGGGACGCCAAAATGACCTCCAACACTGACAGCGACAACGGCGGCGAAGATTTTAGCTGGAACGCCGTTTGGCAGAGTGCCGTGGTGATGCACGACAAAGGGTGGTCGTTTGAGGTATTTTTACCCTATTCGGCCATTCGTTTTAGTAAAACAAACGTACAAGATTGGGGGCTGAATATCACTCGTCGCCGCCGAAAAACCGAACAGCAATATACTTGGAATGCCATTAACCCCAACGTCAACGGCTTTTTGACCCAAGAAGGATTATGGACGGGCATTACGGACATAAAACCGCCGTTGCGTTTGCAATTTTCGCCTTATTTTTCGGTATATGCCAACCATTTTCCCGCCAATAAAACAGACCAAAAAAACTGGACGCACCAAGTGTCGGGTGGGATGGACGTAAAAGTAGGATTGAGCCAAGCATTTACGCTAGACGCTACGCTAATTCCTGATTTTGGGCAAGTTCAAAGCGACAACCAAGTATTGAATTTGAGTCCGTTTGAGGTAAAATTCAATGAAAATCGCACTTTTTTTACCGAAGGAACGGAGTTGTTCAACAAAGGGAATTTGTTTTATTCGCGCCGAATTGGCGGAACACCAATTCATTTGGGAAAAGCGTATGACGATTTGGAAGCGGGAGAACGGGTGACAAAAAATCCGACGGAATCGAAGCTGCTTAATGCCACTAAAATTTCGGGACGTACCAAAAGCGGACTTGGAATCGGGATTTTGAACGCGATTACTCGTACTCAGTATGCCGTGATTGAAAATACCGAAACGGGCGAAACGCGCCGCTTTGAAACCGACCCGACTACCAATTATAACATTGCAGTACTAGATCAGACGTTCAAACACAACTCAAGCGTAAGTTTTGTCAACACCAGCGTGATTCGAGCAAATAGCAACTACAACGCCAACGTGAGTGCGGGTTTGTTTAGCTTTTTTGATAAAACCAATACCTACAACTTGGCGGGAAGCGCGGCCATTAGTCGCCTAAATTTTAAAAGTGCAGCCGATAACAGTACAGGTTACAGCCACACCATTTCGTTTGCCAAAACCAGTGGCCGTTTTACGTTCAATGCGGCCCAAGAGTTGACCGATACCAAGTTTACAAGCAATGATTTGGGGTATTTTACCAACAATAACTTCATCAACCACCGCATGTATGTCGGCTACCGCTACACTGAGCCCAAAGGGTGGTACAATCGTATTTTTTTAAATCTTAATGCCAACATAAGTTCATTGTATTCGCCCATCGGCGACATCAAGTCGAAGTACCAGCAATCGCGGGTGCAGTTTAATTTTAATGCCCAAACCAAAAAATTGATTTGGTTTGGCCTGATGCTTAATTTCCGCCCGAAAGAGAACGATTTCTACGAGCCACGCAAAACGGGCTACATGTACACGCGTGGCAACAGCGTGACCATAGGAGGCTGGATAGAAAGCAATCCTGCTAAAAAATACTCCTATTCGGTGGAGGCATTTGAGCGTGCTTTCGTCAATTTCTACCAGCTAAACGGCTTGGATTTGTACATAAACCAGACCTACCGTTTCAATAGTAAATTATCGGTGAGCCACATGCTAGGGCTCGAACCTCGGCCGCGAAGCATAGGCTTTACCACGATTTTGGACGATAATAGCATCGTGATGGCGCTGCGTAAAGTCAACACCATCAACAACGTTGTGAACCTCAAATATAGCTTTACCAACAAAATGTGGTTGACATTTAGAGCGCGGCATTATTCGAGTGTGGTCAACAACAAAGCGTTTTTTACGCTGCAGAAAGACGGTTCGCTGGAGTCGCGTGCCCAATTGAGCGACCCACTCAATCGAAATGTTAATTTTTTCAACGTGGACATGGTCTATACGTGGCAATTTGCGCCTGGTAGTTTCTTCAATGCCGTTTGGAAAAACGCTACTTTCCATAGCTCTAACCTCGTGGACGAACGCTATTTTGACAACCTCCAAAACACCATCCAAGCCGACCAAAACAACAACATCTCGGTAAAAGTGATTTACTTTTTGGATTATTTGCAGCTGAAGAAGAGACGGTAGTCTTAATCAGGTTTGAAGCTCAACCATCAGTAATTAACTTCGACCAGTGATACTATTCGAGGTTGGTTATTAAACAAAAACGTTGACATTTGACTAAACAAAATCTACCAAAAAAATGACAATAGCCTTCATTATTTCAGGAATAGTATTGCTTTGGTACGTTGCCAGAGAAAGTAAAAAAAGTAATCCGAGCTGGGCACGGGCTTTCAATTTGGCATTTTTTTGGCCACTTTCTTTGTTTTTTAAGGTATCCGCAGAAAAGGAAGAGAAGCCAGATAGTCGTTAATAGATAAGTTTTTCGAAATCATCGACTAAAACAAACCGTTAGCAGATTGGAAGCATTGAGGCATTAAACCATGGGAGGCATTGTTGTTCTAAGAATCGTAAACCAATTAATTACGACACATTTTAAAACAACAGCAACCATGAAAAAGACAATCTTAGCCATCGCCACTTTCGCCATTTTGAGCATCGCCAACGTAAACGCTCAACGCGATTATCGTCCAGCTCCAGCAGCTCCTCAGGCAGCCAATCCTCGTGTTGATAACGCCTTAGAAGAATTGAACATCAATAGGCTCGACAACGTGGTGAAACTATCTCGTAAGCAGGAAAATGAAATCAAACGTATTGAAGACCGCTACGACCGTTTGTTCAGAAACCGTCGGTTGAGTCAGTTTGAATACCAACGGTTGCAACGCGAAAAGCAGCAAGATATTTGGTCGGTGTTGACGCCAGCCCAACGCGATCGCTGGACGGCCTATCATCACTCACAGCGTTTTGACAACCGCCCTTACCGCAGAGGCTAGTCCATACAACAAAAGGCGACCCGATGGGCCGCCTTTTGACTATTTACCAAGCTAGGAGCTTACTTCGCAGGTTTCTTAAAAATAGACTCATCAACGGGAGGATTGATGGTTACTTTGGTAGTAGCAAACGAAAGAGCACCCATTTGGCTTGTCATTTCCATGGTATTGGCAAACGGAATGCCGTCCACCGCCTTATAATCAGAGAAGGCAATTTCGCTGTCTTGTCCACCCGCCGATACTTTGATTTTAACAATCATGTACGAGTTAGCATCGAGGTACTCATCCACAGTTTGGCCGTCTTTGGTCGTAACTTTAAGGTGGTACGCATCTTTTTTATCCACTTTCTCAGAGCCAATCAACTCTACTTTATTGCCTTTTTCTTTGTAGTTGACCAATCCACCAAACGGATCTAGCTGTCCTGCTTGTTGTTTTACCATTTCGGCAGGCATATCCTCAGGTTCTCCTGTTCCTCCCATCATTGTTGGGCGAACCATCCATCCCGACGTACCATCAAATACTTGCACCATGGTGTTTCCCATTACCGACGATTCAGAACGCGCGGCTTTGCCGACAACCAAAATCGTTTTGTTAGGAATTTCCATGCCTTGTACGGCAAGCGAACGCTCAATAATGAGGCTTTTTACGCTGTTCAGTTTGTCTTTGCCACCCAAGGCAGCTACGTGTTTATCGACAATTTCATCTACGGTTTGGGCATAAGCACCTACTGATACGAAGGCAACGAAGGCTGCGGCAAGGAATTTGTTAGTTTTCATTTTAGTTATGGTTGTTTGTGTATAGACGAAAGTTTTGTTAAAAAGTGACTATCGGTTGCGTTGTTGGGTTCCTCCAGGAGCACCGCCTGTTTGGCCTGCACCGTCCGATTTTACGTCGTCGTTGTTGACCGAGCGTGCTTTTTTCTTCGGAGCGTCGGTACTCATTTTTCCGAGTTTGTACGTGAAGGTCAAACGCACCCCACGGTTGTAAAGATACACATTACTTACTTGATTAAACACAGGTGATTTGAGCTCCGAGTGAATATTGAAGCGGTTGCTGAAGAAGTTTTCTCCCGCCAGCCCAAGGCTTCCCTTTTTGTTCTTGAAATCTTTCTTAACCCCGAAGGTGTAGAAAGCAAATCCACCCTGAAACCCTTGAAGCTGCACTTGGCGGCCTTGCATAAACCCAAAGGCTTGTACGCCCCAACCATTTTTAAATTGAGCTTGCGAAAACAATCCACCGCTTACATTGACGCCATCGTTGGTAAAGTCTTGAGTGACCCCGTTGGCACCGAGGGCTTGTCCTGTCATTTTAGTGTAAAAAATGTTGGAGAACAATCCGATGTTAAACTTAGAGGTAAATGCAATATTGGCAAAAATGTTTGTTCCATACGCTTGCTGGCGACCGATATTCTCGAAAGTAGTGATGATGGCTCCCGATAAGGTATCGGAAGGACGACGAACTTGCGTGATGGCGTTGTCGGTATAACGTCCAAAAAACGAGGCATTGATGAATACTTTCTTGATGGTTTTGCTCAAACCTAACTCAATGTTATCAGTCAACTCGGGACGTAATTCTGGGTTACCGACGCTGATGTTTTGGGGGTTGGCAGAGTTAAAGTTAGGGTTTAGCTGCTGCAAACCTGGACGTTGAATACGACGGTTGTAGCCCAATTTGAGCGTAGTCCCTTTAATGGTTTTTGAGGCATTCAAACTAGGAACCAATATGCCATAATCTGCGACCCCAATTGGCCCCCCTTCGCGAGTAGAGGCGTCGATAAACGTATGCTCATAACGCAAACCTCCTTTGAAGGTATAGCGCTTTTTGGTGGTATAAGTATAAGATGTATATCCTGCGGCAATGTTTTGGTGGTAAAGCAACTCACCCGCAGGCTGACCTGTTTGGGTCGTAAAATCTCCCGTTGAGCCAGCGGCCAAAAAGCGGTAGTCGCTGTTTACTTGACGGAAGATGCCTTTTCCCCCAAACTCAATCATTTGGTTTTTCTTGATGGGTGTTTGGTAGTCAGTTTGAAACGTAAACTCTTGGTTTAAGTTCGAGTTCAAGTTGCGCTGACGGCTCAACAAGTTTCCTTCACCGCTCAAAATGTTGGCGTCGAAATTGTTGGTCAAATCATTACGACTGTACAGCGTTGACATGCTCCATTCTTGTTGTGGTTTTTTGAAGGTATGAAGATAATCCAAGTTAACATCAACCGTTCCCGACAAGTTTTTGACGTCCACGTCGCGGCGAGAGCCTGTGCCTGCTACGCCGTTGTTGTAAAGCTCGGTAATCAAATCTTGCTGGCTTTTCATGTTACGAGCACCATAACGAATCCCCGCCGTTAGGCTTTGGTTTTTGGCCAAATCATAATCAAAACCTAAGTTGTATTGGCCAAACAAAAACTCACTGTATCCGTCTCCTTTTTGGCGAATAAGCGTCGAAACCCCATTTGAAATACTGGTTTGGTCCATGCTGGTTTTGGTGATGGTGTTGTAGTTGGCACGACCAAAACCTCCCAACGTGAGTCCCGCTTTCCCTTTGCGGTAGTTACCATTGAGCGATAGTGACGAACCACGGTTACCTACCCCTGCATCCACGTTGAGGTTCAATCCTTGTAAACTGTTTTTCTTAGTGATGATGTTGATAATTCCGCCTGAGCCTTCGGCGTCGTATTTGGCCGATGGGCTGGTGATAACTTCGACGGTTTTGATTTGGTCGGCAGGAATTTGTTTCAACGCGTCCGAAATGCTGCTGGCGATGATGGTACTTGGTTTGTTGTTAATCAAGACGCGAATATTTGAACTACCACGAAGTGATACGTTTCCGTCCAAATCGACGGTCAACAAAGGTACTTTACGCAATACGTCGGTGGCGTCACCGCCTTTGGCTGCGATGTCTTTATCGGCGTTATAGACCAAACGGTCCACTTTTTCTTCGATAATGGCTGCTTGACCTGTGACGACTACCTCGCTGAGTGTCTGCACACTAGGCGAAAGTTTGATAACGCCCAAGTCGAGGTCTTGGCCTTTGGCTAAGGTGATATTGTCGATGGTTTTGTTCTTAAAACCAAGGAATGAAATCAAAATTTGATAGTTTCCTTCGGCCAATTTATTAAGGATAAACTTCCCTTTTTCGTCAGCAATGGTGCCGTCAACGGCCTTGCCTGTTGTTTTGTTATAAAGCGCAATGCTGGCAAATTCAACGGCTTTGGTTACTGAGGAATCAACAACGAAGCCTGTGATTTTGGCACTGCCTTTGGGCGTTTGGTCACCTGCTGTGCCAGGGAGTGCTTTGACAGGAGCAGCTCCACCCATTGGAAATTGGGCGTGTACTGAACCAGAAAAAGCAGCAATACAAAGTGTAATGGCGAGAAGTAAAGATTTTTGTTTCATGGCCGAATTGGTTTTAACGTTACAAAGTTGAAACACAAAAAGGCATTCGTGAAACAAAAAAGGATAAAGCCTGAAATCGAAAGGATAAAATGCCGTTATGGACTGATGAAAAGTTTTTTGGGGCAGATAAACACGCAGGAAAATGGATGAATGGGGCTATTATCTAATTTTATAAACTATTATTTAGTATTTGTTAACTATCTTTGGTTTTTTAGACGCAGTTTTTGAAACCATATAAGAATTATAAGCTCATATAGGGCAACCATTTCCATGAAAAGAAGAAATTTTGTCAGGAACTTTCCTTTAGCCATAACTGCTGCTGCGGGGGTCAATTCGTCGATTAATCCTCCTACAGCGTCTGCTCCTAAACCAGCTCTGACGATTGCTCACATTACTGACGTTCATATTCGCCCCGAAAATGGCATTCCTGCGCGGTTTAGAAAATGTTTGGAGGAAGTTAAAACCAGAAAAGTTGACTTTTTTCTGAATACAGGTGACTCTATCCATGCTGCTGATTATAAAGATATTACTCGTGAGCGCGTGCTGGAACAATGGGCTGCTTGGGATGAATGCAAGTCGAGTTTTGATGGCTATGAGCTTTACACCTGTATCGGAAATCATGACCCTTGGTGGGCCGCTCCTTCCAAAGATGACGCAATGTATGGCATCAATTATGTCGTAAAAAGGGCGAATATGCCACACCGCTATTATAGTTTCAGCAAAAAGAATTGGCACTTTATGGTGTTGGATGGCAATAACCCAGGCATTTCGCTCGACGACGAGCAGATGGCCTGGCTCCGCAAAGAACTCCAAGCTGTTCCTAAAGGGCATTTTGTATTGCTCATGTCGCATTATCCCATCTTGACCGTCACTGCATCGTGGGAAGGCGGACAGCACAAAGATCATAAAGAACTCAAAGCGTTATTTTATGAGCATAAAGACAAGGTTCGAGTATGTTTGAGTGGACACCAGCATTTGCTGGATGAGGCCGTTTATAACAACGTTCATTATTATTGCAACGGTGCAATGAGCGGTTTTTGGTGGGACAAAGGCGATGCAAAATCGGCACAGCCTGGGTATTATCAAGAAACGCCGCCAGGCTACGCCATTCTGAAATTATACGAAGATGGCAGCGTAGAAAACACCTATTATGAGCATCATTTTTAAGTACTACATAAAAAAGCCCTTCTCTTTTTAGGAGAAGGGCTTGGATGAGGTTACTTACGTTACGTTCCTTAATTGGCTTCTCTCAGCAATCCTCGGCGACGAAGTAGTGGTTTAATATCAGGTTCTGCCCCACGGAAATTACGGTAGAGTTTCATCGGTTCGTCGGTTCCGCCGCGTTCTAGGACGTTTTTGCGGAACGATTGAGCTGATTTTTGATCAAATAATCCTTTTTGTTTAAACACTTCAAACGCATCGGCATCCAACACCGCTGACCAAATGTAGCTGTAATACCCCGCAGAATACCCTCCCGAAAAAATGTGTTGGAAGTACGTGGTGCGGTAACGAGGAGGAATTTGTGAAATGAGCCCAATTTTCCCCATCGCAGCTTTTTCAAAAGCCAAAACATCGGTAGGGACTTGGTCAGCTTTGAGGGTATGATAGCTCATGTCCAACAACGATGCCGCCAAGTATTCGCTTGTTTCAAATCCTTGGTTGAATAAGCTACTTTTTTCCATTTTGTCGATGAGGGCATCAGGAATAACGGCGCCTGTTTTGTAATGTTTGGCGTATAGCTTCAACATTTCTGGTTCGGTTGCCCAGTTTTCCATAATTTGAGAAGGCAGCTCAACAAAATCGCGAGGAACGGAAGTACCCGACAAACTACCGTAGGTAACGTTGGAAAGCAGTCCGTGAAGTGCGTGACCAAACTCGTGGAAAAACGTACGCGTTTCGTCCAAGCTCAAGAGGGCAGGAGCATCGCCCGCAGGACGAGAGAAATTACAAACGATAGAAACGACAGGGGCAGAGCGTTTGCCATTTTCGGTTTCTTGCTTGCGGTAGCTCGTCATCCAAGCGCCGCCGCGTTTGCTGGCCCGTGGGTGGAAATCCATATAAATCACACCTACGTGTTGTCCATTGGCTTCTTTTACTTCAAAAGCTTCTGCTTCTTCGTGGTAAACAGGGATGTCAGTGCGGCGTTCAAACGTTAGACCGTATAGTTTTTTGCACAAGGTAAAAATCCCTTGACGCACCCCTTCCAACGGAAAATACGGGCGAAGTTCTTCTTCGTCGAGGTCATATTTCTGCTTGCGTAGCTTTTCGGCGTAGTAACGCCAGTCCCAGCTTTCCAATTTTTCGTTTTTACCTTCTTTGTCCATCAATGTCTGCAATTCTGAGGCTTCTTGCTGAGTGACTGGGACGGTAGCAGTCCAAAGTTGGTTTAAAAAATCACTCACTTTGGCGGGGGTTTTCGACATGCTTTCCTCTAGCACGTAAGCCGCATGGTTTTCATAGCCCAACAGCGCTGCTTTTTCGGCCCGTAGTGCCACGATTTTAGACATAATCGCCTTGTTGTCGTAGGTATCATTGTGATTGCAGCGCTCCAAATACGCCTTGAAGATTTGTTCGCGCAGGGCACGGTTGTCGGCGTACTGCAAAAACGGCATGATGCTCGGGTTTTGCAGCGTAAATACCCACTTTCCTTCGAGTTTACGTTTTTTTGCATCTTCGGCCGCAGCGGCTACGAGCGATGAGGGCAAGCCGCTCAAGTCTTCTTTTTTGTCAATGACTAACTTAAAACCGTTGGTTTCGGACAAAATATTTTGCCCAAACTTGAGCGTCAACAACGATGACTCTTCGTTGATTTTACGCAGTCGTGCTTGTTTGTCGGCAGGTAAGGCAGCCCCGCTTCGGACAAAACCCTTGTACGTTTTTTCGAGAAGAGTGAGTTGCTCAGTGGTTAGTTTTAACTGATTACGTTGGTCATAAACAGTTTTAACGCGTTTGAACAACTCGGCATTAAGCTGAATGTCATCGCGGTGTTTAGAGAGTTGGGGCGAGAGCGTTTGAGCGATTTTCTGGAGGGCATCGCTGGTATTGGCGCTGTTGTAGTTGTAAAATACCGCACCTACTCGGTCGAGCAAATCCCCACTATTTTCCAGCGCCAAAATGGTGTTGGCGAAGGTAGGAGCTGCTTTCTGATTGGTAATAGCGGCGATTTCGGCCGTTTGTTGTTTGATTCCTTCCACAAACGCAGGCTCAAAATGCTCGTTTTTGACGAGGTGGAAAGGAGGTACACCAAAAGGCGTTTTGTAAGTGTCAAAAAATGGGTTTTGGGCCATGATACTGGTGGCAAAACAAGTGCTAAACAGGCCAATGAGAATGGATTTGCCTAGGGATTTTTGCATAGAAAAGTGTTAATGAAGAGTTGGATAATAAAGGCAAAGGTAAGACCTCTTCGTTAGATTTACTAGAAAGCGACAGCGCCTTTAGAAGCAAAAAATGGCATTAAAACACCGCCAATGTATCACAAAAGCGGTGTATGCATTACCATTCTATTTATTTATAAACATCCAAAGGTACACCTCAAGGCGGATGCTGGCAATAGAAATCCGTTAGAGGGGCGTTATTTATGGATAGAAACCTTTTTTTCTCTCGTAAAACCCAACTTTTACAATCCCATCAATTCCTGAAAGGTATCCTTGTATAAATCCCCCACGGGAAGAGATACGGTCCCTATCTGAACGGTATTACGACTTAACGAGTCTATTTTGGGAATAGCTACAACAAACGAGCGATGAATGCGCAAAAATTTAGAAGGAGGAAGTTTGTCTTCAATGAGTTTTAGGGTACTAAGCGTCACCACGGGAGGTTGTCCGCCCGTAAGATGTATCTTCACGTAGTCTTTAAACGATTCGAGGTAAAGAATGGAGTCAAAATCAATTCGTACCATTTTGTAGTCTGACTTCACAAACATACAGCCTTGGCTGTTGTTTTCCGACCATTGTTCAAAATGATTTTTGGCTTTGGTTGCGGCCCTTAAAAACTCTTCGTACCCAAACGGTTTCATCAAATAATCGAGCGCATCGACTTTGTACCCTTCCACGGCAAATTGGTTATAAGCCGTCGTGAAGATGATTTTGGTTTGTCCCAAAGAAGAAGTTTGACTAATGATGCGTGCCAGTTCCATGCCGTTGAGATTAGGCATTTGGATGTCCAAAAAAATAAGATGAACGGGTTGATTATGAATGGCTTGGAGGGCTTCGACACCGTTGGCGTATTGACCAACTAGATTTAAAAAGGGGGTTTGTCGAACAAACGTACTAATAAGCCCGAGCGCAAGCGGCTCGTCGTCGGTGGTAATGCAGTTTAACTTCATGACTGGAACGCGTAGGTATTAGAGCTGTATTTTCAAATTAACGGTAAAAGTTCGGTGGTCGGTACCTTCTTGAATGACTAACTCGTGGCGTTCAGGATAGACTAAATTGAGACGGCGCTGGGTATTTGTCAGTCCAATTCCCCCACCTGCGGCGGGAAGAGCATCAGTATTTGGGTGAATTTGATTCCAAACGTATAAGTCTAAAACACCATTTTGAGCCTTAATGACAATCAAAATTTCGGTTTTGTGAAGCGAGCTTGTACCGTGTTTAAACGCATTTTCAATAAACGGAAGCAAAAGCATTGGTGCTACCGAGTAATCTTGGTCGGGCTTGGGTTCTTCGACGGTCACTTTCGTAAACGAATGGAGCCGTAACTTCATTAGCTCGATGTAATCGTTCATAAAAGAGATTTCTTGGCTCAGTAATACCCTGTCAAGGACGGTATCGTAGAGCACATACCGCATCATTCGAGATAGTTTCAGAATGGCATCCCTCGACAACGGAACGTCGGAGTAGGTAAGGGCGTAAATGTTGTTGAGGGTGTTGAAGAAAAAGTGCGGGTTGATTTGGGCTTTTAATAAAGCCAACTCGGAAGCTATGTGTTGTTTTTCAATGAGTTCGTGCATGTGTACGGCGGCCTGCCACCGCTGAATCATGGCAAACCCAATGCTGATGGCCGTCACCATGGTTACGACCATAAACAGATGCACATCGATGCTGTAAATACTTTTGGTGTGTTTCCAGCCTTTGGCTGCGGCAATTTGTTCGGGTACGTGCAGAATAGGCACCTCAATGATTCGGGCAATGATCAAATAAAGTACAACCAAAAAAACGGCCGAAAGAGCAAAGAGAAGTTTTTTGCCTTTTACCAAATAGTTGGGAACCAGGTAGTACGCAGAAAAATAAAAAACACCTACCATCATGATGAAATTAGCCAATTGTTTGAGCCAAAAACCCAGCGGTACTTTGTAGTCCCAAGTAAGGGGAGGATAAAATAAAACAATAAAGCCAAGCAGCGACCAAACGGCTATGTGTACGACCACCGTGAATGTGCTAGTTGGTTTGGTTAGTTCCATGCGCGTAGAAGTAAAGCTACGAAGTTGGGAAGAGGCGCGTGGAATCCCAAACATATTCGACGGAAAGGAGATTTTTCTCGCTATATCGTAGAACTTTCCTTGTGGTTTTTACCTCATCCCTAGCCCCTCTCCTTGCTGGAGAGGGGGGGGGCGGCGTGTTGCACTGCTACTATAAGGGTTGGTGTGGAGGTTAGGTCGGGATTAGTCTTTTTTCCGAACATATACGTTATTACTAATTGACTCCAAGCGGATGTCGGGGCCGCCGCCATTGACGGAGCCTTCTAACAAATAACCTACTATCGGATTTTTTTGGCGCTTGTTCTTGAAGTCAATGTCTAAGTCGGTATAAACTTCGCCCGTAATGGTTTTCATGGCCAAGTTGGCTCCTTTTGATTTAGGCAAACTGTAGTCAATGTAGCCGCTAATGCTCTTGGCAAAAACGGGAGCCGCTGCCCCTTGAATGTCCACGTTGCCATTGATGGTTTCGAGTTTTAATTTGGCATTGCGGGGCAAAAACACCTGATAATGAATCGTGCTACAAACGTACATGTCCTGGCCGTCGCGTTGGGTACGCCAGCTGTGTTTTGAGTCGGGACAGTCTTCGGCTTTGCCTTTTTTTAGAACTTCGTTGTCAAAATTAGTTTTTAGGCTAATCTCTTGGGCGGTTGTGGTGTTTTCTACGGTCAACCCGTCGTTGAGTCGGCCACCGTTGATAAGCACCGAAATCCGAACCGACACTTCGGCCTTGTCCCAATACCGTACCCGAATACTATCCGCAAACTTGAGGTTAAGGTTGACGGTTTGGTCGGCAGCGTACGGAAATTGTTTTGTAATAATTTTTTGTGACCAAGCCGTTAGGGTCAACGTGCTCACAAAGAGCACCAGTGAAAAAGTTTTCATGGCTATATGGGGGTAGTAGAAAAGGGTTATTGTTTCCGTAAATAAATATTGCTACTGATGCTGCTAAGTTTAATGGCGACGCCACCGCCGTTGGTGGTTGCGTTAATGCTATGGCCACCGCCCACGCGTGACATACCTTCTTTGGCATTTTTCAAGTCAAGGTCTAAATCGGTGTAAATTTCACCACTGATTGACTTCATGCTAAGGCTTGATTTGGCATTGGCGGGCAGGCTCACGTCAATAGCGCTGCTGATGGACGAAATGGCGCTGGGTTTTTCTTGGTTGAGGGTGGAATACACTACTTTGATGTCGCCATTGGTACTATTGGCTACGACGGGACCCGTAACATTGAGGAGGTCAATCTTGCCATTGTTGGTTTTTATTTCCAAATCACCATCTACGTTGCTGATAGAAATGTTGCCTCCGTTCCAGTTGACCTGCTCGTACAAAATCGCTACTTTCTTGGGAACTTTGAGGATATACGACGTCGATTTGCGCGATGCTTTTTCGATTTTTAGGCCATTGCCTTGGTTGGTGACGGCCAGTCCGATGCCTGTATTATCGACTGCCGAGTTGTACAACGACCGCAGCCCTTTGGCTTGTTCGGGTGGGTCCTGAAACCCGTTTCCCTTGATAATGAGCTCGTCGCCGTCGTAGCCCTCAATTTTTAAGTGGCTCGCATCCATTTCGATGCTGATTTTGCGGTCTTTGCTGTTGGCTAGCTTCGCTTTAAATTCTTGGGCAAAAAGTCCTACGCTGCACCCCATCCACAGGGCGCATACTAACACGGTTGATTTCATGGTTGTTGAGTGCTTACGCACCGTTAATTATTAGGTATTATTCGTTTGTTTTTCTTGTTTAAGGTGATGAGCCCCTTCTTGGGCTTTGAGGCGTACAATTTCCAGTACTTTTTGATTTTGCGCCAAACGAAGCATTTCGGACGTAGCTCGTTTTTCTTTCATCAGTACCAATGCCTCGATAAGCGCCAGTTGGATATTAGGATCGGTTTGAATTTTTAGCGATTGAATCAACCCTTCGCGCACCATCGGCTCATTTTCAAAGCGTTGCAGCGCTTGGCAGGCGGCTAGACGGACGTTGACGTTTTCGTCGAAATTCATGGTATTAAGCAAAATCTGCGTGATTTCTTCGTCGCCTTGCTCCAATTCGTAACTCTGATTGACGGCCAAAATGCGCTCACTCGCCGACGTTTGCTCAGGAGTTTGTAGCATTTTCTTCATTTCAGCCACTTGGCTATTTTCTTCCGATATCCCTCCTTGGCGGTGCGTGTACCAAATCCCTGCCCCAAAACCTATCACCAACAAAGTTAGACTTGCGGCGATTCGTAAGCCCCACGAGTTCAACGAGCGCACCTTGCTTAATTTGCTGAGCTGCGTAACCGTGCGATAACTCACTCCCGCCGAAGGCTGTTCTTTGCGCGTTTGGGCAAAATACCAAAACTGCTTGGCCTCGTTTTCCAGGTGAGCGGGAACATTTTCGCTCAAAAAGAAAGCGCGTAGTTGCTGCTCTTCTTCCAGGGTTGTTTCGCCTTCGTAATACTTTTCTATCAATTGTTCAATGTCCAGATTCATACGCCTGAATTTTTAAAAACTTATCCCGTACCTCTTTCCGCGCCCTCGATAACACCACCCGAATGTGGTTGACGTTCATCCCCGTTACTTGCTCTATTTCCTCAAAAGAGTACTCCTCTACGTCGCGCAAATGCAGAATCAACTTGGCCGTTTCGGGTAGTTCGTCTATCAGTTTGCGCATCAGCGCCGCGCTGTCTGATAGCTCCACCTGTTGGTAAGGTGATACTTTCTGCTCTTCTACGTCTTCCCAATTGGCTTCCCCTGCGCGACTTTGCCATTCTTTCGATTTGAGCTTGTCGAGGCAGAGATTGCGGGTCATTTGTACGGCAAACGCTTCTACGTTTTGGTACGATTCTAACTGCTGACGATGTGACCAAAGCTTCATCAATACCTCTTGCAACGTATCCTCGGCTTCTTCGCGGTTGCGAAGAAACAGCTTGGCCAACCTAAAAAGGCGGCCTTGCGTCGGGAGAATGAGTTGGGTAAACGCTTTGAGTTCCATTTCAAAAGCATAGACGAGCGAGCCGAAAAAACATTACAAATTCTTGGTAACTTTTTTTGAGTTTATCTACAAAATGTTGTGGGTGACCACATAGCTATGTTTTCTATGTGTCTATTCTAGTGTGCTCTATGTGTTTTAAAATGCGTTTAACCTGAAACTCAAAGAAGTTGAGGTGGATCTGTAACCTTCTTCGGTAACAGAAGTTTCCACATACAAATTTTCCAAAACCATTCTCTATTATTTTGTATGAAAAAGAAAATCATTTTCATTATCCGTCAGGTTTTATTGCTTTTGATTACTGTTCGCTTCGGCTTTGCTCAGAATGAAACTCTTATGAGTAAAAAAGTAGCCCGCATAGATTCTTTTATAACATCGCTGGCCACGCATCATTTATTCAATGGCAGTGTTTTGGTAGCCGAAGAGGGAAAAGTTATTTATAAAAAATCAGTAGGATATGCTGATTTTGGGCGTGGCATTCCCAATACCGACACTACTCATTTTAATTTGGCTTCTTTAGCCAAACCTTTTACGGCCATTGCTGTGCTACAATTAGCACAAAAAGGAAAGCTAAGACTAGAAGATACTTTTGTTACCTATTTCCCCGATTTTTTATACTCAGGTATTACAATTCGCCACTTATTAACTCAAACCTCGGGCATTCCTGTGGTGGAACGGTACGAAGAGGAATATATTAAAGCACATCCAAATGAGATTATTAGTAATCAGAAAGCATACGAACATCTGGTCACCTTGAAAAAACCGTTGAACTTTACTGAGGGAAGTCGCTGGCAATATAATAATGCTAATTATTTCTTGTTGGCTATGTTGGTGGAGAAGATAAGTCAAACCTCTTTTGCTGCATATATGAAAAAGAATGTTTTCACGCCCGCTGGGATGAACAAGACGTATGTTCGAGAGGCTGGCATGGTGAATACATTGCGTTATTCTTTGCTCAATTTTTATAGCCCAACGTACCACAACGTTGATTCGCTGAATCCTGTGGAACACTATACATACTATCATTTAGGCAGCTTGATAGGCCCTAACAATATAGTAAGCACTTTAGAAGATTTATGGAGTTTTGATAAAGCTTTTGCCGTGGGTAAGCTTATCCCTTTGGCATTGATGGATGCTGCCTTTACGCCCGTTACCTTGAATGATGGGAAGCCGTTTCGCATGGGCAGCAGCACGCGTTCCTATGGCTTCGGTTGGAATGTATATACAAGCAAGACACAACCCGTGGATACATCTATTTTTCACGATGGGCGTATTGTTGGTCTCACTACTTTTCTGCATCGAAACCTCACTAAAAAACAGACTATTATCTTTTATGACAACACTGACAATAATCCGATACAAGTCATGGTTTCTATTTCCAACATGTTGAACGGAAGTCCACCTTTACCCGTTCGGCTCACTAAATCATTGGCAAAACGCTATGGGGAGGTGTTGGTCACAAAAGGCATTGACGCCGCCGCCGCTATGTTTAATCAATTAAAGAATGATAGTATAAATTATCACGTGGATGAGCTGGAAATGAATCGTTTAGGTTATGATTTACTCAGAGCTCCCTTTCCCAATCATCATGAATTGTCGTTGGAAGTATTTAAAATTAATACGTTGCTTTATCCAAAAAGCGGTAATACTTACGACAGCTACGCGCAGGCATTGGCCCAAAGCGGCAAGAAAGAAGCGGCCATTGCCATGTATCAAAAGTCCATCGTATTATCACCAAACAATGAGGATGGAAAACGGGCATTGAAGAGATTATTGGAACAAAAGGAATGACTTCGCAGAAGTCTAACTTTTTTAGAAAAAAAATAAAATTTTCCTGTAACCTTCTTTCACTTCGGGAGTTTCCACGTACAAATCACCTACAAACAGCCATCATCGCTTGAATACACTATCGGATAACGCACTCATGCTTAAAGTAAAAGCGGGAGATTTGGACAAGATGGGATTGCTCTTTGAGCGCTACCATCGGCCGTTATTCGCTTTTTTATACCACATGACAGGACAAGCCCACGCTTGCGAAGATTTGGTACAAAATGTATTCTACCGAATGCTCAAGTACCGACATACGTTTAACGGCGACGGAGAGTTCAGAACGTGGATGTATCATTTGGCGCGGAATATTTTGAACGATTCGTTTCGTCAACAAGAACGTTGGGGCGGACGCGCCTACGATATTGCTGACTTGTCGGATCGCCTTGGAGGAGGAATCGCCGCCGATGAACAATTGGAAAAAGAACAAGAATTGGATGCCCTGCAACAAGCCATGGCGCGGCTTAGTCCCGATCACCGCGAAGTGTTGGTCTTGAGCCGATACCAAGAATTAAAATACGAAGAAATTGCGCGTATTCTGAACATTACCGAAGGCGCAGTGAAAGTACGGGTACACCGAGCGATGGGAGAATTGAAAAAGAATTTTTTGACATCAGAAAAAGGAAGCAAAGCTCATGAACTGTGAACAAGCAAAAGAACGGCTAACGGGCTGGCTGACCAACGAACTAACCGAGTCCGAACAAACAGCCATACATATTCATTTGAAAGAGTGCGCCGAGTGCAAAGCAGCGTTTGAAGCCGACCGCCAACTGTGGCAACTCATGGGAAAAGTCCCCGCGCCCAAAGCCAACACCGAGCAAATGCGCGAAGGGTTTTATGCCATGCTCGAAACTTATAAACAAACCGAAGCCCCGTCGAGTCGGAGTCAGTGGAAGGAGGTTTTTGAGAAAATACAACAATTCTGGACGCCCCGCTTGGCGCTACGGGTGGCTTACAGTGTGTGTTTGTTGAGTGTGGGCGTGCTAGGCGGGTATTTTCTGATGCGTCCCAAAGAAGTTGCGTATCAAGAAAAAATGGATACCCTCACCAAAGAAGTGCAAGAAATGCGCCAGATGATGATGCTTTCGCTGATTGACAATCCATCGGCCAGCGAGCGCCTCAAGGCTGTAAGTTATACCCGCGAAATTACCGATGTGGACGATAAAGTGGTACAGGCGCTCTTTACCACACTCAATAATGACCCGAACGTAAACGTGCGCCTCGTTACGTTGGAAGCACTGGCCGAGTTAGCCCACGACCCCGACGTTCGGCAAGGACTGGTGTTGTCGCTCACAAAACAGGACTCACCTTTGGTACAAGTGGCGCTGGCCGACGTGATGGTCAAACTCCAAGAAAAACGCTCCATTAAAGCCTTCAAGCAAATGCTTCGCCGCGATGACTTAAACGATTTGGTGAAAAGCAAACTTCAACAAACCATCAAAGACTTATCATAATTTAACCATCCAATCTGTATAGCCATGAAACAAATCATTCTCCCCTTGTTAGTGGGAGTGGTGCTCTCTTGTGCCCATTCTTCCGCTCAAAATCAAGAATTTAAAGAACACACAACCAAAGAGTTTACCCTCCAGCAAAATGCCGCAAGTAGTACGCTGGCGATTTACAACATCCACGGCTCAATCAATGTTGAAGGCTACGCAGGTGATAAGGTAATCATTGAGGTGGATAAAACTATTTCGGGCAAAACCAAGGAAATATTGGAACAAGGGAAAGCCGAATTTAAGTTTGTACTGGAGCAAAAAGCGGATACTGTGATGGCGTACATTATTGAGCCGTACGATTCACGGCCTAACCGTAACTGGAACGACCGCAATAACAATCGGCACATCGAATACCGTTACGGCTTGGATTTTAAAGTGAAAGTACCTTATTCGATGAACCTCCATGTATCGACCGTCAACGGAGGGGATGTGCTGGTGAGTGATGTGACAGGAATGTTGGAGGTTGGAAACGTAAACGGTGCCATTACGTTGAAAAACGTGAAAGGAGCCACCAAATTACGAACCGTCAATGGCAGTGTGGACGCCAACTACACGGCCATACCACCAGGTCAATCGTCGTACAAAACCCTTAATGGTGACATCCGTATCAGTTACCCAGCCGCGTTGTCGGCCGACTGCGAGTTTAAAAGCTTCCGAGGTGAGTTTTACACCGATTTTGATAACGTGGAAACCCTGCCTGTGAAAGTAGTCAAAAACCAAGAACAACGAGGCGACAAAACCACGGTCTATAAGCTTAATACCGAAACATCGGTTCGGATTGGAAACGGCGGCAAACTGTTCCGCTTTGAAACATTTAACGGAAACATTTATATCAAGAAACAATCATAATTGTATGAAAACCAGTATCAAAACCATTTTTGCGGCCGTTGCACTTGCAGCCATGAGCCTCGCAACACCGACCTTCGCCCAAGGAGAAATCAAGGAACAATTGGTCGTTCCACTTTCGGATCCTTCTAAGCCAGGTAGTTTGCAGCTAAAAATTATCAACGGTTCCATCAAAATCACGGGACATTCGGGCAAAGATGTCATCATCGACGCCACAGTTGAAGCCTACAGCGGCAAGAAAACCGAGGGCAGAAACGACGAATTGGCTACGGGCATGAAAAAATTGACGAGCCGTGGCGGGATTGAACTTACCGCCGAAGAACGCAATAACCACGTAAAGGTGACATCAAACTCGATCAAGCGCCCCGTAGAGTTGTCTATTAAAGTGCCTCAGCAGTTTTCGTTGCAAGTAGGCACCATCAATCAAGGTGACATTGTCGTTGAAAATGTAACGGGGACGTTGGAGGTAAACAACGTAAACGGTGCCATTACCCTCACCAACGTGTCGGGTTCGGCGGTAGCTACGACGGTCAACGGCGAAGTGAAAGCAAATTTCAAAAGCGTGACATCTGACACACCCATGGCCTTTACGTCGCTCAATGGTCGCATCGACGTGACGTTCCCACCTTCGGCGAAGTTTAACGTAAAACTCAAATCCGACCGTGGCGAGATTTACAGCGATTTTGACGTTGATGCCGACAAAAGCGAGCCAAAATCCAATAAAACAACCAAAGACGGCATGTACAAAGTAAGCATCGACGACTGGATTCAAGGCAAGGTCAACGGTGGTGGCAGCGAAGTGATGATGAAAAACATGCACGGCAATATTTATATCCGCAAAGCGAAGTAGTTTTTTTTGAACCATATAAGGGCATATAAGTTGCTGAGAGCCTAGCTTATAATCTCTTATATGGTTGAACCTGTTGAACAAATACGATTAATCAGAAATTCTCTGTCCGTAAGTGAACGAAAAATCGTCCATTTACGGACATTTTTGTGTTTGTGTGTTTATGTAATTTTCTGATTATTAAATAGATATGTATGTGGCATAAGTATTGCCCCGTGCTGTAGATTAAGACATAAAACAGTATTTACCCTATGGCACACATCGCTATACCGATTCCGTCGAACCTTGAACGACAAGACATTGATGTACAGGTCAGCATCAATGGTCAGCGGCAGGCTTTGCACTATCGGGTGGAGTCGTTTTATTGGGATGAATACGGGGTTTCTCCCGCCAACCGTGCCGATTGCTTGAACCACATTATTTCAACCTATGACCAAAATTGGTCGCTTTATTACATCGGATTACCCACCGACAAGTCGATACAAGTGACTTTTGTCAGGAAAAAAGAACTGATTCTGCTTTCACCGTTTTTGTATTCACTTCTAAATCCTTAATGACATGGCACACATTGCAATTCCGATTCCGACCCAGCTAGGGAAGCAAGACATTGAAATTGAAGTAACCATCAATGGTCAAAAGCAAGCCCTGCATTACCGTGTAGAATTGTTTTATTGGGACGAATGCGGCCTGCCCAGCGTTGACCGTGCCGACTGCCTGCGGCATATTCTTTCATCGTATGACCACGATTGGTCATTGTATTACATAGGAGCTCCTACGGATGAGTTTGTGCCTATTACCTTTGTCAAAAAAGAAGATTTAGAAAGACAACACGCGTTGTTGCTCCAAAAATAGTAACGTAAAAAAACACATATCTCAGTAAGCCATGCTTAAAAATTATCTAAAAATTGCCCTTAGAAACTTGTGGAAGAACAAAACCTATTTGTTCATCAACCTCATTGGAATGTCAGTAGCGTTTGGCGTTAGTAGTTTGTTGTTTCTGACTACTTACGACATGCTCACCTACGATATGTTTCATGAAAAAAAAGGAGATATTTATCGGGTTTATGACAAAATCAACAATGCCGAAGAAACCAAATACGGCAATACCATGCCGCTACCGATGCGGACTGCCCTCAAAACCGATTACCCGCAGGTAAAAGCTGCCACACGCATCGTGACAAGTCCAGGTCAAGTGTTAAAAGACGACAAACTTATTAACAAAGGCATGGCGTTCACGGATGAAGATTACCTCAAAATGTTTGGGTATAAATTGCTCCAAGGAGACCCCAACAAGGCATTGAGCGAGTTGAGCAACGTGGTGTTGCGGGAGGATGTGGCCAAAAGTATTTTTGGGGAGCAACCCGCTTTGGGAAAAACCGTGACCTTAATTTATGACAATCTACCCCATGCGTTTGTGGTAAGTGGTATCCTTGAAAAAGGGCCTGAGAATACCAGTATTTCCAACGAAATGTTGGTGCGGATGGAGAACCTAGGTGAGTATAACAACAACAAAGATCGCTGGGATGCAAGCCAAAATTCGTTGTACATCCAATTGGCAGAAGGAACCAATCCAGATACATTTGAGAAAGGGTTAAAGGCTTTTACGGCCAAATATTACAAAGGCAGCATCGAGCAGCTTAAAAAAGAAGGCGCAAAAATAGACGAACGCGGCGAGGTAATGAGTACCCGAATTATGAAGTTGTCGGAGACGCATTTTGACACCAAAGTAGGGGGACGAGGCCGCGCCATCAACAAGTTCTTCCCGTATGTGTTGTTGATTGTAGGCATTGTGATTTTACTAATTGCTGCCATCAATTTTGTCAATTTGTCGATCGCAAAATCGTTCGGGCGGGCCAAAGAAGTGGGAATGCGCAAAGCCCTTGGAGCGCTTAAAACCCAAATTGTAGGTCAATTTTGGGGGGAAGCATTTATCATTTGTGTGTTTGCCTTTGGGCTTGGTATCGCAATTGCGTATTTGCTGAATACCCAATACAACGCGATTTTTAAAACCAGCATCACGCTCAAAACCATGACCGAACCCATCTTGCTGGTAGCCATGTTGGGTTGTTTTGCCTTCATTACGCTCATTGCGGGGGGCTATCCTGCGTGGGCCGTTACCCGCTTTAATACGATTGAAGTACTAAAAGGGAAAATCAAACTCAGTAGCCGTTCGGGGGGAATTCGTAATTCGCTCATCGTGTTTCAGTTTGCTATGGCCGTGTTGCTCATTGCGTGTACGATGATTGTGTGGACTCAAATCAAATTTTTGCGCGACAAACCACTGGGTTTCAGTACGTCCGAAGTCTATAGCATTCCGATTGGGAATGAGGTGTCGGGCAAGCGCTTATTGCAGCATTTTCGGAACCGTTTGGCGGGGCAGCCGCGCATTTACAGCATGACGGGCTGTGATGTCAATTTGGGTCGCGGGTTAGATGGGTCTTTTTCTAAATCAATGTTAGGATTTGAACAAAACGGCCGTACCATTCAGACCAACATGCGTACTGCCGACTACGACTACGTGAAAACGTTGGGCTTAAAACTGATAGATGGCCGCGATTTCTCGGAGGCATATCCTACCGATACTGTCAATTCGGTGGTTATCAACGAAACGATGGCCAAACAATTGGGCGTCAAAAATCCACTGGGCGTTATTCTCAATACAGAGAGTAAGGAAAAAGTCATAGGAGTGGTCAAAGACTTTCATTTTGAATCACTTCACCGCGAAATAGAACCCGTCACATTCTTCATGAATGGCTTTGGGTTGAATTATTTGTTTATAAAAATGGCCCCCGACCATACCGAAGAAACCATCGCTTTGTTGAAGAAAACCTACCACGAACTCGCCCCAAAATCGGAATTTCAAGGGTCGTTTTTGGATGAAAATGCTGAAAACCAATACAAAAGCGAATCCCGCATGGCACAAATGTTTTTTAGTGCGGCTACGTTGGCGATTTTGCTTTCGTGCATGGGGTTATTTGCCATTGCCATCATGGTGATTTCGCAACGTACCAAAGAAGTGGGGATTCGTAAAGTGTTGGGCGCATCGGTAGGTAGCATTACGCTGCTATTGTCGATTGACTTCCTCAAAATGGTGGCCATTGCCATCGTCATTGCGTCGCCGTTGGCGTGGTGGGCTATGGATGCTTGGCTTGCTGATTTTGCCTACCGAACCCCAATTTACTGGTGGATTTTTGTCGTAACGGGTCTCATTGCGGTGGGTATCGCCTTTGCGACGGTGAGTATTCAAGCCATTGGAGCGGCCCTTTCTAATCCCGTCAAAAGTTTAAAAACTGAATAATTTTATGATAACCAATTATTTAAAGCTGGCTTTTAGAAACGCGGTTCGACAGCCGTTTTATACGCTGGTCAACGTCGTTGGCTTGACCATTGGTATGGTAGCGTGTTGGCTTTTGGCGACGTATTATTTTCACGAAAAGCAATATGATGCCTTTTTACCAAACGCCAATCGCATTGCAGCGGCGGCCTTAGACTTGAAAATGGGCGATACCGAAGGCACAACGACCAATACGCCACCGCCACTGGGAATGCGTTTGGCCGAATACCCAGAAATCGAAATGACGGCACGGACGTTTGAGCTAGGCGATGTGCTAATTCGTCAAAGTGAAGGGACGGAAAGTACCGTTTTTAGTGAATCCAATGCGTTGGCCGTTGATTCTACTTTTTTGTCGTTGTTTGAATTTCCGATGGTACAAGGCGATAAAAATGCGCTCAATGCGCCGTTAAGCCTTGTTTTGACCGAGAAAATGGCCCAAAAATACTTCGGAACAACGCAGGCCATCGGAAAGTCACTTTCGCTCAATGACCGTTTGTTTCGAGTAACGGGAGTCGTCAAAGACCTGCCCACAAACGCTTCGCTTAGCTTTGGCTTTTTGGTGCCTATCAAAGATTTTCGGGTAGTTGAAAACTTTATGTGGAGCTGGATATGGCTACAGGTGGATACGTGGGTGAAATTTCGTCAACCGTTGACCGAAACCAACATTGCTACCCTAGAAACCAAGCTACCTGCGATGGTGCGCAAACACGCGCCTTCGGCTTTCCAGCGGGTAGGGCAAAATTTTGAAGAACAACTCAAACGCGGCGACCGATACGATGTTCGGTTGTTGCCGTTGACAAAACTCCACTTGGGTTACCCGCAGTTATCAAGTCGCCTTACAACGATAGGTGACGGAAATCAAGTTCGGACGCTTGCCCTTGGCGGGCTTATCATTTTGTTGTTGGCCTGTGTCAACTTTATCAATCTATCGACGGCGCGGTCCATGAAACGTGTCAAAGAAGTCGGGGTTCGTAAAGCCTTGGGTTCTTCAAAAGGCAGCTTGGTAGGCCAGTTTTTGGTTGAGTCTTCGCTGCTGAGTGGTGTGGCATTTTTATTGGCAGCGGTAGCCACATGGAGCGTATTGCCCTTGTTTAATCAATTAACTCAAATTGCCTTTACGCCCGATGCACTCTTTTCTATGGAGGTGATGCGCATCATCGTGGCGTTGCCAATCATAACGGGTTTGGTCGCAGGTTTGTACCCTGCGTTGTACCTTTCGCGTTTCAAGACCACCGATAGCATGAAGAAATCGACGGGTAGTGCCAACGGCGGTTTTAGCTTGGTGCGGAGCGGCTTGGTAGTACTTCAGTTTTCGGTGGCGATTGTGCTCATGTTGGGCGTGACGGCCATGTACCGTCAGCTTTATTTTGCGCAACATTCCAAACTCGGAATGGAAAAAGAAAATGTGTTGATTATCAAAAACGGGCGGCATTTTGCCAATCTGTCGGAGCGAGAGGTATTTCGTCAACAACTCAAAGAGCTTCCCGAAGTCACCGAAGCTACGCATTCTACCTTTTTGCCTTCGTTGGGGAGTTTTGGCGATTTTTACGAACCCGAACAGGGCGAACAAGCCAATGCCGTGGTTCAAAACTTACCCATAAGTTCGTTTATGACCGACGAGCATTTTGTGCCTACCTTAAAACTAAAAATCATTGCAGGACGCAACTTTCGCCCCAATAGCCCTGCCGACTCGGCGTCGGTGATTCTGAACGAAACGGCGGTGAAAGCCATTGGTTGGAAAAACCCGATTGGAAAATGGATGCGGTACCCAGGCAATGCAAACCAGCGTTTTCAGGTAATAGGCGTCATGCGAGATTTTCATTTGGGGTCGGTGAGGACGGTGATAGACCCGACGGCGCTTTTCCACGAGTCATCAAAAACGTACCGAACGTGGGGTTCTTACCTCGCCGTTCGCCTACAGCCAGGAACCGAAAAGGCTACGATTCAGAAAGCCACTGACATGTGGAAACGGGCGATTCCTAACGTGCCTTTTGAGTACGATTTCTTGGATGCGTCGTTTGCCAATTTATACCGTTCCGAACAACACACGGCTTCTATTATCATGGTTTTTACGGGGTTGGCTTTGTTTATTGGTTGTTTGGGATTGTTTGCCTTGGCTTTGTTTATGTCGGAGCAGCGCACCAAAGAAATCGGTATTCGGAAAGCGTTGGGCGCTTCGGTTTTTTCGGTAACGGCTTTGTTATCCAAAGATTTTTTGAAACTTGTGGCGATAGCGCTCCTGATTGCATCGCCCATTGGGTATTATTTGATAGACAGATGGTTAGCCGATTTTGCGTATCGGATTGACATTGGTTGGGGCATGTTTGTGGCAACGGGAGCAGCGGCCTTATTGATTGCGCTTTTGACCGTAGGGTACCAGTCGTTTAAAACGGCTTTAACAAATCCCGTAAAAGCATTGAAATCTGAATAGCTCCTTACCCCAATAGGGAGTTATTCGTCGATGTGTTTTATCTCCAAATCGGTTTTGAGCAACCGCTCTCACAACAAATGTGCCAGAGGCACTACCCATTTGTAGAAAAAAAGCATCGGCGTAGGGCATTGCCACGGAGTAGTTACCCGTTTTACCAACGTCGCAGTTGTAAGCAACCGCTCCCACAATATACCCAAAAAACATTCATTATGAACCGTCGAACTTTCCTTCGCAATGTATCAGTAGCCTCATCGGCCCTACCGATTGTCTCTCCCGCGTTAGCTGCTATGTCTAGTCCTGCTAAAAAACTGGGGGTAGCTTTGGTAGGATTGGGGCGTTATGCCGAGTACATGGCTTACCAGATGAAAGAATGCCAATACTGTGAGTTTCGTGGGCTTGTCACAGGCACACCTTCTAAAGCGGAGTCATGGGGTAAGGAATACAATATTCCAGAGAAAAACCGATACAACTACCAAAACTTCGACCAAATCAAAGATAATCCCGACGTTGATATTATCTACATTATTTTGCCCAATGCCATGCACAAAGAATTTGCCATTCGGGCAGCGAAGGCAAAAAAGCACGTGATTGTCGAAAAACCGATGGCACTCAATCCCGCCGAATGTGTAGAAATGATGAATGCTTGTCGAGAAAACAGGGTTCAACTGGCAGTAGGCTATCGACTCCATTTTGAGCCTTACAACCTTGAAATGAAACGACTCGGGCAAGAAAAGGTCTTTGGCCCCGTGCGGATTGTTGAAACATCATTGGGCTATTTTTCAGGGCAAGCAGGAGAATGGCGTCTCAATAAAAAACTGGCAGGAGGTGGCCCACTGATGAATTTGGGTGTGTACTGTATCCAAGCAAGTCGATACATCACGGGAGAAGATCCCATGGCCGTAACCGCTCAGTTTGGGCCTGTACTACGCAAGGCTCTTTTTTCCGAAGTAGAGGAGTCAATTACGTGGCAAATGCAGTTCCCCAGTGGCGCTATTTGCACCTCTACTACGACCTGTGCTGCGGGGATTGATCGTTTGTATGCTTCGGCGGAAAAAGGGCATTTCGAACTGAGTCCCGCAATCAGCTACGGGCCTTTTAAAGGACGGTCAACGAATGGTGAAATGGATTTTCCACAAATCAACCAACAAGCTGCTCAAATGGATGCTATTAGTAAATTACTCTTAGATAACCAACCCATACCCGACCACATCGGAGGGCTCGAAGGCTGGAAAGATATGAAAGTGATTGAGGCTGTGTATAAAGCGGCACGTACGCAAACTAAAGTTAGTATCACTTATTAAGCCAATCAATATGTTACAGAGCTACCTCAAAATAGGATTCCGAAATCTCTGGAAAAATAAGCTTTTTTCGTTCATCAACATCATGGGCTTGGGACTTGCCATCCCATTTGCGCTTTTGGCCTTGATGCACCTCCAAAGCACGTTTGAGTTTGATAATTTTCACCCTCATTCCGACCGCATTTACCGAATTTTGACCAACGAAGTCACCCGAGACGGAACCGTTACGAAGTATGCGTCATCGCCTTATTTGTTGTCGGATGAATTAAAAAATAACTACACCTACATCGAAAAAGCGACCAAAGTGGTACGAGATTTTGGTTGGGAGCTGAACACTCCTTTTAAGTCGCTGCGGGTCAATACGTTGTACGTTGAGCCTACTTTTTTTGAGGTATTTGGTTTTACTTTGGCCAAAGGAAGTGTGCCCGTTGCCCCCAATACCTTAATATTGAGCGAAGAGGGGGCTAAAAAATTTTTTGACAAGGCCAATCCCATCGGGCAAACATTGGTGCACGCTACCTACGGTGCCATGACCGTGACGGGCGTATTAAAGCCCTTCAAAAAACAAACCCAGTTCCGAAGTGATGTGATGGTATCGATGGCGACCTTTGACAAAAAACGCCCTGATGCCAAACAAACCGCTTCGTGGGGCACCTACGAAACCCATACATTTGTGCGGCTCCAGCCCAATGCAGCGCCCAATGCTTTGGAGTTGGCACTGAGAGCAGTGGCCAAAAAGACCAACGTCAACCTTGTACCGAACAAAAAGACCAATGTGTTTCGTAAACAAGCACTGGCCGATGTATCGCCGAGCGTCGAAGACTTGCGTTACAACCCGTACGTGGATTCGATGCAGGACATTTACTTCAATTTTGGGATTCCGTTGATGATTTTGTTGTTGGCAGGGTTCAATTATACCAACCTGACGTTGGCGCGGTCGTTGAGCCGTTCCAAAGAAGTCGGGGTTCGTAAAGTAATGGGCGCTATTCGGTTGCAGTTGGTGTTTCAGTTTATTTGCGAGGCCGTCATCATCGCATTTTTTGCCTTTGGCGTCGGGCTGGTGTTACTGTATTTGATGAAACAATATATATACGTGCAGTGGCTGACCTGGGAGGTTGAAAACAGTACGTTGATTGGTGGGGTTTTTGTGATTTTTACGTTGCTAGTGGGCATTTTGGCAGGGGCATTGCCTGCCCTAATTTTATCAAAATTTCAGCCAGCGTTGGTGCTGAAGGGTGTCTTAGGCCCTGTTTCTTTTGGGAAAGTGAATTTTCGTAAAACCCTGATTGTGATTCAGTTTGTGGCAACGTTGGGCTTTATGTTTATGATTGGCCACATGTACAATCAATTTAGCTACATGGCGACTGAAAACGACAACTTCAACCGTAAAGGAATTTTTAACCTATCGTTGGCCGATCAGAATTACCGATTGTTGAAGGATGAAATTAGCAAACACAAAGACGTGGAAAAAGTAGGTCTTGTGTCGATGCCTTTTGGAAGTGTGCCGTCGCAGCAAGTTATCAAGGTGCACGAAAAAGATGCAAATGTGCCGACCTATTATTATTCGGTGGACAAAAATTTCATTGAAAACATGAAGCTAACGCTGGTAGCGGGACAAAATTTGCCCGTTGCCCTAAACGATTCGGCGGGGCATTTTATCTTGCTCAACGAAACGGGTGTGCGGCGTTTGCGGCTCGGTACGCCGCGTGAAGCCATTGGACAACAGGTGTTTATCAATGGTGAAACTCCCTTACAAGTGGTAGGAGTGGTCAAAGATTTTTGCCATTTTCATTACCAATACCAGAAAGAGTCGTTGGTATTTCATTACAATCCTGCGCAGTTTTCGATGGTGTCGGTAAAAATAAACCCGCAAGCCAACCAAGAAGCGTTTTTGGCCGATATGAAAGCCCTTTGGAAGAAATATAGCCCTTACAAAGAATTGGGGTACTCGTGGTACGAAAAAGAACTGTACGACCGCTATTATCCCGCCGAAGACATGAAAATGATGGGCTTGGCGTCGGTCATTATCTTTGTGATTGCGCTGCTGGGCTTGTTGGGTATGGTGACTTACAGCACCGAAAAACGCTACAAAGAAATTGGTATTCGTAAAGTGATGGGTGCCAGTGTGTGGGAAATCGTTCGGATTTTGTCGTGGAGCTTTTTGAAACTATTGTTCATCGCGGCAGTAGTCGCCTTGCCGATTGGTTTGGTCGAAAATATGTTTATGAATAAGATGTTCACCTTCTATGCAGGACTAAATATTGGTTTGATGGGGCTATTCTTTGGCATTGTACTGGTGGTGGCCATTGGGGCAATCGCTTACTACGCTACCAGAGCGGCATTGGTCAATCCCGTCGAATCCCTACGAACAGAATAGTGAGGGTTTATTCCAACCTTTTTGGGCCGAGAAGCGTCATAACTTCAAATAAACAGTCATAGCGATGAAAAAATCAATATTTGTGGCGCTGATGCTTGCAGGATTGGTAGGCTGCCAAAAAGAAGAAATAGCAAGTGAGTGTGTTGAAAAGCCAGACAATGGAATGGTATGTACAGCTCAGTACGACCCCGTTTGTGGATGCAATGGCAAAACCTACGGAAATGCCTGCGAAGCCGCTCGCGTTGGGATCAGTTTCACCAAAGGCGAATGCGGTAAAAAAGATTAATCAATTGTTGTCCACTCCCGTACGAAAAGTGTCCACATTCGGACACTTTTTTGTTTTTGCGGAGTTGTAATTGATTGTTTTTTAGCTAGTTATTAGGCTGGCATAACTTTGGAAGAACAAATAACAATATTCATACAGCCTTTCATTCATTTTAAGTACAGTAAAGAAAATAGAACAGAAAAGTGTCGCAACAACGGCACTTTTCTGCATTTTCTATCGACCACCCTTTCTTCCCTGTCTAACGTATGATTTTCAATTTCTTCAAAATCGCCCTTCGTAGCCTCAGACGTCATGCACTGTATGGTAGCATTAACATCGTTGGGCTATCGGTAGGACTAGCTGCCTGTGCTTTAATGGCAATTTATGTTCGACATGAGTTGAGCTACGACGTTTTTCACCAAAAAGCCCAGCGGATTGTGCGGGTTACGTCTCATTTAAAGACCCCCGAAGCCCCGATGGAGTTGGCCAATACGCCTAATATCTTGGCTCCTTTTTTGAACCGAAATTATCCTGAAGTAGAAAAAGCCGTTCGGTTTCAGTCGATGGCTGCCACGTTTAGTCAAGGTACCAAATTATATAACGAGTCAGACGTGTATTATGCCGATGCCTCGGTTTTTGACGTGTTTACCTTTCCGCTGGTAGCAGGAGATGCCCGTCAAGCCCTGATCCAACCCCAAACCGTTGTACTTACGGAGATATTGGCCAAAAAATACTTTGGTACTACCGATGTTTTAGGAAAAACCGTACAAATTAACAAGCAGCCTTATCAGATTACGGGAGTGATGGCGGAGTTACCGACCAATACCGATTTAAAAATCCAAGCACTTCTTTCCCACGATTTTGATAAGGGAAGCTCTTGGCTCAACGACCTTTCTGCTTACACGTTTGTTTTATTCCGTGGAATACCCGATAACGCGGCTTTTGAGAAAAAAATGGCCGCCATCAGTCGGCGTTACATTCAGCCCGAATTGACGAAAATGGATTCGGAAGACTATTCGCTGGAGTTTCGAGCGGAGGCGCTGACTGATGTTCATTACAGCCAAGGCAAGTTGGAAGATACTCCCAAAGGCAACAAACAATACGGGTACTTATTCTCTTTTTTGGCCGTGTTTGTCTTGGTGATTGCCTTACTCAATTACATCAGCCTTCTGACGGCTCGAGCGACCGAACGCGCCAAAGAAGTGGGCGTCAGGAAAGCCAACGGAGCTTTGCGTTCTCAGCTGATTTGGCAGTTTTTGTTTGAATCGCTGCTGATTAGTAGCTTCTCGGTCGTGATTGGCCTTGTGCTTTTGCTGCTGGTTATTCCTTTGATGAACGATTTGCTCCAAACTCATTTTCAAATTACGGGTATTGAACTGGGGATATGGGCGGTCATTGGGCTGGTTATCACCACCTTGCTCGGAGGGCTGTACCCTGCTTTTGTCCTTTCGGCTTTTCGTCCTGCCGAGGCGCTGCGCGGAGGGGTTCATCAAACGAGTGGCGGTTTTCAATTGCGGCAGACAATCACCGTTTTTCAGTTTATGCTGGCCGTTGGGATGATTGCGGGCGTGTTGGTGATGTACAAACAAATGGATTTCTTACAAAACCATTCGCTGGGCTTTAACAAAAATAAGGTATTGACGATACAACTCCCTGCCGATTCGCTGGCTCAGATGAAAGGGTATGCGTTGGCGGCTAGTTTGAAAAAATATCCTACTATTTCCGATATCACGGCGGGTTCGGGGTTTGAACCTGCGTCGTTGGCTTCGACCGATTTTACCGTTAATGGCAAAGCAAGAGAGGTAATGACCCTGTTCTTTTTCGTTGATGACCATTATCTCCCCACGCTTGAACTTAAACTAGCACAAGGCCGCAATTTTTCGTCTGCCTATCCTTCGGACAAACGAAGTGGTTTTATTGTCAATGAGGCTTTTGTAAAAATGAGCGGTTGGAAACAGCCGATTGGGCAGCCAATGGAAGGAGTAAATAAAAAAGGAACGGTGATTGGGGTGGTCAAAAATTTCCATTTTAAATCGTTGCACAATTTGGTAGAGCCCTTAGCAATGGTTTGGAGCGATAACCCACCCAATACCCTGATGCTCAAAACCAGCCCCGAACAACTGCCTTTGCTCCGCGCGGTTTGGCAAAAACACTATCCTTTTGAGCCGTTTGAGTATTCGTTTTTAGATAATACCCTCGAAAAAGAATACCAGAAAGACCGCCTTACGATGACCTTGTTCAATGCCTTTGCGTTCCTCACGATTTTTGTGTCGTGCTTGGGGTTGTTTAGTTTGGTCACGTTTTCAACCGAACTACGCACGAAAGAAATTGGCATCCGAAAAGTGTTGGGGGCGTCTGTGGTGGGTATTTTAACGCTTTTGTCCAAAGACTTTTTAAAATTGGTGGCCTTGGCCATTGTGATTGCCTCGCCGTTGGCCTACTATGCCTTAAATCGCTGGTTGGAGTCGTTTGCTTATCACATTACCATCAGTGGGTGGACGTTTGTGTGGGTAAGTCTGATTGCCATCGTCATTGCGTTGGTCACCATTAGTTTTCAATCGGTCAAAGCCGCCTTGGTAAATCCTGTAAAATCGTTAAAATCCGAATAGCTATGTTTCAGAATTACCTAAAAACAACCCTCAGAAACCTCTGGAAACACAAGTCGTTTACGCTTATCAATGTCTTTGGGTTGGCAGCGGGCTTAACGGCTTGCATGTTGATTGTGTTGTACATTCAGCACGAGCTGAGTTTTGACCAATTCCACCAAAAAAAGCAGCAAATTGTTCGTACGATAATGCACTATAGCATTGAAGGAACGGCCAATAAAACAGTAATGACGGGAACGAAAGTTGGGCCTGCGTTGAAACGTGATTTTGCCGAAATTGACCAGTTTGTACGCGTGGCTGACCCCGCTTTTTCTCAGCAAAAAGTAGTCATAAAAAAAGGTGAACAACAGTTTAATGAATCTCGCTTTTTGTGGGCCGATTCTACGTTTTTTGATGTATTCTCGTTTTCGTTGTTGAAAGGCGACGCGGCAACGGCCCTGAACGGCACTAACAAAGTGGTGGTAACGGAAGCAATGGCGCGCAAGTATTTTGGGAATGAAAACCCCATCGGTCAAATCCTGCGTTTAGAAGATCGCGTGGATTATACTGTAACGGGCGTTGCGGCCGATGCGCCTTCCAATTCACAGCTTCAGTTTGATTTTATTGCGTCGTTTATGTCGCTCTCAGCTGCCAAAACCGAGACGTGGTGGAATGCCAATTATGTTACCTACTTTTTGTTGAAACCCGCCACTTCGGCGGCACAGCTGCAGGCCAAGTTACCTGCTTATATGCGCAAGCAGTCGGCAGAAACTGAGATGACAGGCAAAAACTTCCTGACGTATCAATTTGAGTCCTTAACGGACGTTCACCTTCGCTCTGAAGCAGAAGGCGGTATTATTGCTTCTGGCGATATTCGCTACATTTATATTTTCTCGGTGATTGCGTTGCTCATTTTAATTATAGCCACCACCAACTACATGAATCTTACAACGGCTCGCGCGACGGAGCGTGCCAAAGAAGTGGGGGTTCGTAAAGTGATGGGAGCAGTACGTGGGCAATTGTTTTGGCAATTTTTGGGCGAGTCAATGGTGGTCACGCTGGTGGCTTTGCTGCTCAGTATCGTGCTGACAGTATTGTTATTGCCTGTGTTTAATACCCTATCCGAGCGCGAACTGACTTTGCAAATACTACTTCAACCCGCAGGAATAGGAGCATTGGTAGGGGCGTGGTTGGTTGTCAGTTGTATTGCAGGGAGTTACCCATCGGTGGCATTGTCATATTTTCAACCTATTAAAGTGCTAAAAGGCGCATTTAAGAATACGGCTTCGGGCTTGGCTCTGCGTAAGTCGCTGATTGTGTTGCAGTTTATGATTTCGGTTTTTTTGGTGATTGGAACGTTGGTGGTTAAGAACCAATTGCATTTTATTCAAAACACAAAGCTAGGATACGATAAACAACACGTAATTGCGCTCACGACCGACGAGCGAATCAATAAAAATTTGCCTGCTTTGAAGAACGAACTGCGGCAAAATCCCAATGTAAAAAGTATTTCGCTGGCCTACGAAACGCCCACGTTCATTAAGTGGGGCGATGGGCTTGAAACAGTGGGAACATCGACGCCTGTGCAAAAAATGATTACTGCTTTTCCCTGTGATGAAGACATGGCCGAAACGCTCAATTTGGAGTTGGTTGCAGGAAATGATTTATCATCAGAAGACATGGAACGGCTAAAAGGTCAAGACGAGAGTCAAGCTGATTACCGCTTTTTGCTGAATGAGACGATGATAAAGCAATTGGGCTGGAAGCCTGCTGAAGCCATTGGAAAAAAAGTGCGTGTTGGTGGCCGAACGGGCGAAGTCAAAGGTATTGTTCGAGATTTTCATTTTGCCTCAATGAAACAACCCATTGGCCCGTTGGTAATTTTTCCTGTCACTTGGGGGAATGTCTTGTTGGTAAAGTTGACAGGCAATAATCTCCCACAAACATTGACGTTTTTGGAAAATAAATGGAAAACGTTTGCACCACATCGTCCGTTTACCTATACGTTTTTAAACGACGAATACAACCAAATGTATGCCAACGAAAACCGCATCAATCAAGTGTTTACGTATTTTTCCGCCTTGGCCGTTTTGCTGGCTTGTTTAGGTCTGTTGGGCTTGTCGGCCTACGTCACGGCACAGCGTACCAAGGAAATTGGAATCCGTAAAGTGCTTGGCGCATCGACCGCTAGCATTACGACGCTTTTATCTGCCGATTTTCTGAAATTAGTCTTGGTAGCCATCGTCATTGCTTCGCCCTTAGCGTGGTATGCGATGACTTACTGGCTCAACGATTTTGCGTATCGTATAGAAATAGAATGGTGGGTATTTGTGGTAGCTGGGCTTACGGCCATTGGCATTGCGTTGGTAACAGTAAGTACTCAGTCGATTAAAGCGGCCTTAATGAACCCTGTAAAATCGTTGAAATCGGAATAAATCGACGTTGCGTAGAGACGTTGCATGCAACGTCTCTACCATTGCAATATGACACCATCGTTGCAATGGCTGTAGCATCGTTGCATTGCAACGATGCTACGACCCTGTCCATAAACGAACTAATTTTGTCCGTTTATGGACATTTTTATTTGTTTTGTGTCATTGTAAAAAACTGATAATCAGATTTTTATATTTCTGGTATGGCATTTGGGAATAAGAGGGTAAACCTGAACATCTCATGCTACAGAACTACCTCAAAATCGCTTTTCGGAACCTAGCCCGAAACAAAGTGTATAGTTTTATCAACATCACTGGCTTGGCGATGGGTATCGCGGCTTTTTTGTTGATTCTCCAATACGTAAGCCACGAAAAAAGCTTCAATCAGTTCCACCCCAATTTGGCTTCCATGTACCGCTTACTAAATGAAGACGTGAAGGGCGCCATGTGGGGTGAAGTAGAACCAGGCTGGGCTACGCGCGCCAAACAACGCTTCCCCGAAATCAAAGAATACTGCCGCTTTGCCGACGGTATGGCACAAGGTATTGTGCGGCGTGAAGGTGCTAAAACCGAATCATTCCGCGAAACCAACATCAGCTACGCCGAAGGCAACTTCTTTTCGTTCTTCAATTTTCCTCTCACCGCAGGCGCTCCCAAGGCATTGGAAAAATCAAACGTAGTGTTTTTATCGGCTTCTTATGCCAAAAAATATTTTGGTGCCGAAAACCCTTTGGGGAAAGTGTTGATGCTTTCCAATCAATTTGACACCAACCCTTTTACCGTAGAGGGTGTTTATGCTGACATGCCCACCAACTCGGATATTCGGTATGACATGGTGTTTTCGTTGGAAACTTTACGTAACCCCGCCAACTTGCACGGTAACGGATGGGCCAACATAGACAATCTTGATAACCAATACATTAATACATTTTTTCAGCTCAACGAAAAAGTAAATCCAGCAGCTTTTGAGAAAAAACTAACAGCCCTACGAAACGAACTCAGCAAAGAAAACGACGGCGTAAAGTTTCGTCTAGTGCCCCTCAAAAATGTTCACTTAGCAGCTTCACTGAGCGATACGTATCTCACGCAAGGAAACCTCAAGTACGTCTATATGTTGGGCGGAATTGCGTTTTTGATTTTGGTCATTGGTTGGTTCAACTACGTCAATCTTTCTACGGCTCAGTCGCTCAAACGTGCCAATGAAGTAGGCGTTCGCAAGGTAATTGGCGCAACGCAAAGCCATTTGGTGAAGCAGTTTTTGGGTGAGTCGCTCTTAGTTAATGTCCTAAGTTTTGTTTTGGCGCTGGTGATAGTGGCCTTCCTTCAGTCATTTTTTAACCAACTGATTGGTACGCCGCTCTCCTTTGCTTCTTTAGCCTCTACCTCCGTCTGGGCGTGGGGATTGGGTATTTTACTTTTAGGCTCCTTATTTTCGGGTGGATACACCGCTTTTTTACTTTCCAATTACAACCCTGTTAAGACCTTAAAAGGCCAAATCACCAAAACGTCGGGCGGTGGGCTCCTTCGAAAATCGCTGGTCGTTTTTCAATTTGCTATTTCGGTCTGCTTAGTTGTGACAACGATGGTGATTTATCGGCAGTTGCACTACATGCAAACGCAGAGTTTGGGGCTAAATCCGCAGCAGTTGTTGGTAGTTCGTGGGCCAGAAGTGGGAAAAGACGCCACCTACAAAGTACGCCAAACCACGTTTCAGAATGAGTTGACACAACAAACGTTTGTGAAAGACTACGCGACTTCAGGAAGCGTGCCGAGCGGTTGGTACAATTTTGCCACCTCAGGCTTTACCCAACCCAAATCTAAGCCAGGCGACGAACTCATTTCGTATTCGTTTGCCATCATTGGCGACCGTTTTCTGAAAACTTACCAAATCGACCTCAAAGCGGGGCGAAACTTTACGCCTGCCGAATGTGATGTGGATTGGAACCAAAACAGCAAGGTTTTGCTCAATGAACGAGCGGTGGAGTTATTGGGGTTTGCGAATGCCGAAGAAGCTCTTCGCACCAAAATCAAGTGGGATGAGCGTTATTTGGACGTAATCGGAGTGGTAAAAAACTATTATCACACAGGATTGAAAAGGGCCATTGACCCCATTATTTTTTATCCCCAAAACAACAGTGCCTATTTTACCATTCGCTTAACCGCCGACCGTATGCCTGAAAAAATAGCGGCTTTGGATAAACTGTACAAAACCTACTTTCCAGGCAATCCGTTTGACTACTCCTTTGTGGATGATAATTACAACAAACTTTATGTTTCCGAACAACAGTACAGCCGCATTTTCACAACGGCGTCGTTGTGGGCGATTTTTATTGCTTGTTTAGGCTTGTTTGGCTTGGCTACGTTCACCGTCGAATCGCGCACCAAAGAAATCGGAATCCGCAAAGTGCTAGGAGCTTCGGTGTTTGGAATCATGGCGTTATTGTCCAAAGACTTTCTCAAACTGGTTATTATTGGTATCCTGATTGCTTCGCCGATTGCGTGGTATTTGACCGAACAATGGCTGAAAGATTTTGCATCTCGCATCACTGTTTCGTGGTGGCTGTTTGCGGCGGCGGGTGCTTTGGCTATTGTGATTGCATTGCTAACGGTGGGTTTTCAGGCGGTCAAGGCCGCATTGTTGAATCCTGTAAAATCATTGAAAACAGAATAATCCATACCACGCCGTAGGGACGTTGCAATGCAACGTCCCTACGGAATATATACCAATAACCCTATACAACCATGATACGGAATTACCTCAAAGTTGCGTGGCGCAACCTCATCAAAAACAAAATGTACAGTTTCATCAATATTGGTGGACTGGCCGTAGGCATGGCAGTAGCCATGATGATTGGACTTTGGGTTAACGACGAATTATCGTTTGATACCTACCACGCTAATTATGACCGCATTGCTCAAGTAATGCAACACGCTACTTTCAACGGAAAAGTGGGAACCCAAACCTCTAACCCTGCCCAGATGGCGCCTGAGATTCGGACAAAATACGGGAGTAGTTTCAAACACGTAGTGCAAGCCTCGTGGGAAGGGTCGTATGTGTTGTCGTTGGGGGGTAACCACGTGACAAAAGAAGGGATTTATTTTGAGGAAGGCGCGCCTGAGATGCTTGGCCTCAAAATGCGGTATGGCACTTACGCAGGGCTAAAAGACCCCTATTCGATTATGCTTTCCGAATCGGTTGCTCAATCGCTCTTTGGTAACCAAAACCCATTGGATAAAACGCTGAAAATCAATCGTACTTACGATGTAAAAGTGACAGGGGTATATGAAGATTTGCCTTACAATACCTCATTTCGTAACCTAAAAGTGATTATGCCGTGGTCGCTTTGGCTGATTGATAACCCGTGGGTCAAACAAATGGAAGACCCTTGGGATAGCAACTTTAGTCAAACGTTTGTTCAAGTGGCAGACAACGTATCAATGGAAGCGGCTTCCAAACGCATTAAAAATGTCAAAGCCAACAACCTGAGTAAGGAAGAATTAAAGTATAAATGGGAGGCGTTTCTGCACCCAATGAGCAAGTGGGCGTTGGAAAGTGAATTTAAAAACGGCGTCAATACGGGAGGAAATATCCGTTACGTTTGGATGTTTGGCATCATTGGAGTGTTTGTGTTAATACTGGCGTGTATCAACTTTATGAATCTAGCCACGGCTCGCAGCGAAAAACGCGCCAAAGAAGTGGGTATTCGTAAAGCGGTCGGTTCGGTTCGGGCCCAATTGGTCAATCAGTTCTTCTCGGAGTCATACATGGTGGTGGTATTTGCCTTTGTGTTGGCTCTTTTACTTGTCACGCTGTGTCTTCCCTTTTTCAACGAAGTGGCCGATAAAAAAATAGAACTTCCGTGGGCAAATCCTGTTTTCTGGTTGCTCAGCCTATCGTTTATTTCACTTACGGGCTTATTAGCAGGTAGTTACCCTGCGTTATATTTATCTTCTTTTCAACCATTGAAAGTACTCAAGGGAACATTTCGAGTGGGTAAATGGGCGGCGATTCCGCGCAAGGCGCTCGTGATGATTCAGTTTACGGTTTCGGTGGTTTTGATCATTGGTACCATCATCGTTTACCAACAAATTCAGTACGCCAAAGACCGTCCCATCGGATATGAGCGAAAAGGCTTGATAAGCATGGGAATGGATAAAGAAATTCAAGACCATTTTGAGGCGTTCAGAGCTGAACTAAAATCGGCAGGAGCCATTGAAGAACTCACAGCGTCTAACAGCCCACTTACAGGGGTTTGGAACACCAATGGTGGTTTTGACTGGGAAGGTAAAGATCCAAATTTAGGCGTAGATTTTCCCAATAGCCGCGTCACCAAAGAATGGGGTAAAACCGTGGGTTGGAAAATCAAACAAGGTCGCGATTTTTCGAGGGACTTTGCAACTGATTCTGCCGCCTTTGTCATCAACGAGTCTGCGGCGAAATTTTTAGGATTTAAAGAGCCCGTTGGTAAAATTTTAAAATGGAACGGCAAACCTTACACCATCATTGGAGTGGTGAGCGATATCATGGCCGAGTCACCGTTTTACCCCGTACGCCCTTCGCTCTACCATACACGCGACAAAGATTTATATAACTTAACCATTAAACTCAACCCAGCTCAAAGTTCGAGTAAATCTATTGCCACACTTGAGCGCATCTGGAAAAAATATGTTCAAAACGTGCCTTTTTCTTACGAATTTATTGACCAACAGTACGGCAATAAGTTCAAAGCCGAAGAACGTATCGGCACTTTGTCGCTCTATTTTGCAGTTTTGGCCATTTTGATTTCGTGTTTGGGCTTGTTCGGAATGGCGAGCTTCGTGGCCGAACAGCGCACCAAGGAAATCGGGATTCGGAAGGTATTAGGCGCAAGTGTGCCTAATCTTTGGCAGATGCTTTCGCGCGATTTTGTGGGCTTGGTACTGCTTTCTAGCCTGATTGCCAGCCCGATTGCCTACTACTACCTCAACGATTGGCTCAAAGGATACGACTACCACGTCGAAATTTCTTGGTGGGTATTTGCCGCCGCAGCGGCGGGAGCGTTGGTTATTACGTTGTTGACCGTCAGCTACCAAACCCTCCGTGCCGCATTGGTGAATCCTGTTAAATCATTGAAATCGGAATAATCATGCTACGAAACTACCTCAAAATCGCTTGGAGAAACCTCCTTAAAAACAAACTATACAGCGTTATCAATATTTTTGGGTTAGCGATTGGTCTTACCTGTTTTTTATTGATTTCGTTGTACGTCGTCGATGAGCTCAGTTATGACCGCTATCTTAAAGACGCTAACCGTATCTACCGCGTACACTCAGACATTAAGTTTGGGGGAACGGAAATGAAAATGGCGCTGAGTTCCGACCCTTTTGGCCCTACGTTGAAAAAAGACTACCCCGAAGTGGAACAATACGTGCGTCTGTACGCTGAAAACAGTCGTCGATTTATCCGAAAAGGCAACGCATTTTTGGTCGAAAACAACTGCGTCAATGCCGATTCTACTTTTTTTGAGGTGTTTCCGTTTAAAATCATCGAAGGCGACGCTAAAACGGCTCTTAACGCACCTAACACCGTTGTTTTAAGTCAGTCGGCAGCGGAGAAGTTTTTTGGTGCTGGCCCTGCGGTAGGAAAAATCCTTTCAACGGGTGTCAACAATCCCCAAGAATACAAAGTAACGGCGGTCTATGAAGATATTCCCAAAAACTCTCACTTTAGAACGAACGTCATTTTTTCGTTTAAAAACGTGGATTACAGCTTCGGTAACTTCCTAAGCCATAATTTCTACACCTACATCAAGCTTAAAGAAGGTGCTGATTACAAACAACTTGAGGGAAAGTTTGACGGGTTGATTAACAAATACATTCTCCCCCAAGCCAAAGCTTTTGTTGATATCAAAAGCATGGATGAATTCAAAAAAGCGGGAAATTACATTCAGTATTCCCTCATTCCGCTCTTAGATATTCACTTAAAATCGAACAAATTATACGAGTTTGGGGTCAACGGAAACATCGAGTACGTCTATATTTTTTCGATTGTGGCCGTGTTCTTGTTACTCATTGCCTGTATCAATTTTATGAACTTGAGTACGGCTCGGTCGGCCAATCGAGCCAAAGAAGTGGGGATTCGCAAAGTACTAGGTACGGAGCGTAACAGCTTAATTCGACAGTTTATGGCCGAATCAATCCTGACGAGCTACTTGGCCTTCGGAATCGCGCTGGTGTTGACCACGATACTCCTTCCTTACTTCAATCAAATTGCGGGCAAAGAGTTTACGCCCGCTACCATGTACCAGCCTACCTACTTGCCTTTTTTGCTGACATTGCCCCTCGGTGTTGGGATTTTGGCGGGGTATTATCCTTCCTTTTTCTTGTCGTCTTTTAAGCCAATTGAAGTTCTCAAAAGCAAGTTGAATGCTAACTTTAAGCGTTCCAACTTTCGGAATGTTTTGGTGACCTTCCAGTTTGTCACCTCGTTGGTATTGGTTATTTCTACCTTTATTATTTACCGTCAACTCAACTATATACAGCATAAAAACCTCGGTTTTTCGAAAGACCAAGTGCTTGTGGTGACGGGAACATCATCATTAGGCGAAAACAACCGCGTCTTCAAGGAAGAAGTCAAAAAAATGGCGGGGGTAAAAGCTGGGGCATTTGCGGGATATTTACCTGTTGCCAATTCGTCACGCAGCGATAATTCGTACTCAAAGACGCCCATTATCGACGTAAAAAATGGGTTTAATATGCAAAACTGGACTATTGATGAGGAGTACATTCCTACTTTGGGCATGGAGCTTATCAAAGGCCGAAACTTCTCCAAAGAATTCGGAGCCGATTCTAGTTCGGTCATTATCAATGAAGAAACCGCCAAACTGTTGGGCTTCGACGACCCTATTGGGAAGAATATTTACACCAGCGAAGGCAACGCCTCCAACCCCGTCACGTTGACGATTATTGGGGTGGTCAAAAACTTTCACTATTCATCAATGCGTCAAAATGTAGGGGCATTGTGCTTCCGATACGGGCGCAGCGGCTGGGACATGGCGTTTAAAGTCAATACCTCAGACCCACAAAAACTCATCAAGCAGATAGAAGGTCAATGGAAGCAGCTATCGACTGGTATGCCTTTCAATTACCATTTTCTTGACGAATCTTTCAACGAAATGTATCAGGCTGAGCAGCGCGTCGGCACCATTGCGCTCATTTTTGCCATTTTAACTATACTCATTGCCTGTTTAGGATTGTTTGGGCTGATTACGTACATCGCCGAACAGCGCACCAAGGAAATCGGGGTGCGTAAAGTACTCGGAGCGAGCCTTTTGAGCATTGTTGGCTTATTGTCCAAAGACTTTTTAAAGTTGGTTGCGATTGCCTTCTGTATTGCGGCACCGTTGGCGTACTATGCCATGTACGCGTGGTTAGAGGACTTTGCGTTTCGGGCCGAAATCCCGTTGTGGATTTTTGGCGCAGCAGGGGCAGCCACGATGCTGTTAGCCTTCTTGACCGTCAGTTTCCAGTCCATCAAAGCCGCCTTGATGAATCCTGTCAAATCGTTGAAATCGGAATAATTTCCCGTAGCGACGTTGCAGTGCAACGTCGCCACATTCATAACAATTATACCACCATGCTACGCAACTACCTCAAAATCGCTTTTCGGAACCTACTAAATGACAAAGTATTTAGCAGTATCAACATCCTAGGCTTGGCAATAGGATTTTCGGCGTCGGCGCTTATTTTGCTTTGGGTAAATGACGAATTAAACTTTGAAAATAGTCACGAAAATAAGCACCGAATTTATCAGGCGTGGAATCAGGTCACCGAAAAAGGCAAGACAAGTAGTTGGAATGTTACTCCACAATCTATGGGTCTTGCGTTGCAAAAAGATTATCCCGAAGTCGAAAAAATGACGCGGGTAGATTGGCCTGATAAGTATTTGTTTCAATCAAAAGAAACCAAAATCAAAGGAACCGTTCAGATTGTCGATTCTACCTTTTTGGATGTTTTTACCTTCCCATTGCTCAAAGGTGACGCCAAAACCTGTCTTAACGGTGTCAATAGTACGGTCATTACACAAGATTTTGCCAAAAAACTATTTGGAAATACCGACCCAATGGGGCAAATCATTAAACTCAACAACGAAAGCGATTTTGTGGTAACAGGCGTGTTGAAAGACCTTCCTCTTAACACTGATTTTGCCTTCGAATGCCTCGTGCCGTGGCGATTTAAGGTAGCCAACAACATGGAAAGTTTGTACTGGGGAAACAACTCAACAACGACCTATGTGTTGTTAAAAACGAATACCGACGCTCAGGCATTTAACCAGAAAATCAAGCATCTACGCAAACGATACGATAAAGAAACGGCCAATTGGGAAACTTTCGTTTATCCCTTTGAGCGGTTGCGCCTCTACGGAAACTTTAAAAATGGAGTAGAAGAAGGTGGTAAAATCGAACAAGTGCGCAACTTTTCGGTCATTGCCCTCTTGATATTGCTGATTGCGTGCATCAACTTCATGAATTTGAGTACTTCTCGCAGCGAAAAACGCGCCAAAGAAGTAGGGGTCAGAAAGGCGTCGGGGGCGAGTCGATTCTCGCTGATTAAACTGTTTTATTTCGAGTCTATTCTCACCTCATTGTTGGCGGGCGTGTTAGCAATCGCCATCATTATAGTCAGCCTACCCGCGTTCAATCAACTCATTGAGTCTAAAATTGTCATTGATTGGTTGAATCCTGAGTGGATTGCTTACTCTTTGGTTTTCGTGGTCGTTACGGGATTGGTAGCAGGGTCATATCCTGCGTTATTCCTTTCGAGTTTTAATCCTTTGCAAGTATTGAAAGGAAGTTATTTCAACATTTCATCCCCAATTACCCCGCGAAAAATACTCGTTGTTTGTCAGTTTGTGTTCTCTGTTTTGCTTATTTCTTGTACCATGATTATCAAGCAACAATTAGATTATGCCCAAAACAGAAAATCAGGTTATGACAAAGCCAACCTGGTCTATCATCCCGTAGAGGGCGATATTTCTAAAAACTTTGACCTTATCAAAGCCGATTTGTTGAAAAACGACGTGGCGGTTTCGGTCGTAAAAACATTTTCACCCATCACCGAAACCTGGAGCAACACGGGCGGGATGCAATGGCGCGGCAAAGCCACCGACGACCACAGGAATATTGATCGTTTTGGCGCAGACGACCAAATTGTAAAAACGCTTGGACTGGAGATTGTAGAAGGGCGTGACTTCGACTTAAAAGCCTATCCCACCGATTCTTCTGGGGTCATTATTAATGAAACCGCCAAAAAGATGATGGGCTTCAAGAGTCCTATTGGCGAAAAAATCACCGACGGGGGTTGGGAGTTTCAAGTGATTGGGGTGGTGAAGGATTTTGTGATGCAATCGCCTTTTCGAGAAATCAACGCGGTCACAATCGCGGGTCCTAAGATGAATTTCTTCAACGCAGTACACGTCAAGTACAATGCGGCCAAACCAATGAGTGAAAACCTAGAAAAAGCAAAGGCCGTTTTCAAGAAATACAACCCCAATTACCCGTTTGAGTATCATTTTGTGGATGAAGCCTACAACAAAAAATTTGAGAGTGTAGAGCGGTTATCGTTCATGGCACAAGGGTTTGCTTTCTTGACCATTTTTATCACTTGCTTAGGCTTGCTTGGGTTGGCCACGTCGCTGGCGCAGCAAAAAACCAAGGAAATTGGCATTCGCAAAGTGCTAGGAGCAGGCATAGGCCAAATTGTGCTGTTGATGTCAAAAGGATTTGTTACGCCAGTGCTATTGGCCTTTCTGATTGCGAGTCCGCTGTCGTACTGGATCATGAATAAATGGTTGGAAGAATACACCTATAAAATCACCATCAATCCTTTGGTTTTTGTTTTAGCGGGGCTTGTAACGGTTGTTATTGCCTTGTTTACAGTGAGCTACCAATCCATCAAAGCCGCCTTGATGAACCCTGTCAAATCGTTGAAATCGGAATAATTTCCCGTAGCGACGTTGCATTGCAACGTCGCCACATTCATAACAATTATACCACCATGCTACGCAACTACCTCAAAATCGCTTTTCGGAATCTTTGGCACAATCGCCTCTTCAGCTTTATCAATATTGCAGGACTGGCCACAGGTTTGGCCGTTACGTTGTTGATTGTACTTTACGTAGCTCATGAGTACAGCTTTGACCGTTTTCACGAACACGCTGACCGCATTGTAAAAGTAGAATTTAAGCATCAGGAAGGTGACCAAACATTTACTGTCCCCTGGATGTCTTATCGCTTTGCAGAAGCTGTTCAGAAGGCTTCTCCTGAGGTTGAAAATTATGCCCGCATTAAAGTGGGTAGCTATTCCACTAAGCAAGTCATGTCTGATGTACAGCATAAAAACTACGAATCGGGCTTTGGTTTTGCCGACAATCGTTTCTTTGAGGTATTTTCTTTTCCATTACTGAAAGGCGACCGTCGAACGGTGCTTTCTCGTCCGCATACGGTGGTGCTCACTGAACGGATGACTAAAAAGTATTTCGGTAACGCTGACCCCATTGGAAAGACGATTACTTATGACAAAAAGCATCTTTTTGAAGTCGTAGGAGTTGTTGCAGACCCTCCACTCAATTCTTCTATTCAATTTGACTTTTTAGCCGATTTAGAATCCCAACGTGCTATGGATCGCGCTATGTACAGTAGTTTCATGGATGAAAAACAAGCTAATGAACAACTCGAATCGGTTGGAGCTACAGGTAGTTTTGATACTTATTTTTTGCTAAAAAATGCCAATGCCGCTGCCAACGTAGCGCGTAAAATACCGTCGCTTTTGAGCGAAAAAGCAAAGATTAAAAGTAAATACGATAACTATTATCTGTACGCACTGCCCAATTATCACTTTGATACTTCCTATAAATCAGTTCAAAAGACCGTTAATACCTTCGGAATTATCGCGGTATTGATACTGAGCTTGGCGCTTATCAATTATGTGAGTCTCACCACTGCCCGTGCGACCATCCGCGCGAAAGAAGTTTCGGTCAGAAAAGTGGTGGGGGCGGCTCGCAAATCGCTCATTGTTCAGTTTTATCTGGAATCGACGTTGTATGTGACCTTAGCCTTTGGCCTTGCGTTGGTCTTTTTTAGTTTACTAAAGCCTTTTTTTTACAATACATTACAACTTAAGATTGATACATCGTTTGTATCTACGCCTTACTTTTGGGTGCCTGCCATTGGTTTTTATTTCGTGAGTATCTTATTCTCAGGTAGCTATCCAGCGCTTCTCCTATCTAACTTTACGCCTATTTCTATTTTAAAGGGTAAACTGGGGATGGGGAAAGGCACTGTGACATTAAGACAATCGCTGACCGTTTTTCAATTTACGATTTCAATTGCGCTTATTATCGGTTCTATTCTGATCAAAAAACAGTTGGATTTGTTTCTTAGGCAAAACGTAGGTTTGGAGCGCGAACAGATTGTAGGAATTCGTTTGGATAGTGAAACGGGTATTGACAAACACTACTCATCACTCAGAGCTAATCTCAGCCAAATCAGTGGCGTAGAAGCTGTAACAGCCTCATCGTTGCCCATTTATGGTGGCTATATGAATGGTTTGAACCTTAAGACCCTACATTCCACTAAAGTGGTCAGCACTAATAGTTTTCCCGTCGATAAAGAATTCATCAAAACGATGCGTGTACAGTGGGCGATTGCACCCACCCAAAAGGATGCGCTAAGTAGTGGGGGCAGTATTATCATCAATGAGACCGCAGCAAAAGAACTGGGTATAAATGCCAAAAACTACCAACAACCTATTGATATCGGCAGTGGAACGCCCAAAAATCTGGTGGGCGTCGTTAAAGATTTTCCGTTTACATCCCTTCACCAGCAGATTCGTCCAATGGCGTTTTTTATTGGCAAAAACGATTCGTTTTACGAATACATCTACGTTAAACTGGAAAAAAATGCCAATGTTCAAGAAAAACTCGCCGTTATGAAGCATGTGTATGATAGTTATAAAGTAGATAGACCTTTTGATTACTATTTTCTGGACGAAGCTTATCAAAAACTCTACGACTATGAAATCAGTACGGGCAAAATTATTTTTGCTTTTACAGGCTTGGCCATTTTAATTGCCTGCCTAGGCTTGTTTGGATTAACCGCTTTTACGGCTGAACGCCGAACAAAAGAAATAGGCATTCGGAAAGTGCTCGGGGCAAGTGTCGCAAGCATTGTCGGGTTACTTTCGGGTGAGTTCCTGAAACTTGTCTTAATAGGCGTTGTCCTTGCTTCTCCCATTGCCTATTATTTCCTTACTTCTTGGCTTCAAGGCTTTGCCTATCGCATTGAAATTACTTGGTGGCATTTTGCAATTTCGGCACTACTGACCCTTTTTATCGCACTACTGACAATCAGCTACCAATCCATCAAAGCCGCCTTGATGAACCCTGTCAAATCGTTGAAATCGGAATAATTTCCCGTAGCGACGTTGCACTGCAACGTCGCTACAGCATGCAATGCCCCTACCGATACGTCACAAACCCCTAAACCTCATGTTACGCAACTACCTCAAAATCGCTTTTCGGAACCTTTGGCAAAACAAAGTGTATTCGTTTGTCAACCTCTCAGGACTTACCCTCGGACTGACGGTGGTGATGCTGATTATGCTGTACGTCAAAGACGATTTGTCCTTTGACCGTATGCACGCGAAAGGCCCGCAAATTTTTCGGTTGATACAAGACCGTAAAGACTTGCAAGGAAATCTGAGTAAAATGGGAAATACAGGAATGCCCCAAGGTCCCGCGTTTGTGCGTGAACTTGGTGATTTTGAGGCGTATTGTCGCTTTAAAAACGGTTGGAATACCCTCGTCAAAAAAGGCAACGAAGGGATTAAAGAAAATCTGATGTACACCGACAACTCGGCGTTGACCATGTTTTCGTTTGAGGTGTTAGCAGGAGACGCCCGCACGGCCCTTAAGGACTTAAAAAACGTGGTGATTACCGACCGCATGGCCGAAAAGTATTTTGGAAGCCAAGACCCCGTGGGTAAACTAATCCAAATCGGGGATGAAGGGTCGGCCTTTAAGCCGTTTGTGGTGGCGGCCGTAGTCAAACACCCACCCGCCAACTCGTCGATTCAGTTTGATATGTTGATGTCCATCGACCACCTCATTTCACCTGACCCTCAGCAACGCGCCAACGATGAAAATTGGTTCAATGCAAGTTTGAATACGTTTTTGTTGGTCAATCCGAAAGCGAATGTGGCACAGTTGGGCAAAAAAATGGAGGCGGTGACAAAGAAGTACACCTCTGATTTTTTAGAAAGTGTGCGTAAAGATAATAGTGAAGGCAAAACCTACGAAATGAAGTTTAAGCTGCAACCTTTGTACGAAATGCACTTAAACCCTGAGTATTACGCCTCCAATGGCTTAGAATACTGGTCAAATGAGCGTTATCCGAAGATTTTGACGGGACTGGCGTTGTTGGTTTTGGTCATTGCTTGTATCAATTTTGTGAACCTTACGCTGGCCCGCTCGCTCAAACGTGCCAAAGAAACTGGCATTCGGAAAGCAACGGGCGGCACGCGTCAGCACATTTTAGCGCAGTTTTTGGGAGAGTCGTTTTTGCTGACGGCCTTGGCGTTTGTTCCGTCGTGGGTGTTGGCCTACCTTTTGCTGCCTACGTTCAGCGAATTGACCGACAAACACTTAGAAAGCACTTACCTTTTCCAGCCTTCGACTTTAGCCCTGTTTGTCGGTTTACTGTTTTTGGTTGCTCTCTTGGCGGGATTTTACCCTGCGTTGGTGCTTTCAGGTTTTCGCCCTATCGAAACCTTACGTGGTCCGTTTAAACTAACAGGCCGACAAACGTTTGGGAAAGCGTTGGTGGTGTTTCAGTTTGTCTTGGCAGGAGTGTTGATTATCGGGACGGTCATTGCGACTCGTCAGTTTAATTACATCGTTCAGGCTGAGCTTGGCTACAAAACCGACAACATTCTTCGCTTTTGGTTGCCTTGGGAATACATTGAAAAGATAGCCGCACCGCTCAAAAACGACTTGGCGCAGTTGCCTTACGTCGAAAAAGTTTCCAGCAAATCAGGGGATTGGAACAGTACGATTTATCAAGTCAATGGCAAAAGCACCGATTATATCTATTACGAGTACATCGACGAAAATCACTTGCAGTTGATGGGTATTCCGTTGGTGCAAGGACGGTATTTTTCGCCAAAATATGCGTTGGATACGGTTTCAAATATCATTGTTAACGAGGCTTTTGTACGGGAGTTTGTTCCCAAAGGTCAAAATCCATTTACCCTTTCTATTCGCCAACGGGACAAATCATTGAACATCGTCGGGATTGTGAAGGATTTCCACTACGCTTCGTTCAAGGAGAAAATCAAGCCCATCGTGTGGGCGCGCGATACCCGTCGGCAAGCGGGCTGTGTTCACGTACAAATTACGGCCAACCACCAAAAAGAAGCGTTGGCGCAGATTAAGAAAGTCTATAAAAAGTACGTTCCCTACCTTCCTTTGGAATATTATTTCTTGGAAGATTTTCGGATGGAACGCTACGCCGACGACCTGCGCTGGAAACAGATTTTGACCTATACCTCTTTGGTTGCCATTTTGATTGCCTGCTTAGGGTTGTTTGGCTTGGCCACCTTCGTGACCGAACAACGTACCAAAGAAATTGGTATTCGGAAAGTACTGGGGGCGGGCGTAACGAGCATTGTAGCACTTTTGTCAAAAGACTTTCTGAAACTGGTGCTTATCGGTATTCTCATTGCTTGTCCTTTAGCCTACTACTTTGGCAATCAATGGCTTCAAGACTTTGCGTACCGCGTCGAGATAAATGCTTGGGTGTTTGTACTTGCGGGTGTCATAGCGATGCTGGTTGCCCTAGGAACTGTTGCGTACCAAGCTCTTAAAACGGCACTGACCAATCCTGCCAATACCTTGAAAACGGAATAATCATGCTATTACACTACATTAAGATTCTGGTTCGGAAGCAACCGATTTTTACCACCATCAACTTTGCGGGGCTTGTGTTAGGGATGGCAGCAAGCTTATTGTTGTTTCGGTATGTGCGTTATGAACAAACATACGATTTACAAAGCCCACACGCAGAACATATCTGGCGAGTGTATAACCAAACCATCAACGGCAAAAGTGTAATCAATCAAGACGCCAACACGCACAGCGCCGTAGGGCCTACCCTCAAAGCCACCGTGCCAAGCGTGGTCGATTACGCCCGTTTGTACTGCGGTAATACACCCGAAGCAACGGTCGTAGTCGGCAATCAGCCTTTTGATATTAGTCGATACTATGCCACCGACCAAGGGTTTTTGCGCATGTTTCCCCAAAAAATCGTGGAAGGAAACGCCCAAAACTGCTTGACTGCGCCGCATACGGTCATTTTGACCAGCACAACGGCAAAGCGTTTATTTGGGAACGAACACGTAGTGGGCAAAGGGCTGCGTCTCAAGGATGGTCGCTTAGCAGGAACCTACATCGTGACGGCAGTGGTGGCAGACCCTCCCAAAAATACCCACCTCAAGTTTGATATGTTGGTGTCGTATGCGTCGCGGTATTCGCGGGGGCATGAAGACAATTTTGAGTCGTACTGGGACTATAATTATTTCCAATTAGCGCCCGATGCTTCGACCGACGGTGTGACCAAAAAATTAGCCGAAATCAACCAGACTTTCCTCAAAAAAGAGGGAATCCAGCTCGTGATTCAGCCTTTTAAGGACATTCACCTGTATTCCAACCTTACCTACGAACTCGAACCGAACGGCAGCGCGCGTACCGTGCAGTTTCTGGGTATCATTGCTTTGGTGATATTGGTGATTGCTTTTGTGAATTATATCAACTTAACAACGGCCCTTGCCAACGAACGCGGCAAAGAAGTAGGCGTACGAAAAGTGCTGGGCGCAAGCCGTGGCACGCTCACCCAACAGTTTTTGTGGGAAAGTTTTGTCATAAGCAGCGTGGCGTTCGGGACGGCAGTGGTCGGCGTACAGCTATCAACCGACTGGTTTGGGGGCATCGTTGGCCGTGATTTATCGGTGAGTAACACCGTTGATGGGGTGTATTGGGGCGTAAGTATTGGGTTTATTGTCCTGATATGGTTTGTGGCGGGGCTATATCCTGCCTTGCAGCTTTCGGGTTTTCGACCTGTGGAAGTATTGCGGGGGAGATTTGTGGCGGGCAATACCGAAACGCTTCGCAAAAGCTTGGTGGTGGTTCAGTTTGCCTGCTCGGCGGGGCTGATTTTTGGGGTTTTGGTGATTGAAAAACAATTACATTTCCTAAATAACCACGAACTTGGTGTGCAACTCGACCAGTTGGTGTCGGTCAAAGTCCCTGCGTCTGAAGACACCAGAGACAGCACGATTTTTAGAAAACTAGCGCTTTTTAAGTCGGAATGTGCAAAGATTGTGGGGATTGAAGGCACGTCTTCGTCCAACATCGTTCCAGGTTTGGGTATCAATACCATTGCGGGAAGCAACCGCCCGCTTCATTGGGTAAAGAAACCTGATTTTGCCAAAATTACTTCCTATTTTGTGGAAACCGACCAGGACTTTTTTCCTTTGTTTGGGATTCGACTGTTGGCAGGGAAACACCAGTTCTTCCTTGACCGCGTAGCGCGATTTAACACCATTACCATCAACGAAACCATGCGAAAAGCCCTCGGTTTCCCGTCGCCCGAAGCGGCCATTGGTCAACAAATTGCCTATGAAAATAGCGAAAATAATGCCTCCATGACGGTAGGGGCAGTGGTAGAAGATTTTCACATCGAATCGCTCAAAAGTACGCCCAAGCCTACTTTTTACTACTGTTTTGCGCCGCAAGAGCTGGGGTATTTGACCTTAAAAATGAATGCCCGCCACTTGGAAGCGTCGCTTGGTGCGATGCAACTTGCGTGGAAACAAATCTACCCTGAGGAGCCGTTTCGCTATTGGTTTTTGGACGAAAATTTTGCCCACCAATACCAAAATGAGCGCCAATTTAATCGAGTGTTTGGCATTTTCGCCGTGTTTGCCATTGCGATTTCGTGCTTGGGTATTTTGGGGCTGACGGCTTACAATGTACAGCGCCGTCGCAAAGAAATTGGCATTCGTAAAGTATTGGGGGCATCGGTATTTAGTATTACGGTGATGCTCTCGACCAATTTCCTCAAGCTGATTGCTTTCGCGGTCGTGTTGGCTACGCCCGTTGCTTATTACCTCATGCGTCAGTGGTTGCAAGAGTTTGCCTACCAGACCGAAATCAGCTGGTGGGTTGTTGCCCTCACGGCCGTGGGGGTGCTGGCCGTGGCACTGTTGACGGTTAGCGTTCAGTCCGTCAAAGCGGCGTTGATGAATCCTGTCAAATCGTTGAAATCAGAATGATTTCCCGTAGAGACGTTGCATTTAGACTTACCAAGTTTAGCCAGTGCGATTGTGGTCAAACTTGGTAAGTCTTGCTATTCAAACAATTAAGGTTTTTTAACAGACCCTCAATGCGTTTTGTACGTACCTTGCTGCGCCATTTTAAACGTACAAAACCATGCTTCAGAATTACTTCAAAATCGGCTGGCGCAGCCTGAAAAAGAACAAGTTATACGCCATTATCAACATCTTTGGGCTTTCAGTAGGCATTACCTTTACGATGCTGATGGGAAGCTACGTTTGGGGAGAATGGCGGGTAAACGCCGAACTAAAAGACCTCGACCGCCAATACATGCTCAAGTCGAAATGGAAACAGCCAAACATGGGCATCGAAATCACGACCATTGCGCCGTTGGCCAAAGCGTTGAAAGAAAATTTTCCTTCGTTGGTAGAAGACTATTATCATTTTGACGCCGTTACATCGGTAGTATCAAAAGGCGATAAACACTTTCGCGAAGACCTTCAGCTAGGCGATTCTACCCTGTTGTCCATGTACGGATTTCCATTGTTGGAGGGGGATTCCAAAACGGCCCTGAGTCAGCCCAATTCGGTGGTTATTTCTCAAAAAACGGCGCTGAAATATTTCGGAAAAACCAATGTAGTAGGCCAAACGCTCCAAATTGAGTCCTTTTCGGGCGAGCGCCGCGATTTTATGGTGTCAGGCGTTTTGGCCAATATCCCCTACAATTCCGTGACGCAGTTTGTGTCGAGCGAAATACCTATCTTACTTCCACTGAGGAGTTTGGCATTCTTTGGCCGCGACGGCGCCATGACCTCTTGGGATAACGTGTATGTGGTCAATTACCTGAAACTCCGAACGGGGGCAAGCCTTCCTGCCTTGAAACGAGCCATTGCGCAGCTGATAGCCACCCATTCCTCCAAAGTAATTCAAGAAAACATCGAAGTTATTCCTACGCCCCTTGCCACCCTCTACCGCGAAGAAAACAACGGCCTGGTTAACAAAACAGTCGCGACACTGAGCTTGGTTGCGTTTTTTATTTTGCTCATGGCCGTGGTCAATTTCGTCAACCTTTCGATGGGTGGTTCGGCGGCACGCCTCAAAGAAATTGGCGTTCGGAAGTCGCTTGGGAGTACCAAAACCCAATTAATGCGGCAATTTTTGGCCGAATCAACCATTTTAGCCTTGTTTAGCACGGTTGTTTCGTGGGGTTTGTACGAGCTTTTACGCCCTTCGTTTAGTGAATTTTTGGGCAAAGACCTTCTTCCTTTTACGAGCGCCCCGTTGGCCTTTTTATCGTTGGGAATCGGTTTGGGAATGCTTGTAGGGGGCTTGGCGGGAGCATATCCTGCGTTTGTACTTTCTTCGTTGCCCTCGGTGGAGTCTATCAAAGGCAAGCTCAAAAACGTGAAAGAAAACCGTCTTTTTAAATATTCGCTCATGGTGGGGCAGTTTTCGGTGGCGTTGTTTGTGTTTGGGGCGGCAGTTATCATCACAAATCAGGTCAATTATTTTTTTGAAAAAGAACTGGGATACTCCAAAGAGGCGATTGTGTGGGCGTCTGTCCCGCGCGACTGGTCGGCGAAGGGCGTGGCCAAAATGGAAACCATTCGCAATGAAATGGCGCGTTTGCCGCAGGTAAGCGAAGTATCATTGTCGTACGAAATCCCCGACGGGCGTACGGGTTTTCAGTCGGGCGTTTTTAAACTAGGGCAAGATTCTACCCAAGCGACGTTTATGCCTGTATTGCAAACCGACGAGCACTATGCCCAAACCTACCAGATTCCGATGGCGAGCGGGATTTATTTTGGTCAAAATCCAGCGGTGGGTGCTCAAGTACCACTCGTCATCAATCAATCGGCGGCCAAAAAACTCGGTTTTACGCCCGAAAGCGCGCTTGGGCAGCAAGTGCGTTTGGTGGGTTTTGGGCAACTTTTCCACATCGTAGGCGTCACCAAAGATTTCCATTTTCAATCCATGCGGGACCAAGTTGGGGCTTTGGCTTTTGTTCACCTCAAAACCCTGAATAACTACCGCTACTTTTCGTTCAAATTGCGCCCTTCTACCGTGGCAGAGGGTGTTGTGGCGGTAGAAAACAAATGGCGAGAATTACTCCCTGGTGCTCCTTTTGAGTATAAGTTCTTAGATGACATGCTTCAAAAGTTATATCAAACCGAAATTCGTCTCAAAAAAGCTGCTCACACGGCTACGTTGTTGGCCATCATCATTGTGTTATTGGGGGTGGTCGGCATGGTGTCGCTAAGTGTGGCGCGTCGCACCAAAGAACTTGGAATTCGTAAGGTCTTGGGTGCTTCGCCTGCAAGTTTGGTGGGCTTGTTTTTGAAGGAGTTTTTGGTGGTAGCGGCCTTGGCGACGGCAGTTGCGTTTCCGTTGGTATTTGTAAGTATGAAAAATTGGCTTCAAAGCTATGCCTATCGGGTCGAAATGAGCTGGACATCGTTTGCGTTTGTGGCAGGAAGTTTCGGAATTGTTATCATTCTTCTGGTAAGTGTGCAAACCATAAAGGCTTCATTATCAAACCCTACGCATTCGATAAAAGTCGAATAACAAACTTTTACATTTCGTTTACATTCTTTTACGGGAAAAATTCTGTGGTTTTTGTAGGTTAAGATACTTTTGCTCACATCAAAAAGTAAACACCTAAAAACAACCACTTAAAATGAAAACACTACAACGAATGATGAGCGTGGCCTGCCTCGTAGGAGCAGCGTTGGTGGGGCACGCTCAATCGAAATTTTCCAATTGTTCGGCTGTTTTTATTGATAATAGACCAGTCGTGAATGACTACTCGCCCACGGGAAAATGTTCCTTGACGCAAGACGCACAGGGGACGCTTTCGGTGGCTGAAGCGACCTACGAAAATAACCAGTGGCACCAGACCGCAGCGATTGACTTCATGGTGGCGATTCGGGACAAAAACAGCAAAACGTTGACGATGTTCTCGAAGGAGGTGTACCAAAAAGTGGACATCAAAAACGTGCTTTCAAAATGCAATAAAGGAGACGCAATCGTGCTATTGACGTTAAAAGACTCCTACGCACTCCCTCACAACGAAATCGTAATTCACTAACTATCAAATCTCTTCAAAATCATGAAAAAGCTATCATTTATTGGACTTGCTGCACTCGGTATTCTCGTTTTCGTAGCGGCAACTACCGCTGTTCCAACCGTTAATTCGACCAACGACGCTAAAATGGCCGTGGCATTGCTCTTAGACGGTCAGCCATTAGACCAAGCAGGGTTGTCAACTGTCAGCAGCGGCGTTTTGACCGTAAACTCTTTAGAATCAGATTCAAAAATGCCTTTTCGCATTTATTTAAAACGCGGTGACCAAAAACTGAGTTTTGGAGGGCAAACCAACGGAAAAGAGCAATACGAAGCTGAAATTGGTTTTTTGGTGTCACGGGCACGTTTTGGTGACGCGTTGGTGGTAGAAACCGTGGGAAATGCGGCCGAAAATCAAAAGCCCAAAGTGGTATTTACCAAATATCTTTTCCCCCTTAATTTTAAGAAACTGACGGCTCAAAATGGCGACGGCTGCTAGGCATTTATGATAAAACAGCGCATTCTTACGCTACTTGTTACCTTGTTTTTTACTCAGACAGGCATTGCCCAATCCACTGGTACTTTTACCGACTCACGCGATGGGCAAACGTATAAAACGTTCAGCTTTAAAAATGCTTCGACCAACACCACATTTACCTGGATGTCCCAAAACCTGAACTACAAAGTGCAGGGGAGCTACGCTTATGATGAGAAAGAGAGCAATCGAAAAGAGCTAGGCTTGCTTTACACCTGGGAAGCAGCGAAAAAAGCCTGCCCCAGCGGTTGGCATTTAGCAACGGATAGTGAATGGTCTATGTTGGTGACTAAATTTGGTGGAACCGACAAGGCTGGCGAAGCCCTGAAAAGCATCAAAGGTTGGGCTGAAGACGGCAACGGTACGAACAGCAGTGGGTTTAACGGGCTTCCAGCAGGTATTCGCAGAAATAATCTTTATGAGGTGATGAGTGTGATGGGTTTCTGGTGGACGGCCACACCCACGGATGAGGAGGGTAAAGCTTGGGAATGGAACTTCAGTTATGGTGGCCCTGGAGAAAAACCACTTAAAACAAAAGCGTTCCGTTTCCCTGGCTCTGTTTCTTACGCAGTATCTGTTCGTTGCGTTCGGGATTGATTTATCTAGCGTATGCAGCGGGTCAGAAATAAAATGAATCGTTGAGTTTGAAATCATTTGTCAATTATCATTTCTATTGTCCGTCCTACTAAAAGACCCTTTTACAATGAAAGTGAAATCAGATAGACAAAACCTGTTTGTTCTTGGCTGGACAGTTTTGATTATAGTAATAAACTCTTGCAATAGTCAAAGTCAATCAACTAAGGAAAATCAGATTGTTCATTCTCAAATTGACACCCCACGGTTGAAATACACGAAAGGAGTTCGTTCAATTTTAGAAGATAGTAAAGGAAATAGTTGGTTTGGCAGTCATAACGAAGGTGTGTGTATGCTTCGGAATGGTCGGTTGCACTATTTTACAACCCAAAACGGATTGAGCGATAATCAGGTGAGGAGCATTTATGAAGATAAAAATGGTCTCATCTGGTTTGAGTGTGGAATGGGGTTAAGTAGATATGATGGTGAAAAAATGACTGTTTACAATGAAAGAAAGTATGATTCAGAAAACGGGTGGAAATTAACGGATAGTGACCTTTGGTTTAAAGGGGATGAAACTGCGGGTTACAATAAACTTGAAGGTGGGCCAGGCGTGTATCAATATGATGGAAAACACCTCTATTACCGCAGCTTCCCAATAAAACCAAAACTAGGAGAGGAAAACGCTTATTCAATTTCAACCCCTTTTGTCAGAAGTAAAAATGGAACGGTTTGGTTTGGAACCTATAATGCCTTGATTGGGCATGATGGTAAGCAATTTAAAATATATACCGATGACTCATTAGGATTAAAAGGCTCCCCAACCGAATCTCTGCATATTCGGTGCATAATGGAAGACAGCAAAGGTAATTTATGGATTGGAAACAATAGCGGTAGCAGTCCAATTGGTGGCATCGGGGTATTAAAATATGATGGCAAACAATTCATCCATTTTACAAAACAACATCAGTTAAGAAAGGAAGACACCAAAGGTAATTCCTTGGACAGAGTTTTTTCAATAGGTGAGGATACTTTGGGGAATATTTGGTTTGGAACAGTAGCGTCAGGTGTGTGGCGATATGATGGCCATACCATGAAAAATTTTACCCAAAAAGATGGCCTAGATGGTGACTTTGTTTGGATTATTTACAAAAGCAAAGCGGGTGAATTGTGGTTTGGCGGAGGCCCCAATGGTGTGTATCGTTTCAATGGCAAGTCTTTTGAAAGAAAATATTAACTAAAAGCCCAAAATATATATTGCTAGGCAGCTTTCTTTAACTATTACTCGCTGATTAATGACCATATAAAGCCCTTTTTCAGCGAGAATCAGCGTTTGTAATTCTGCGGCTTTCTGCGGGTAAAAAATAAAATTATGAAAAAAATAGCGCCCCTTTTAACATCACTGCTCCTTGTGGTTCTTTTTTGTACATCTTGCAGCGGACAAGAAAAAACAAATACACAAAAAGGCTCAAATACACCCAAACCAAGCCCTAAAGTCGTAAAGAATTTTAAGGCCACTGGTTTTGCGCCCGATTTTGACACGACCTTGGTGAGTCAATACATCCGAAGCATTTTTCAGGATTCAAAAGGAAATTTGTGGTTTGGTACCATAGGCGAAGGAGTAGCTCGGTACGATGAAAAAAACCTGACCTATTTTTCCAATCCTGACGGATTTTATAACCAAACCGTTTATGCTATCAATGAAGATAAAGAGGGTAACATGTGGTTTGGCACCGACCAAGGCGTGTATAAATATGATCCCAGACAGGCAGTCGGCAAGACATTCAGAAATTATAATCAAAAGGATGGCCTGGCCTATGTTGATATAACTCGAAAGGGCATTCTTGTTGACAAATCTGGTACGGTTTGGGTAGGTACGCACGGCGGCGTTTACCGCTACGACCCTGTGGCAGATAGCGAAGGCCGAAAAAGTTTTTCCCTATTTAAAGAACTTGGCACGGTCAATATTGCAGGTATTATGGAAGATAAAAATGGAAACATCTGGTTTGCGTCTTCTAATCAAGGTGTCTTTCGCTATGATCCCAGACGGGCAGTTGGGAAAACAATTGTAAATTTTAATGAAAAAGAAGGTTTGGGCGAGAACTACGCAGGTGGGATTGCCCAAGACAAAGCGGGCAATTTGTGGTTTACCATGAAAAATGGCATTTGTCGTTACGATGGAAAAACATTCACAGAATATACGCCCAAAGACGGATTAGGCGGAACAGAGTTTTGGGGACTCATTATTGAACAGTCGGGTATCATTTGGATTACCGCCCGAGGTGCTACTACGAGGTTTGATCCTTCCGTTCCACTCCCCAACCCCAAAGCATTTACCGTGTTTACACCCGCTGACGGTTTAAATTGTTGCGTACAAAGCATGTTTCAGGATAAAGCAGGAAATGTATGGTGGGGTACGGGGCAAGGGCTCTATCGCTTTGATGGCCAACGCTTTTATCAAGTGAAAAAGAACGGACCTTGGTAAGATTTTGCCTACTTATAAGCTATTTCTACTAAATTTGATACAGAACTTATGGAAATCATGACGGGGAAATTGGCAATTGGAGCTTCATTGTTGGTCATCAGCCTGCTGTTTGGTCAGTTGGCATGGATAAGCCCTGCCCCCGAGGAAACCAACCAACAACGTTTTGAAGAAAAAACCAATCTCGCACTTCGCCGCACGGGACATCGTCTGCTGTTGGCAAGCGGCGATTCTACATCTCGTATTCCTGCGGTCAAAAAATTAGGGGCTAATTCGTATGTAATTCAGCTAAACAGACCGTTTGATTACGACAAACTACCTCCTTTGTTACAGGAATCGCTTGATATTCATGGCATTAAAAGCAATTATGATGTAGCAGTCGTGGACTGTAAAACCAACGAGCTGCAATTGGGCTATAATTTTATGGATTACTCCAAAAGCAAGGAAGTCGCCTGTATTGGTCGTGAGCAATTGATGGGTTGTTATAATTTAAAAATAACGTTTGCATCTTCTGCCAACCCTCCTAGCTCAACGAATCCCGTTTGGTGGACGTTGGGGCTGGGCTTGGTTTTGGTCGGTGTTTCGTATGGCGTGTGGTCGCGAAAAAAAACAATGCTGCCGCCAACCACAGAAACACCTCACGAACAGCCTATTGACAATCCTGCCCGACTGACCTTTGGAGCGTCGAGCATGGATTTAGAAAATCAACTGCTCTACACGCCCAACTCGCAGCATAACCTTACCTATCGGGAGGCAAAATTGCTTCATTTGTTTATCAAAAACCAGAATCAACTTCTTGAACGCGAGTTTATTCTTAAATCGGTGTGGGAAGACGAGGGCATTATTGTGGGGCGTAGTATTGATGTCTTCGTTTCACGCCTGCGGAAATTGCTTCAGGAAGATGCTTCGTTAAAAATCGCGGCTGTTCATGGCGTTGGCTATCGTCTGGAAGTCAAAGCAAATGAAGACGTTTGATTGTTTCAATCTTCTTTTCCCTGCCATTAATTTTATAAAAATATACCTCACAGATATTTGATAATTTTCATCAAGAAAAGCCCTCATTTATACAGAATTACGACCACGTTGATTGCCAATAAAGGCGAAGTCCCTCAGACGTCGGGAGGAACGAGGCAACAACCACAAAACCGTTGTCAACCAACGCACCGTGAAATCAGCGAAAAGAAGCCCTTTATGAGTACAACCGCAATTACCTTCAGGAACAGCGTTGGCAAAAAATCATTATTATCGAAAAATTTCATAAAACTGTCTTTCATTGCCGTCCTCATTGCCTATTATTTTATGGACAAATGGTTGCAGGATTTTGCCTACCGAATACAGGTTTCATGGCGTATTTTTGGTTACACGGCCTTGGTCATGCTCTTCATTTCTTTGCTGACCATCAGCTACCAAGCCATCAAAGCGGCGCTGAGAAATCCCGTAGATTCGCTTCGGTCAGAGTAATACAGCGCCTTTAGCCACAACAACCCACTTTATAAAGTCACAAATTTCCCTAAAAACCCCTAATTTTGCGCTACAAATAAAGCCCCTCACCCCAAAGGGGGATTTGTACGTACCATAAAAAAGCTCCCCATTGGGGCAGGGGGCTGGGTTATCTATGAAAATTTCCTACAATTGGCTTAAGCAACTCATTGATATTCAGGAGTCTCCCGAAGAGGTTGGTAAATTATTGACGGCAACGGGCTTGGAAGTAGAAGGAATCGACCCCGTCGAACGTGTCAAAGGCGGATTGGAAGGAATCGTGGTGGGAGAAGTCCTTACCTGCGAGCCGTTTACTGTCAAAGAAAAAACATTACACCTCACCACCGTTGATACTGGCGCAGGTGAACCCAGTTCGATTGTCTGTGGAGCAGCCAACGTTGCTGCGGGGCAGAAAGTGATTGTGGCTACCGTAGGGGCAACGATTTACCCCACCGAAGGCGAGCCGTTTACGATTGGCAAACGCAAAGTTTACGGACAACCATCGGAAGGGATGATTTGTGCCGAAGACGAAATCGGTATCGGTCATTCTCACGCGGGTATCATGGTGCTAGATACCGATTTGCCCAACGGAACTCCCGCTGCGCAATATTTTGGTGTATTGCCTGACTACGTGATTGAAATTGGTCTCACCCCTAACCGCGCCGACGCGGCGTCGCACCTTGGTGTAGCTCGCGACTTAAAAGCTGTTTGGGGACGTGAGTTAACCAAACCATCGGTAGAAGCATTCGACCAATTGCCAGTAACCAATCTCTCGTCACCCATCGAAGTAACCGTTGAAAATACGGAAGCCGCACCACGTTATGCGGGGGTTTGTTTGGCAGGATTGACTGTTGGCGAATCGCCCGAGTGGCTCAAAGAAAAGTTGCAAGCGGTAGGAGTGCGTTCGATTAACAATGTCGTGGACATCACCAACTTCATTTGTCACGAATTGGGACAGCCACTCCATGCTTTCGATGCTGCAAAAATCACTGGCAATAAAGTCATCGTGAAAAACCTTCCAGAAGGAACTCCTTTTGTGACCCTCGACGGCGTAGAACGCAAGCTGTCTGCGCGTGACTTGATGATTTGCAACGCCGAAGAGCCCATGTGTATCGGGGGTGTTTTTGGTGGAACAAAATCAGGCGTGACTGAAAACACAACGGCGATTTTCTTGGAATCCGCTTATTTTTCACCAGCGTCGATTCGTAAAACGGGTACTTTCCATACCCTCAAAACCGATGCCTCTTTCCGTTTTGAGCGTGGAACAGACCCTAACATGCCTATTTATGCCCTCAAACGTGCGGCATTGCTACTATTGGAAGTAGCAGGTGGGCACATTGCGTCGGAAGTGGTGGACATTTACCCTAATCCCATTCCAAACCATGAGGTAGCGGTAAAATACAGAAACATTGACCGCTTGATTGGGAAATCGCTTGACCGCGACCTGATTAAGCAGATTTTGACCAGCCTCGACATCGAAATCCAAAACGAAACACCCGAAGGTTTCTTGGCATCGGTAGCGCCTTATCGGGTGGATGTAACCCGTGAAGCTGATATTGTGGAAGAAATTTTGCGGATTTATGGGTTCGACAACATCGAGTTGTCGGAACACTTGTCGGCCAACTTCCTTTCAGGTTTCCCGTTGGTGGACCCCGACAAACAGAAATTACGCATTGCTAACATCTTGGCAGGAAATGGCTTCAACGAAACCATGACCAATTCGCTCACCAAACCAGCTTATAACGAAGCCGTGCGGGCAAGTTTGGTCGGGGAAGATGTAGTGATGCTCAATCCACTCAGCGAAGACTTGTCGGTAATGCGTCAGACGATGTTGTTCTCAGGGTTAGAAACCTTGGCTTACAACCTTAACCGCCGTCAGCGTGACCTCAAAATTTGTGAATTTGGGAAAACCTACCACAAAGTAGAAGGTAAATACAAAGACGTTGCGCACCTTGTGCTGTTAATGGCAGGACACCAACAAGCCGAAAGTTGGGTAGCCAAAGACCAAAAGCTCGTTTTCCACGATTTAGCGTCCATGGTGCATTTGGTGCTTAGTGCGTTTAGAGTACAAGGGCTTGAAAAACAAGAGATTCAGGACAAAACTGTTTTTGAATACGGCCTTACTTATACCGTAAAGAAAAAACCAGTGGTGAGTTTTGGACAAGTAAAAGGTAAACATACCAAAATGCTCGACATCAAGCTGCCTGTGTTTTATGCCGATTTCGACTGGGCGTATTTGTTGAAACAATACCAAGACAAAGTCCGATTTACGGAAGTATCAAAATATCCCGAAGTACGCCGCGATTTGTCGTTGGTGTTGGACAAGACGGTGAGTTTTGAACAAATTCGTCAGATGGCCCAAAAATACGAACGCAATTTGTTGACGAATGTGAACGTTTTTGACGTGTACGAAGGTGAAAACATCGGGGCGGATAAGAAATCGTACTCGGTGAGCTTCACCCTTCAAGATACCGAACAGACACTCACCGATAAAGTGATTGACAAAACGATGCAAAAGCTCATGATGGCTTTTGAGAAAGAACTGGGCGCTGTAATTCGTAAATAGTAGCAAGCGATGCCAAACTTGGAACGGAAACTTGTAACGTATGGCAATAGCGATGTTCTGGAACGACTCAATACGCAGTTTCGCCAGATAGAACAGCGTATCAATACGTTGCAGGTGTCTTTGCAGTTTGAAAAAACGATGCACGACAATTTGAAAATGGAATATGAGCGGCTCATAAAGTTAAATAATGAGCAAAGTGAAGAACTGAGAGAAGCCCGCCAACAGTTAAGAACCTTAAAAGCCGAACACAAACAATTGCGCGAAAAAGAAGTTTCTTTGAAGGAAAAGTTAAATAATTTCAAACAATTGTCTATAATTGTAAAAAACCCGAAAAACGCCAACGCGATAACGGAACTGAATAGCAAATTGGACGATTACATTCGATACATAGAGGAAACGATAACGCTGTTACGAACTATTTGATTTGACACCAATGGAACCCAAAAAGAGACGGCCTCCCATCAATATCACAATTGGTAACAAATCGTTTGAACTTCGTACAAGCTCTGAGTTTGAGGAAGAATTGATACGGAAAGCCGCCAAACTGGTGACAGAGCAAATAGAATATCGAATGACAAATAAAAAAGGAGAAGTAAATTTAGAAGAAATACTGTCGATGGTTTGCCTTGATGCTACAGTAGCACGCTTAAAAGGTGACTATGATTTGAGGACATTGAAAGAAGATGTCTTCAAGAATTTAGACACGATACAAAATAACTTCCAATCGACAACATAGCCCTAAGTCAGCTTTTTTGTCAAAATCGTTCTTGAACCAATCAGTCTTGCTTCGTTCGTTGATGGGCGTTGGGAATATGTTAAACCAACAAACACACAGCACAAAAAAATGGATCCAATATTATTGCTTGATGCCGCCATCTCGGCAGCCGTTGGAGCAGCTATCATGTATTTTGCCATCAAAAAAGCCAATAAAAAGATGGAAGATGATGCTCAACAGCGCGCCGCTGAGATTGTGAAGAATGCAGAAATTTCGGCCGAAAATATAAAGAAAGACCGTATCCTTGAGGCCAAAGAAAAATACCTCAAGTTGAAAAGTGAGTTTGAGGAAGATTCAAACAAGAAGAAACAAATTATTCTTCAGAACGAGCAGAAAATCAAACAGCGCGAGCAGCAACTCAACCAGATGACGGAGCAGAATAAACGTCGTGAAAATGAGTTGGAAAACTTGCGTAAAAATCTCGAACAACAAACTGAAGTAGCGACCAAACGTCGCGAAGAAGCCGAAAAAATGCACCGCTCTCAGGTAGAGCAATTGGAACGCATTGCTAACCTTACGGCCGAACAAGCGAAACAGCAGTTGGTGGAGGCAATTCAGGCAGATGCCCAAACGCAGGCGTCAGCGTTTATCAAAAATACCATCGACGAGGCAAAACTTACCGCTACCAAAGAGGCCAAGAAAATCGTTATCGAGACGATTCAGCGCACGGCTTCGGAACATGCCATCGAAAATACGGTTTCGGTATTCAACATCGAAAGTGACGACGTAAAAGGTAAAATCATCGGTCGCGAAGGGCGTAATATCCGCGCACTCGAAGCCGCTACGGGTTGCGAAATCATCGTGGACGATACGCCTGAAGCCATTGTTATTTCAGGTTTTGACCCTGTTCGTCGTGAAATCGCCCGCTTGTCGTTGCACCGTTTGGTACAAGATGGCCGTATTCACCCCGCACGTATCGAAGAGGTGGTGTCTAAAACCAAGAAAAACATCGAAGACGAAATTGTTGAAATTGGGGAGCGTACTGTCATTGAATTGGGCGTACACGGCTTGCACCCTGAGTTGGTGAAAATGGTCGGTCGGATGCGTTTCCGCTCGTCGTACGGTCAAAACTTGCTCCAGCACTCACGCGAGGTGGCACGTCTTTGCGCAGCCATGGCGGCCGAGTTGGGCTTAAATGCGAAATTGGCTAAACGGGCGGGACTTTTGCACGACATTGGAAAGGTTTGGCCCGAAGAATCAGAATTGCCACACGCAATTTTGGGTATGGAGTTAGCTAAGAAATACAAAGAAAACCCAGAGGTTTGCAACGCGATTGGTGCTCACCACGATGAAATTGAAATGACAAGCATGATGTCGCCGATTATTCAGGTGTGTGATGCCATCTCAGGTTCTCGCCCAGGTGCTCGCCGCGAAATGATGGAATCGTACATCCAACGTTTGAAAGACCTCGAAAACTTGGCAACCAGCTTCCCAGGTGTGGACAAATGTTATGCCATTCAGGCGGGGCGTGAGTTGCGCGTGATTGTTAATTCAGACACTGTAAATGACGAAACAGCCAGCAAGCTTTCGTTTGATATTTCGCAAAAAATTGAGAAAGAAATGCAGTATCCTGGCCAGATTAAAGTGACGGTTATCCGCGAGATGCGCTCGGTCGCTTACGCTAAATAAGCAAGCAAAAGACAAATAGGTAAAGGGCAAATGCGCTTTGCCTAGGTCTAAATAACCTATATTTTCTTCGTCCGAAGACGTACAAATGTTGTCCGTTTTCGGACGTTTTTTATTTTTGTGGTATGGCTTTAGGTTTGATAATCAGCAGAATAGCATACTGGCACAACTCGTGTAATTACTACAAACTATACATTATACAACAGCACAATTCATGATTCAGCTCAAAGGTATTTCTAAGTATTATCCCGCAGGGTTTGGGAAAACGTACGTACTACGAAACATCAATTTAGACATAAATGAAGGGGAGTTTGTGTCCATCATGGGCCCGTCAGGCTCAGGGAAGTCCACCCTTTTACACATTTTAGGATTGTTGGAAGAACCATCCGAAGGCGAATATTTCTTCTTTGACGAACGCGTGGACAAACTCAGCGAGAAAAAACGCACCGAATTACACCGCCACCGCATTGGGTTTGTTTTTCAAGCTTACCATTTGATTGATGAGCTAACGGTTTATGAAAACATCGAGACGCCGTTGTTGTACAAAGGAACGTCGTCGGCAGAACGAAAAAGCAGGGTTGCCGAATTACTCGACCGTTTCAACATGGTGGCTAAAAAAGATTTATTCCCAAGTCAACTTTCGGGAGGGCAGCAGCAGTTGGTCGGTATTGCACGTGCGATTGTTCACGAACCAAGCATCATTTTTGCCGACGAACCGACGGGAAATTTACATTCCGAACAAGCCCAGCAAATCATGGAGCTGTTCAAAGAACTCAACGAAAAAGACAAGGTGTCTATCGTACAAGTAACTCACTCAGAAGTTAATGCCACCTATGGAAATCGGGTGATACGATTGAAAGACGGCTGGGTTTCGTAAGGAGAGATTCATATTATTTGTAGAAATTCGATGAAAACAATTCAATTGGTGATAGCCATAGGAGCGTTGGCGTTTTCAACCTCGGTAATGGCACAAAAAACGGTATCGCTCAAAGAGTGCGTAAGCATTCTTGAAAAAAATAACCTTACCTACCGCGAGAGCCAACTACAAGCGCGGGGAGCGTCGGCCCAATTGCAGCAAAACAAATCGCAGCAGCTGCCGCAAATTGGTTTTAATGCGGGTCAAAACCTGAACTTCGGGCGAAGTATCGACCGTTTTACCAACGGGTACATCGACCAAGTATATAACACCAACTACGTAGGGGTTGGTTTTCAGATGCCTCTTTTTCAAGGTTTCCAGATTCAGCACCAAATTCAGCAGGGGATAGCCCTGCGTGATGCCGCCCTTAAAAACCAAGAAGCGACCCTCAACCAGCAAATCATTCGACTGTTGCAAGCTTATGTACAAGTTTTGGCGACCGAAGCCTTGCACAAAGCTGCCCAAGAGCAAGTGGCGTCTTCGCAGCAGCAAGTAGAGCGGGTAGAGCGCCAAGTATCGGCAGGAACGGTAGGTCAAAATACTTTATACGAAATCAAAGCACAGTTGGCAAATGATAAATTTGACGAAGTAACCGCCCGTAACAATGAGCAGTTGGCTCGTTTAAGCGTTTTTCAATTACTCAATTTACCACCCGATGGTACAGTAACTTTTGCACCTGTTGAATCGAGAGATGTAGCGGCAACGACATTGAGCGCCGAGAGTATCTATGAAGATGCAGTAAAAATGTTGCCAGAAATCAAAAGCAGCGAATTGCGTTTGGGAAGCTTTGCGAGTCAAATCAAGGCCGTTAAAGCCAATAACTTGCCCTCGTTGAGTTTATCGGGGAATTTTGGTGCTTTTTATGCGTCATCAAACGCCGAACGTAGCTATTTCAAACAATTAGACGCTACCCGAAACGGCTCGTTGAGTTTGGGCTTAAACGTACCCATCATGGGCCGTTGGCAGATACGCCCCCGCGTCGAAACGGTAAAAGTGCAGCAACAGTTGGCGGAAAACCAAGTGAGTACGGTCAAACAACAACTTCGTCAAGCGATTGAACAAGGAACGCAATTGCTGGCCGCGACCATCGACCGCTACGCAGCAGCGCAAAGCCAAGTGGAGTCGTTAAGGGCTAATTTTGGCGCCGCCGAGAGCCGATTAACCGCTGGAACGGCCAGTGTGTTTGAATATACCCTCGCTAAAGCTAACTTGGCCCGCGCCGAAGCCAATGCCATTCGTTCCAACTACGAATTGACGCTTCAACGTCAAATCATGGACTTTTACCAAAAAGGGAAGTGGGAATTTTAATGAGTCGGAGGTTGTAAGCAACCTCCGATCTGAACTTGTTTTTTAACGGTATATATTTAACTCGCTTATAGTCAGTATTTTGTTGGTAAAATAGGTGCTAATTTCAACATTTCGAGCCAAAGCATTATGTACTTCTAATAATCTTTGTTGATTTTTGTAGAGGTTTTAGTATCATTGATACCTTTATTCAAAATCAGTCATTTATGTTTGGCTACATCATCTGGGACGTTAATCCCGAAATTTTTAGCATTGGTAGTTTTTCGATTCGCTGGTATGGGTTGCTATTTGCGTCAGGTTTTTTGGTCGGCCAGCGCATCATGTCCCACATTTTTCGCAAGGAAGGCTTAAAAGAAACGTTACTGGACTCGCTCTTATTGACAATGGTGATTACGACCGTTATAGGAGCACGATTTGGCCATTTCTTGTTTTACGAACCCGAGGTTCTGCTTAAAAATCCTCTTCAAGTTATCACACCTCCGTTTGCGGGTTTGGCAAGTCACGGAGCAGCCATAGGTATTTTGTTGGGCTTGTTTATTTATTCTCGTTCCAAAAAAATCAACTTTTTGTGGGTGGTTGACCGTATTGTGATTACCGTTGCCTTGGCAGGCTGTTTTATCCGTATGGGTAACCTAATGAACTCAGAGATTGTAGGGAAAGTAACGACCATGCCTTGGGGGTTTGTTTTTACGCACAACTTTGAATTTACGCAGTACCCGCGCCACCCAGCCCAATTATACGAAGCCATTGCATGCCTAGTATTGTGTCTTCTTTTGTTCTGGATTTGGAACAAACGCAAAGCACAAACTCCGCAGGGCTTATTGTTAGGTATCTTCCTAATTTGGGTTTTTGGGCTTCGTTTTGTTATTGAGTTTTTCAAAGAGAACCAAGTGGCTTTTGAAAACGAACTCACCTTTAATATGGGACAAATTTTGAGCGTTCCTGCGGTATTATTAGGCGTATTTTTCTTGGTATATGCCCTCAAGAACAAAGACAAAGAGCAAAAAATATTTACTGATGCCTCGGTAGAAGAAGCCAACCGCATTGGGTGAAATACCAGATAGCTGTAACCGAATACTAATTTTAAAAAGTGATATACAGTCTAGTGCTGAAAAAAAAGGTAATTTAGGGGGGACATAAAGTTCCCCTTTTTTTATTAACAAAAATCATCCTGAACTCATGAAAAAGATTTCGTTGTTAGCCCTACTGTTATCATTATCGGTTGTATTATGGAACTGTGCTGGGAAATCGGAAGAGGAAAAAGCCAAAGAAGAGCCTAAAAATGGTTTAGAAGCCTTGCAAAAAATAGCGGACGAAGCTGAGAAAATGTCGAAAGAAGGCCCTAAAGAGACCATTGACCCTAAATTGCTGAAAGCATTGCTACCTGCGGATGCCGATGGATTAAAACGCAAAGAAGCATCGAGTGAAAAAACGGCGGCGATGGGATTCGGCGTATCTACCGCCAAGGCCGATTATAGCGACGACAATGGACAAAGTATTGATGTCGAAATTGTGGACGTAGCAGGTACGGGCGTAGCGCTTATGGGAATGGCAGCGTGGTCGATGGCGTCGGTGGATAAGGAAACTGAACACGGTTACGAAAAAACAACCGAATACGACGGCCACAAAGCGTTTGAAAAATACAATTCTGACTCAAAAGACGGTGAAATTTCGGTGCTGGTAGCCAATCGTTACATTGTGAACGTGCGCGGGAACGGTGTGGGTATCGACAAAATAAAGTCGGTACTTGGCGATATTGATTTGGATAAATTGGCGGATTTGAAATAAATGATTGAGACTTTCCAAGACACACCTTCCCGAAAGTTCAAAACTTTCGGGAAGGTGTGTCTTAAATCACCGCCCGTAAAATTTCTCCTGTTCTCCACACTTCTTCAAAGGTATTATAAAGCGGGGCGGGAGTAAGGCGGATACAATTTGGTTCGCGCCAATCGCCAATCACACCGTTTTCGACCAAATAATCAAAAGCTACTTTCCCTTTTCCCTCAACCAACAGCGAAATCTGACTTCCCCGTTGCGAGGGTTCGGTGGGTGTCATCACTTCAATTTTAGCCCTTGATTCTTTCAATCGACGGATAATTTCCGCCAATAATCCTGTCAGCGCCTCACTTTTTTGTCGAATAAGAGACATGGTTGCTTCTTCAAAAATAGCCAACGAAGCGCGATGAACTGCCAAGGCCATGATGTTGGGGGTACTCAACTGCCATCCAGCGGCGCCTTCCATGGGTACAAAACCTTTGGTCATCTCAAAACGACGATTTTCTTCGTAACCCCACCAGCCTGCCAAGCGCACAAGGTTGGAAGAATGATGTTTCTGGTGAACAAACACGCCCGATACCCCGCCTGGGCCAGAATTTAGGTATTTGTACGAACACCAAACGGCAAAGTCCACGCCCCAATCGTGCAGTTGCATCGGAATGTTTCCAGTAGCATGGGCTAAGTCAAACCCGACGTTGATGCCGAATGAATGGGCTTTGTCGGTAATGGTTTTCATGTCGAATACCTGCCCCGTGTAGTAGTTGAGTCCACTCATGCAAACCAAGGCAAGCTCGTTGGCGTGGGTTTCGATGGCTTCGAGGAGGTCTTCTAGTCGAATGGTATATTCACCGCTGCGCGGAGCTACTTCAATGAGGGCATCGGCGGGGTCATATCCACGGAATTTTAGATGGGTTTCAAGGGCATATTGGTCCGACGGAAAGTCGCCTGCGATGGTCAAAATCTTGTATCGTTGGGGAGTAGGTTGGTAAAATGAAACCAGCATCAGGTGAAGGTTCACCGTAAGGTGGTTCATCGGACAAACTTCCTCGGTCAAAGCTCCCACGACCTGCCCAAGCGCTTGTTGGCAATACCGATGATAGCCTAGCCAAGGTTTTTCTCCTTCAAACCACCCTTCCACGCCGTGTTGCTGCCAAGTCGTAAGTTCTTGTTCAACCGCCGTTCGGGCTGTTTTAGGCTGTAAACCAAGCGAATTGCCGCAGAAATAAGTCAAAGGAGTGCCGTTTCGTTCAGGAATGAGAAACTGAGAACGAAACTTGCGAAGTGGGTCGGTGGCATCTTGTTGCAAAGCCCAAGCATGAAGTTCATCTGCCGAAAGCGAGCGTAGGTCTAGCGTCTTCAATGGAATGTCGTTTGTTGATCTACAAACCTACACAAAGCCTAAATTTGAAACAATCCCCTCCAAGAAACTCTTCAAACAGTGTAGGGATAAGTACCTACATTCACCCGAAAAATTCGTAATTTTGTACCATCTTTCACAGAAAATTTCAATACATTAATGGTAACGGTTTCAAATGTGTCGTTGCGCTACGGTAAACGAGTGCTTTTCGACGAAGTAAATATTAAATTTAACCCAGGAAACTGCTACGGGGTGATTGGAGCCAACGGAGCAGGTAAGTCAACGTTCTTAAAAATTCTTTCAGGTGAAATCGACCCACAAACAGGAAGCGTAGCGATTACGCCAGGTCAGCGGATGGCGGTTTTGAAACAAAACCAGTTTGAGTTTGACGAATACCAAGTCTTACAAACGGTGATGATGGGCTACAAGCGTTTGTACGAAATCATGCTCGAAAAAGACGCGATTTATGCCAAAGAAGACTTTACCGAAGCCGATGGTGAGAAAGCCGCTGACCTTGAAGCGGAATTTGCTGAAATGAACGGTTGGGAAGCCGAACCCGAAGCCGCGTCGTTGTTAAGTGGGTTAGGAATTAAGGAAGACCTTCACTATGCCCAAATGACCGACCTCGACCCTAGCCAAAAAGTGCGGGTATTGTTGGCGCAGACACTCTTCGGAAACCCTGATATTTTGCTACTCGATGAGCCTACCAACAACTTGGACGTAGAAACGGTCATGTGGTTGGAAAACTTCTTGAATAACTTCAAAAACATCGTCATCGTTGTATCTCACGACCGTCACTTCCTTGACCAAGTGTGTACGCACGTGGTTGATATTGACTTTAGCAAAGTGCAATTGTACGGTGGTAACTATACCTTCTGGTACGAGTCAAGCCAGTTGGCGTTGAAACAACGTGCTGACCAGAACAAGAAATCCGACGAAAAGCGCAAAGAATTGGAGGAGTTTATCCGCCGCTTTAGTGCCAACGTTGCAAAGTCAAAACAAGCAACGGCGCGTCAGAAAATGTTGGACAAACTCAACGTGGACGAAATTCAGCCTTCGTCGCGTAAGTATCCGTACATCAACTTCAAGCCTGAGCGCGAGATCGGAGATCAAATATTGGCCGTAGAAGGTTTATCCAAAACAGCCGAAGACGGTACGAAGTTGTTTGAAAATATCTCATTCCGTGTGAATCGCGAAGATAAAATTGCTTTTATCGGGCGTAATACCTTGGCGATTACGGCTTTGTTTGAAATTTTGCACGAGGAAATCAAACCCGATGCGGGAGACTTCAAATGGGGCGTAACGATTACCAACGCGTATTTCCCGAAAGACAGCGACCATTTCTTCAAAACTGAAGATAACTTGGTGGATTGGCTACGTCAGTTCTCGAAAGAAAAAGACGAAAGCTTTATCCGTGGGTTTTTGGGACGGATGCTTTTCTCGGGCGAAGAGTCGCTCAAAAAAGCAAGTGTGTTGTCGGGAGGAGAAAAAGTGCGTTGTATGTTGTCGAAAATGATGCTTTCGGCGGCCAACTTCCTCACGTTAGACGACCCTACCAACCACTTGGATTTGGAGTCGATTACGGCGTTGAACAACGGTTTGATTGATTTCAAAGGTGCGATGTTGTTCTACTCACACGACCACCAGTTTATCCAAACGGTTGCAAACCGTATCATCGAAATCACCCCGAACGGTATTTTGGATAAGATGATGACTTACGACGAATACATCACTGACGAACGCGTAAAAGCCCAGCGCGAAGCGTTGTATGGAGCGTTGGTGTAGGGAAGGAAGCCAAATCAAAAAGTCGCCAAATTGTTTGGCGACTTTTTGATTTTTGATAGCCGTAATGAGGGCTATTTCGTTTATTTTACCAAACTCTTTGAACAGCGTAGGCGTCTATTTGAATATCAATACTCAGTAAAATATAATCTTGAGTACTTGCCTCCGCTATTAGTAACCTATCGAATGGATCTCGATGAAAAAACGGTAAAGTTTTGACTTTTTCAATAGCTTTATTGGATATTGGCAAAATGGGTATTCGTTCTTTTTTCAGTTGGGCCATCATTTGGTCAATCGTGTAGGTTAGAGCAAGTTTGCCAATAGAAACCTTGATGGCTATTTCCCAAAAAGAAGCAATATGTACAAAGCAGGCTTGAGTCTCAATCAAATTCTTAACTTTAGCGGGCAACTGTGGGTTTTCTTCTAAGTACCATAATAAAGCGTGAGTATCGAGTAAGTACATTACATATAATCTTTGAAATCTTCTAACGGAGCATTAAAATCATCCGCCATATAAGAGACTAAACCTTTCATACTCCCTGCTTTACGTTTGGGAGCAGAGTGTTTTTTCTTATATTTAGAAGAAAGGTAGCCTACAAAATCCAAGACTTCTTGCTGTAAAGAAACAGGTAACTTATTAAACTCTTCTAATAATAATTGCTCGGTTGCCATCTCTTTTAATTTTTATACAAATTTATCATTTTTAATTTTCGTCCCCAAAGAATACTCGTCGAAGTGCAATGAGAAGCTGCCCGCTTATTTGACGGCTTTTTTGTATGCTGCTTACAATTTCAACAACAACCGCTCCACGCTTTCACGATAAGATTCACCTATGGGAATGGTGATTTTGGGTAACACTAACTGATGGCGTTCGATTTTGAGAATGGCGTCGATGGCAACAATGTACGACTTATGAACGCGCAGAAATCGTTCGGCAGGTAAAATGCGAAGCAGTTCGGTGACAGTCATGCGCGTAATAACGCGACGGCTGCGTTCGTAAATAAACAGCAGATTGGTGTCCGATTGAATGTACTGAATTTCGCTTAGGGGCACGCGTACCCAATCGTAGCCTTCTTTGACAAAAATGTAGCTTTGTCCCTCCACCCGTTGACTCAATGGCGTATATACGCGGTTGGCAGCTTGTAAAAAACGGTTAAATTCAATGGGCTTGAGCAAATAGTCTAACGCCTGTACGTCAAACCCTTGCACGGCAAATTCGGGGTAGGCGGTGGTAAAAATAACCTGCGTTTGCCCTTGCAGAATCCGTGCGAAATCGGTGCCAAGTAAATCGGGCATTTTGATGTCCAAAAACACGCAATCTACCCGTTCTTTTTTCAAAAAAGCCAAGGCTTCTTTGGCGCTTACAAACGTTTTTTTTAGGGTTAAAAACGGGATGAGTGCCGCGTACTCTTCGATGATGGTCAAGGCCGCAGGTTCGTCGTCGATGGCGATGCAGGAAACGTTCATGGTTTACAGTTGAAGCGTCAAATCTACTAGAAAAGTACTTTTTTCGGGGCCAAACCGCAAGGTATGTTGGTGAGGATACAGCAATTGCAGTCGTTTTTGCACGTTTGGTAATCCTGTTCCTGCCCCTTTTTGGTGGCTAGGTGCCGTCAAAAGGCTGTTTTCGACGCGCAGGTGGAGTTTTTTGTCCTCAATTTCTAAACGAATAGCCACAAAACTCGGTTGGTCCAAGCTAATGCCGTACTGGAAGGCATTTTCGAGGAAAGGAATCAACAGCAACGGCGCGATGTCGGCAGGTTCTTGATCCCAGTGCAGGGACGTAGTGAGCGATACGTGCGGGTGCAGAGGCAAGCGGGCGCGCTGGAGAGCTAGGTACTTTTCAATAAATGCCAATTCTTTTTCCAACGATGTTTTTTCGTGGCGAACCTCTTCGACGCTGTGCCGTAAAATTCCCGAGAGCTGTTGGACCAACTGTGCGGTTGGGGTATCTTTTTCAGAAAGAGCCGAACTATAGATGGTATTGAGCGAATTGAACAAAAAATGAGGATTTAACTGCGCTTTCAAGGACTGAATTTCTACTTCGCGTTGCTGCTTTTCCAGCGCCTCTTCCCGCTTACGATTTTGCCAAACGTACATGACGAGCGTGAAAAAGGCGGTGTAGAGGAGATTTGTACCCAAAAAATTGGTTGAATTATAGTCTTCTCTTATTAGAAAAAAAGTACGGCTTTCTTCTATAAAGATTGGAAAAAATGACCGAAATAACTTCCCATTTGCTTTAGCTTCATTTTCGAAAGCTTGTCCAAAATAAGAATAAAGATAGTTGCTTTGAAGCCAATGGTATATGGAACGCATGAATAAGTTACAGCCTATCAAAAACAGAATAAAGATAAGTAGCTTTAGAAAAAAAAAATGTACTTTCTGTTAATCCAATCTTGAAAAACAAATGAATAAAACGTCGTTCCAAAAAGCGACGGCCACAAAGCGTTGGGAAATGGAGCAGTAGGAGATAGAAATAAATCCCATCTGATTATATACCAACTAATGGGTTGGTCATCTTGTAAAAGTGCTACGGTGGAATAACTCATAAAGCCCCACAAGAACAACACGGTAAAAACAACCCCATAATGAATCCAGAACAATCGCCATTTATTGATGTGCATAGCTGTGTGGTTTAAGATGATGTCCCAAAGCAACTACAACCAGCGGGACTATAAAAATAAATGTGGCAACTCCCCAAAATCACGTGCTCAATCCCCCAAAAAATAGCGCAAAAGGCACTTGCGAAGCCGCCAAATAATTGCCCCTTTGTTTTTGTTGCGTACTGTTCACAATTTACCGAACTTTCATCGTTTATTGGCCAAATTCTAAACCGTCTTTTCAATGCGCTCCCTTATGAAGCATTTCAGAGTCCCTCTCCTAGCAGGAGAGGGATTTAGGGTGAGGTTACTCGCTCTACTCACGCTTTTTTCCACCACCTTCCTCTCACAATGTGGAAAACTCAACGAAATACGGGTCGTAGGTCGAAATTTTGAAGATGAAATCAACCTCGCCCAAAACCTAGTCTTTACCTTTAATAAGGATATTGTGCCAACCTCCGAACTCAACAGTTGGGAAGCAACTAAGTTTGTGGAGTTTGTGCCTGCCGTGGCGGGGAAATTTAAGTGGACAGCTCCCAACGAACTGGTGTTTTCGCCCGCGAGTGGCTTTGAACCTGCCACCGAATACCGCGCCGAGTTGAGCAAGGAACTCGCTAAGAAGACCATCGACAAACGGTACGATGTTTCGGGAGAAGACATTGCCTTTCATACACCGTATCTCCAACTGACCGAAGCCGAAACCTATTGGACAAAGTCGCGGGAGACGGGTAAGCCGTTGGCAAAGACCAAACTATACTTTAACTATGACGTAAGCAGCGGAGAAATTGGAGGAAAATTGAGCGTCAAAAGCGACGAAAAAAAGCTGAGTTCGGCGATTGTGCCTACGCAAAATGCCCCTACTGTCACTGTCGCGCTGGGAGACGCCTCGGCCGACAAAAATGAGCAGCCGCTTGAGGTCGCGGTGGAGAAAGGGGTGAAAGTGCCCAATACATCGTACACGAGTAATGCGGCCTTGGCATTGTCGAGCACGATTCCGTCGGCAACAACGCTCGAAGTAAAGGATGTCAAAACGGGCTTTGAAAACAACCGAGGCATAGTGCGTGTCATCACGACGCAAGAACTGAAAAACGAGGATTTGAGCGCCTATTATACCATTCAACCTGCCGTGCAGACCAAAGCTGAACTCACCGAAAATGGGTTTGTCATTCGAGGAGATTTTAATGAAACCGATACCTACGTACTTACCCTCACCGACCAAGTGCAGGGAGTACTGGGGGCGCGTTTGGACGAACCCGTCAGTAAAGATTTGTTTTTTGGGTTGATGCCTGCCAGCATTTCGTTTGTGAACAAAAAAGCCATTTACCTCTCGTCAAAAGGCGCGCGAAATGTGGGCATCCAGATTGTGAACGTTCCTAAAGTACAGGTAAAAATTGCGAAAATTTACGAAAATAACATTTTGCAGTACCTCCGTAGCAACCGTTACGAAGAGTACGGTTACTTAGGCGGGGGTGAGGATAATTGGGGGCCTACGGGAAATTACAACTACGATGAAGATTACAACCAAGTGTTCAGCGACGTGGTGGTGGACAAAACGGTGGAAACCGATAATCTGCCCAAAGTAAAGGGTGTTTCGGCGTTGAATTTGGGGATTCCCGACGCGACCAATGAGTTTCGAGGAATTTATGTAGTGACGGTGCAGTCGAAAGATGAACAGTACAACCGCGCCATCAAAATGGTGTCATTGTCGGACATTGGACTCATTGCCAAACAGGGTAAAGATGAATTGTGGGTGTTTGCCAATTCGATTAAGACCGCCGAGCCGCTGGGTAAGTTGGAAGTCAGCTTGATTTCGACCAACAATCAAACTGTCGTAAAAGGAAAAACCGACAGTGATGGGGTGGTGAAATTTGAGAAGCTGTCGGAAAAAGCTCCGAATTTTAAAATTGCGATGATTGTTGCTCAAACGCCGCGTTCGGAGGATAACACGGTTCAGGACTTTAACTATTTGTTGTTGGAAGACGCCCAAGTAGAAACTTCTCGTTTTGAGGTAGAAGGCAAACGCGATAATGCGTCGGGTTTTGAGGCGTTTGTGTATGGCGACCGCGATATTTATCGTCCAGGTGAAACGGTGCACTTTAATACGGTCGTTCGTCAACAAAATTGGAAAAGCGTGGGTGAAATTCCGTTGAAAATCAAAGTGATTTTGCCCAATGGAAAAGAATTGAAAACGTTTCGGGTAACTACCAACGGTCAAGGTGCTGTTGAAACCTCGGTGGCACTCGACAAAGCGGCCGTCACGGGTGGGTACAGTGTAGAAGTGTATAATGCCAACGATGTACTGTTGACTTCCAAAAAGTTGAGCATTGAAGAATTTATGCCCGACCGCATTAAGGTGGATGTCAAAGCGAACCAAGAATACTATCGAACGGGGCAAACCATCCAACTCAACGCAACTGCCCTCAATTTGTTTGGTCCACCTGCCTCGGGACGAAACTATGAAATGGAGTTCTCGTTGAAGAAAAAGGCCTTTTTTGTCGAAAAATACAAGGAATATATTTTTGATATTCCCAACAATAGTAAATACGAAAACACAGTACGCCAAGGAGTAACCGACGACAACGGACAGGCCAAAGAGGGCTTTGTGCTTCCTGCTACTTACCAAGACGTGGGTGTGTTGGAAGGAAAAATATACGTGACGGTTTTTGACGAAACAGGCCGCCCCGTCAATCGCCTCAAACGGTTTGATGTCTTTACGCAAGATGTCTTTTATGGTGTACGAATGCCCGATAGCTACGTTGGGCTCAACGCCCCCGTTCCGATTGGTTTGGTGGCGGTGGACAAAGACGGTCGCCCTAAAGCAGCTGCGACGGCACAAGTGGACATTGTGCGGATGGAGTATCAAACCGTCGTAGAAAAACAAAACGACCAGCTACGGTATGCCTCCAAAAAGCGCGAAAAAGTCGTGTATTCCAACCTGGTATCGTTTAAAAATGGCCTGTCCGAAGTACGATACGTACCCACAGTATCGGGCGAATACGAAGTTCGCATTCGGCGTGCAGGCGGAGTAGCGGGGTATTCGGTGACGCACTTTTACGCGTACGGTTGGGGAGGCACGTCGGCTTCGTCGTTTGAAGTAAGCAACGAAGGGGAAGTGTTGATGGAGTTCGATAAACCATCGTACCAAGTCGGAGATAAGGCAAAGGTACTGTTCAAAACGCCTTTTGCAGGAAAGCTATTGGTTACGGTGGAGCGCAATCAGGTATTGGAACATCATTACCTAGAAACCGACAATAAATCGGCCGAATTTACTTTCTCATTGGGCGATGAGCACTTGCCGAATGCTTACGTCACGGCAACTTTGATTCGTCCGTTGGATAATTCGAACCTACCGCTGACCGTAGCACACGGTTTTTCCTCGGTGAAAGTGGAGGAAGAAGATACCAAAATCCCCGTAGAGATTGTGGCCGTAGAGAAATCACGCTCAAAGACCAAACAGAAAATAAAAATCAAAACGGCGCGGAATGCCCAAGTAACGGTCGCGGTGGTGGACGAAGGGATTTTGCAAATCAAAAACTTCCAAACGCCCGATATTCACGGCTTTTTCTACCAAAAACGCGCCTTAGAAGTCAGTAGCCACGACTTATATCCATTTCTTTTCCCCGAATTATCGTTGGCCTCCACAAGCAGCGTCGGAGGGGATGGCTATGACTTGGAAAAACGCATTAACCCCCTTTCCAATGGGCGGGTAAATTTGGTGGCGTATTGGTCGGGACAGATTGAAACAGGACTGAGCGGAGAAGCCGAGTTTGAGGTGGACATCCCGCAGTTTTCGGGAGATTTGCGCATTATGGCCGTGGCTTACAAAGACAATGCGTTTGGGTCAAACAACAAAAACATGAAAGTGGCCGACCCCATCGTAATTAGTACGGCTCTGCCACGGTTCTTGAGCCCGACCGATGAGGTAATTGTACCCGTAAATATCAGCAATACCGAAAAAACAGCGGCCAATGTCACGGCAAGTATCGCCATTAGTGGAAAATTATCGGCAGTTAGTCAGGTATCTCAGCGCCTAAGCATTGCCCCCGAAAAAGAAGCCAGAACGTATTTTACTATCAAAGCGGCCGAGGCAATGGGCAATGGCTCGGTGGTTGTAACGGTGAACAATGGCAAAGAGAAATTTGTCGAAAAAACAGAGTTGACGGTACGTCCTGCGGCTTCATTGCTCAAAGCGAGCCAATCGGGAGTAATTGCGGGGGGAAGTACCGCCACGATAGATTTGCGAGGCAATGATTTTATACCGTCAACCGTAACGAGCCGAATCGTAGTGAGTCGTTCACCGATGGTACAGTACGCCAAAGCCCTCGACTACCTGCTCGGCTATCCACATGGCTGCATCGAACAAACCATTTCGAAAGCATTTCCCCAGCTTTATTTTGGAGATTTAGCTAAAACGATTGCTCCCAAAACGTACCTCTTCAAAGCAGGGGAAAGCGATTTTAACCCTACTTTCAACGTCCAAGCGGCGATTCAAAAGATAGAAAGTATGCAGCTCCCCAACGGAGCGGTAAGTTACTGGCCTGCTAGTACCGAAGAGTCGGCCTGGGGTACTGCCTACGCAACGCACTTTTTGTTGGAAGCGCAGCGGGCAGGTTTTGAGGTAAATACATCGGCACTTGGGCGGATGTTGGACTACCTGACGACCAAAGCAGGAACAGCCGCTACGGAATATGATTACGTTTACAACGAAACAGGCGGCTATACGCAGTTGACGATTGCGAGCCGCACGACGATGTATTCGTTGTACACCTTGGCATTGGGTGGAAAAGCCAATCGGGCGTCGATGAACTATTACAAACAAAATCAACAGTTATTGACGCTCGACACGCGCTATTTATTGGCGGCAGCGTACAAGCAAATCGGTGACGAACGTAGCTATAAGGCGTTATTACCCGCCGATTATGTGCCTCCAGTAGGAGCCAGAGGACTAGGTGGAAGTTTTGCTAGTCCGATTCGGAATTTGGCTCTGACGGTAAATACCCTCATTGAAACCGACCCGAATAACCTTCAAATACCTCGACTTGCCCGACGATTGTCAGAAGCGATGGCGTCGAGTTCGTACCTCAACACCCAAGAAGCAGCGTTCTCGTTTTTGGCGTTGGGTAAACTGGCCAAGAAAAACGCGGGTAGCACGGCTACGGCCAAGCTGACGATAAACGGAAAAGGGTATCAATTTGACGGAAAAGATTTGACAATTGCTACAAACAGCCCTCTGCGCGGGGTAGGAGTGGCTTCGGGCAAAGGTTCGGTCTATTGGTTTGCGCAAACGGAGGGGATCAGCGCAACAGGCGCGTACGCCGAAGAAGATGCTGGACTTCGCGTGCGTAAACAGTTCTTTAACCGTTTTGGTCAGCCTATTAGTACTTTCCGTCAAAACGACTTGGTGGTGGTGAAGATTAGCCTGAGTAGCACCGATGGTTCGCCCGTCGAAAACGTAGTGGTTACTGACCTACTTCCTGCCGCGTTTGAAATCGAAAACCCACGTTTGACTGAACCACGGGACATGGCTTGGATTCAGTCCCCTACCGTCCCTGACCATTTTGATATTCGAGACGACCGCATTAGTTACTATACAACGGCGACGTCCACCGAAAAGACGTTTTACTACATGGTTCGGGTGATTACCAAAGGAACGTTCACGCTTGGCCCCGTAAGTGCCGATGCCATGTACTCGGGTGATTTTAGAAGTTATTCGGGTGGAGGAAAGGTGAAAGTGGACTAAAAACCTAGCCGAAAAGTGTTTAGATAGGGAGTGGACGTTAGTTTTCTGATGTCTTCTCCCTATCTTTGCATCAAACGAAAAAAACGTTTTGTCAGTAGAAAGCGTTTTGAACGAATAAATTCGATGGTTGATATTCGCAAAATGATTCGTAGTTTTAGCTACGCCTTTGAAGGAGTCGTAGCACTATTTCGTTACGAAAACAATGCGCGTTTTCACCTTATTGCGGCTTTTGGAGTAGTTTTGTTAGGAATTGTGCTTGGGTTAGAGCGCTTCGAGTGGGCGCTGGTGGCGATAGTGGTAGGAGCAGTTTGGGCAGCAGAAGCGTTTAATACGGCCATTGAAAAGTTGTGCGATTTGGTTTCATCAGATTACCATCCACAAATCAAAGCGGCCAAAGATTTGGCGGCGGCAGGAGTAATGATAACATCGGTAGTGGCTGTAGTGGTGGGAGCGATTGTGTTTGGCGGTAAGCTATGGTGTTGGTTCTTGAATATGTAAATTCCATAAAATAAACAGATGGATTCTCACAATCAATCATTAGAAACCTTGACCGAGATTCGGGATTTGATGCAGCGTTCATCAAAATTCCTGTCTTTAAGCGGTTTGTCAGGGATATTCGCTGGTATTGTTGCACTGGGGGGCGCGTTAGTGGCTTATTTGCGTCTCAAAACCGATGCGCTGAGCTATGACGGAATGAGCGACGTTTCGGAGCTCACCCGTGGTGAAATGATGCGTTTTGTGCTCCTCGATGGAACCATCGTCTTGGTTTTAGCATTAATTTTTGGGGTATTCTTTACCATGCGTAAAGCAAAGAAGTCGGGTCAAAGTGTTTGGAATAGTACCTCAAAACGCTTGGTCATTAGCTTAATGATTCCGCTCGTAACGGGAGGGATTTTTTGCCTAGCGATGTTTTATCGTGGTATTTTGTGGGTGAGTTTTCCCGCAACCCTCATTTTTTACGGATTAGCCCTGCTCAATGCTAGTAAATACACCGTTCGTGATGTCGAATACCTGGGTATTTGTGAAGTAATTTTAGGGTTAATTTCGTTGTTTATGACGGGATATAACTTACTGGTTTGGGCGCTAGGATTTGGAGTCCTTCACATTGTTTATGGAACCTACATGTATTTTAAGTACGACATAAAACGCTAGCAGATTACCCTACTGCAACTAAAGAAAAGACACACTAAATGCTCGAACATTTCAATAAAGCTTTTGAGAGTAAGGCAAGGTTAGGAATCATGTCGGTGTTGATTGTCAATGAGTCGTTGAGTTTCAACGCCCTCAAAGACCTCCTTCAACTGACCGACGGAAACCTCGCTACACACCTGCGCGCGCTCGAAGAGCAAGGGTATATAAGTGTTCAAAAACAATTTATTGGACGAAAACCTAACACTACCTACGCCGCTACCGACGATGGCCGTACGGCTTTTACCCAGCACCTCAATACCCTAGAAGCTTTCATTCGCTCTGGTCATTTTGTTTCTGATTAATTACCCCCAAGCGGAATCAATAGCCCTACCGACCCTTGGATGTTTCGCGTAAACATTTTACTCCCAGCGGGGACATCACCGTCGCTGCCAAGACCATAATAGTAGCGTCCTTCAATGAGCAGTTGTGCCCTTCCAAGTCCTAACGATACCCCTGCACCTCCTACAGCACCGTATTCGAGACGTTGATCACCCGAGTCAAATTTCAAGTCAGTGGTGGTCGTAATGCCACTAAAGGTGGTTTTTGCCTTACCACTGAGGGCATAGCTTCCGTAACCTCCTGCGTTGATAAAAAACTTCGTAGGGCCATTGCCAAGCGATACTTTGAACAAAAGCGGGACGGTCACACTGTTGACACGACTTTCACCCACGAGTAAATTTCCTGCTTGAGGGGTACCCATTTTATAGGCTGTTTGAGAGTACAAAATTTCAGGTTGAACTGAAAACGTTTTTCCACCGAGTTCCACCACCAACCCACCGTGGTAGCCCAACAGAGGATCAACGGCGATTCCGCTGGCTTTGATGGCATCCGAGGTAATAGAGCTGTAATTGGCACCGCCTCTAAGACCCACTTTTATCCCAAATCCACCTTCGCTTGCCGTGGCGGGGGCTGGTGCAGGAATAGGCTTAGTTGGTTTGGGCTTGGCTGGCTCGACCGTTTTGGCCTGCTTGGGAGGTTTAGAGGGAGCGGTTGTTTTCTCAGGTTTTTGGGTAGTAGTTTTCGGTTTTTCTTTTGATTTATCAGTCGTTGGCGTTTTAGGCTTGATTCCGTGGAGTTTATCATATTGCTCTTGCATGGTTGGCGTAGGCTGGGTTTGAGCAAGGGTAGTTAATCCAGTAATAAAAAGAGCGGCACACAGCAGCAGTGTCAAGAGCTTATTCATGATTTGTTGGAGTTAGGAAAACACTGATTTAAAAGTTTACAAAAGTGCAGATTTTTACCCGTATCCTTCTGAGGGATTGTACGGTTTTTATCTACGTGTTTTTACTTGTTTTGGATGCGTAAAACAAAAACGGCGAGTAACTTTCAGAAGTTGCTCGCCGTTCTAAAAAAAAGATGTGTTTGGTTAGCGAAGTTTCAACGTAACCAAGGTGGCAATGGCCAAAATAATGCCTACAATCCAGAAACGCGCCACGATTTTGGCTTCGTGGTATCCCTTTTTCTGAAAATGGTGGTGAAGCGGCGACATCAAGAAAATGCGCCGCCCTTCGCCGAATTTTTTCTTGGTATATTTAAAATAACTCACTTGCATAATGACGGAGAGACTTTCGGCGAAGAAAATTCCACACATAATCGGAATCAATAATTCTTTCCGAATCGCCAACGAAATAACAGCAATGACGCCCCCGAGCATCAAGCTGCCCGTGTCGCCCATAAATACTTGGGCAGGGTAGGAGTTGTACCACAAAAATCCAATGCACGCCCCGATAAAAGCCGCCACGAAAATTACCATCTCTCCCGAATTAGGAATGTACATCACATTGAGGTACTGCGAAAATTTGGCATTCCCCGATACGTAGGCCAAAACGCCCAACGTAAGTCCAATAATGATAGAAGTACCCGCCGCTAGGCCGTCGATACCGTCTGTAATGTTGGAGCCATTAGAAACAGCTGTAATGATGAAAATGGCTACAATGGTATAAATAATCCAAGAATAGCTGTCGGGAAGAAGTCCAAAAAGAAGGTTTGAATAGTCAAACTCATTGTTTTTGATGAAAGGGAGCGTTGTCACGGTAGGATTGATGAGGTCATTATAACGCTGAACCTCGCCAATGGCCGAGCTAATCAACGGTTTGTCATAAATCCGAATTTTAACGTGTTGGTTAAACGACAACGTAATACCAACAATCAGCCCAAGTCCTACTTGACCTACTACCTTAAACTTTCCGTGAAGGCCTTCTTTGTTGTTTTTGAATTTTTTAAGGTAATCGTCAATAAACCCAATCAAGCCTGTCCAAACCGCCGTGATGAGCAGTAAAACGATATAGACGTTGGACAGTTTGGCAAAAAGAAGCACGGGGACTAACAAAGAAGCCAAGATGATAAACCCACCCATAGTTGGCGTTCCTTTTTTTTCCATCTGCCCTTGAAGACCCAAGTCACGAATGGTTTCGCCAATTTGTTGGCTACGTAAAAAATCAATGATACGGCGCCCAAAAATGGCCGCGATGAGGAGCGAGGTGACGGTAGCTCCTAACGCCCGAAACGAAATATATTGAAATACCCCTGCCCCAGGGAAGTTGAAGGTCTTGTCTAAATACGAAAATAGGTAATAAAGCATAGTAAATTGGAGGTTAGGCAAACGCAAAAATGCCTATACTTGGCACGATGTCGGCAAGTATAGGCATTTTTAAGAAAATCAGAAAAAGAAATTAGTCTTCTAAATGAAAAGCCGTTTTGACCATCTCATAATCGCCCATGTTAATTGGTGATTTTTTGACCATCGAATTTGGAATTAACACGTAGCGATACTGCTGTTCGCCCATGGGTTTTAGGTTGCCTTTCAAGCCAATCATCACAATTTTTAGGGTAGATGGCGTGGGCATGGTATAGTCAAAACGTAATTCGGCGCTGTTTTGGCGAATGTTAAAAGGCATAGGATGTACTTGCTCGTCAATTTTAGAATAGACGTACAATTGATTTTCTTCTAACAACGACGGGCTCAATTGTTTGGACGTTAGCTCGCAAGTACGAGCGGGTAAGCCAAACACCGTCGTTGTCACCCATTGATTGGCATCAATCCAATCCGACGTAATTACATCGGAAGTATTGAGGTTAATAAACGATGGGGAATACGATGCGGTTTTGGTGCCAGTACAATTAATCATCCAGCCTAAAAATACAATCATCAAAATCCCTAAAATTCCAAAGCGGTAAAAACGATTCATAAAAAACAATTGAAAAGCAGAGGGTTATATACCTTTTAGGTATGTTATCCATCACTAATCAAAAGTTATGCCAAAGTTAAATTTGTTGAAAATCACTAAAAGCGATAGCGTACTTGGCATTTAATATCTGTTCGGTTTGTGCCTTGGATTTCGTCCACGTACGAGCTGAGTGCTTCGCGTTCGGGCATGGTTGTGCGCGAAATCCGCAACCAAATATCAGTGTGCGCATTTGCCGAATACCGCAGCAACACAAAATGCCGAAAACCACGTTCGTAATAAGCAGGCATTGAAATCGCGTATAAAACATCCTGCTCTACGGCGTATTGGCGAGCGTCGTAGCTATCGGTATTATAGGCCGAAACGCGGACTGTAGCCGCCAACTTGTTCCACTTAGCTGTTACTTCTTGCAGCACTAACCATCCTTTATCTGCTTGAAATCCCTGGTAGCCAAATGTGCCGCCCTGAATCCGACTGCGAAACGACCAATTGCGGTGGGGAGCATATTCGGCATTTAGTACAAGGGTGCGGCGTAGGGTTTGGGTTACAAATTTTTGCTTCGACAAATCAGACGCGATGTTCTTTTCTTTTTGCTCTTGGCGGTAAACGGCGTACAGCGTCCATATTTTGGAAGGAGTCCACGTACCTTGTATCAGATAATCCCATCCTTGAGTGGGTTGTTTATCGACTAAATATTTATACCAAGGGAAGCGATAGAGGTCAACGTAAGTTGCCAATTTTAGCCGTTTATGAACGCTGTATTTTGCCCCCAAATACAACCCAGTTTCGTTGATATTACGGCTATTTTCACCAAACGCATTGGCATAAAAACTATGGAAGTTTTTGTCAAAGTTTCGGAAAAGGAGCGACGCATCCCAGCGTTTGGTGAGGCTGGCGAGTACGCCCACAACGGTACCCGTACCACCGCTTTTGGAGCGTGCCGTTTCTCCAAAAAAATGAAAATTTCGCCAAACATAATTGCCATGCAGCCCCAAAAGGTGATTATGTTTTCCCCGAAATTCAAATTCATTACGTAGTGCTTCTGCTTTCTGCAAAGGATAGTCAAAAGAAGTATGAAGATAGGTAGCACCTAGTTGCCCACGTTCAAGATGATACACCAAATGCGCTCCTGCGTTTTGTTCAATGAGGTTGGCACGATATTGGAGTTCGTTGGGAATGCGAAAAAGACCATCGGTTTGGAATGAGCTGACGGTTTGCTGGGCGGTGATTGTTCCACTCTGCCGAACGCGAGAAAGTAGCGTGGTGAGTTCGAGACGCTTGCCCAAAGAATACGTGGCGGCAATGCCCCGAAAAAAGCCCGTTTCGGTGACAGAAGTGTAGGGGCGGATGCCTGTCGTGGGGCGACGAATGGTATAGACGGTTTCCATGCCTTTGCCCAGCGAAAAACCTGCCGAATAAATCAACCCTTGTCCTACTTGGAGCTGGTAATCGCCCAAAATAAGGTTTTTGAGGCGTCCACGGTGCTGTACTTGGGCGTGGAATGATAAAAAATCAGGGCCGTACTTGTGCGCCGAAGGCTTCCATGAAAAAGCTTCGCCCTCGTCTTTTTCGGCCGTAATGCCAAAACTAAAGTCACGGCTTCGGCTGTAGCGATAGCGAGCGTACCATTGCAACGGACTGCCCGCAAATTTCTGCAATGTCCCATCGCGCGACTGGGGTGCATCTGCCGTAGCTCCGCGTTTTTCTTCCAAAAGCTGCTCCGTTCTTACCAAAAAATAATGGTCACTAGGATTGGTCAATCCATTCCATAGTTTTCGATTTTGAGGGGTAACAGTGACGAAGGGAAGCAATCGGTAAATGAGTGCTAACTCAAACTCTGGAATGGCTTGTAACTCATAGATAGAGAGGAAATTGCCAAACTGTGCGCGGTACTCAAAGAAGTGATTGAGCTGACGTTCATTGAGGAGATACGTAGCGGCTAGTTCTTCGCGCGTACAGGTGTTGAGGTCGAGCGGGGCAGTGTAGAGCTGAATCAGATTCTCATAGACTGTACCATAATTGAGGTCTTCTGCCGTGATGGGCAGGAGGTTCTGAACAAATGAAGTGGGGTCAATTTCGCGGCGGCGAAATTCTTGCGCATAGGAAACGGTTCCAACTAAGCCAACCCCAAACGAGAGAAAAAGTAGTGATTTCAAACGAGTAAAAATGGATACGTTTAAACATACAATGGTTTCTTCTTTGTGTTTGAGAATTGAACATAACGTATGATTGTTAGGGTTAAATTAAGAAATTTTCAATAAAACCCCTACTTTAATTATTAAAATTGATAAGAATTGGCCTTTTTTCTTGAAAATGTACAATTTTATGCTTTTATTCGCTGTCTAATACCCACCTAACATTAACAACCCACATGCCTAACGTTTATCAAGACGCTGTTGTAACGAAATATAACATTTTCAACAGCCTGTTTCTGAGCTTACCGTTTCAGGACATCTACCGTACGGGTACGCTTCTTCCGTTGCTTGTTCAGGCGAGTGAGGAAGGGTTTAATGCGGGCAAAAGCCCTTTGCAAATCATCGAGTCGTTTTTTGAGGAATATACCGAAAATGCGACCGAAGATGAACGTCGCGACTTGCTATTTAACTTAATCAAGTTCATCGAACGGCAGGTTGTATTGTTTGATTCCGTAGAAGATGCGGGTTTTGACCACACACATGACAGCAATGGGCAAGGGTCTATTACGCAGCTGCTCAATCGGGTCGATAGCGATGATTTGCGCCAAAAACTCCTTCGTAAGTTGGAAGATTTTTGCGTACGTATTGTGTTGACAGCGCACCCTACGCAATTTTACCCAGGCAAAGTACTCGGTATCATTACCGATTTGGAGGAATCCATCAAAGACAATGACTTTGTGGAGGTAAACCATCTTCTGTTGCAGTTGGGAAAAACTGGCTTTATCAACAAAAACAAGCCGACGCCGCTGGACGAAGCCATGACGTTGTGCTGGTTTTTGGAGAATGTGTTCTACAAAGCCATTCCGATGCTTGTTCAGCGCCTGCTCAATGGCCTTGAAGTACCGATGAACGAATGGACGCACACGGGCTTGTTCCGCTTGGGCTTTTGGCCAGGAGGCGACCGCGACGGAAACCCGTTTGTTACTTCCGACGTGACATTGGAGGTGGCCGACCGCTTGCGTCAAATTTTGCTCAAGTGTTATTGGCGTGATATTAAGTACCTCAAACGTCGATTGACGTTCAATGGCGTAGAGGAGTTTATCTCAACGGCAGAGCGTAAGACCAATAACGCGATTTATTATCCTGATCAAGAGCACTACACCAAAGCCGAAGAACTATTGGCTGACTTGAGCCAAGCGCGAGAAGTATTGGTACGTGATCATGATTCTCTCTTTGTGGAGCTGTTGGATGAAACAGTGTTGAAAATCAAGCTGTTTGGCTTCTTTTTTGCTAGTTTGGATATTCGCCAAGTAAGCCCTAAACACTCGTTGGCGTGGCAAGAAATTCTTACGAAGATAGAAAAACAAGTACCTGTTTTCTCTTTTGCTGACTACGAGAGTTGGGACGAAAAACGTAAAATCGACTTTTTGTTATCGTTGCAGGTAGAATTGGTAGAAAGCGATTTCAAAGACCCGATTACGCAAGATATTTACGGCTCGATGTTGGCCATTCGTGAAATTCAGAAACGAAATGGAATAGAGGGAGCTCATCGCTACGTCATCAGTAACTGTGCGAGTGCGCTTAACGTGGTGGAAGTATTGGCATTGTTTAAAAATGTGTGGAAAACCGACGATTTACACGTTGATATTGTGCCTCTTTTCGAAACGGTAGATGATCTCGCAAATGCATCGGAGGTAATGAAAATGTTGTACGAAAACCCCTATTATCGCGCGCATTTGGCCAAAAGAGGTAACCAACAAACCATTATGGTGGGTTTCTCGGATGGAACGAAAGACGGAGGATATTTGCGGGCAAACTGGTCGATTTTCTCGGCCAAGGAACAACTCACAAAGATTTCGCGCGAATACGACGTCAAAGTGACCTTCTTCGACGGTCGGGGAGGGCCTCCAGGTCGTGGGGGTGGCAATAACCACGCGTTTTATGCGTCGTTGGGGAAAGATATTGAAGACAAAGAAATTCAGTTGACGGTGCAGGGACAAACCATTAGTTCAAACTACGGGACTGTACCAACGGCCATTTATAACCTAGAAAGATTGTTCACGGCAGGATTGGAAAACAACCTGTTTATGTCCAAAAACACCAAAGACCAACTTTCTGAAGCTGATAAGGCATTGATGGAAGAGCTGGCCGATGCGGCGTATCATGCGTATTTGGGACTCAAAAATCACCCGACGTTTGTGCCGTATTTGGAGAAAATTACGCCTTTGCGTTTCTATGGTCAAACCAAAATCGGTAGCCGCCCCGACAAACGCGGAAGCGGGGGTGGTCTTAAATTTGAAGACCTACGTGCCATACCGTTTGTAGGTTCTTGGGCCCAAATGAAACAAAATGTACCTGGTTTTTACGGGTTTGGGTCAGGTTTAGAAACGTTGAAAAACGAAGGGAAAATGGACGCCTTGAAGAAACTTTACAAGCGTTCGTTGTTTGTGCGTACGTTGGTCGAAAACTCGATGCAGTCGTTGATGAAGGCGTACTATCCAGCGACCAAATACCTCCAAGACAACCCAGAGTTTGCCACGATTTGGAACATGATGTTTGAAGAATACGAGCGTAGTATAGCATTGATGTTGGAGTTTTCGGGTGAAAAAGATTTGTTAAACCAAAACCCCGTTACCAAAGAATCCATCAAGATTCGGGAGCGAATTGTCTTACCGTTGATGACGATTCAGCAATACGCGCTTCAAAAACTACAAAGCGGCGAACTTTCCGCTGCCGACGTGGACGTCTATAACAAACTTGTCATTCGTGCGATGTTTGGTATCATCAACGCCGCGCGTAACTCTGCGTAGCTTCTTTTCTTTTACCATCCCGAAAGTTTTAAACTTTCGGGATGGTTTTTTAAGTATCCAATTCTATATTCCACAGCGCTATCAAGGGACGATACCACAAAGTCACTCTCATTCCCTTTTAAGGCTATAAAGAAAGGATAGCCAAGTTTTGTCATACTTAGTATGTCGCTTTTTATGGAATTAAACCCTATCGTTTCCAAATAAATAGTTTTTTACTCCTATCCCACCGCCATAAACCATCGTTGAAGTGCTTTGGCGACCTCATTTGAAATCAACTGCTGCATGGCGTTCACAGTTCTAATGAGCCATCAAATAAATAACACTGTCAATGAAAAAGAAAACTGCTTGATTAGTCAAGACATTTTCGTCGTGAAGGTCTTCAAGAATGATGCCTAATTTTGAATGGAAATAATCATTATTTTTCTTGTGTTTAAACCCGTTATTCTCTAAAAATGACTTGAGTGCAGAAAGGTCTGTTGGTTCTGTAGATTCAATAAATGGTTGTTTAACAACAGAATACAGGGTATTTTCCTCTTGATAAAAACCTAGTAGCTGATAAGCTGTATTTGGAAACAAGAAATTGTGGATAAGAAGGCTGATAAAATAATCTACCCAACTTAAATAAAAGATGGTATCATTGATTTTGATGACACTTTTTCCATCTTCATGCAGGTAAACTTTTTGCTCCGCTCCTTCTCCAATATACGCCTCTTTGGGGATGGCAGAGTACCAAAGATGATATTGAGACGCAAAGGTAATTAGACTTTTTACCTCGTCTTCTTTACGGACGAATTCTGATTTTTCAATCTTTCCACTTGCTGTTTGGCCTTCTCTAAGGTAAAAGAGGGCTGTTTGGATAAGATTTGTTTCTGTAACTCCGCCAGTTCCTTCAAGGATATATCTAAGTTCATCGGTCATTTTTTTTCAAAGATAAATACGAGTCAGATTTTTACCAAAAACCCAATATTAGTTCCTCTACTCCACCTTCATCACCGCCGTCCGCGGCCCGACGCCATTTTCGTTGAAAGGCTCAATCGAAAGGTAATAGGTCGTATTTTTATCGAGGGCTTTTAGGTAGTACTCGTTTTTGTTATAAACCATAATGCTGCTATACAGCTTGTCGGGGGCGATTCCGTAATGGATGTTATAGCCCTGCGCGCCGCTTTCGGGGTACCATTTGAGCCAAGCGTTTCGTTTGTCGTCTTCTTGGCGAAGTACCACAAAGCCTTTAACTGCATTAGGCACTTTCCCCTTCCCTTTTCCAAATACCCGAAGTCCACTAATGGCAAATTTGCCCGTAGCCATGTGAAGGTTTTCCAATTTGATAAAACGAGTTTCGACGGGTTTGCTCAACTCAATGTAATCGTGGGGAACATCGGTCTTGTTCTTGCTTTTATCGACCAGCAAGTGCCATTTTTTACCGTCTAGCGAATGCCAGAGGCGGTACTGATGATAAATATTGGTGAATTTGCCCAAATACACCGAGTCCACGTCTTGGTCGGCGTAGTTGATTTGAATGGCATTGACGGTCGATACCTCGCCTAAGTCACTTTGTAGCCATTCGCCTGCTTTGGCCGAAGCTGCACTCCAGTAGGTTTTGATGTCCTCGTCCACGGCGAAGTTGGGCGTAAAACCACTCAACGACGACGAAACCTGCACGGGTTTGTTGTAGTTCAATAACATCCAACCCGTAAAACGACTTTTGAGGTGGTCGGCTTTGCCCGTGGGTAATGTATGGGGATAATCGCCAAATGTAGTGTTGGAATACATAATGCCGTCGTTGTCAAAACCCGTAGGAAACAAGACCAAACGACGCTCAAAGTTGTTTTTAACGGCGACGACGCCCGTGGTGATGTGCCACCAATTGTTAAAATTATCTTTAAAACTGCCTCCGTGCCCCGCCCCGCGCACAAAGCCTCCTGGTTTATAACAAAACGGGTTATGTTTTTGGTAGGTAAATGGCCCCAATGGTTTGTCCGAAACGTAAACCCCATCGGCGTATCCATTAAACTCCGTTCCAGGGGCGCCGTATTGGAAATAGTATTTTCCGTTGTGTTTGTCCACCCAAGCACCTTCGATAAACGGTTTCAGGAAAATATTATCGTTGTAATCTCCGAACCGTTCCCAGCCGTGTTGGTCGTCGTGGAGCCGAACGAGCTCTTTACGCTCACCAATGGGTTTAAAGGTTTTTGGGTCGATTTCCCAACCGTATAAAGGGTAGAAATTACTTGAGCCGTAGTATAAGTATAGCCGTTTATCATCGTCGTACAAGAAGGCAGGATCCCAAGCGGCACCTTCAAAAGCAGGAACGGCTATTTTCCAGTCATCAACCGTGGGATTGGTACTTTTCCAAATCGCAAATTCTTTGGTATGCGTAGAGCCGATGACGTAGAGGGTATCGTCCATAGCCCAGACGGCAGGGGCGCATAATTCGTCATAGACTTTGTTGTGCGGAAGGAGAAACTTACGACTTACAAAATTCCACTTTGATAAATCTTTACTCCACCAATAGCCCCATTGGTTGGTAGAAAAGAGAAAATAGGTGCCTTTAAAATTGACGATGACGGGGTCGGCCGTCGCACGATGCCGTCCTGCTTCCGAAAAATTAGGGATAGGCGTAAAGCCATAGTCAAGATTAATTGGATTGCAGTACGTCTGCATTTGGGCAAAAGTTGGACCCAATGCTACAATAAGCAAGAGGCAAAAGGCCAGAGCCTTAGCCGTATGCGTAGTAAACGCACGACTTTTTGGTAGTATTTTCATGATAGGTTATCTATTAGCTCCCAACTACTGTTGAGCCAATAGATAAAGCACTGCCATGCGCACAGCTACTCCGTTTTCTACTTGGTTTAGGATGATACTTTGGCGCGAGTCGGCTGCATCCGACGTAAGTTCAACGCCACGGTTGATAGGCCCAGGGTGCATCAAGACAATGTCGCGGTCGAGTTCATCCAACATTTGGCGGTTAATCCCAAAATACAACGAATACTCGCGGAGGCTGGGGAAATATTTTACTTGGAGGCGTTCCAACTGAATACGAAGTACGTTGGCGACATCGCACCATTGAAGCGTTTCTTTTACGTTGTGACTTACTTGTACGCCCAAGGAAGAAATATATTTAGGAATAAGTGTAGTGGGGCCACATACACGAACTTCCGCTCCCAATTTTTTGAGGCAAAAAATATTAGAAAGTGCGACCCGAGAGTGAAGAATATCACCAATGATGGCAATTTTTTTTCCTGCTAAATCACCGATTTGTTCGCGAATCGAAAACGCATCTAACAACGCTTGCGTAGGGTGCTCGTGCGTACCGTCGCCCGCGTTGACGACATTAGCAGGAATGCGCTCAGACAAGAAATGCGGAGCGCCTGGGCTACTGTGACGCATCACAATCATATCGACCTTCATGGCCAAAATGTTGTTGACAGTATCGAGCAAGGTTTCTCCTTTTTTGACCGAACTTCCCGAAGCAGAAAAATTAACTACGTCGGCAGAAAGTCGTTTTTCGGCCAATTCAAACGATAAACGAGTGCGGGTAGAGTTTTCAAAAAAAACGTTGGCAATCGTCACATCGCGCAAAGAAGGGACTTTTTTGATGGGCCGATTGATGACGTCTTTGAACTGATTAGCCGTATCTAAAATCGTGTAAATATCTGATTCGGTGAGGTTTTTGATGCCGAGTAGGTGCCTTACGGAAAGTTGTGACATGGTCAGGAGCACAAAAAAAGTTTTGCAAAGGTACAAATCCCTGCACGTTTGCGAAATATTCTGCCTCAAAAACCTTGAAAAGTATGCTTATAGAATCTCTTCGAGGTTGGCTTTGATGGTCTCATAAATGGTATCCGTAGGGAGGTCGTTGGCGTCGGTTCCGAAGGGATCCTCAATTTCTTCGGCCAATACTTCGATGCTGGCGAAGATGTAGAAAACGATGGCAACGATAGGAGCAGCCCAGTATTTAAACTCCACCACGAACCCAATGGGCATTGTAAAGACGTACAAGAAAATAACCTTTTTCAGAAACAAACTGTAGGCAAACGGAATGGGAGTGCGTTTGATACGCTCGCAGCCTCCGATGTTGTCGGTGAAAGAGCGGAGTTCTTCATTGATGAGGAAGAGCTGGTCGCCTGTAAGTAGTTTGTGTTGATAAAGTGTATTGACTTCGTCATAAATCGCCCCCATGATTTGGTTGGGAACGTGCTTTTTTTTGCTGTAAAACTGGCTGTCGTATTCGCCTATCTCTTCTAAGTGTTTGACATGCACCCCCGAACGTAAGTGTTCTTTTGCAGCAAGTACATAGTTGGTAATGAGTACTTTAAACGTCTTTCTAATTTCTGGGTGGTTAGGTAGAAAAGCGTTGAGTTTGAGGGCTAGATTGCGCGAGTTATTCACAAAACTCCCCCAAAAACGGCGTCCTTCCCACCAGCGGTCGTAGGCAGTATTGGTACGAAAAACCAGCAACATCGAAAGCACAAAGCCCACCAACGAGTGAACGACCGTAGTGTTTTTGAAAGAGGCGTGAAAAATATCGTTTTCGATGTACGCCACCACCACTGTGTAAGCCGCAACGCCCAGAATTCCAGGCAATAAAGAGCGAAAAGTATCACTTTTGTGGAAAGCAAAAATAAGTTTCCACCAATCTTTGGGGTTGTAACTAATCATAGGAAATGTTGAGGAGAGAGAGAGCAGAATGTCGAGGGTAGAGTGCAGAGTGTCGAATGGAAGGCATTTTATTCGACATCGCACGGGCGCTCCCGTCTGCACTCTACCCTCGACATTCCATTTAGGCTTCGCCCATCGGGCCGCCAAAATTCATAAAGGGAAATTCTTCATCAGCAGATTGGCGAATGTCGCCGTGTGCATCTTCAAATTTACGGATGTTGTCTTTTAAAGCGGCCAACAAACGCTTGGCGTGCTCGGGAGTAAGAATAACTCTTGCTTTCACTTTCGCTTTGGGAACGTTAGGCATGAGACGAATGAAATCCAAGATAAATTCGCTGTTAGAATGGGCAATCATTGCCAAATTAGAATAAACGCCTTCGGCCATTTCTTCTGAGATTTCGACGTTGATTTGTTGTTCGATTTCGATGTGTTTATCTTCTTGCATGGTATTTGTTGGTATTTTTTATCTTTTAGCAAGGTCTGACGGCAGGTGTTGGAAACCTGAGCTCTATTTTACAAGGACGATTCCGAAAAGTAAATAAAGTATTCATCAAAATTTTCGTTTTCAAAGTATCGTCGTAAGCAGGAGCTCTATGTAATTCAATTCTATTTACGAAAAATAAAGTGATTTTTTTAAACTCTCGGTCAAAATATTTGGCAAACTGTTTGCGCATAAAGTCATTTAGGCAGGTATCAAATTTTTCCTTCATATTTTCAACTGTGAATCCCGCAGAATAATCAATGTTTTTCATTTCAGCAATTGTCGCTGAAAATGTCGTGTCGCTACACTGAACAATAATCAGGCAGTCGGGAGATGCAGGCCGTTTCTCGATATCGAAACTGTTATAATAATCATCAACTTTGATAATTACTACTCTCTCTGTTGGAATTCGTGGATCGATTTCAACACAGAGTCCTTCGTCTTCACACTGCTCTCTGACAAAATTCTTGAGAATAAAATCGTTTTTTATATCATTAATCATGGCTGCCTGCGTAGCGTTTCTCTAATAATTTCATGCGTTCTTCGTACAAAGCTACCGATACACTGGTAAAATTATGATCTTCAATGCCTTCAGTACTAGCTTTCATATCACCTGCATCGTAACTGCCATTTTCACCCATTACAAAGTGATAACTTGCTACTTTTTCGGGGGCGATGTCTCCTGAAAGTAATAAATTGCTCAAGGCATCTTTCATGTAATCGCTGTGGGTAGTCATCACCACCTTTACTCCTGCCTTTACTAACTCCACAAATACCTTCATCATCTCGACTTGGATTTTGGGGTGTAAGTGGGCTTCGGGTTCTTCTATAAAGAGGATGGGTGGACTTTTATGGAGTGTAGTTGGTTCATTATTTTCAATATTTTGTTCAGTGACTCCTATAATGTATTTGAAAAAAATAACAAATGGCGCCAATTCAGATATCATAGAAGAGGCCATTGATACATCAAGAGCACTTTTACTTTTCTTAGGTTTATATTCTAGTTTCCCTTCTTCATTATTATAAGTAATTGAACCCTTTAATATTTCTTTTTCAATTTTTTCAGCTATTAGGTTGAGTTTTTTGTTTAAATTATTATTTTTTACACTATTCAACTGTAAAAAATAGTCAGCTATATATTCTTGTAAGGCGGGAATTTCTATCTTTTCCTGTAATTGGTATCTCCATTGAGATAATTTGGCAAAAATTTTACCCAAGTTGTTATAGGCTTGATATAAGCCCGAGCGGGAAGCTGGTAAAAAATATAAGTCATAAATATCATTTTGAGCAATCAAACCTGAAATTATTGCAGTATCTGTAATATGAGAAGGGGTTTCATTATTCGATAAATGGTTTTTAAATTCTTCAAATTTAGTAAATATGTGCTCATCAAGAGTTGCATTAACATCTTCTATCTGATTATCTTCTGTTTTGGCTGTAAAGGAGTAAGAAGAGCCTTTGAAATAAATACTTATATGAGGTAAAAAAGAAGAATAAGAACTTTCTAAATCTGGGTAAGAAAGTTTTAAAGAATTTATGAAAGGTTGGGAAAAATTAATTTTATTAAAATTTATATATTCTTTGACTAAAACTTGTTTTAAATCATATTGATTTAATTGGGAAAGTTTATTGCTGATTTCTGTATAATTTGGTTGTCTATAAGATAAGTTATTCAAGTTCTTCAAAATCAAATAAATAGCACTCATTGCATAAGATTTACCAAGGTTGTTTTCCCCGTAAATTACATGCAGGTCTTTGTCCATATCAAACTCGAAATGGTCAATAGGGCCGAAATTTTTGAGTTCTATTTTCATGTGTTAGAAAGGTCTATAAATAGCTTTGACAACCCTGTTAGAGTTGCCAAAGCTACAAAAAAAGGATTTAAACACCGCCGATAAATATCTGTAAAATAGATTCCTACAGAATGATAAATTGGCCTTAAAATTCAGCCGATTTTGGTGCGCGTGGGAATGGAATTACGTCACGGATGTTGCCCATGCCCGTTACGAACAAAATTAAACGTTCAAAGCCGAGTCCAAAACCTGCGTGTGGCGCCGTTCCAAACTTACGGGTTTCGAGGTACCACCAAATGGCTTCAGGTTCGATACCTACTTCGTGCATCCGCGCCACCAATTTGTCGTGGTCTTCTTCCCGCTGCGAGCCACCGATGATTTCGCCAATGCCTGGGAACAAAACGTCCATCGCGCGTACAGTTGGCCCTGGTTCGGCAGGATTTGGCTCGTTTTGTTTCATGTAAAACGCCTTGATCGCCCGTGGGTAGTTAATCAAAATCACGGGTTTTTTGAAATGCTTTTCTACCAAGAAGCGCTCATGTTCAGATTGAAGGTCAATTCCCCAAGCCACATCATACTGGAATTTTTTCTCTTTGTGAGGTTTTGATTTCAACAAAATGTCGATGGCCTCGGTATAAGTGACGCGTTCAAACGAATTATCGACTACAAAACGTAGTTTCTCCAACAACGGCATCGAACGCTCGTTTTGAGGCTTTTGTTTTTCTTCTTCTTCGAGGCGTTTTTGGAGGAAATTGAGGTCGTCGGCGCAGTTTTCCAACGCATAACGAATCACGTACTTCACAAAATCCTCGGCGAGGTTCATGTTGTCTTCCAACTCATAAAAGGCCATTTCAGGCTCAATCATCCAAAACTCGGCCAAGTGGCGAGTCGTGTTTGAGTTTTCGGCACGAAACGTTGGTCCGAATGTATAAATCTTCGACAAGGCCATTGCGCCAAGCTCACCCTCCAACTGTCCCGATACAGTCAGGTTGGTTTCACGTCCGAAGAAATCTTCTTTAAAGTCGATTTTGCCTTCGTCTGTTCGGGGGAGTTTGTCTAGGTTTAACGTAGTTACGCGGAACATTTCTCCCGCTCCTTCGGCATCTGATGCCGTGATGATAGGCGTATGGAGGTAAAAGAAACCGTTGTCGTTATAATATTTGTGAACGGCAAACGCCAACGCATGGCGAAGACGCAAAATGGCACTGAAGGTATTGGTACGTGGGCGCAAGTGAGCGATTTCACGTAAAAACTCCAACGAGTGCTTTTTGGGCTGAAGCGGATACAACTCAGGGTCGGCAGTGCCATACACGTGTACATCCGTGAGCTTTACCTCAACGGCTTGTCCCGAACCTTGCGACGCAACGAGCTCACCCGTCACTTTGAGGCAAGAGCCTGTGGTGATAAGCTTGAGGGTATCTTCGGCGATTTGACCAGGTTCTGCTACTGCCTGTATATTATGGATGGTCGAGCCATCATTGATAGCGATAAAAATGGCGTTTTTACTTTCCCGCTTGGTGCGTACCCAACCTTTGACTACCACTTCGCTGCCTACACTGGCCTCGGAAAGAATCTGTTTAATCTGTATCGGACCCACTTTTGTAATTGGTAAATTGTGAATGTTATAAACTATAACCACGAAAGGGCTACAAAATTAGGGTTTTAAAGCGTCAGGACAAAGAATGAAAGGATTTGAAATCAGGTTTTGATTTTTCAAAAATCTTCTTTTACTTTTGAATAGCCCTAATCTCCCGTAAAAATGCCGATTCGTGTTGTTATTACCGACGATCATCAAATCGTACTTGATAGCCTTTCGCTGCTTATTTCTATCATTCCAAACATGGAAGTGGTAGGTACTTTAAACGATAGCCGAAAAGTACTCGCTTTTTTGGAAACCCACGAAGCCGATGTGTTGGTGACGGATTTAAGTATGCCCTACCTAACAGGCGTTGATTTGACATTGCAGGTTCGGAGTAAATTTCCCCAGCTTAAAATCTTGATGCTAACTGTTTCGGAAGATGCTGATACGATTCGGAAAGCATTTCAGGCGGGAATTGCGGGGTATGTCATGAAAAAAGCCAATCGGGCCGAATTAGAACGTGCCCTTACGACGGTGGCAAGTGGTGAAAAATACTTTAGCGAAGCGGTGATGAAAGAGCTTCTAAGCCCGTCGGCGCTGACAGCAACCCCTACCGACGAACTGCCAGGGCAACCCATTGCTGTTACATCGCGTGAATTAGAAATTATTCGACTGATAGCCCAAGAACTTTCGACTTCCGAAATCGCCGAACGGCTTTTTATCAGTGTCGGAACGGTCGAAACGCACCGTCATAACATTCTTCGTAAATTAGGCGTAAAAAACTCCATTGGAATTATCAAGTATGCCGTGAAGCATAAATTGGTTTAGACAGGGATTTCAATCGTCACTTTTGTGCCTCCGTGGGGCTTGGTTTCCACTTCCCAATGCCCTTCCAATGCCTCAACGCGCGCACTAATATTGCGTAATCCTACGCCGTCAGATTGGTTTTTGGCCTGAAATCCAACCCCGTCATCGCTGACCGTCAAGGTGACAAATTGCTCATTTTTAGAGATACTCATCCATACTTTTTGAGCGTGAGCGTGTTTGAGTACGTTGTTTACCAACTCCAAGGAAATGCTGTATAACTGGTACTCTATTTTGGGGTCAAGGCGTTGAGAAACATCAGGAGAAATCAGATAAAACTGCGTTTTGGTATTTTGATTTAGTTTCTCGGTGAGTGTATGTAATGCGACAACAAGCCCTTGGGTTTCCAACTCGGGTGGAAGTAAATTATGAGAAATCAAACGAATATCTGCGTAAACATCTTCCAGCATTTGCACCAAACTTTCGTGAATTTTTCGATCACTTTCTGGATACTGAGTCGTATCAAGCGCTTCGAGACGCCACCGAAGGGCGGCAATTTTGGTGTTTAAGTTGTCGTGCAATTCTGACGCTACTCGCTTTCTTTCAATGGTTTGTCCTTTAAAAAGGGCTTCTTCGATTTCCTTGTTTTTGCGGTTCAGCTCATCGTTTTTGGAACGTAGTTTTTGATTACTCCAAATAATATACAGAACCAGCCCTATGCCCAGCAACAGTGAACCTATTAGGATATTGCGGGTACGGGTAAGGTGGGCGTTTTCGAGTTCGGTGATGCGAAGTTGTTGTTGCTCTACTTTGTACTTTGCTTGCAGCTCGTCGTAGGCTTTCTGAACCGAAAACCGCCCCAAACTATCTTCATGGGCTTTATGGGCTTCAAAATACTTCAAGGCATTTTGATAGTCGCCAGCGAGTTTGTAGGTAGTATAAATGTAGTTTTCTGCTCTCGATTCCATTTCTTTCCAGCCCGATTGCCGTGCGTAATCGAGGCTTTTGAGGCGATATTCAATGGCTTTTTTGTACTCTTTTCGTTGTTGATAGATGTCAGCTAAATCAGCGTAGGTAGCAAAAATGACGACGCGGTTGTTGTAATGTTTGGCAATAGTTAGTGCTTTGTCGCGGTACTTGTTCGCGAGTTGCTCGTTCCCCAGTTTCATGTGAGCGTTGGCCAAGCAATGTGGATTGTCGGCTTTTAACGTTGGACTTGTCGTAAAAGGAATGTTTTTTTCGACTTCTCGGTAGTAAAACAGGGCTTTTTTGTAATTCCTTACCCCAAAGGAATCATAGTAGTTGTAGTCGCCTAAAAAATCATAAATCCAGCATAGGTTATTCTTGTTTTTGGTAGCTTTGGCGTACGGAAGTGCTTCGTTAAGGTATTCTAAACACTTGCTGGTCAGTCCATTGTTGTTCAATACAAAGCCTGCTAAAACGTACGCATAACCAAGCTCATAGGGGTCGCCTCCTGCTTTTTTGAGCAACTGAATAGCTTTTTCGTAGTGGCTAAACGCAACGGTATAATTGCCTTGCACATCGTTTTTTTTGCCAAGAGCCCGTTGGTACAATCCTGTGCCTTTGAGCCAGTTGATTCTTTCGGTAAAACGACGCAGCGAATCCAAAAAAAAATCTTTGCGTGTATCACCAAGATTGATAGAGCGCTCGGTAAGCAAGCTAAGGCTCAAAATGATGTTGGTATCTCGCTCCGTTGATGGCGGCTTTTTTTGCCAATCTCCGATGTTTTGAAGTAAACTATCGAGCAATGGATGTTGGGCTAACAATGGGCTAACTAGCGTAAAAAACAAGCAAAAACTGAGCGCGATTTTCTTCATAGTGGTTACTTTCTACAGTGGAATACCAACGGTAATCTTGGTGCCTTGATTGGGAGCACTTTCAATGGCAAATTGGCCAGAAAGGGCTTCGAGTCGATTGCGTAAGTTGTTCATCCCCATTCCATCCGACTTACTTTCGTCGGGAAAGCCAATACCATTATCACTGACTGTAAGCAAAATTTGGCCCGCTGATTGTGTCAAACTTACCCACACTTCGGTAGCATTAGCGTGTTTGAGGACGTTGTTGATAAGTTCGAGTGCAATGTTATATAGTTGATGTTCTATTGGTGAGGGTTGACGCGCCTGTGAGCCACTGGTTACAAAATGAAACACCGTTTTGGAGTTCACATTGAGTTGTTCAATCAGTTTTTGTAGGGCAGCGTGTACTCCTTGGGTTTCGAGCTCGGCGGGGAGCATATTGTGGGAAATAAGCCTGACGTCAGCATAAACGTCGTTGGCCATTTCGAGGAGCTTATCGTGGATTTTTAGGTTAAAACCGTTTAGTTCGTCGGTTTGCATGGCTTCCAAATGCCAGCGCAGGGCGGCTAGTTTGGTGTTGAGGTTGTCGTGTAGTTCAGAGGCGACGCGTTTACGTTCTATTTTTTGACCTTTGAACAAAGCTTCCTCAATTTCGCGGTTTTTACGGCTGAGTTCTTGGTTTTTTAGCTTCAGACGGCGGTTATACCACAGGACAAACCCCAGTCCCAACAGCCCAATGGCGGATAAGCCAATGAGAATGTTTCTAGTTTGGGTGAGTTTCTCGTTTTCAAGGGTTTGGATGCGTAATTTGTCGCCTTGCTGTTTTTTCTCAAACTCATACGTCATCGACGAAACCATGGTTTTTTGTAATACCTCGTTGTTGATGATGCTATCAGACTCGGCTTTAAACTGCTTAAAATGAGCCAATGCCGACGCAGGTTTTCCCAGATGGGTATATGCCTCAGCCAACTGACGGTGGTATTCGGCCAATTCTCTCCGAAGTGGAGGCTGAGACGACGAAGCCCATTCGATGCCTGCAGTAGCGTACTTGACCACTTTATCATACTGCTTTTGGGCTAAAAAAATGTTACCAAAATTGATTTGACACACGTGTTCCAACGATTCTTTGGAGTCAATTTCGCTTTTGTAAACACTGTCGGCGATGGTGGTATAATAAAGCGCCTTTTTGTAGTCTTTTAGCTGAAAATAAACCCCGCCCATGCGTCCGTACGTACGCGGTAGCCATTGGGTAGAGCGGGTCATTTCGTGGATTTTGGCGGCTTCTTGGAAAGCCTTCAGCGCTTCGGGATATTGTTTTTGTTTTTCGTAAATATCGGCGCGCTGCCCGATGACATACGCTCGAAGGCGTAAATCGTTGAGCTTGTCGGCGATTTTTTCGGCGTCTTTGTAGCATTCGAGCGCGTCTTTGTACCGACCCAATGACGCGTAGAATGTTCCCAAATTAGGTATCGTAGAACGCAGTGCGTTGATGTCATTGGCTTTTTCTTGGAGGCGTCGGGCTTTTAGCATCAAATCAACCGCTTCGGCGTATTTGCCTTCGTTGGTAAGTAATGTGGCCATTTCGGCATAAACGGCTCCTTGCCAAACTAAGTCGTTGGCTTCGATAAATAGTCGTAATGCTTTGTCTAATAAAGGATTAACTTGCGATTGTTTCTCGAAAAATGACTCGTACAGTTGCGCCCGCCGAAGATAAACCTGTCCTTCCAATGATTTGTCGGGGATGGATTGGGCGTTTTTCAGCGCGATGTCCAGATGCGCATAAGCGGTTTTTAGGTCGGTGAGGTATTCAAACTCAATTCTCACCAGTTGCAAACGAGCTTTGGCTTCTCCTCGGGGATAGTGGAGCTGCTGGGCCAAGGCGATGGACTGGTCGCAGTACAACCGCGCCAAAGAGTCATTTCCTTCTCGCCAATAGGCCCTGCCCAGCTCAAAAAGGGTGTTCACTTTGTTGGTGTCACGGGGGGCTTTTTTCAAAACTCCTACCAACGAATCTGCTTTCTGGGCTTGTGCTGCCAGTGAAAACCACCAAATACAAAACAACCATTTCTTCATGAGCGTGTAACGAGTTGGAGAACTTGGTGAAAATTAACGATAAAAGAGTATCTGGCACAAGCGCAAATACCAAAAATACAGGTTTTCCTATACCCGAAATGTAGGTGTTTCTGGATTTACGAGGGGAAGATTTTGAAAGACCTTTGTTGTGTTCAATCGTCAACCTTTTTACTCATGAATCCTAATACACCGCATTTGTCCGAACCAAACCCCAAACACACGGACGTAGAAGTGCAAGACGAAGGCTTTTTTAGCGTATTGTTTGACATCACCAAAAAGCACCCCGTGTTGTTTACGGTGTTTTTTCTGATTCCTTTTGTGATTTTATTGATTTCGCTAGGGTACAAATGGTATTATATTTTTACGGATACCACTCATTACCTGACCGACTACCAAATTCAGGGTGGAAGGTGGTCGGATGGAAGGGCGTATTTTGGCCCAGGTATTGATAAGTACATTCGCGAGTTAGACATTGCGGGTTTGGTTGGGGGGATAGTCGGGATTTTTATTGGTTTGTACCTGACCGTCACGACCGAAAAGCTAAATCGCCAAAAAGAGCGAACCAACCAACAAGAAATGGATCACCTCAAGACCCAGACGAGTTTGCTTGTTCAGGCGACAAAATCGCTTAACTCCATTATGGTAGAAGTAAGTGGGAAGGTCAACGAAAAGGTGCAGCTGATGGAAGGTACCAAAGATGTACTCGAAGGTATTGACAAAGTCGTGGAGTTGTCCAAAGCCCAAGGGAATAACCTGCTTGTGTTATCAAATACAGCCCGCATCGAAGCAATTTCACCGTTTAGAATGGACTTGGTCGCCAAACATGCCGATTTGAAGCCCCACGAACTTCGCCACGCTACGCAGTTTGATTATGCGCGCAAAGCCGAAAGCTTGCTGCGGGATTGTTCGGATGTAGAAAATAAACTCAAAGAAACGGCCATTTATCTTCAGAAAATAGGCAGCGATGCTCGCGTGGAATTTGTGACACTCAACGACCAGAACGAAGGCGCAAGCCATGCGTTTTTGAAGTATTTGGGTAAAATATTCAACGAACACGTATCGGTAGAAACCTACCGAAGCGGGAGTAATTCACCTCTGGCAGTAAACGAAGCCGTGCCGCACCACAATCGGTTTATGATTGCCACCAATGGGCAGGAGAATGGCGATGCCCAATCAATCCTGATTCGGCAATTGTACAACGACCACGCCCAAGCCATGCGCGAAATGCAAGACTTGGGCGTTCGGGTGACAAAAGTGAACAAAACCTTACCCATACAGCTATTTATTAGTACACCCAACGACAACAAACCTGGTATTCAGAAAACGTTGTGCGTGTGTATTTTGGGCAGTGGCTCCAACTCCAGCGGCCGCCCGTCGAAACTTACGGCTTTCCTGACCGACGACCCGCACATTGTGTCGTCGATGGTTGAATTATTCTACGATTATGAATCCGACGCAGCCCTCAATACCCGCGAGTTTATGCGCAAAATCTAAGCTCTATGTCCACAGGTACGTTGATAAAAAAACTTTGGCCGTTTGTCCAAAAATACCGCCAAAGCCTCATTGGGGCGTTGGTGTTGACTTCCATTGGGGCGCTGTTGGCGCAAGTGACGCCCCTCGTGATGGAATACACCGTCAATCGAGTGCAACAAATGCTGCGTGATAAAACGCAGGGATTGAATGCGTGGACAGTGGTGGGGTGGTTGGTGTTGATTTTGTTGAGCAAAGAAATCCTGAGTTTGTTGATTCAGCTAGGGCAAAAATTCTTGAGCGACCGCCTGCGGTTTCGTTTGGCGGCTGATTTACACAACTATACCATTCGACGCATTGTGGCGTACCATTTGTCTTTTTTTGCCTTGTCCCAAAACGCCATTGGAAAACTCGAAAAACGCATCGACAAAGGCATTGAAAGCCTGACCAAAACCGTCAAAAATATTTTTGTGGACATTGTGCCGATGTTTGCCAATGCCGCATTGGCGTTGGCATTGATGTACAAAAAAAACGTTTGGGTGGGCGTGTGCGCTACCCTTGTCATGCCTTTGTATGCCCTTATTAGCCGTGAGCAATCGCGGCGGCAAAAGTCCATTCGACACAGCATTCAGCACTTTCGGGAAGAGAAAGCCAATACCCTTTTTAGCCTGATTGAATCCATTTTTGTGGTAAAATCATTTGTACGCGAAAGCTACGAAGCCAGTCGCCAGCAGACGCTTACGCAGTTTTTATCGGACAGTGAAGTAAAGCACCACCGTACCAATTACCTTTTTGATGGCCTTAAAAGTATCGCGGAGCAATTGGGGATTATTATGGTATTTGTGGTGACGATTTATTTTGTGTTGAACCAACAAATGACCGTCGGGGCGATTTTGTTGCACATCATGTTGTTCAACAACGTATCTGCCCCTGTGCGGCATCTACACCGTATCTATGACGAGTATAGCGAAGCACTTACCTACGCCGAAGGCTTTTTTGATATGATAGAAAACGATACCTACCTCGTCGCGGAGGGAGGCGTAAAAGGACAAAAAATGCAAGGCACGTTTGAGATGAAAGCGGTTGATTTTGTGTATCCCAATGGCAAACAAGCCCTCAAGAACATTACCCTAAAAATCGAATCAGGGAAAACGACGGCCTTGGTGGGATTGTCGGGGGCGGGGAAAAGTTCGGCCATGAACGTCCTGACGGGGTTTTATGGCCCGACGGCTGGGCAAGTGCTGCTCGATGGCAAACGACTGGCCGACTACGACCAGCATTGGATACGGCAAAATGTAGGATTGGTGATGCAGAAAAACCACATTTTTTCGGGAACAGTGGAGGAAAATATCCGCTACGGAAAACTGGAAGCGACAGGCGAAGAAATTATAGAGGCTGCTAAAAAAGCATCGCTGCACGAGCAGATTTTACAACTTCCCAAGGGTTATCAATCGGAAGCCAAAGCACTGTCGGGAGGGCAGCAGCAACGGATTGCCATTGCGCGTTTATTTCTCAAAAACCCGCCTGTTATTTTTCTCGATGAACCTACGGCCAGTTTGGATGCGATTACTGCCGAGCAAATCAAGGACAGCATTGATGCCATTAAAAAAGACCGAACAGTGCTGATTATTTCGCACAATATCAGCCAAATTATGGATGCCGACCAGATTTATGTGATGCAAGATGGCGAAATCATCGGCAGCGGAAACCACGAAAGCTTGTACGCCGAAGGCGGGCTCTACCGCGACATTATTGACTCCAACGCCCGCACGCTCAACATTGGTCGCTTGGCCGCTACGGTCTTGCCCCAATAGGTCAGACGACAGTCAGACCAGACTTGTTGTGGGCAAATAATATAACAGTTTTGGAAAGAGGTGAGTCTGACTATCGTCTGACTCAGGCTTTGGTCAGACGACAGTCAGACCAGACTTGTTGTGGGCAAATAATATAACAGTTTTGGAAAGAGGTGAGTCTGACTATCGTCTGACTCAGGCTTCGGTCAGACGACAGTCAGACCAGATTTGTTGTGGGTAAAGAATATAACAGTTTTGGAAAGAGGTGAGTCTGACTATCGTCTGACTCAGGCTTCGGTCAGACGATAGTCAGACCGAACTTGTTGTGGGCAAATAATATAACAGTTTTGGAAAGAGATGAGTCTGACTATCGTCTGACTCAGGCTTCGGTCAGACGACAGTCAGACCAGACTTGTTGTGGGCAAATAATATAACAGTTTTGGAAAGAGGTGAGTCTGACTATCGTCTGACTCAGGCTTCGGTCAGACCAAAAATGAAAGCATATAGGTTTTCCTATACCCCAAAATACAGGTTTTCCTAAAAAAGAATGTAGGAGTTTCCGGATTTACTGGCGTCGGCTTTTGGGGGAACTTTGTATCACTCAAAAGCAAGGAAGAAATAAGCAAAAAGCTTTCGCGCCCAAAAACAGAAACTAACATTCAAACAGTTAAAAAAATACCGCAATGAACCCTTCTATTAAAAATTTTGTCATTCGTCACCTTGTTGGTGCAAAAGCTAACCAAATCGAAGAATTTGACTTTAGCCGACACAACGAACTTACGTTAGGCCGCTCGGGCGATAGCGACGTGCAGTTTGACCCCGAAATTGACACCGTAGTGAGCCGTGAACATGGAAAAATTGTGAAAGACGGCCCGTTGGCCTTTACCTTGATTGACAACAATAGTCGCAATGGTATTTTTGTCAATAAAATACGAGTGAAAGGCAGCACGCCGATTCAACCTGGTGACGAAGTGCAATTGGGAAGCAACGGCCCCGTGTTTTTGTTTGACGTAGATCCTCGCCCTGCCGAACTAATGCCCGCCACACGTTTTGTAGAAGTGGTAAAACCCACGAGCGAATTTGTTCCCGCCGAAGTAGCAGCGGCTACTCCCGAAAAATCAGGCATCGGTAAGCAAACGTTTGAACGCGTCATCACGCATGAGCGCCAAAAATCGCAACGCACGTTGGTCGCTTCGGTGGCGGGGTTGGTGATTGTAGCGGGTGCGGCCTTTTTTGCTTTTAAAGATAAAATTGCCCCGCAAGTGACCAACGTGGTTAAAAGCGACACAACGCTTGTTACCAACGTCACCAATGTAGTCAAAGAAGCCTTTGACCCCGAGGCGATTGCCAAAGCCAATACCGATAAAGTCGTCTTCATCGAGTTTAGTTCGAAATTGGTACACGCACCTACGGGCGACGATATTTACCACCGTTACGAAACCTACAAGGGCATCGACCGCCCCATTCCTGTCTATGTAGAAGTCGATGGTCAAATCGAACCATTGCTCGATTTAAAGAAAAATACGCCTAACGGACAGCCCATTGCTTTGCAAGGAAGTGGTTCGGGGTTTGTGGTGTCAAAAGAAGGCTATATCCTCACCAATCGCCATGTAGCTGCTAGTTGGCATTCGTATTATAGCTTCCCCGAAGATGCTTTTCCTGGCGTATTATACCGTTTCCAAGGCGGGAAAATGGAGATAGCAGGCATTATTACTCCTGAAATGGGTCAAAATATCCGCTGGATACCTGCTGAGACGAAATTGTTTGGTCAGAAGCCTGTTTCAGGAAAAATCATCGACGGAACGAATACGTATATTGATGTAACGTTTGCCAAAAACGACCAGCGTACACCTGCTAAAGTGGTGCGTGTTTCCAACAAGCATGATGTGGCAATGATTAAGATTGATTTGCCTTCTGAAATGCAAGCCGTAGCTATGAAAGATGCGGATGCGACGATTGCCCCAGGCCAAAAAGTAGTGACGATGGGTTACCCAGGCATTTCTCCGAGCGTGGTGGTCGCTACCGCTGGCAATGATTTTGCCAACCGAAATACGCAAGTGGTGACAGTTCCCGATCCAACGGTAACGGATGGAAGTGTTGGGAAAGTCATTCGTGGAACGACCAATACATCTAAAGAAAGCGGTGTGGTAGGCTATTACAGCACCTTTGGGGACTATTATCAGCTGACTGTGAATGCGACGGGGGCAGGAAATAGCGGAGGGCCTGTGTTTGATAAAGACGGAAATGTAATCGGGATTTTTACGGCCAGTACTAGTCGAGCCGATGCTACTCGTATCACGTTTGCCGTACCGATTCGCTACGGACTGGAATTGATGGGAAACACCAAAGTAATCAACTAACACGCGATGCAAGAGCCATTGATACATCGAACAATTCGAGGCTACCAACTGACGCAATGGTTGGGAGCGGGAGGGATGGGGGAGGTTTATATGGCCCAGCATCAAATGACGCACCGAACGGCTGCCGTCAAAGTACTGTACCGCGCTGACCAAGCGGCTCGTTTTCGGAACGAAGCCTACATCCAAGCCTCCGTCCAACACCCACACATTGCCGCGCTGTATGAGTATGTGATCGAAGACAGTACGCCGTGCATTATCATGGAATATGTGGAGGGAATCACGCTCGAAAAGCTCATCAAGCGGCAAGGACGGCTCCCTGAGTCGTTTGTGTGGAAAGTAATAGCACAGGTAGCTTCAGCGGTGGCTCATTTGCACGAAAAAGGCATTATTCACCGCGATTTAAAACCAGGAAACGTGAAGGTCAACAAAGATAGTTTTGCCAAACTTCTTGATTTCGGCATCGCCAAATCGGCCTATACGCCCAAATTGACGCAAGAAGGCTATATCGTCGGAACGGCGCATTACATGGCTCCCGAGCAGTTTCAGGGGCGAGTGAGTATCCATTCCGACTGCTGGGCGCTGGGCGTGTTATTCTACGAAATGTTGACGGGCTATTTGCCTTTCAATGGCCGTACCGAAACCGAAATTCGGGTGAAAATCGAAAAAGGCCAATATACCGAACCCGATTTGCTGGCTCCCCAGATTTCGAAACGAAGCAAGCGATTGATCAGTAAGCTACTGCGGGTGAGCCCTACCAGTCGCATGAATGCCGAAGCCCTGATTCATGAATTGCAAAATACTCATAATGAAAGTGGGTTTGGTTTGGGGGAATGGGTGGATAACTTAGCCGAATTTGTGGATAAACTTCCCGTAAAGCGCTGGTTTAAAAATGGATAACTCCCTATAAAGTTATGTTTTGGAAAAAATGGTTATCGGGCAAAACAGCGGAAGCAATTTCCTCCAACTCGGTGGACTTGCGCGCAGTAGTGGTGTCGGATGTGGGCTGTGTTCGGACTAACAATGAAGATGCCGCGCGTTTTGTCCGTCCTGCCACGGCACTCATTCGGACGACCAAAGGCTTTTTGGCCATCGTTGCCGACGGCATGGGTGGGCACGCTGCGGGTGAAATAGCCTCCCAATTGGCAGTAGAAACCGTCGCAAAAACTTACTATCAACGCGAAGAATCGCCCGAAGAGAGTTTGTTTTTTGCGTTGACCAAAGCGAATCGGGCGATTTGGCAGACGGCAAGCAAAAATACGCGCTACCGAGGCATGGGTACAACTTGTACGACGATTGCAGTATGTGAAGGCCAATTGTTTTTGGCCCACGTGGGCGATAGTCGGGCGTATATCCTAAAAAATGGACAATTATTGCCGCTTTCCAGCGACCATACCTACGTTCAGTCGCTGGTCGAACAAGGAATCATAACAAGGGCCGAAGCCGAAAAACATCCCGAACGTAATGTACTTACGAGAGCAATGGGGACGCACAATAAGGTGGAGATTGACGTACAAGCGTTGCCCCAATTATTTGAAAATGATGACCGTTTGCTACTTTGTACGGATGGACTGTATGACTACCTCAACAACGACGAAATTGCGCAATTACTCATGATTCCCCTGCTCAATGAGGCGGCGCACCAGCTGGTCGAATTGGCCAAACAACGAGGCGGCCACGATAATATCACCGTATTGCTGGTTGAGCGTATGAATGCAGAGTCGTTTCAGTCGGTGCGACCTACGGAAGAAATCAATGGATAGACGTTTACGTAAAGAATTACAACTATGATTGGGCGCACGATTCAGAACTACCACGTCGAAGAACTCCTCGGAGAGGGGGGGATGGGGACGGTGTATCGAGGAACGGATACGCTCCTTCGTCGCCCAGTGGCCATCAAAATGCTCCATCCACACTTGCTCAAGGATTCGACGTTTATGGAGCGTTTTCGGAACGAGGCGGTGTTGTCGGCGCAGTTGAATCACCCGAATGTAGCTACGCTTTATAACCTGCTGCACGACCGCACCGATAACCTCATGGTGATGGAGTTAGTGGATGGTTTTACGATTGAGCGACTGCTGACTAAACACGGGAAATTGTCGTTAGAAACCACCTTCCGAATCATTGTGCAAGCGTTAGATGGCTTGCAACACGCGCACAACAAAGGCATTTTACACCGCGACATTAAGCCCGCCAATTTGATGTTAACGCACGAAGGCGGGGTGAAGTTGATGGATTTTGGCATTGCGCGATTGGTGGGCAGCCAGCGATTAACTCGGGCAGACCGAGTGGTAGGAACGCTTGAGTACATGGCCCCCGAACTGCTCAACGGAGCCGAGCCTTCGGTGCAGTCCGATTTGTACGCCATGGGAGTATTGATGTACGAAATGCTTTCGGGGAAAATGCCCTTTGAGCCTACGACTGAGTCCACACTCATTACCCCAATTTTGACCAAAAAGCCAATTCCCATCCGAAATCGGATTGTGGATTTGCCAAGGTCAGTCGAAGAGATTTTGGATAAATTACTCCAAAAAAAGCCCGAAAAACGCTTCGACAAAGCCTCTGACTTGAAATATGCGTTGTTGTCGGTGGTGTCGGCGGGGCCGATTGTATTGCAAACGGTGGAGGAAAAATCGGGAAAAACCCTACCTGCAACGAAATTGGCCAATGCCCAACCTCATAAACCACAGGTAGGGCCGACGCGGTTGGCGTCATCTACCTCCGACACCATTCCCAAAACAACCTCAAAACTACGGTCTCAACTCCTGAGTTTGGAAGGTTTGATTTTGCTAGGGGCGATTGTGATAGCGCTCGGTATCATTGGCTTTTGGTTTGTCAATACCGACCCAACACCAACAGCACAAGTAGCCCAAGATACGACCACACATTCTAAATTACCTTCAGGCATTTCGCCTACGGTCAAAGAAATAGTGCCTGATTCGACAAACGTGGCTGCTGACAACCGACAAATTATAAGAACCCCTTCCACAACTTCGCCCGTAGTTTCATTGCCGCCCGCACCAAAGCAAATTGAACCGGAACCTACCGAGCCCAAAACGCAGAAACCTGTTCGTAAAAAAGAGCCGCCCAAGACGCCTGTCCAAGAGAAGCCTCGCGAAGAAGCCCCCGTTGCCGTTGCGCCCAAAGATGAGCCTAAGCCCGTACAAAAAGAAGAACCCATTGTGAAAAAAGAACCTTCCAAACGAAACGTAACGGTGGAGGTAAGAAATGAGTCATTTTCGGTAGCGTTTGCGCAAACGGTGACTTCAGAAGCGTCGGAAGGACAAACGGTTTGGCTGCAAACGGTTTCGGAGATTTCGGTTGATGGCGTAACGGTGGTGCAAGCGGGGGCACGGGTGCGGGCTATTGTGCAGGATGCGCGCTCGTCGAGCAATTCCCAAAAGGCCCTCTTATCGCTTCGTTTTGAAGCCGTAGAGGCCGTCAATGGGCAGTGGTTACCTGTCAAATTTCCTGAATATAGCGATAAATCAAGCGATCAAGTTGTATTTCAACGAGGTCGTCGAGTCAATAATCTTCGCGTGGCTCGCAGCACGCTGACACTCTAACTTTAAACAACATTTACTCATGATACGGAAAAAATTACTTGTAGTGGTGATGGGCTTTTTAGGGTATGCCATAAGCGTAAAAGCACAAGATATTCAATCTAACACCGAAGGGTTTAACATTGGGGTTCAGGCAGGAGTTGGAAATTGGTCGTCGAGCTATTTCCTTAATTTAGACGAATTAGAACCAATAGGAGTGGGAGGTGGAGTTCGCTTGGGCTATGGACTGAATCAGCGCTTTGAGGTATTTGCGCAGTACAATGCCAAAACATTTGCCATTAAAAACGATTGGGATACCTACCGCATTTCTTCATTAGGGGCAGGAATTAGGGTGCATTTTGGCGGTACACTTCAGCGGTTACGTCCCTACGTCGAAGGAGGAGTGGCAGGGGTGAATTTGCTCATCAACCCTGTTTTGTTCAATGGCGATTTAGTTGAATATCGGCTCAAAGGATCTTCGTTGGCATTGGGGACAGGGATAAATTATTTTTTGTCCTCTAACTTGGCTTTGCACGCTAACGCTACAGGCACATTTGGGAAATTTAACTCTTTTCAAATAGATAGCCGTGGTATTCAAGACCGACCCGATGTCCGAACGCTCCAATTTTCGCTAGGTATCAACTTTTTTTTCAATTAGGATTTTGTGACCTCGCCTTTCAGCGCTCGTCTAAAAATACGTGAGAAGTTCAAATTGCCCTACTTTATTTTATAATTTAAGGGGTTCTGTAGGAAATGAAGGGATATTCCCGACAAATCGTACAGAACCTTTTTTTATGGTTTTACATTGCCATTTTTAATAAATTGCGTCTCTAACACTATCTAGACTACTTATGAAACATATCTTATTTGGGGCCTGTGTCGTATTTTTAAGTATAAGCTCTTTTGCTCAAAAGGTGGATTTAGACCGCTTTTCTTTTGACTACAGTTATCTAAAACTCCCGAAAGAATACATCGATCCTGCCAAGCGCACTTTTGGGGTGCGAGTGGAGACTTCCAAAAGCCTTGGGATTGTAACGGATGTTAATCAAATCTATGACCGGATTCGCGTGGGTGGGTTTGATAAAGTAGGGCAAAATCCAACGGTAGGCGTGGAAGTACAGTTTAATAGCTTCAAGATTTTGGGGTACGAAATCAAAGAACGGGTAGAGGAGAAAAAAGACAAAGATGGCCGAGTAACCGAACGCAAGATTTTTTATTGGGCGGAAGTAAAATATAGCTCAGACGGTAATTATGCCATTATGGGGCCGCGCACACCTACGCAAAAGCAAGCTGAGGCACAAGCGAAGGAGATGGAAAAAAATCGCTTTTTACAACAAGCCAACGTCTCTAATGAGTCGTTTAAGGTAATGTCTGGTTCAACGGGTTCATATAGTCAAACGTATAAAACGAGTGAATTTAAGAACTCAATGGATGTTCGTGATTATTACCGCGACAACCAAGTGTTGATTCGGGAGGAAATTACTAGAGAATGGGTCAATCGTACTATCTCGACCATCAATCAGCAATTATCTGATTTGTACGGGTTTGACGAATCGAAAGGCCGCGACCACTTGTGGATTTTGGATTCAAAAAGCCACCCAGAATACCCTATCCAGCAAGAAGCCATCAAAGCCGTAAAACAACTGATGACCGAGATGTCGGCATTTCGCAATATTAAGGTGTTGGAAAAAAACTTGGGGCCAGTGATGTCTTATTTTGAAGAGCTGAAGTTAAAGTACAAGGGCAGCGACAAGCGCGAACAAAAAATGCGCTATTCGGCTTATTATAACTTGGCAAAATTATACTATCTACTCGACCGCCCAGACGATAGCGAAAAAGAAGCCATTGGCTTGATTCAGAATGGGTTTGATACCAGCGATGGCGACATGTTTGTTCGTCAAGCCAAGGTGCTTCGTGAAGACCTCAACCGACAAAAAATGACAATGCGCCATTTTGAGTAAGAATAGCTGGCGTTTGATTATTTGAGTAACCTACGTACCGTTGGTAGTGCTTTTTCGGCCCACTGACGGTACATTTTTCCCGAAAAATGCAACTGGTCATAGGTAATTAAAGACGCATCATTTTGGGCAGTTCTTGAGAGGGTTGTAATGTCAATAAAGGCAATTCCTAGTTTTTCACATTCTTGCTGGGCCACTTCATTAAACGCGTCAATTTCTGACGCGATTTTTTTGGTGTCTGAGCCACGGGCAAAGGGCGTCACGCCCCAGTCGGGTGTCGAAAGCATAAAAACACGCTGGATATTTCCCCCCGCAAACCCAATCGCCTGTTGAAGCAAATCTTGTAACTCAGTTCGGTAACGTTCCAAACTTTGGCCACGGTATTGGTTATTTACCCCAATCAGCAACGACACCAAATTATACGGTCCTTTGGGGTTCTTATTTTTAATGCCTTCCGCCAATTCGGCCGTCGTCCAGCCCGTACGGGCAATGATTTCGGGTGTACCAATTTTTACCCCCTCTTGGCGGAGCATTTCGCTCAATTGAACACTCCATCGTTCATTTTCGGCAACGCGCTCTCCAATCGTATATGAATCTCCAAGGGAAAGGTAGCGGTATTCGCCCTGATTAATAGGGGTTTCGGGTGTCATAGAGGACGTATTTTGAGCAGAACAAGCTGAAATGAGCAACAATATACTATAAATCCACTTCATGGTTTTTTTGTTTTTCAACGCGTTGGATACTATTTTTGTTTGTAACCACCTTCAATAATTATATGTCTTTACTTTCTGCCGACGATCTTATTTACGGATATATGAATGGTATATTTCCGATGGCAGATTCCGATGGTACATTGTATTGGTATTCTCCCGACCCTCGGGCTATTATTCCGTTGGATACGTACAAACCTGCCAAGTCATTGCGGCCCGTTCTCAACAAAGGCACGTTTGAAATACGCATCAATGCCGATTTTGAGGGTGTCATGCGGGGATGCGCCGCGCCGCGCCCAGACGAAGAAAACACCTGGATCTCGGAAGAAATCATTGATGCCTATACCGAACTGCACCGACTTGGGTTTGCCCATAGTGTTGAAACCTACGTTGACAACGAACTCGTAGGAGGGTTGTATGGGGTGGCTATTGGGGCGGTTTTCTTTGGAGAATCCATGTTTCATACGGTTAGTAATGCTTCTAAAGTCGCGTTTCATTACTTGATTGAAACCCTTCGTCGTCAAAACTATGAATTGCTCGATACCCAATTCATCAATGACAATGTACGTAGGTTTGGGGCGATTGAGATTCCGAAGTCAGAATATGTTCGACTTTTAAAACGTGGTATTGCCCAAAAAGCGCGTTTTACCGATGATTCAGTAGCTCATTTGTTTACTTCATTGTAAGAAAATTCGCTTTTCCAATTTTGTCGATTCATCCTTCGTTTGTGTAGGATGAGGTCGCAAAAATGTATCTTCGGTCGGGGCGCTTGGTTTTGATTGTTTTTATCCTAAACTTTACTTAAAAAACAAAGCTATTTTATCTTCTATGGCAGCTATCACTTTAGATATCAATGGAAAAAAACACGACCTTGATATCGACCCTAAAATGCCACTTTTGTGGGCCATTCGCGATGTTGTTGGATTGAAAGGAACAAAATTTGGGTGCGGAATGGCACAGTGTGGCGCCTGCACTGTTCACATGAACGGCCACCCAACTCGCTCCTGTGTGTTGCCAGTGCAGTCAGTGGTAGGAAGCAAAATCACGACCATCGAAGGCATTAGTACCGAAGAAAAACTTCACCCTGTTCAGCAGGCATGGATTGACGAGCAAGTGCCGCAATGTGGCTATTGCCAATCGGGGCAAATTATGGCCGCTGCGGCGTTATTGAAAGACAAACCGACGCCAACTGATGCCGACATTACCAGTGCCATGCAAGGCCACATTTGTCGGTGCGGCACCTACGACCGCATTCGTAAAGCGATTCACACAGCGGCAAAGTCCAAATCACCCAAAGGCGAAATGTCGGGAGGTAAGTAATCCATTCTCAAAACGCAAAAAAAGACATGAGTAATAGAAGAACATTCCTAAAAACCCTCGGACTTTCGTCGGCGAGTTTTGTGCTGGGGGTATCGAGTTTTGCGAAAGGCAATGCTGTCGTGAACATGAGTCCCGACCCGCTTTCCCTCGCTCTTGAGATAAATCCCTTTATTGTAATACAACCTACGGGCCAAATCACCCTCATCAACCCGCGTCCCGACATGGGGCAAGGCTCTACGCAGGCGGTTCCGTCGCTGTTGGCCGAAGAACTAGAAGTAAGCCTCGACCAAGTAACCATTGCGCAGTCGGACGGAAAAGGGAAATACGGCGACCAAACGTCGGGTGGAAGTAGTAGCGTACGCGCTTTATGGACGCCGATTCGTCAAGCAGGAGCGGCAGCCAAAGAAATGCTTATCAAAGCCGCTGCCCAGCGCTGGAGCGTTCCTGAAAGTGAATGTTATGCCGAAAAAGCAAAGGTAATTCACCGTCCAAGCGGAAAATCATTGACCTACGGCGAAGTAGCCGACGATGCGTCAAAACTTGAAATCCCGAAAAATCCCAAATTGAAAGACCCCAAAGATTTTAAAATCATTGGGAAATATGCTCCCCGTCTGGACGTGCCTGATCGGGTAACGGGAAAAGCCGTGTATGGTATCGACGTAGAAGTGCCAGGGATGGTGTACGCCGTTATGCTTCACAGTCCGATGATTCACGGAAAAGTGGTATCTATCGACGACTCGGAAGCGTTGAAAATCAAAGGGGTACAAAAAGTGCTCAAATGTGAGCGCCCGATGCCGCACCGCACTTCGGAAGCCGTGGCGATTATTGCCGATAATTATTGGGCGGCGCTTTCGGCCAAAAAAGTAGTAAAAGTACAGTGGGATAACGGTACGTTAGGACAAACATTGACGACGGCGGCTTACTTTAAAAAATGTGCCGAAGCTGCGACCAAAGAAGGGTTAAAAGCCGAGGAAGAAGGCGATTTTGCCGCGACGTTTGGAGCGGCTGCCAAAAAACTAGAGGCTGTCTATGAAACGCCCTTTTTGGCCCACGCACCTATGGAGCCCGAAAATGCCATTGCGCACATCAAAGACGACGGTACGGCTGAAGTTTGGGCACCGATTCAAGGCCCTGACTGGGCATTGCGCGATTTGGCAGGGTACTTGAAAATAAAACCCGAACAAATCAAAATCAACGTAGCGCTGTTGGGCGGAGCATTTGGACGTAAAGCCTACCACGACTTTTTATTGGAGGCTTGTTTTCTTTCAAAAGACGTGAAAAAGCCTGTAAAATTGGTTTGGACGCGGGAAGACGACATTACGCAAGGCCCTTACCGCCCAGGCATGATGGCGCGGATGCAAGGCGGGGTCGATGCCAAAGGAAACATCGTGGCTTACCACCACCACCCGATTGGTGAGTCGATTCAGTTTCAGGTATTTAAAGCGCCTAGCAACAAGCCTGATGATTGGGTGTGTGGCGAGTTGAGTCAAAAAGAACAGAAATATAACATTCCTGCGTTTAAAATTTCTTATACCCACGTTCCTACCGAAATCCCTATTGTGTGGTGGCGTTCGGTGTATGCGTCAAACTTTGGTTTTAGCCAAGAAGGGTTTTTCGATGAGTTGGCACATGCGGCTAACAAAGACCCCCTAAAAGCTCGTTTGGAACTGATGAGTGATGCCCGTTTCAAAAAAGTACTAGAAACCTTGGCCGAAAAAGCCAATTGGGGCGAAAAACTTCCTGCGGGACAAGGAAAAGGTATTGCGATTTTTAAATCGTTTGGAAGTATCAGTGCGTGCTGCGTGACAGTAGCAAAACAAGGTACAGGCGTAAAAGTCGAAAAAGTAGTCTCGGTAATCGACTGCGGTCATTACGTAAACCCTGACAACGTAAAAGCCCAAACGGAAGGGAACATCGTGATGGGAATTACGGCGGCGGTGAAAAAGGGAATTACCTTTACCAATGGTCAATCAGACCATACGAATTTCCATCAGTACCAAGTGATGCGGATGAACGAAATGCCCAAAGTAGAAATTCATATTGTGGAAAGTGGTGCCGAGCCAGGAGGCGTGGGCGAACCAGGGCTGCCACCAGTTGCGCCTGCATTGGCCAATGCCGTTTTTGCCGCCACTGGAAAACGCATTCGTCGATTGCCTTTTGATTTGAATACGTTGGTATAATATTATCTCCTATTTATCAAAAAGCCCAATGAACTCATTGGGCTTTTTGATGCGTTTTAGTTTCTGAAACTCGTAGTAATCGTGGGTACAATTACCTCCTTACCTTTTACACCAAACGTGTAAATATTGGCTTTTTCATCCCATTGTTTTACGATGGGGACAATCCTTGTCCTGCGTGGGCCTACTTTTTCTGGTGAGTTGTGAATGTGGTAAACATAATACAGTTGTTTGTCAAGTCCTTCAAACAGGTCACCATGTCCAGAGCCGTTTTCGCCAACAATAGAACGATGAATGATAGGGTTATTCTTATATTTTATCCAAGGGCCGTAGGGCGAATCAGCCACGGCATAGCCAATTGCATAATCGATATTCTGGAAATGGTTGGCTGAATAAAACAGGTAATATTTATTTTTCAATTTTATAACCGTAGGGCCTTCCATAATGGGACCCGATTTAAAATTAGGCGTTGCCTCCCAAGGCTCGGTTTGGTCAAAACATCTTTTCAGGGTTTCGGGTTTTATCTTTCTGGTTTTCAGGTCAAACTCGGCTGCGTATAAGTAATTTCCTTTATCAAAACGTACACAATAGAGATAATATTTGCCGTCGGAATCATTGAAAATATAGGAATCGATATTTTTCTCAGCGCCATCAATAGGCTCGACTTCTTTTTGTCTGTAGGGACCCAATAACGATTTTGATTCTGCCAATACGGTTTGCTCATCGGCCGTATAGGTCATATAATAAGTGCCCTTATCTTTGAATATTTGGGGTGCCCAGAAGCCTTTAGTGCCGAAGGTGTGGTCACCTTTGGTCAGGATCATCCCCAGAGAATCTTTTGACTTTGCTGGTACTGTCCATGTTTTCAGGTCTTTTGATTCTAAAATGGAAAATCCTTGGGAGCCATCGTTTCCACTTTTTGACCCAGTAAGGTAATACTTGCCTCCCTCTACATAGACGGTCACATCTGCAAAAAAAATCTCTCGCGTTGTCTGTGCTGATGCCTTTAGTGTGGAGAATAAAAGGAGAAAATAAATAAGAATTGATTTCATTTTTTCGGGTTACAGTTAGTGATTTTATCTGTTAAACCAAACGCCACATACTTATCTACTCAACGGCATTTCATATTTATCCTGCCAGCCTGATAGAAAACTAGATGCCGCTGGTGGCTGTACTTCTACGATATGTATTGAAGACATAAATAGCGTGAGTCTTAGGGCGTTCATAATCTCCCTTTTTTGTTTCAATGAAATTCCTCCTATATTTGCAAAACCGTATGCTTGCATAATACCCAAAACACTTAACTTCCAATGGCACAATACTATAGCCGTCGTAATCTCAACTTTTTACTTCACGAAGTATTCGACGCCGCCTCGCTCAACAAATACCCGTATTTCAACGCTCACGACCGCGAAACGATTGATATGACGATTGATGCGGTGACCCAAATCGGGGATAATTTGATGTACCCTTATTTGCGTGACCTTGACCGTAATCCCCCCGAACTGCATAATGGAAAAATGACGGTTCATCCAAAAGTGGGTGATTACCTCAAAGCGATGGGCGAAGCGGGTTTGATTGGAACAAGTTTTTCGTTTGAAGATGGCGGTCAACAACTGCCCGAGCTGGTGAGTTCGTGCCTAGGCTTTATTGTCATGGCTGCCAACAACGGAATGATGTACACGGGCTTGACCTCAGGAGCAGCGGGGTTGATTAACTCGTTTGGTACTGATGAATTAAAACAAACCTACGTAGCCAAGATGCTTTCGGGCAAATGGCAAGGAACGATGGCGTTGACCGAGCCGCAAGCGGGTAGCTCGCTTTCTGATATAACCTCCACTGCTGCGCCGCAAAAGGATGGAAGTTACTTGATTAAAGGCCAAAAAGTCTTTATCTCGGCGGGCGATCACGACCAGTGTGAAAACATCATTCACTTGATGTTGGCGCGTATTGAAGGCGCACCCAAGGGAACGAAAGGAATTTCGCTTTTTGTAGTGCCAAAATTCCGCCTTGATGGCGCTGATAACGACGTGACTTCGACGGGAGTATATCATAAATTAGGACAACGAGGCGTGCCTGCCATGCACCTTACCATGGGCGACCGCGACGACTGTCATGGTTGGCTGGTGGGTGAGCCACACAAAGGGCTCTCGTACATGTTTCAGATGATGAACGAAGCGCGTATTGGGGTCGGGATGACAGGCGCGGCGATTGCGTCGGCGGCTTATTGTGCCTCGGTGCAGTACGCCAAAGAACGCCCACAAAGCCGCCGTTTGAACGAAAAAGGGGTATTGGATAGTCCGCAAATTCCGATTATTCAGCACCCTGATGTAAAACGGATGTTGCTTTTGCAAAAAGCCGTGGTAGAAGGTTCGTTGTCGTTGTTGCTAGAAACGGCGCGTTGTGTTGACATTGCCCACGCTAGCGAAGACCCCGAAGAGAAAGAAAAATACCACCTCATCCTCGAATTATTGACGCCAATTGCGAAAACCTACCCTACCGAAATGGGCTTGGTGGCAGTAAGTAATGGATTGCAAGTGCTTGGCGGATACGGCTTTACGGAAGATTTTCCGTTGGAGCAATACTATCGTGATATTCGTATTACGCCTATTTACGAAGGGACAACGGGCATTCAATCACAAGATTTGTTGGGGCGTAAAATGACCATGAAAGGTGGAAAACCTGCGCAACTGCTGTTTGCCGAAGTCGCCAAAACCATTGCTGAAGCCGAAACCCACGAGGAATTGAAGCCTTATGCGCAAAAACTCAAGGCCGAATTGGGGCGTTTGCAAGAAGTAACAATGGCCTTGATGCCGTATGCCATGCAGGGCGACATTGAGCGCTACTTGATGGATGCAACGTTGTTTATGGAAATGTTTGGGATTATTGCCGTAGCTTGGCAGTGGCTAAAACAAGGAGTCGTGGCCAAAAATGCGCTGCTCACCCAACAACCTGAAGGCGATGAATTGGCATTTTACGAAAGCAAAATTCACACAATGAAGTTTTACTTCCACTACGAAGTGCCAAAAACGCTTGGATTGGCGGTTCGATTAAAAGATACTGAAGTGTTGACCATTGAAACTGAAAAAGAGTTAGCACTTTAAAAGAAAAAAATCAACAATTGAAAACCGAAGCAACAGTCCCGACAATTGTCGGGATTTGTTGTTTTTGAGGGACTTTGCTTTTAAGTTTGTGCTTTAACCTACCACAGACACAATGATTATTGGTATCGGCGGCCGAAGCCGTTCTGGAAAAACTACCCTTGCCGAAACACTGGTTTGGCACGAACGTTCGCAAAACAAAAAGGCCATTACGCTGCACCAAGACGATTTTGTGAATCGAATAGAAGACATTCCACTTGTTCGCGATCACATTGATTGGGAAATCCCTGCCTCGATTGACTTTGAATTGCTACGTAAAACGGTCGCTTTTTTGCAGACCCAATTTGACGTTGTGGTGGTTGAAGGTTTTTTAGCTTTTGCTGATACTGATCTAAATTTGATGTACGACCGCTGTTTTTTTACGGTTATTTCGGAAGAGACCTTTCGGATTCGGAAAGCGGCTGATACGCGTTGGGGGCAAGAGCCTGAGTGGTACGTGACGTACATTTGGGAAAGTTTCTTAGCGTATGGTCAACCTCCTGCTTCGCTGGCCAATTTGATGGAGATTGATGGGGCAAAACCGTACCCAATGGAAGAAATTGTGGATTTTTTGCGCCATTCTGGCAGTTAGCGTATTTGTGAAGAAGTCATTTTGTCGTAAAAATGGGATTGGTATGTGGTTTTTACTTGGATCATCACACAGCAACCACTTACGACAATGAAAGCAAAAATTGAAATTCCGCAAGATATAATTACCGCCATCGACTATGCCAATACCACCAACGGAGGGATGAGCGAGCCTAGTTTGGCAGTACATCAAAACGAAGAAGGGTATGAAGTCAAAGTAAAGATGGCAGGAGTAAGTGCCGACAACTTTGGCCTAGATGTCGTCAATGACCGCCTTTGGGTGTATCACTTCGTAGATCTTTTTGCCGAACGTCCCGAGGGATTAGAAAACCTAAAAACAGCCCATACGATTGGCAATTTGTTTTTACCCAATGACGTAAATGCAGAAGAAATTGTGGCACGCTTTGATGCTCAAGCCAACGTGCTAAAAATCTCGATTCCTTTTAATCACGCCAAGCGAAACTTCCGCCGCCATATCGACATTGAGAAATGGTAGGGCTGGAAGGACGTGTAGAGGGGTGCTCACATCCCGACTTATGCGGACAACTGTGAGCACCCCTTTATTTGAGTAAAATCCAACCTTTACTTCTTCAAAATTTTGAACTCTACCCGACGGTTTGTCTGGCGTCCTTCCTCGGTGTCGTTGGTGGCTTTGGGTTTGGCTTCCCCGTAGCCTTTACTTTGCACACGGTCGGGTTCAATTCCTTTTCCGATAAAGTACTCTCGCACTGAATCTGCACGTTCCTGCGAAAGTTTTAAGTTGGCGGCATCAGTACCTACGTTATCGGTATGCCCGCCAATTTCCATGACCAAGCCTGGGTTTTCGTTGAAAGTAAGTACCATACGGTCGAGCTCAGCATTGGATTCGGGACGTAAAGCTGCTTTACCAGTATCGAAAAAGAGGTTGTTGAGCACCCCAACTGCGTTTATTTCTATCGGTACAAGCGTGAGGTTGGTACCGTTTACTTCCTGAAACCCACCTTTCATGTTGGTGAGGTCAATACTCTGGGCTTCGGCAATAAAGTCTTTGGCTACTGCCCGCACGCCGTATTTCACCCCTTTAGGTAGTACAATTTTATATTCTCCCGTCCGAGGGTCGGTTTGGGCCGTACCCACTTCGGTGCCGTCTGCAAGGTTTTCATAAATGATGCGGGCGTCAATCGGTTTACCTGTTTTGGTATCAACAACCTTTCCACTGACCAACGCTACAGGGTCGGGTGCAGGTACGATAGGTGCGGCAGAAGGCTCATCCGATTTGATTTTGATGCGAACAATATCCCCTTTGCCAAGGGTGTTTTTTTTGGAAACCATGTAGGCATAATCTCCCGCCGCTGCAATGGCATAGTACGCGTCGTAGCCGTCGGTGTTGATGGCAGGGCCGAGGTTAGCAGGTTTTGACCAGCGTTTCCACGTTTTATCAATACGTTTGGTATAATAAATATCATTGCTGCCTTGTCCGCCTGGGCGGTCGCTCGAAAAATAAATCGTGGCACCGTCAGAAGCCAAAAACGGCGTTGTTTCTGTAAAATCATCGGTATTTACTTCTACTCCGAGGCTTTGCGGCTTGGTCCAAGTGCCATTTTTTTGGAGAAAACTTACGTACAAGTCGTCTTTGGTACTGCGTTTTTTCTCGCTAAAAGCCATGAGCAAGGTTTTGCCATCGTTCGATAAAAAACCACACATATACTCGCCCTTGCTCATTCCTTCCAATCCTGGAATATTCAATTTACTCGGAGCCGACCAGCCATTGACAGTACGTTTACTAAACGAAAACCCGCGCGTTTCGTAGGCGCCACGGTCGTAGGCACCCATAATGAGCAGGGTATTGCCATCGGGGGTGACACTGTAAGCGCAGTTGTATTCTTCTTTGTTGAGCGGTGGAGTCATTCGTTTGGCCAAACTCCATTGGCTATTTTGCCATTCCGAAAACCAAATGTCTTGGCTTCCCTCTTGGCCGTGGGCGTTTTGGGGATGACTTACCCGTCCAAAATAGAGGGTTTTGCCGTCGGGAGAAATAACGGGGTTGATTTCGTTGTATTCGGAGTTGATGGCATTGCCTAAGTTTTCGACTTTAGGCTGGGCTAAAACAATCGCAGTTGGAAAAAGAAAACAAGAAAAAGCAATAAGAGTTGACTTCATCATCAATGAAAGTTAGAGGCATTTGTATGCTTAAAAGCGAATTTCGTACCATTTTAACGAAATAGTTGCTAAAATTGATATTCAAAATGCTTTTGCAGGCAAACTTACGATATTTGCTCACAAAAGTACGAGTGTGCCAGCGGTTACGCTAACCGCTGGCGGGTTTCTCAAAACCTAGTGATATGAACGAGGTTTTGAGAAACCTCGTAGTTGGATTTGAGAATCCAACGGCACACTTTTGTGTCAGCGGTTACACTAACCGCTGGTGGGTTTCTCAAAACCTAGTGATATGAACGAGGTTTTGAGAAACCTCGTAGTTGTATTTGAGAATCCAACTGCACACCTTTGCGATTCCAAAGCTACAACTAAACAATAACCAACAAACTATAAGAAATGGAGTCGTTAGTACCCCATGAAGCCACGCCCCCCGTCGAACTGCCGCCCAAGTATTACTTAGATTACTTTTTGTTTCTGGTGGAGTTTGTAGAAAAACTCTACGGAGAAATCCTCAACGAAGCCGAACAACAGTTTATCGCCAATTTTCGAGCGCTGTCGGAAGACGCTCAGTGCCTTTTTGTGCGGTTTAGCAATCGGCGAGGGCTTTTTTTTCGAACCAATAAGTTGAAATACAACGAACTATCGGATATTCCAGCGGCTTTGTACGAACTAGAGGAACGAGGTTTTATTGAACCTTTGGGCGTAAAACACGCAGCCTACGCCGACGAAATTATGAATTTGTTTACCAAAGAAGAGTGGATAAAGCTGGCACCTCCCACCGACTTATCGCTCAAACCCCTCAAAAAACCCGATTTGATTCGTTTTTTGAGCCATACGTACACCTTCGACTTGTTGATTTCGCGCATCAATTCACCCGATTTACTGGGGGAGCCTGTCGTTAAAGTAGGCTATGAGGTGGAAGTAATGATGCTGAAATTCTTGTTTTTTGGCAACCGTCACGCAGATATGACGGAATTTGTGGTGAGGGATTTGGGGAAAGTCAACTTTGAGCGCTACCGCGACGATGCCTATACCGCGCGTTTTGCCACGCGCCAAGACGCGGAAGACAAATTTATGGTGTCGCTGACGGCGCAGCAATTCTATGAATTTCAAGAAGCTGCTACTCCTCCCGAAGAAATTTTTGATTGGTTTATGAACTGGCAAGCCTCGCTGCATACCCTCAGTGACGTCGCGCAGGCGGGGTACGTCAAACTGATTAATCGAATGGGGGCGTTTCTGGAGCGACAAAAACTGCCCGAACAAGCATTGACAGTGTACCAATTGACGGATCAGATCCCGTCGCGAGAGCGGCGAGTGCGCCTTTTGCACCGTATGGGCTTTGCGGAAGAAGCGATGGCGCTGTGCGAGGCCATTGCGCACGACCCACAAAATGCCGACGAACGTTTTTTTGCCGTCGATTTTCAAGATAAAATCACAAACACTAAAAAACGGGTTAAAAAAAGTGTCACGCGGTTTTTGCAGGAATCGAGCAGTGTTCAGATTCCGATAAGTTATCGGCATCGCGTAGAACAAGGTGTCGCTGATCATTTCATAGAAAAAGGCTACGGGGCGGTTCATGCCGAAAATTATCCGTGGCGGGGGCTATTTGGGCTTATTTTCTGGGAAATTATTTACGATACCGACGTTCAAGCCATTCACCACCCGTTGCAGCGAATGCCTTCGGATTTTTACCAACCTGATTTTTACCGTAAACGTGCACCTCAAATCCGTGAGCGTTTATCGGAACTAGATACCAACGAAAAAATCGCCCAAGTGCTCGAAAGTACGTTTATTGAAAAATTTGGGATTGCCAACGTACTTGTGGATTGGAATGAAATCTTATTGGAATTGGTAAAACTGATTGCGAAAAGCCTCAGCCCGATGCAGTTGCGGGTTATTTTGCTTGAAATGGCGACTAATTTACGAGAAAATACGCGAGGGTTCCCTGATTTGATGGTGTGGGGAGAACAGGGACTCGAACTGGTGGAGGTAAAGTCTCCGACCGATCACCTTTCGGCGCAACAGCTGCATTGGATGCACTTTATGGCCGATTTGGGGGTAAATGCGCGGGTGTTGCGCGTGGAATGGAAGGCAGACTAAAGAAACTCTCCCGAAAGTTCTAAAACTTTCGGGAGGGTGAAGATAGAGAACAAATTATTTAATGCGGAACGTCGCATTCATACGGTAGCTATACTTGATTTTTTCGTATTCAAGCCCACCGCCTGACTCAGGCATGGCATCGGCGGCCATCATCCGTACGTTGTACTGAGCTTGTTTATACATCGGATAGACATTACCTTCTTCTACTTCGTGGATTTCAAGGACTTCGCCTAGTTTTTCGCCAATTGACTCTAGCAAATACCCCGCTTTTTCCTTGGCAGCTTTGAGGGCGTTGATTTTTACTTGGCGGCGGAACTCCTCTTTTTTCGAGTGCTCGACGCGGCTCATGTTGACATATTCTACGCCACGGTCATCGACCTTGGCCATGAGGTCATTGATGTTGTTAGCGTTCGAGAGTTTCAATTGAAACTGCTTGGCTGCCAAAAAGTGCTGAGGCTTTTTCTTGCCTGTCCATTCGCGGTAACCTGTTACGCCACTGACCGAGAGGTTTTCTTTGGGTAAACCTGCGCTTTTGACGGCTTCAATCAGTTGTTTTTCAAGGGTTTCGAGAGAAATCTTGTCTTTCTGATTTTTTTCGTCTTTAAAATATTCTTTCAACGAAATAGTGAAATAAAGCTCGTCAGGTACGATTTCGAGTTCGGCAGTGCCTGTTACTTCGATTTTTTTGATGGGTTCTTTGTCCACGGTGGTAGATGTTTGAGCAAACATGGATAAGCTTGATGCAAGCAAAACGGCTGTTAATACGAAACGTTTCATGGTTAGTAAAGAAAAATTAGATGGTTTTGGGCTAAAAACGTCAAAGCTGTGCCCAAATTGTGAATGGTTTTGTTAATGATTCCTAACGCTTCAGGGTAATTTTGGCGGTTTTCTGTACTTCTCCTGCCATGAGTCGGGCGTAGTAAGTGCCTTCGCTCATAAACTGTACATTGAAGGGAACCGTGTAATTACCAGCTTCTTGTTGTTTATTGACGACCAGAGCGCCGACCCGGGTTCCGCGCGAATCATACACGTAAAGCGACACCTCGGCAGCTTCAGGCAAGCGGTAACGAATGTTGACTTGTTGGTTGAAAGGATTAGGAAAAATCTGTAGCAATTCATCCGATTCAGGTGCTGTAATAGGGGCAATTTGTGGTTTTACTGCGTTTTTTGTTTCTTCTACAACCTCTTCTTCGTCCTCCTCTTCCTCCTCGTCATTGGCGGCGGCAACGGCTTCCATGGGATCCTCGGTATTAGGTATAATAGGGGCGCTTTTGAGTTGAGTAGCCAACGGTAAAATAATCTTTTCAGGTTCAGGCGCAGCTTCAATTTGTTTTGAATTGGTCGTTAAGCTAATCGCTTCTGTGGGTTGACTTTCGTTGTGAAGGCGATTGAACGCGCTGACCGTGTAATTGTACTTGGTGTTGGGTTTTACTTGGTTATCGGTAAAACTAAAGGTAGAATTTCCCTCCGTTTTTACCACAATGGTTCGGATGGCTTGAGCCGAGCGCAGGTCAATCGAAGATTGGTGGCTGCTGCGATATACCACAAAGTAGCGGGCTTTGTCACGTTCCGAAGTCAACTGATACGGGAATGCCCATGAGACCGTTATTGTATTATTGTCGTTCAATTTTGCCGATAGCTCTTTGGGGCTTGGAGGAGTGGCTTGGGTTTTCCAAGGCATGGCGGGGACGAGGGCAGGGCTTTGATACACCTCTTGGCACAAGGCATCGCAAAAGCGATTTGGGTTATTCCTCAAGGTTTTGGCACTAAATAAGATGCTTCCCTGAACATTTTCAAAAGAGCGATTATAGCGTACTTGGTTGGGAACTTCGAGCGGGCGTTTCCAGTGGGGGTCACTGTTGACTTTATAAACGCCGTGTCCGATATACAGGTGTGGTTCAGAAACGTTATCGCTCCACCACGAAACCAATTGAGCGTAATTGGCCGACTTACTTTCCATGCTCCAATACACTTGAGGGGCGATATAATCCACCCAACCTTCCTGTACCCATTTGCGTGAATCCGAAAAATTGCCCGAAAAAGCTTCAAAACCGCGCGAGTTAGAGCCTTCGGGCGAGCTGCTACGGTTGCGCCAAATGCCAAACGGAGAAACTCCAAACTTAATCCAAGGCTTGACCCGACGAATACTGTCGGAGACCGTTTTGACGAGCAAATTGACGTTATCGCGCCGCCAATCGGCTTTGTTAGTAAACCCTCGGTTGTTGTTTTGAAAGGTGGCTTCATCGTTGAGGCTTACTTTAGGAACAGGGTATGGGTAAAAATAGTCGTCGAAATGAATGCCATCAACATCGTATCGACGCACCACGTCCATGACCACGCGGGTGACAAAGTTGCGCACTTCGGGGCGACCTGGGTCGAGAATGCGGAGCGAGCCGTACGAGAGTAGCACGTCGGGGTGCGTACGGGCGATATGGTTGGGAGCCAACGAAGCCCGACGAATATCCGTAACCGCGCGGTAGGGGTTGATCCACGCGTGAATTTCGAGGTTACGCTTGCGACATTCCTGAATGGCAAAGGCGAGGGGGTCGTAGCCTGGGGATTGGCCTTGCTGACCCGTTAGCCATTCTGACCACGGCTCGAATTTGCTGTCATAAACGGCGTCGCAGGCGTTACGAATTTGAAAAAAAACAGCATTTAACCCCCGTAACTGAATCAAATCCAATAAGTCGCGGAGTTCTTGCTGCTGCTGCTGGGCCGATAACCCCTTTTGCGAAGGCCAATCGACATTACCCACATTGGCAATCCAAACCCCCCGAAACTCACGTTTGGGCTGGGCAAAAAGTGTAAAACTAACTAGCAGTAAAAGAAGTGTATATTTCAAAAATGACATGATTTTCAATGCTCAAAAAATCACTACGAGTGAATGGTGATTGGACTCAGACTGATACGCTGCAAGAATGAGCCTGCAAAATTAACGCCAATCTCTCACATAATGGTACGTTTGAGTAATAACAAAGTCAGGGAGGAACGAAAAAATAAGCCGAGACCCTTATCAGAGCCTCGGCGTGGTATAAAGTAAAAGGAGAATAGTAATTAAAACGAAATGGTATTCACCGTGGCTGAGCTCGACGTCGTGGTGGTTGACTTGAGCGTAGCTCCCGAGTTAGAATACGTACCGCCTGTATATAAGCCCCATCCCGACGAGTTGCCTACAAAGCTGCCGCCTGTATAAGTCCCGCCGAAATAGATTTTATACTGGGCGTTTTTGGCTAAACTTGGATTAGAAAAGTGGAAGTAAGCAGAGGCCGTTTTGGGTTTAAATGTCAATAAATCTTTGCCCGAAGCATCTTCAATATGAATGAGTGAGGTGGTTGCAACGGAAGCACTGGATTTAATGAACATTCCGACTTGGGTAGAGGCCGTTCCCATCGCTTTAGTCATGTTGTTTGCTGGTTCGGCTCCAATAAAGGTGCCGCCGTTTATTAAGAAATTTCCATTTATGTCGATGTCTTCATTGCCATTGGCGATGATAGTGCCGCCTTTCATGGTAAAATTTCCATTACCATCAATTGCGTCAGAACCAGTAACAATTAATATGCCACCGTTTATATTTAATTGACTATTGTCATTCGATTCTGTTCCTCCTGAAACAGTTCCATACGAAGTATTGATACCATCGTTGGTGGCAGTTAGGTTGACTAAGCCGCCCGAGATAGTAATAATAATGGATTCCATGCCTTCATACGATTTGGTGACGTTGATGGTTCCGTCATTGACTGTAATTGACGTTTCTGATTTTAAGCCGTCGTCAGTAGCAGCAATGTTCAGTTCTCCGTTGTTCATCACAAATGCACCGTCGCTCTTAAAGCCTTTGGCTTCGCTGGTATTTGCGGTATTGTAGGTGTATTTTGTTCCTGTGGCAGAAATGGTGGTTGTGCCGCCACTAATGGTAGCAGTACCATCGACACTAATCCCTTTAGCTCCTGTACCTGTGCTTGTTACGGTCAATGTCCCTCCTTTGATGGCTAGGTTTTTGTCGCAATTGATCCCTGCTGGGGCAGCAATGTCAGCGTCGGCAGTATCATAGTAGGCAGCTCCCGAGGTGGTGATTTTAACCGTTCCTGAAGTAATGGTGCAGTCCCCACCCGTTTTGATACCTTTAGAACCTTTTCCCGAAACCGTGAGCGTCACGGCGTCAGTGGTACCGATAGTTGTATAACTTTCGCTCTTGATGGCATTTCCTTTGTCGCCCGTTGTTGTGACCGTAATTTTACCGCCTTTGATCAACACGTATGGAGTGATGGTGGCATCGGTACCTTCGTACGAGGCCGTAATACCGTCGTTGACACTATTGATGGTGACAGTTCCGCCATTGATAGCGACATAACCTTCTTCGGCTTCGATACCGTTGCTGGTGGCAGAAGTAACGGTTAAATTTCCATTATCCATCGCAAAGTAATCACTAGCATGAACGGCGTCACTCGCTGCTGATTTGACGATGATAGTAGCTTCGCTGAGGTAGATATAATCGTCGGAAACAATGCCGTGTTTGTTATTACCTGTGACGTTCAACGTACCTGTTCCCATAAAACTCAACTGCCCTTCGCTAAAAAACGTCCCTTTTTGGTCTTCTGAACTGGTTGTATAGGTAGCGCCGTCGATAAGGGTGTTGGTACCGATGACATTAATGGTTGCTTTTTTACCAGATTGACTATTGATGGCGGGTCCATTACTGTTGGTAATGCTGACGCTTTTCATGGTAATGTTAAACTTATACTCGCTGTAAATTTTGAAACTACCTTTGGTCGCCGTTCCTGACAACAGATAGACAATCTCTTTGGTGGTATTGGTTGATTTTACGGTAACATCGGCACCGCTGGTAGTCACAGTTACACCATCGTTTTGGAAGGCGTTGCTTACTGAGGCGCTGGTTCCCGAGTAGGTAATAACGACGGTATCTTTGGCGGTAGAAGCGGTACTAGACGCGCTGATGGCAATACTCACAGTCACCGCTTGGCCTCCCAAGCTCAAATTAAAAACAGCCGAACCCGTCGAAGTAGGTGTTCCTGAAATAGTATAGATCAATGTCCCCGAACCGTTGGCCAACGTCCCTGCGGTCAAAGTCGCCGTAAGTCCTTCTACGCCTGTGGAAGAAGCTGTGGATACGTCGTATGCACCACCGTTTCCACCTGTGTAAGTGAGGGTTACTGTGCCAGTATAAGCCACGCCGTTGGTACCTGTGGTAGGGTTTACAGCACCTGTGAGGGTGGCGACACTTGCTTTGGAAGCAACAACGGGCAAGGCTAACGAACACGATTGCCCGCCTAAATCAATGGCAAAGCTAGCCGTTCCTGCGGCCGAAGGAGTTCCCGTAATGACAAAGCTGGCTGTTCCGCTACTGTTTGATAATGTCCCCGCCGACAAAGTTGCTGTAAGTCCAGTAACTCCCGTCGAAGCAATGGTTGTCCCTTCGGCATACGCAACGCCATTTCCGCCCGTGTATGGAACACTTGCGGTGGCCGTAAACGAGGCTCCGCTAGTGGCGGACGCCGAAAAAGTAGCGCTAGAGCAGTTTAATGAGGTGACTTTAGCAGATTCTGCGGCAGTAATTTCTTTGTCTTTACACGCTTGGACAATCAAAATAAATGCTAGAGTAAGCCCTGCTAATAAAAAACGTTTTTGATTCATGGTATCAGATTATAAAAAGAGTATTGGTGTATCAATGTGTGTGCACTTTTGAGATTTACGTAGCTTTTTGAGTTTGCGTTGCATTTTGGGGCTATTTCTTGGGGAATAAAACACAAAAAAGCCGAGACCATTGCGGGCCTCGGCTTCTTACGATGGTGAAATGTTAATTTTCGTCGGGTGAAATATAGCGTGCGGGACGCCACGTATTATTGCGAGGATTGATGTCAGGGGTTTTGGAATCTGGGTCAATCGTAACCGATTTAAGTGGCCCTTTGGTTGGGGCTTTAAACGTCCATGAACCACTGCGCTGAAAAACCTCAACAGGGAGTTGAATCCGCGTTTTTTTACCGTTGGTTTCTTCCAATTCTACCACGGCTGGTAAAGCCCACTGTTCTAAATTTTCAATCGTAATGATGGAACCTTTGTCGGGGGTTTGTTCTACGTATTGTACTTCTTTGACGGCTTGGTCGAGTTTGTAGTTTTCATAAAACCAACCTTTCCAAAACCAGCCAAGGTCTTCGCCTGTACCATCTTCCATGCTGCGGAAGAAATCATACGGAGTGGGGTGTTTGAACGCCCAGCGTTTTACGTATTGTTTGAAAGCATAATCAAAGCGGTCGCGGCCAACCACCACTTCCCGCAAAATCTTGAGGCCAATCGCAGGTTTGTAATACGCATCCCAGCCCAAGTTAGTCGTTTTGATGACGTCAGGAATAGTGATAATTGGGTCGGCACCGTCGCGGAAAAGGGTTGGGGCAATGTTTTGAATGTCATCCAAACGGTCTTGGTTGTATTCGCCGTCGTTGAATGCCTCGGTGGAGAGCATATTGATAAAGGTGTTGAAACCTTCGTCCATCCACGCAAACTTACGTTCGTTGTTGCCCACAATCATCGGAAACCAAGTATGCCCAAATTCGTGGTCAGTGACGCCCCAAAGCGATTCTTTTTTGTCGTTGTGGGCGCAAAAAACAATGCCAGGGTATTCCATTCCGCCCACAATTCCCGCTACGTTGGTAGCGACGGGGTAGGGGTATTCAAGCAAATATTTTGAATAAAACTCTAAGCAGCCTTTCACGTATTCGGTAGAGCGCCCCCAGCTATCATTGCCTGCGCTCTCGACAGGATACACCGACTGTGCCAAGGCAGGTTTACCACTTGGTAGATTCATTTTAGCGGCGTCCCAAACAAACGACTGCGAAGTTGCCCAAGCTACGTCGCGGGCATTGTTACAGCGGAAACGCCAAGTAAGCATACCCTCTTGTTTTGGGCGAGAGTTTTTGTCTTTCACTTCTTTTTCCGTCCGAATCATCACCGTTTTATCGCTCTTACGGGCTTCTTCGAGGCGCTTTAATTGCTCTGTTGTAAGTACTTCCGTTGGGTTAAGCAGTTCGCCCGAACCTACTACAATGTGGTTCCAAGGAACGGTTACGCTGTATTCATAATTTCCATAGTCTAGGTAAAACTCGCCTGCGCCGAGGTAGGGAAGTACATTCCACCCTTCGATGTCATCAAATACGCACATACGTGGGTACCACTGGGCCATTTCATACACTATTCCATTGCGCGTGTCGAGTTTTCCCATGCGGTCGGAGGCATACGATGGGATTTTGAACGAATAAGTGACTTTTACTTTGATAACGTCGCCACCCGACTTGATTGGCTCGGCTAGGCGAATCTGCATACGGGTATCATCGACAATGTACTCGGCGGGCGTCGCTTTGCCTTTTCCTTGCTGAACTGTCACGGTGCTAACCACGTAGCCGCCCTCAAAACCTGAATTACCATAACGACCACCACTGAGCGGGGTAGTTTTGCCGCTACGAGAGTTATCATTGAAGGCGTTTTGGTCGAGTTGAAGCCAAAGAAAAGGCAGCGTTTCGGGGCTGTTGTTAAGGTAAGTAATTTCTACTTCACCGTTGAGCTGATTAGCCGCTTCGTCGAGGGTTACAGCAATTTTGTAATCAGCGTGATTCTGCCAGTAACGAGGACCTGGTGCACCGCTTCCTGTTCGAAACTCATTGGCAGGCTGATAATTAAATAATGGGTTGAACAATACGTGCGGGTCGTATTTGCTGGTGGGGTTTTGGGCTCGCACCAATGCGGCAAGGCTTACCAAAAATAAAAAACAGAGTTGTCGGAACATTTTAGTGAAATTTGCAGAAAAACGAAGGTAAAACAGAATTGTTGTAAAACGTAAAAAAGCGACTTAGAATCCCCAACTTTGGGTCTATTTTCACCCAATTTGGGGTAAAAGAAAAAATAAGTATCTATGGCATTACAAAAAATACCCGTCAATCTAATCACTGGCTTTTTGGGCGTAGGCAAAACCACAACGCTCCAAAACATCCTCAAACGCAAACCAGCCGACGAACGCTGGGCGGTGATTATCAACGAATTTGGGGCGGTTTCTATCGACCATACGCCCTTTGCTGGAGCGGATGAAAATGGTTTGGTAGTCAAAGAAGTCGCAGGTGGCTGTATTTGTTGCTCGGCCAATCTGCCCATGCAAATGACCCTGACGCTCGTGCTGCGCCAAATCAAACCTCATCGAATTTTGATTGAACCCACTGGAATAGGGCACCCAGAGGCAATTTTGGACATGCTTCGGGGAAAGTTTTTGAAAGATGTACTGGACATCCGCGCCACGGTATGTTTGGTTGACCCAAGGCAGTGGGACAACGAAGAATACCGCGAACACGAGACATTTATTGATCAAATTACCCTCTCCGATGTGTTGATTGCGAATAAAATCGACTTGGCTGGCGAAGAGCTTACGCGGGAGTTTCTGGGGTGGGCCAAAGAGCTGTTTCCACCGAAGATTCTGATTGGTGCCGTCGAACAGGGCGATGTTGACCCTAATTGGCTGAATATCGAGCCTTTTCCCAATCGCAAAGCTTTGCACCCCAGTGCCCATGAGCACGAGCATCACCACCATCACCACGGCGAAGCACACGACTTACCCATTCCTGAAGTGGGTAAACCGTTAATGAAAGAAAGCCATGGTTTAGGACGATATAGCTGCGGTTGGGTATTCTCGCCCGATGAGGTTTTTGATTTGCAAAAGTTAAAAGCTTGGGTGACCTCCGTCAAACAAGTGGAACGAGTAAAAGGAGCGTTTCGGACGGGCGTGGATTGGGTATTAATCAATGCCGTTCGAGGTGAGTTTTCGATTGAATACCTAGCCTACCGCCGCGATAGCCGCGTGGAGTGTATCGGAGGAAACCCACTTCCGTGGAAGACCTTAGAAGAAGGCTTGAAAGGCTGTTTGTTGGAACAAAAATAACCCAACATGAAAAAAAACGTTGGGATAGCGATGGGCTTGAGCGCCATGGTGTACTTAACGTACGCAATGGTACAGCCCACGTATTCTTACGAATTGTTGGACAAACGTTTTGACGCCCACAAATACGCGGAAAGCTATCGGTATTTTCGGGGCATCACGCCTGAGTACCTCTCTTCTTTTCCTTTTAATACCCGAATTTTGAGCCCGTGGCTGGCAGCGCATTTGCCCTTCAATGACCTAAAAATAGATTTTGTTGGCCTCAATGGCCTGTTTGTGGTGCTGACCGTGGGGCTATTGATGTTGATTTGGCAAAAACTACACCTTCGCCTTTCAGTCATTGGACTGGGATTGTTTTGGCTACTTTTTCATTGGAAAGGACTGGTGCGTATGTACCTGCCCGACCCCGTGACGGCAGATGTGGGAAGCTATTTTTGGTTAACGCTCTTGCTGTTTTTTGGGGTTATAGAAAGTAAAAACTGGCTTTTTATAGTGGTTGTGGCCGTTTTAGGAACGCTGCAAAAGGAGTCGTTTATTGCCGTCATTGGATGTATGGCTTTGTGGAATGGGGTGAATGTCGCTGTTTTCAACCAGTCAAAACGTCCCTTTTTTATTGCATTATCAGCGCTATTGGTGGCGTTGTTGGTGTATTACGTAGCTTTGTATTTTTTCCCTCCCTCCACGTCCGATTGGCGAAATAACTCCCTAGTAACATTGCTTCGGGTAGCAAAAAGATATCTCGTAGAGCCAGAATTATTAACGCGGATTCCCACAAGTTGGGTGTTGGCTTTTGGAACGTTGTGGCTAGCTGGCTCACCCAATAAGCATTGCACCTCATTCTCAGTCTACGCCCTCAAGGAGAAAGGCGTTCAAAATCTCCCTCTCCTGCAAGGAGAGGGGGACTCAGGGGGTGAGGTAAACACCCATTTGCAAATTCAACTCATTGTGTGGCTGTTTCTCAGCGTGTTTGGAGGCGGAGATACGAGCCGAATTTTATTTAACGGAATGCCGTTTGTATTGACATTTTTGCTGCTGCGTTTAAATCATCAGCCTACTTGGGTTACTGGCTACGTGTTCCTGACGTCGTTGCCGTTGATGCGTTTGTACGAAGTAGAACCTGACCTTGGGCGTTTTCCTAGCGAAACACATCGTTGGTGCGTGGAGTGCTGGACTGCCAGCGAAAGTTGGGGCTATGCGGTGTACGCTTTAGCGGTTTTAGCGGGTTATTATTACCTTTTGCGACATTTTAACGTCGTTGGCGGTCGTAAAACGCAGGACATACAAGCCCGCAGGTAGTTTGTTGATGTCCATTGGTAGCTCGGTAGTGGCTTGTGGGACAACGATGCTGCGGATGAATTGTCCACTGATGGAAAACAGGTCAAGCGTTCCTTTTTCGGGAACTTGGGCGTAAAGAAAGTTGGACGTAGGATTTGGATACACAAAAAACTCCAGCTCGTTGCCAGTAGCAGTGCCTTTGGGAGAGTTGTTTTTCAAAAAGCGAATTCCGCCTGTATTGCCTCCTATAAGTAGTTCGGGGAGTTGGTCGCCGTTTACATCACCTGCCGCAGGAAACAGCCCCACGCCAATGCGGATAAATTCAGATTTGCTATTAAATGCGTTGAAAATAAGGCTGCTGTCGCTTTTAAGCGTAGCCAAGGTGGTAAAGTTTTGGTAAACACGTAAGCGACCCAGTAAGTCTCCCATAACAAGCTCAGGTTTTTGGTCAGCATTGAGGTCGGCTACAACCATGCCCTGGGCGCGGCGCTCAAAATCAACGTCAATTCCGCCAAAAGCTTCACTTTTAAGTTCGTAGATGGGGGATGTCGTACTTCCCACATTTTGGTGAAACTCCACATTTCCCGAATTTTTACTCACCAGTACGTCTAGTTTTCCATCTTTGTCGATGTCGTAGTAGAGTAAATTCTCTCCGTTAGTGAAATTTTTAGGAAGCGGCATTTTGGTGATTCGACTCGTATCTAGCCGCATTACTTGTCCACGCGGGGCTAGATTAGGCAGGTAGCGAATGTCCATTCCTTTAAAGGTATTGGCCCAAAAACCCAAATCAGTGGTGCCATCGCCGTTCAAATCCGTAAAAAATGGTTTGGCATTGACCAAACTCACGTTTTCTTTTTTAAATAATTGGGCACTTAACCCAAGAAAGTCTTCATTGATAAACTCAAATGCTGGTTGGGTAGCGTTTCCAGTATTTCTAAAAAACGCGATACCCGCCCGATACCCGTCAGTAGTCCGTAATCCGCCATAACCCACGACCAAATCTAGGTCGCCGTCACCGTCAATGTCGGCCAAGGCGGGGGTGGCGTTTTCTCCCAAATCAATCATCCCATCTTGGAGAAAATCCATTTGACGATAGGTAAACTTAGGGTTAGTAGTGGTTCCTTCGTTTTTATACAACCAGTTGGATTGCCTCAAATTGAGCAATGGGTTGGTGGCAATGTCGGTACTGCTGGGGCTGGCAATCAAGTCCTTTTGGCCGTCGCCGTCGATGTCTTCCAAATAAGGAGAAGGAAAAACGGGGAAATTGATGGGAGTAACGGCAGGGAAAGAAGGTTGCGCACTGCCGATGAGCGTCGCCATTCCGTTTCCACCTACGTTGGTCAGCATCACTACGTTGTCACAAGCAACGTGGCCGTGCAGGACGTCTTTGTTGCCGTCGCCGTTGAGGTCTCCTACCCAGAGGGTGTTTCCTGCGTGCGCAATACGGGCGCTGGAGGGATTTTGAAGAGTGACGTCGATAGGTGGAAGGTTGAAAAGGTATTGGTCACAAAAGGAGGTGGCGCTGAAACGTCCCCAATTGTTGGTCGTTTTCTTAAAAATAAACGGATTCGTACTTTTTTGTTCTTTGCTAAAGTTTTGGTGAAGCTCTACCGACGTTCCCGTAAAATCAAAAGTAAGAATATCAATGTCGCCGTCGTCGTCAACGTCAGTAATGGCAGGTAAGTCGGTGGGCTGAACGTATAAATTGATATTACCCGAAAAACCTTGGGTGAGAATCGGGTCGGCAATGAGCGACCACGAAAAGCCGTTAGAAACCGCCACATTTCTAAAAACCCGAATACCACCGTTGGTGCTCGTGAAAAGGTCTTTACGGCCATCTTGGTCAAAATCAACGAGTAGCATCCAATGAAGCATGTCTGCTGGAAAGCGTGTTTCGTACTCAGGGGCGTGTTTCCATTGCAATCCAGTCGTTTGCGGTACGGCCAAAAAGGTGTTGACCGAATGGCTCGAACGTTCAAAAACTACCAAATCTTCGATTCCGTCGTCATTGAGGTGCATCTTAGAAAACTGAGCATTGTTGAGCCCACCTACCCAAGGGTTAAGAAGCTTTTTCCCCTGAATTGTCACGGGAACAGCATTGTCCCATTGAAAAGAAAACGACTGAGCCAACGCCGTGAAAGTCGTGCATACACCTAAAATAATTCCCGCCAAACCGCGATAACCGAAGGAATGGAGGAGGGGTGTGGTGAAATTTGGTAGCAGAAGCTTCATTCGTTGTTCAATTTTTCTTTGGCAAAATCGTTACACAACAAAAAACGTTTTTATGGCTCAAAAAGTGTTACATAGACTGCTACTCAACGGACTTTTTATTCATTTTGTTTGGGGTTTGTCAACGGCATTGGCGCAGCCAAAGTACCATAATCTGGTACTTGAAGGAGGTGGGATTCGAGGCGTCGCTTATTGTGGGGCGCTGCAAGAATTGGAACAAAGAGGGATGCTGCACAGTATTCGTCGCATTGGCGGAACATCGGCGGGGGCGATTCAAGCGTCGTTGTTGTCGGTAGGTTATTCGGCAGCGGAGCTAACGGACTTGGTTTCTGAGATGAAAGTGGAATCGTTCAACGACGGTCAATATATTTTTGTGGGAGGAACACAGCGATTGGTGGAGCGCTTTGGCTGGTACCGAGGTGATGCGTTTCGACGCTGGATTGGTGAAAAAATCGACATCAGAACGGGGAATTCGGGGCTGACTTTTGGGGAGCTTCACGAACTTGCCCAACGCGATAGTTGCCTGAAAGACTTGTACGTGACGGTGACCAACCTCACGCAGCAAAAACCGATGGTGCTGTCGTACGAAAACTTTCCCAATCTAGCCATTGCGGATGCAGTACGGGCGTCGATGTCGATTCCTTTGTACTACTGCGCGGTGTTTATGGACAGTACGGGGCGTTTTTATTCGCGGCCTCCGCGTACGGTTCCCGCCGACGTTTTGGTGGATGGCGGGCTGCTGCTCAATTATCCGATTGGTTTGTTTGACCAAAACCGCTTTTTGAGTCAACCGCAGCCTCAGTTACCTCCCGATGCCTATGTATTTAACCACGAAACTCTCGGTTTACGTCTCGAAAGTGCCGAACAAATCAAGGCCGACGCTCAGAATTTTGGACTAGCTCCTTACCCCATTCGCAGTTTTAAAACCTACATGGGGGCGTTTTATAACCTTGTTTCGGAAGCTGCCAATCGGGCTAGTTTTCGTCCAGAAGATTTGAAACGTACGATTTCGATTGACTTTCAGAACATTGGCGTAAAAGTCCGAAAGCTTTCTCTGTTGGAAAAAAATACTTTGATCGAAAGCGGGAAAAAATGCGTTTGTGATTTTTGTAAACCAACCGCCACGACCTCAGAGAATTGACATCAATTCATTCAAATGCTGCACATCGTAGGTAGGTGTTTGCTCAAATTTTAAGCTTTTGGGGTTGTAAAAAGCGGCATCAATTCCAAAACGAAGCGCACCCATAATGTCAGCCTCCCAGTTGTCGCCAATCATTAAACTTTCGTCAGGGCGGGCATTGGCGGAGCGAAGTGCAAACTCAAAAATCTGGGCATCAGGCTTTTTAGCACCTGCTTTTTCGTTGGTGATAACATGTTCAAAGTACTGCTGAATACCCGAACTGGCCATTTTAGAGGCTTGAATCGAATCAAAGCCGTTGGTGACAATGTGTAGTTGGTAGTTTTTGTTGGCACAATAGTCCAACAGCTCCACAGCACCGTCTAGCAGGTGTGATTTTTGGGGTAAAAGCCGCAAATATTCTTCTCCCATGTCTTTCCCTACGGCAAGGTTATCGACTTTGAGTGCTTCAAAGACCAATCGAAAACGATTTTCGCGAATAAAACCATGCGCGATGTGGCCACGGTCAAAGTCGGCCCAAAGTTGGGTATTGATTTCGATAAAGGTTTTGACAAAATCACCGAGTGATAAAATCCCGTGATTTTGTAGTTGAAACGTATGGTAGATTTCAGAAAGAGATTCGGCCGAATTGCGCTCAAAATCCCATAAAGTGTGGTCGAGGTCGAAAAAAAGATGTTTGTAAGCAGGCATTGTGGACAGCTAGGTTGCTATTTTTTTCAAAACTACGAAAATCAACGTTACTTTGTTTTATGAACACTTCACTCATTCTTTCTGATATTTACATTTATCCCGTCAAATCATTGGGCGCGATTCGGGTTTCGCAGGCCGAAGTCGAAGAACGGGGCTTACGCTTTGACCGCCGTTGGGTGGTGATTGATGATACCAATCGCTTTGTGACACAGCGCCAACATCCGACCATGGCGTTAATTGAGGTAACCTTGACTGACAATGGCTTGGAACTTCGACACCGCACGCGCGCTTTGGGAGTCTTAACGGTACCTGCACTTCCCGAAACCTTCGATTTGGTGCCTGTAACCGTTTGGGACGATACCATCGAAGCCGTAGTAGTCAACGATGCCTGTAATCGTTGGCTGACGGAGGCGTTGGGTTTTTCGGTGCGTTTAATGTATTTGCCTGATACTTCGCCGCGTTTGGCCGACCCAGATTATGCCCCTTTCGACGTCAACGTAAGCTTTGCCGATGGTTTTCCTTTTTTGTTGATTGGCCAATCTTCCTTAGATGATTTAAACACTCGACTGCCCGACGCAGTTTCTATGGTACGCTTTCGACCAAACTTTGTTTTTGAAGGCGGCGAGCCTTACGACGAAGACCAATGGTACGAGTTTACGATAGGAGGAGTCAGCTTTTATGGCGTAAAACCCTGTGCGCGCTGTGTCCTGACCACGGTTGACCCAGAAAAAGGGGAAATTTCGGGCAAAGAACCTTTGCGTACGTTGTCCACTTATCGAAAAAGAAACAATAAGATTTTCTTTGGTCAAAATGTAGTCACGCAAGAATCGGGACAAATTAAGGTGGGAGACGAAGTCGTGGTTGTGAGTCGGAAGGTGCGTTATACAATGAGTGAAGGAATTTAATTAACGAACAGACGAAGACGTCCGTAACACAAATGAAAACAGCAGCGGTCATTGGCGCAGGAATTGCGGGCATTGCAACAAGCATTCGGCTAGCCAATAAAGGGTATAAAGTGCACGTTTTTGAGGCCAATACCTATCCAGGAGGTAAACTTTCGAGTTTTGAGTTAAACGGTTATCGTTTCGACGCAGGGCCGTCGTTGTTTACCATGCCGCAGTTGGTCGATGAGCTTTTTCGTTTGTCGGGCAAAGACCCCAAAGACTATTTTGATTATATTCGACTAGAAGAAGTCTGTCGGTATTTTTGGGACGACGGGGTTCGGCTAACGGCCCATGCCGACCAGCAAAAGTTTGCACAAGAGCTCGAACAAACGCTGGGTGTGCCTGCCAAAGACGTGTTGGAACACTTAGACGACAGCGCCCTAAAATATGACGTCACCGAGAAGCTGTTTTTACACCGTTCGTTGCACAAATTGGGCACGTATTTTAACCGAGATGCACTCAAAGGTTACGCGAATTTGCATCGTTTAGATGCTTTTACCACCATGAACCGCGCCAACGAACGGCGGTTTTCTAATCCACGGGTGGTACAATTGTTCAACCGCTACGCTACCTACAACGGCTCCAATCCCTACGAAACTCCCGCGACGATGAACATCATCCCGCATTTGGAGTACAATATTGGGGCATTTTTTCCAAAAAAAGGAATGGTGGACATCACCGATAGTTTGGTGAAATTAGCTCAGGATTTAGGCGTGACGTTTCATTTTGGAACGAAAGTAACCAACATCTTAACGGAAGAAAATCGCGTAAAAGGCTTGCAACTAGGTAATAACCAAAAAGTAGAAGAGCGAACCTTCGATGTCGTTGTTTCTAACATGGACGTAGTGAATACTTTTCGGAAATTACTACCCAACGCGCGTCAACCTGAGCGCATCTTGCGCCAGCCCAAATCAAGTTCGGCCCTGATTTTTTATTGGGGGGTAAAAAAGCAATTTAACGAATTGGAGCTTCACAACATCTTCTTTTCCAACGATTACCGTACGGAATTTGAGCATTTATTTCAAAAGAAAACCATCTATTCCGACCCGACCGTTTACATCAATATTACCTCCAAATATAAACCTGACGATGCGCCAGCAGGAGGAGAAAATTGGTTTGTAATGGTTAATGCACCCAATAACGAGGGACAAGACTGGGATGCCCTCATTGCCCAAACACGGGAAGCAATTGTGCATAAATTGAGCCATAATTTAGGCGTTAACTTGGCCGAATTGATTGAATGTGAGGCGATTTTAGACCCACGCACCATCGAATCTAAGACGTCAAGCTCCCAGGGAGCGCTTTATGGCAATAGCTCCAACAATCGCTTTGCGGCTTTTCTTCGTCACGCCAATTTTTCTCGTCAGTTCAAAAACCTTTACTTTGTAGGAGGAAGCGTACACCCTGGAGGCGGGATTCCGCTGGCAATTTTGTCAGCCAAAATTGCGACCGCCGAACTTTGATAAAGTTCAGACAAAAGGGTATTTAGGCGCGATTTTTGTAACTAATCTTTGAATCTGATACCCTTTTGAATAAATAAGTTGGACAGGACGAAACGTGTGTTTGGGCAGACTACCTTGTGGGCCGTGATGGGGGTTTTGGTAGTGGGAGCAAGTTTTGCGCAACAGGTGCCTCATTATTCGCAGTATTTACAAAACCATTTTCTCATCAACCCTGCCGTAGCTGGAATTGAAAGCTATGCCGATGCCCGAGTGGGCTATCGACAGCAGTGGGGTGGGTTCGAAGACGCGCCTCGAACGTTTTATTTAACGGCTCACCTGCCTTTGGGTAATCCTAATTTTAGCGTAGAACCTGCCTCTTCTCCTCGTTTTCGTTTTGGGCGAGAAAGGTATTCATCGCAGCCCGATGCGCACGGAGGAGCAGGGTTGACGGTCGTGCGCGACCAAACTGGGCCATGGACGCGGTTTTCTATGGGAGCAACGGGCGCCTATCATTATCCAATGAATGAAGAGTGGCAAGTAAGCGCGGGGCTGACGGCAGGGCTCAGTCAGCATACGCTTGATTTTGACCAACTTCGCTTGGCAAACCCACAAGATCCGTTGGTGTCATCGGGAAGATTATCCGTGATTCGTCCCGACCTAAACGCGGGTGTTTGGGTGTATTCGACCGATTTTTTTGCTGGGTTTTCGGTAAACCAACTTTGGCCTTCAACGCTCTCGTTTAAAAACAGTAGCAGCAACTGGCAGGGGAAGGTCGTTCCTCATTTTTTTCTGACGGCTGGGTATCGGTTGCCGTTGGTAGAAGACTGGGATTTTACCCCTTCTATTTTGTTGAAAAAAGTTTCTAGTGCGCCGCTATCTTGGGATTTGAATGTAAAAATAAGCTATTCTTCCGATTTGTGGTTTGGGGCGTCCTACCGTCAATTAGAGTCTTTTACGGCCTTTTTTGGGGCAAAAGTAGCCCAACAACTGAGGGTTAATTATACCTACGAATACCCCATTTCTTCGCTACAAGTGGCTACGAGAGGGTCGCACGAAATTACGCTAGGAGTCACACTTGGTTCACGAAGTCACTATACTTCTTCGCGTCTGTTTTGGTAGTAAAATCACTCTTTTTGATAAAAATCTTGGAGGCGCTTCCGTAGCCGAGAGGCCAGTGACTTGCTCATGTCTCGGAAAAAATCAGTATCCGAGGGTGGGAAGAGGTTTTTGGAGGTAGTCAGCACTTTGCCGTTCAAGGCCCGTGTGTCTCCGCTAAACTCATGCCATTCTTCGGCCCAATCGGCGCTATCGTTGATATAATCAGAATGAAGCGGGCGCTCAGTGTCCAAATCAATGATTCTGAATTCTAACCGACAACTCGCCGATAACTCCCGACGGTGCGTAGTGAGGCTTCCTTTTACCTTTTCCATCACGTCCACTTCGGTGGTATCATTGATTTTTTTTGTACCCACTTTGTACGTTTCGTTACTTTCAACGGTCGTACAGCTCGATGACAAAGTTTCGCTTTGGGAGCTGTATTTGGTAAAACTAAGTTGAATCAAATGGTGAGGCGGAATGCTGTCGTAACGAGCAAGGGCAGGAGGGTAAAAGCGAACCAATTCGTGCGGTTGGCGACTATCAAACAGAGCATCGGCTAGTTTGTCTTCCAAATACTTGTAGTCATTTTGGGAAAGTGAATGCACATCCTTAAAAGGTTCAATCACCACCCGCAGAGTAGCGTATTCTTTGGCCAATGGCAGTAATTTATCCACGTCTTTATACGACGACCGCAGTTGTTTTACTTTTTTAAAATGAGTAAGAGCTTCTTTACAGGCTTGGCGGTTGCCTTGTTGCTTAAACGCCAGAACACCTGCTTCGTAGCGTTCGGCAGCGGCAAGGTCGCGTACCTGTTCTATGCTTTCGGTGTAGGGGCGAGGCATGGGCTGAATCAGCGAACGACAAGCCGCACACTGCGAAAATTGTTGAAAATTTTGTTGTAAACGCTGGTATTGGTACAAGACATCTTCCCATTTAAAGGGCTGATTGTTCTTGATTTGCAGCTGTATGTTTTCTTGATGAATACGTTCTTGCGCTTGGTAGGCAGCGATGAAGACCTTCGCTGCCTTGGTATGCGAAGGTTGTTTGGTCAGCCGGTACGACGATTGCTTAATGGCAAGGTCGAGCCTTCCTTTTTTAAGGGCTGTTTCGCCCGTTGTGCATCGGACCAATAGCAAAGCAATTACTAGCAAAAGTAAAAAGGGGGATTTCATAACTGTTCATGGCTTGTTAGTTCAAAAATAACGAAATTTTTGGAGGTCTGTCAACCATTCATCCTAAAAGGTTGTTTGTAATGGAAGTCGATACTCAAAAAACTATTTTGTTTTGTATGAAAGCCGCTATTCTTCCAGAAATCAAACAAGCCGTTACGGTACAAGAAGTTGAAAAACCAAGCGCTGGCACGGGTGAAGTGCTTGTGCAAATTAAAGCCGCCGCCCTCAACCACCGCGACGTTTTTATTCAACAAGGGCTTTATCCAGGGATTAAACTCCCCGCCGTTTTAGGCTCCGACGGTGCAGGTACGGTGGTAGAAGTAGGAGAAGGCGTTTCGGAAGAATGGTTAGGTAAAGACGTTATCATCAATCCGTCGCACAATTGGGGTGAAAATCCTGCTTTTTACAGTAAAAGCTTTAAAATTTTGGGAATGCCCGACAACGGAACGTTTGCCGAATACCTCAAAGTAGAAGCCCAATACCTTGCTACAAAACCCGCCCATTTGTCGTACGAAGCCGCAGCGGCAGTTCCATTGGCAGGTTTGACGGGCTGGCGGGCGCTCATGTCGCGTGCAAGTATGAAAGCAGGCGACCGCGTACTGGTAACGGGTATTGGTGGAGGAGTGGCGTTGTTTGTGCTTCAATTTGCGGTAGCGGCGGGGGCAGAAGTATGGGTAACGTCAGGTTCGGACGAAAAAATCGCCAAGGCAATCGCATTGGGAGCCAAAGGTGGCGTAAATTACAAAGATGCCAACTGGGCCAAAAACCTAATCGCCGCCACAGGGGGCGACCGTAGTGGGTACTTCAACGTCATCATCGACAGTGCAGGTGGAGCAAGTTTTGCCAAATTGATAGATGTTGCCACGGCAGGAGCAAGTATTTGTTTTTTTGGCGGAACAACGGGCAATATTACCGACATCGTGCCTGGGAAGGTGTTTTTCAAACAACTCAATATATATGGGTCAACAATGGGGACGGAGACAGAGTTTGCCGATATGGTCAACTTCTTAGCGGAGCACAAAATTGACCCCATCGTTGATAAAGTCTTTGCGTTGGAAGAGGTAGAAACGGCCTTACAACACATGGATAGCGGTGCTCAATTTGGGAAGATTGTCCTGAAAGTTGGATGATTGCCCTGAAAGCCAGTAACTTTGCAGAAAATAAGACAGTTTGGCCCATCGCAACGGCCAAACTGTCGTCTTTATGATATGATAGAAACAACAACCATTAAAAAGCAAGATATTCGTAAACTGTCGGTGGCACAGTTGAAAGACTGGTTAGCAGCCCACGGAGAACAAGGTTTTCGTGCCAAACAAATTGCCGAATGGCTGTGGAAAAAATCCGCCACGTCGTTTGACCAAATGAGTAACCTCTCGCTCAAAACGAGGGAGTTATTGGATACCCATTTTGAAATAAAGTCCATCGCAACGGCCAAATCCCAAAAAAGCTCAGACGGAACCATCAAGTCGGCTTTCCGACTGCACGATAGCCACCTTATTGAAGGGGTATTGATTCCTGCCGATGACCGAATGACGGCCTGTGTGTCGAGTCAGGTAGGTTGTTCGTTGACCTGTAAGTTTTGCGCGACGGGCTACATGGATCGCAAACGAAACCTAGATGCGGCCGAAATGTACGACCAAGTGGTGGCCATTGACCGCCAAGCTAAGGAAAACTACGGAATTCCTTTGTCGAACATTGTGTATATGGGAATGGGCGAACCACTACTCAACTATGCCAATGTACTTGAATCAGTGGAAAAAATCACTTCGCCTGATGGATTGGGAATGTCGCCAAAGCGAATTACGGTTTCAACGGCGGGAATCGCCAAAATGATTACTAAACTCGGTGACGACGGGGTGAAGTTTAACTTGGCATTGTCGCTACATGCAGCCAACGATGAAAAACGCAACAAAATCATGCCTATCAATGAATCGAATTCGTTGAAAAATTTGGCAGAAGCGTTGCAGCATTTTTACCGTAAAACCCAAAATCGCATTACTTTTGAATACATCGTGTTTCACAATTTCAACGATACGATTCAGGACGCCAGAGAATTGTGGGAGTTTACCAAAAAAGTGCCCTCAAAAGTAAATATCATCGAATACAATCCCATTGCCGAAGCCGATTTTAAAAACACGGGTGTTGATAAGCTAACGCAGTTTGCTAAATTTTTGGAAGACAAAGGCGTAGTCGTCAACGTACGCCGAAGCCGAGGTAAAGACATTGATGCAGCCTGCGGGCAGTTGGCCAACCGCGAAAAGTCAGAACAAGAATGAGTGCTTATGTCTTAGGAGGACTCTTGATAATTGCAGGGATGATGCACTTCATCAACCCAAAATTGTATAAGCCAATGATGCCTCCATGGGTACCTGCTCACCAACTTTGCATTTTTTTGTCGGGAGTAGCCGAAGTACTGTTAGGAATAGGGTTGTTGATAAATGTTACAAGAAACTGGGCCGCGTGGGGATGTGTCTTGTTGTTTATCGCCATTTTTCCTGCCAATATTTACATGTTGACTTCAGGTAAATTTCATAAAATTCCTCAATGGGTACTTTTTCTACGGTTACCCTTACAAGGAGTTCTCATTTGGTGGGCCTACCAGTTTACATAAAAAAGGCGCTGGACATAAAATTCAGCGCCTTTTTTATGTAACAAATCTTGACCTACACCTTCAAAAAGACTTTCTTTTTATAAAGGAAATATAAAACAAGCCATTCGACCACTACGAACCCAATACTATAGAATACTTTCTGGAAGGGTTCAGAGAAATACTTGACAATGCCTACAAAAAGGCGCTCCGAGGTATAGTGAAAATCGAAGAAGCTATCGCTCATATATATAAGGATGGAGTTCATGCCAATAACGGCCAGTACCCACGCCCAGCGGTTCCAGTTTTGAACGTCAATAATCCAGTAGAAAATTGATAATAAAACGAGGCTCCAGCCACCAACAAACAACACAAAAGAACTCGTCCAAAGGTTTTTATTGATGGGGAAAACGTAATCCCAGAGTTTTCCTAGCACCAGAAATACGATGCCTACCACAAAAAGATAAAGTGTTTTTTGTTGACGGCTGGTAGAACGCTCGTCGGCGTGGAGTAAATTTCCCGCAAAAATTCCTAACAATCCCGTAGCAATGGCAGGGAAGGTAGAAAACAGTCCTTCGGGGTCGTGGATGCCCTTGTGCAAATGCCCTGGGATGATTAAATGATCAAGATAACTCACGGGGTTGCACTCCATCGTCATGTGTCCTGCTCCGCAACCTGGAACGGGAACAAGCATTACAAAGGCCCAATAGCCCAGCAACAGCGAAACAAACCAGATGTATTGCGCTTTTGTGCTGAAATAAAGGTAAATAATTTGGGCAAACATCCCTGCCAAACCAATCCGAGCCAAAACACTTGGAAAGCGCATTTCGGACAGTGGCTTAATTTCAAGTCCATTGTTATAAATAATGCCCAACAAAACGAGCGTGAGTCCGCGTTGGATGATTTTTCGGAGAAGTTGTGAGCGGTCGGCGCCCTGTTCCATACGGCGGCCGAGTGAAAAAGGCGTGGAAACGCCAGCTAAAAACAAGAACAAAGGAAAAATAAGGTCATACGCTCGGAAGCCGTTCCATTCGGGGTGCGAGAGCTGTTCGGCCATTAAGATGGCTCCCGTCCAGCCAGTGGCTTCGGCGAGCGCATGAAAGATATTTTCGCCCCCCGCAATCCAGAACATATCAAAGCCTCGTAAGGCATCGAGCGATAGTAACCGTTTGGGGCGCGAATCGGTAGAAGGTGAGTTCATAGGGGGTAGATTAGATAATTCGGGTTTTAGAAAGGTACGCTCACAAAGGTCGAATGTACTATTTACTTATCCTTCAAATTTAGCTGTTACGTGTGAGCCGTCACAATAAGGCTTGTTACCCGATTGGCCACAACGGCAAAATGCCGTTACTTGTGATTTTTTGGTTTCGTTACCCGCGGTGTCTTTGACCTTTAAGTTTCCATAGACCAATAAAGGCCCTTTAGGAAGAATTTCGATGACGGTTTCAGTTTCTACTTCTACGGGTTCTTGCTCTTCTGCTTGGGTATTCATAAAATAAGACAAAGCCCCCGAAGGACATTTCTGGATTTGCTCTACAATAGCGACGGTGCTTCCACCTTCGGTTGTTATCCAAGGGCGTTTGCGTGGGTCAAAAACGGTAGGAAGTCCTCGAAAACAAATGGCAGAGTGAACACATAGGTGCGGTTGCCACACAACGGTTACTTCACCATTGGTGTAATGTTTGGTAATTTGCTTTTCCATGGGATAAGGTAAGATTATAAAGGGGAACAAAAACTACGAAATCTAACGAAAATCTACCATGCGTGCTATCATAAAGCACAAAAAAACCTGACAACATTTTCTGCTGTCAGGTGCTATAATTAGAAGGGTTTTACGCTGTAATGCCTTCTTTCATGCGTTCGGCATTGTCGGCAATCCGAAGTTGCTCAATGAAGTCGCCAATTTCACCTTCCATAAAGGCGGGTAAATTGTAAATGGTATAACCAATGCGGTGATCTGTCACGCGGCTTTGGGGGTAGTTATAGGTGCGAATTTTATCCGAACGGTCACCACTTCCCACCAACGACTTACGCTGCGACGAAACGGCTTCATTTTGCTTCTTCAACTCCATTTCGTACAGTTTTGAACGAAGCATATTCATGGCGCGCTCGCGGTTACCATGTTGGCTACGTTCTACCTGACAAACCACCACAATGCCAGTAGGTTTGTGGGTGAGTTGCACTTTAGTTTCTACCTTGTTGACGTTCTGTCCACCTGCACCTCCCGAACGCGAAGTAATGATTTCGATGTCGGCAGGGTTGATTTCTACTTCTTCAACGTCTTCAACTTCGGGTAATACTGCTACGGTAGCGGCAGAGGTATGCACGCGTCCTTGCGATTCGGTTACAGGAACGCGCTGTACGCGGTGAGCGCCTGATTCAAATTTGAGCTTACCGTACACGTCTTCACCGATGATACTCGCAATGATTTCTTTGTAGCCGCCCGTACTTCCTTCGGTAAAGTCCATGATTTCGACTTTCCAACCCATACGGTCGCAAAAACGCTGATACATGCGGAACAGGTCTCCCGCAAAAATCGCTGCTTCATCCCCACCTGTTCCTCCACGAACCTCAAGAATGACGTTGTGGCTGTCGTTGGGGTCTTTGGGGATCAACATATCTTTGAGCGTTGCTTCAAGCTCTTCGGCTTGCGGTTGAAGCTCTATCAACTCCGCTTTGGCCATATCGCGCATTTCCTCGTCGCTTTCATTGGCTACGAGGTCTTTCGCGCCTTCGATGTCGCTCAGTACTTTTTTGTACGCTTGGTACTTCTGTACGATTTTGTCTAAGTCTTTGTATTCTTTGCTCAATTTTGAAAAGCGCTTTTGGTCGGAAACGACCTCAGGCTGCACAATTTGTTGCGAGACCTCTTCGAAACGCTCTTTTATAGCTTCTAACTGTTCTAACATTGGTATTTTGTGTTTCTTTGATGACTACATAGCCCCGCAGATAATCAGAAGTTTGGCCTTGCGAGGGGGTATGTAGAGCAGATACTCTGATGAAATCCGTTTTGAATATGCAAAGGTACGACAAAAATACATTTCACCCACTTTGGGGGAAGCGTAAACCCGCAGTTACCAATACTTTTGTTTGATCGTATGAAAACAAAACTATTCATCGGGCTTATGTGGATGTGGGCGGCTTGGGCAAACGCTGCGCCACCGATTGGCTTTGACTTTTGGAATCACTTAGGTACCAACGAGGGGCTAAGCCAAAACGAAGTTCACTGTATTTTACAAGACCACCGTGGTTTGATGTGGTTTGGGACGCAAGATGGTCTCAATTGCTATGATGGGCAACGCGTGCAAGTCTTTCGTCAAACGCCTTTTGATTCTACCTCCTTGTCCGATGATTTTATTACTACACTTCACGAAGACTCCAAACAGCGCTTTTGGGTAGGTACTGCCAAAGGGCTCAACTGCTATGATTTTGCCAAAGGGACGTTTCGGCGTAGCTCTCAGCTCAAAACCGTTATTTTACAAGTCATTGAAGATAAAAATAAGACCATTTGGGTACAGACAAAAACGACTTGGTGGGTTATGGCTGCTAATGAAACCGAATTTAAGGCAACAAAACGTAGTCCTGACGATGCGAAAAAAGCATTATTGACCCAAATTACCCCGTTACTTCCTGCGAAGGTATCTGTTTCTTCGCTTATAACCGACCATCTGGGTGTTGTGTGGGTCGGAACGCGTGGCCAAGGTATCTATCGGTTTCGTTACGAATCAGACAAGCAGCAATACGTGCCTTTAGATATTTTTGATGAAGATTTTTTTGATACCAACGGTTTGAAAAGTAGCCATATTACTTGCTTGTACGAGGGAAATGAGGCCGATGAAGATATTATTTGGATAGGCACGCGCGAAGCGGGCGTGCAATTGTACAGTCGCTCCAAAAATACGTTTAAGCATTGGGAACGCCTTTTTACCCAAGAATCGGCGGCTACTCGTACATTTTTTGGATTAACGACCGATAAAAAAGGTCACTTGTGGGTGGGGTCTTATTCTGGCTTGTACCGTATTCATCGGGCAACGCATGACATCCGAACGTACAAAACTCCTCCTAATACCATCGTCGAAACCTCTTTGGAAGATACACAGGGTAGTTTTTGGGTAGGAGGAAATACGGGATTGTTTCATTTGGACAATGCCCAGCAGCAATTTGAAACGTTTAATCTGCCACTGTACGAAGGCCATCAGCCGTGGGTGTTGCGAATTTATGAAGACCCAAGCCAACAAGTTTGGGTCGGGACGCGGGGATACTTGGCCCAAATTGACCCGCAAAAAAAAGTTCGTACGTGGAAAGAACTGCCTGTGTCTAAGACCACTAAAGCAAAGTTAGAATCGGTAGGGACAATTCAGCGTGATGCCAAAGGAGGAATGTGGATTGGGATGCGGCAAGGACTCATTTATTGGCCATCCCCAAATCAGTATGCACGTTTGTTTCAAAATAACCCCAACGATGCCAAGTCGCTCATCAGCAATATGATTTTGGACGTGCATGTGGATGCCAAACAGCGCGTTTGGATTTGTTCAGCCAAAGGGTTGAGCTTGGCCAAACATCAAAATGGAAAGGTAGAGTTTGAACATTTTACCGAAAAAAATGGCCTTGCCAATTCGTTTGTGTATGGTGCCATGAGCGATAAAGCAGGGGATTTGTGGTTGACGACCAACGGGGGGCTGATTCGCTTCAATCCTGAAAAGAAAACATTTCGCACCTACACCAGTCAAGATGGCTTGGGTGGCTTGGAGTTCAACTCAGGAGGGTTTCATCGCAGCCCCGACGGGGAATTTTTTGTGGGTGGAAATGGCATGTTGCTCAGTTTTCGTCCCGACGAATTGGTGATAAACAAGCACCTTCCACGGATTTTGCTACGTTCCTTTAAAAAATTTGAAAAACCAGTTGTTCATTTAGATAGCATCATTGCGAGCGGTCAGCCCATCCATTTAGACTATGACGAAAACTTTTTCTCCTTTGAGTGGGCGGCATTGGATTATACCAACCCTTCTAGCAATCAGTTTGCATACCGTCTCGAAGGATTCGATAAAGACTGGGTCTATACGGGCACGCGCCGCTTTGTTGATTTTACTAACCTCAACCCTGGCAACTATAAATTATGGGTAAAGGCGGCCAATAACGAAGGAAAATGGAATGATCGAGATTACCTACAACTATCACTGGTCATTACCCCGCCTTTTTGGAAAACGTGGTGGTTTTATGGTATCCTCTTTTTGTTGGTTGCGGCAGTCGTCAAATTGCTTTATGATAATCACGTTCGACAATTGCTTGCGCTTGAGCGAGCAAAATTGGAGGAAAATGAACGCGTTCGGAAACTAGCTGCCCAAGATTTGCACGATGAGTTTGGAAATACCCTCACGCGAATTTCCCTCTTGACCGAATTAGTGAAAAACCGAATGAATGGCCAAGCAGGAGGTGAAGTAGGGGAGTTGTTGACCAAAATCAGCGACAATGCGAATCGAATGTACCAAGGAACCAAAGATTTTATTTGGGCGATTAACCCCGAACACGATAGCCTGTACGAAATCGCGGTTCGTTTGAAAGACTTTGGGGATGATGTTTTTGACAAAACAGGAATACGGTTCAATGTGGAAGGGTTGAATGATTCGCTTCGTGGCGTCAATTTGCCTACAGGTGCAAGTCGGCATTTGGTGCTTTTGTTCAAAGAAGCCATGAGCAATACCCTCAAACATGCTCAAGCGACCGACACTACGCTCTCGTTTGTTCCCACTCCTGACTCATTACGTATCGAATGGCAAGACAATGGACGAGGAATGGACTTGGGGCGAAGCCGATCAGGAAATGGCTTGATGAATATTCAAACGCGGGCCGAAAAAATTGGCGGCGTAGCAACGCTCACTTCGCCCAAACGCGGAGGTTTTGTCGTCTTATTTGAGCGACCATGTGCATAATTAAACTAAAAATCAGTTACTTAACATGATAAAAACACGCCTTTGTTTGGTCGAAGACGACTATATTATCCGAGAAGGTTTTGCGGCGCTTTTAAGTCAGACGCCTGATTTTGAGGTGGTAGGAGCCTATTCTAATTGCGAAGATTACCTCAAAAGTCTGGCCACCGATCGCCCCGACGTTGTTTTAATGGATTTGGAATTATCTCGCATGGGAGGAGTGGAGGGGATTGAGCGTACCAAAAAGCTCCGTCCCCAAACCCAGCTCATTGTCGTGACGGTATATGAAAACGATGGGTTAGTATTTAAGGCATTGTGTGCTGGAGCGGGAGGTTATTTGACCAAAAATATGCCCCCAAGTCGTTTGATTGACGCCATTCGAGAAATTCGCCAAGGGGGAGCTCCCATGAGTACTAATATTGCTCGAATGGTGGTTGCTTCCTTCCAAAAAAACTACCAATCTCCCCTAACTGCCCGTGAAACGGAAGTGTTAGAGCGAATAGCCCAAGGAAAAAGCTACACGACCATTGCCGATGAGCTGTTTGTCGATAAAGAGACGATTCGGACTCACATCAAAAATATTTATTGGAAGTTAGAGGTTCATTCAAAGGCAGAAGCGATTGAAAAAGCACGTAAAGAAAAATTGATTTGAGGGCATCATCGAAATACTAAACGTCAGTAATAGCATTTAAGTTTGCGGCGTTCCGCACGGCGGGCTTGGGTTCCCAAGAGATATTCTGCCCGAAAAGATAAAAAGCCGTACGAATCCTTTACTTTGGGGTTTCCGCGTTGCGCACCTGCGTCATTTCTAACTGGGTAGCCTGTTGGAAGTGTCGCAGGGTCAAGCTCTGGGCGGCGGTCAGAAAGTTGGAGTGCAAGTTCAGACATTCCAGTCGGATTAGGATAAACCGTACTGACGTCGTCCAAATAATCAGAGTTCGCGTAGTTGTTACTTAATTCGACGGCAAAACTCCAGCGCTCGTTGTATTTCCAAGAGGTACCAATCCCGATGACCCCAATACGCACGTTGCGTTTATACGCAACACCTTCTGTTTGTAGCGGTGCAAGGCTGTACCAATTCCCTTGATACTGCGCTTTAGGAGTAATGCGAGTGATTCCAATTCCACCAAATAAATAAGGATTCACTGCCCGTTCGTCGTGATAACGGAACAAATCTGCTTGTAGGCTCACATACCCGGCAGGATTGTCCGAACGAAACGAAAGGTTATTGTACCAAATAGGCCCACCTTCTTGTTTTCCAGAAATACGATAAAAATCAATTTCTCCGCGTACAGAAAAGCGTTCGGCCAAACGATAAGTAATGGCCGCAGCAATGTGAGGTTGAATAAAGCGTAAATCAGTTTTTGCGCGCATGTCGCCCATGTAATACGAAATGCCAGTTCCCACACTAAGTTTTACAACGCCAAAAGCAGGCGTATTACGATACAGGTGAGAATTACGGGACGATTGGGCTAGAACAGATACAGAACCAATCACACATACCAACAAAATAGCCAATCGAAGAGGGAGTTGTGTCATATTTTACGGGTTAAGCCTCGTATGTTTACAGCGACAATAACGAAAATGATGCCAAAGTTAATATGGATTTAGGTAGATTTTGCGAAAAGAAGCCGTAACTGCCTCAAAAACAAAAAAATATTTTTTCTTTTTTGTTGTAATGTATTGTAATATTGAATAATAATTAAGACCTTTGCAAGCCTTTTCAAAAGACGTATATTTTCTAGTCAAGACATACATTGGGTGAAGGTCCTGAATTAAGGAAACCGCATCTGAGTTCAAAGCAAAAATTAGCTAGTTTATTAGCTTTAATTTGGTTGCAACTGAAGTCAGGTGTTCTATCATCTGACTTTTTTTGTGTCTTTAGAAAATAAATACGAAGGCTAATTTGGAATGCAAAAATATAATGTTGACCTTTGCAGTCCATTTTGTAAAATAAATTGTATAACCTGCTGTAAATCAAAAAGATGTCTGGTTTAATAGGAAAAAAAATCGGAATGACAAGCGTGTACAATGCGGACGGGCAGGCTCTGGCGTGTACGGTTATTGAAGCTGGTCCTTGTGTAGTAACGCAAGTAAAAACCGAAGAAACCGATGGATACCAAGCTATTCAGCTCGGTTTCGGTGAGAAGAAAGAAAAGCACACGACTCAGCCGCTCATGGGTCACTTCAAAAAAGCTGGAACTACTCCTAAGCGCAAGCTCGTCGAGTTCAAAGAGTTCACACAAGAACTTTCTTTGGGTCAGACGTTGGAAGTAGCCGACGTTTTTATTGAAGGAGACTTTGTGGATGTGGTTGGAACTGCCAAAGGTCGTGGTTTTCAAGGTGTTGTAAAGCGTCATGGCTTTGGTGGGGTTGGAGGCCAAACTCACGGTCAGCACAACCGTCAACGTCACCCAGGTTCGATTGGGGCTTGTTCGTTTCCGTCGCGTGTATTCAAAGGAATTCGCATGGCAGGTCGTATGGGTAACAACCGTGTGAAGGTTCAAAACCTCAAAGTGTTGAAGGTAATCCCTGGGCAGAATATCGTCGTTATCAGTGGCTCAGTGCCAGGTGCGAAGAATTCGTTTGTAATCATTGAAAAGTAATCAATCGCAACGGCGAATCAAGACAATGGAACTTTCAGTATTAAATATAAAAGGACAAGCTACTGGTAAAACAGTATCTCTTTCCGATGAAGTGTTCGGCATCGAGCCAAATGAGCACGTAGTATATTTGGATGTGAAACAGTACTTGGCCAATCAACGTCAAGGTACTCACAAGTCAAAAGAGCGTGCCGAGGTTTCTTATTCAACTAGAAAAATCAAGCGCCAAAAGGGAACTGGTGGAGCTCGTGCGGGTTCAATTAAGTCGCCAGTGTTCGTAGGTGGTGGACGTGTATTCGGACCTAGACCACGCGACTATAGCTTCAAATTGAATAAAAAAGTAAAAGCGTTGGCGCGTAAGTCAGTGCTTTCACAGAAAGCTAAAGCAAACGGTATTTCGGTAGTAGAAGACTTTACGTTTGATGCTCCAAAAACAAAACAATACCTTTCGTTTTTGAACGCGCTTTCACTTACTGGTAAGAAAACACTTCTTATTTTGCCAGAATACAATAACAACGTGTATTTGTCAGGACGTAACATTCCTAAAACAAATATCACTACAGCAGGTGATGTCAATACATACGACCTTATCAATGCTGAGGTGTTGTTAATCAGTGAAACAGCGGTGTCGAAGTTAGAAAATCTCTTGAACAAGTAAGACAATGAGTGTACTTAAGCGACCAATATTGACCGAAAAAGCTACTGCTCTTAGCAACTTGGGCAAGTATGTATTTGAGGTAACAAAAACTGCCAATAAAATTGAAATCGCCAACGCCATCGAAAAGATGTACGGCGTAAAAGTAGCGAGTGTGGATACAATGCGCTCGATTGGTAGAAAGAAAACAAGAATGTCACGCGGTAAGGCCATTAGTGGTATTACTTCAACGTACAAAAAGGCCATTGTGACATTGAAAGCAGGCGAGATTATTGACATCTACGCTGATATTGTTTAATAAACCGTTGAAGTAGCAAATAATTGAACAACAACAATGGGAGTCATTAAGCTCAAACCAACAACTCCAGGTCAGCGCTACCGTACGGCTCCGTCATTTGACGAAATTACGACCGACAAGCCCGAAAAAAGCTTGTTAGCCCCTATCAAGAAGACAGGTGGACGTAACAGCCAAGGTCGTCGTACTGCTCGTTACATTGGCGGTGGTCACAAGCGCATGTACCGTATCATCGATTTCAAGCGTAATAAATTGGACGTACCAGGTACTGTAATGACAGTAGAATACGATCCAAACCGTTCGGCTCGTATCGCATTGGTAGAGTACCAAGATGGTGAAAAACGCTACATCCTTGCTCCACAAGGAATTGCTGTAGGACAAACAATTATCTCTGGAAGCGAAGTAGCTCCAGAAGTAGGAAACGCTCTTCCGCTTGCTGTGATGCCAATCGGTACAATTGTCCACAATGTGGAATTGCACCCAGGCAAAGGAGGTCAGCTCGTTCGTAGTGCGGGAACTTACGCTCAGTTAGTAGCTCGTGATGGTAAATATGCAGTATTGCGTATGCCATCAAGCGAAATGCGGATGGTTCTTGCAGTATGTAAGGCAACGGTAGGTTCAGTATCTAACCCCGATCACATGAACGTAAGCCTTGGTAAGGCAGGTCGTAAGCGTTGGTTAGGTATTCGTCCACGTGTACGTGGGGTTGCGATGAACCCAGTCGATCACCCAATGGGTGGTGGTGAAGGTCGTGCGTCAGGTGGTCACCCACGTTCTCGTACGGGCTTATATGCGAAGGGTAAAAAGACCCGTACTCCGAAAAAGTATTCTAACCGTTTGATTATTAGCAAACGTAAAAAATAATCGAAGATAAATGGGACGTTCGATAAAAAAAGGACCATATATTGATTTCCGTCTGCAAATTAAAGTAGATGCCATGAATGATTCAGGCAAGAAATCAGTAATCAAGACTTGGTCAAGACGCAGTACAATCTCCCCAGATTTTATTGGTCACACTTTTGCAGTACACAACGGAAACAAGTTTATCCCAGTGTACGTAACCGAAAACATGGTTGGGCATAAGTTGGGCGAATTCTCTCCTACGCGCAATTTCCGTGGGCACATTGCCAAAAAGGACAAAGGTAAGCGATAGTAATAGTCACAAAGAAAATGGAAGCAAGAGCTATATTAAGAAACGTACCCACTTCACCTCGTAAAATGCGGTTAGTAGCCGACATGATTCGGGGCCAGAAAGTGAGCCGCGCATTGGCGATTTTGCAGTATCAGCCACAGGCTGCCGCTCCGGTTTTGAAAAAAGTTTTGATGTCAGCCGTAGCTAACTGGCAACAGCTCAACGAGGATACTAAACTTGAAGACGCTGAACTGTATGTAAAGACAGTATTCGTTGACGGCGGTACTATGTTGAAGCGTCTGCGTCCGGCTCCTCAAGGCCGTGCCTATCGCGTTCGTAAGCGTTCAAACCACATTACACTTGTGGTAGATGATGCATCAGCAGAATTAATCCAACAAGAAGCCTAAAATTTTCAATAACGAATGGGACAGAAAGTTAATCCTGTAGGTCTGCGACTCGGTATCGTCCGTGGTTGGGAATCAAGCTGGTACGGCGGACGTGAGTTTGCTGACAAATTGATTGAAGATGAGCAGATCCGCAAATATATTTCCGCTCGTATTCCAAAAGGCGCCATCTCTAAAGTAGTAATTGAACGTACTTTGAAGCGCATTACGCTTACGATTCACACGGCTCGTCCAGGTATCGTAATCGGTAAAGGTGGAAACGAGGTAGATAAAATCAAAGAAGAGCTTAAAAAGATTACGGGTAAAGATATCCAAATCAACATCTACGAAATCAAGCGTCCTGAAATAGATGCTAAACTAGTAGGTGAATCAATCGCTCAACAACTTGAAAACCGTATCTCTTATCGCCGTGCCATGAAGCAAGCAATTTCTTCAGCAATGCGTGTAGGAGCACAAGGTATCAAAGTTCGGATTTCAGGTCGTTTAGGTGGTGCTGAAATGGCACGTACTGAAGAGTATAAAGAAGGTCGTGTACCTTTGCATACACTTCGCGCCGACATCGACTACGCTATCTCAGAAGCTTTGACCGTCTATGGAAAGATTGGAATCAAAGTGTGGGTTTTCAAAGGCGAAATCTTTGGAAAGCGTGACTTATCGCCAATCAGCGGTGGTGCAGCAGCAGCAGAACGCAGCGGTGGAAATGACCGTGGCGGAGAGCGTGGCGACCGTCGTAGAGGTGGTGGTGACCGCGAAGGTGGTGACCGTCGTGGTGGAAACGGTGGCGGAAATAAAAACCGCAACAACAACAACAACCGTAACAAGAAAAAGTAATTATCGAAAGCAAACGGGTCTTAGTTGACACCGAATAATACTGCTGAACCATGTTACAACCGAAAAGAACCAAGTTCCGCAAACAACAAAAAAGCAAAGGGTCTGAAAAAGGCATGGCTACTCGTGGCCACCAAATTGCTTTCGGTACGTTTGCCATTAAAGCGCTCGAACCTGGCTGGATTACAGCCCGTCAGATTGAGGCAGCTCGTATCTCTGTTACCCGTGCAATGAAACGTGAAGGTCAAGTTTGGATTCGTATCTTCCCAGATAAGCCAATCACAAAGAAACCTCTCGAAGTACGTATGGGTAAAGGAAAAGGTGCTCCTGAATATTGGGTAGCCCCAGTAAAAGCGGGTACAATCTTATTTGAAGCCACAGGTGTGTCACTCGAATTAGCTAATGAAGCTCTTCGTTTAGCCGCTCAGAAGCTTCCCGTTAAGACTAAGTTCGTAGTTCGTCGCGATCATCAAGAAGAAGCAGAATAAGTATTAGTCAAATGAAAAATAGTGAAATAAAAGCGCTAACGGTAGAACAATTGACGCAAACGATTGCTGAAGAGCAAGATCGTCTTTTAAAGTTAAAGTTTGCTCATGCCGTATCTCCGATCGAAAACCCGATGCGTATTCGCAATACGCGCCGCCTAATAGCTAGGTTGATCACGGAATTGTCGGCTAAAAATAAAGTCGCAAGCGCGTAATAATGGTCAGGAGACCCCAATTGTAAAATAACCGACACAATGGAGGCAGCAGCACAAACAACCGTAGAAAGAAATTTACGCAAAGTCAGAGTTGGCCGCGTAGTAAGCAACAAAATGGAGAAATCTTGCGTTGTCGCGGTAGAGCGTAAAGTAAAGCACCCGAAATACGGTAAGTTTATGAAAAAAACTACCAAATTAATGGTGCATGACGAAAATAATGAGTGTGGAATCGGCGATACAATTCGCGTAATGGAAACACGCCCACTCAGTAAGAATAAGCGTTGGAGATTAGTCGAAATCATTGAAAAAGCGAAATAACAATGGTACAGCAAGAATCAAGACTGTCTGTTGCTGATAATAGTGGAGCGAAAGAAGTGCTTGTCATCCGTGTATTGGGTGGTACGGGCAAACGCTACGCATCTATCGGTGACAAAGTTGTGGTGACAGTTAAACAGGCAATTCCTTCGGGCAACATAAAGAAAGGTACAGTTTCTAAGGCCGTTGTTGTTCGTACCAAGAAAGAAATCCGTCGTAAAGATGGTTCTTACATTCGATTCGAGGATAACGCCGTCGTGTTACTCAACAACCAAGACGAACCACGTGGTACCCGTATTTTTGGGCCCGTTGCTCGTGAGTTGCGTGAGAAAAACTTTATGAAAATTGTTTCATTGGCACCTGAAGTATTGTAAGCAATGGAAAGAAAATTCAACAAACAGCCCAAGTTACACATTCGTACTGGAGACTCAGTAGAAGTGATAGCTGGTAACTCAAAAGGCCAGTCGGGCAAAATCACCAAAGTGTTGGTTGAAAAACAGCGTGCGATTGTGGAAGGCGTTAACCTTATCACAAAACACGTTAAGCCAACTGCCGCGAATCCTCAGGGTGAACTTAAAAAGATAGAAGGTTCAATTCATATCAGTAACTTGATGTTGATTGACCCAGCTACTGGTAAGCCAACCCGTACAGGACGCAAGCTCAACGAGCAAGGGAAACTACAACGCTATTCAAAAGAATCAGGGAAGTTTATCCCAGATCCTTCAAAGTAGTTTTCGTTTGTCACTTATAAATTAACTGTGGGTCGGAAATCCACAAACTAATAATCAAAATGGCAACTACGAGATTAAAAGAGAAATACACGAAGGAAGTCGTCTCTCACTTGCATGAGAAGTTCCAATACAAATCAGTTATGCAAGTACCACACCTTGATAAGATTGTTATCAATAAAGGTATTGGTGCTGCTGTATCTGACAAGAAATTGATTGATGCTGGATTGGAAGAAATCACCCTTATTGCAGGTCAGAAGGCAGTTCCAACAATGTCTAAGAAGGCGGTCTCTAACTTTAAGTTACGCGAAAAAATGCCAATTGGCGTAAAAGTAACGCTTCGTGGAGACAAAATGTACGAATTCTTGGATCGTCTAACAAGCATCGCTTTACCACGTGTTCGTGACTTCCAAGGAATTAGCGACAAAGGCTTTGATGGCCGCGGTAACTACACATTCGGTGTAAAAGAGCAAATTATCTTCCCTGAAATTCAAATTGACAAGGTGAATAAGATTTCAGGTATGGATATTACATTCGTAACCTCTGCAAAGACAGATGAAGAAAGCTACGAATTGTTGAAATCTCTTGGTATGCCCTTTACAAAAGGTAAAAAATAAGAATCCCTTTTTCAACGAAATAAGGAAATGGCGAAAGAATCAGTAAAAGCAAGAGAATTGAAAAAGCAAAAGCTAGTTGCTAAGTACGCTGAAAAGCGTGCTGCTTTGAAAGAAGCTGGTGACTGGGAAGGTTTAGACAAATTGCCTCGTAGTTCATCGGCAGTTCGTTTGCATAACCGTTGCCGCCTTACAGGCCGTCCAAGAGGATACATGCGCAAGTTTGGTATTTGCCGTGTTGTTTTCCGCGAAATGGCTTCTCAAGGAAAAATTCCTGGCGTAACCAAAGCAAGTTGGTAAAAATCGCTTTTGTTTTCAAAATCAATTCCGTAACTTTGCAGCCCTTTTACAGAAGGGAAGCAACAAATCAGTAGAGAAATGATAACCGATCCCATAGCAGACTATCTGACGAGAATCAGAAACGCCATAAGGGCGAAGCACCGGGTTGTGGAAATACCTGCTTCTAACATTAAGAAGGAGATTACTAAGGTACTCTACGATAAAGGCTTTATCCAGAACTACAAGTTCGAGGAGACAGGCCCGCAGGGTACTATTAAGATTGCCTTGAAATACAACCCAGTAACAAAGCAGTCTGCCATTGTTGATTTACAACGTGTAAGTAAGCCAGGACTTCGTAAGTACTCTGGTTCATCAGAAATGCCACGCGTTTTGAATGGCCTTGGCGTTGCAATTGTATCTACCTCAAAAGGGGTAATGACTGACAAAGAAGCTCGCGTACTTAACGTGGGTGGAGAAGTGCTGTGTTACGTTTACTGATAAAACCTGAAAGAAAATGTCACGTATAGGAAAGAAGCCGATAACGCTACCTGCAAACGTTACAATATCAGTGTCAGACGATAACGTCGTGACCGTTAAAGGGCCTAAAGGCTCATTAACTCGTGATATTGACCGTGATATCAAGGTGGAAGTAGAGGGCAGCGAGTTGACAGTTGTTCGTCCAACTGAGCAAAAACGTCACAAAGCATTGCACGGACTTTACCGTGCACTCATTAATAACATGGTTGTGGGCGTAAGCGAAGGGTATAAAGCACAATTAGAAATTGTTGGGGTAGGTTACAAAGCCTCTGTTAACAATAATATTTTGGAGCTTAGCCTTGGATACTCACACGGTATCTATTTTGCAGTACCTTCAGAAGTGAAGGTAAGCGCAACGATGGAAAAAGGACAAAACCCGAAAGTATTCTTAGAGTGTATTGATAAGGAACTACTCGGGCAAATCGCGGCGAAAATTCGTTCGTTCCGCAAGGTTGAACCTTACAAAGGTAAAGGTATTCGTTTTGTGGGTGAGCAAATCAGACGTAAGGCTGGTAAAGCTGCTGCTAAGAAGTAATCAGTAATCTGAAAAAATTGTAAGCAATCATGGCTTCAGTAAAAAGCGAAAGAAGACAGCGCATTAAATACCGGATTCGGAAAAAAGTAGAAGGAACTTCAGAAAAGCCTCGCCTTTCTGTTTTCCGCTCAAATGCTCGTATTTATGCGCAGGTAATTGATGATACAAAAGGTCAAACATTGGTCTCTGCTTCATCTCTTGAACTTGATGCTACAAAAGCGAGTGTCAATGTTGAAGATGCAAAAAATGTAGGTCTTAAATTGGCCGAAAAAGCACTCGCAGCAGGCGTAAGTGCGGTTGTATTTGACCGCAATGGTTATTTGTATCATGGGAAAGTAAAAGCATTGGCAGACGGCGCTCGTGAGGGTGGTCTCAAATTCTAATAAAGATATGTCAAACAGTATCAAACCTTTGAAATACAACGAAGCTGACCTTAAAGAAAAGGTAGTAGCTATCAACCGTGTTGCCAAAGTAGTAAAAGGTGGACGCCGCTTTAGCTTCTCAGCAATCGTGGTCGTTGGAGATGGCAAAGGCGTTGTAGGTTACGGATTAGGAAAAGCTAACGAAGTAACTGATGCCATTGCAAAAGGAATTGAAGACGCGAAGAAAAACCTCGTGCAAGTTCCACTTCTTAAAGGAACAGTTCCTCACGAAATGCACGGAAAATTCAGCGGTGGCTTAGTATTTGTTAAGCCAGCAGCTCCAGGTACTGGAGTTATCGCAGGTGGTGCGATGCGTGCTGTATTAGAAGCCGCAGGTGTACACGACGTATTAGCCAAGTCAAAAGGTTCTTCTAACCCTCACAACGTAGTGAAGGCAACAATTGACGCGCTTCTTAAAATGAGAGCTCCGCACCAAGTTGCATTCCAACGTGGAGTAAAGTTGGCCACAGTGTTTAATGGATAATCTTTTGAGACAATGTCAAAGATAAGAATTACACAAGTTAGAAGTATGATTGGCCGCCCTGGAGACCAAAAACGCACTCTCGCGGCTTTGGGACTTGGCAAAATCAATCGTAGTGTCGAGATTAACGTGAATCCAGCCCTCGAAGGTATGATTCGCAAGGTAGATCATTTAGTGAAAATTGAAGAGATTTAATCCGCGATATAGCAATGAATCTTAGCGCATTGAAACCAGCTTCAGGCTCGGTAAAAACAAAAAAACGTTTGGGTAGAGGTCAAGGTTCAGGAATGGGCGGAACTTCTACACGCGGACACAAGGGGGCGCAGTCTCGTTCGGGATATAGCCAAAAAAGTCACTTTGAAGGTGGACAAATGCCGCTTCAAAGACGAGTACCTAAATTCGGTTTTAAGAATATCAACCGCGTTGAATACAAAGCTCTTAATTTGGATGCAATCCAAGCAGTTGTTGATAAAACAAATGCTACTGTAATCGATATTGAGACACTTTATAGCAATGGCTTGGTATCTAAAACAGACTTAGTAAAAGTGCTTAATCGTGGCGAATTAAAAGTTGCTGTTGAAGTAAAAGTTCACGCTTTTTCTAAGACTGCTGCCGAAGCTATCGAAAAAGCAGGTGGTAAAGCGGTTACATTATAATCTTGATTCAAAAGATTTTCGTAACTTTGCCTGATTTTTTACACAGGTAAATCTAAAAACGCATGAAACGGTTTATACAGACCTTAAAAAATATCTTTTCAATCGAAGAGCTTAGAAGTAGAATTCTTTATACTCTTCTATTGATCGCGGTCTATCGCCTTGGTTCGTACATCGTACTTCCAGGTATTGATAGTGACAAGCTTGAGGTGAATAATTCAGGTCTTTTAGGCTTATTAGATACCTTCCTCGGTGGTGCCTTTACGAAAGCATCTATCTTTGCGCTAGGTATTATGCCTTACATTTCTGCGTCAATTGCCATTCAGTTATTAACAATGGCGTTGCCTTACTTTCAAAAAATGCAGAAAGAAGGAGAGTCTGGACGGAAAAAACTTAATCAGATTACGCGTGTACTAACAATTTTTGTTACCATCGCACAATCGGTAAGCTATTTACAAACAACCATCTCTTCAGAAGCTCTACTGATTGATCGTGCAGCTTTCACCATTTCAGCCGTGTTCATTCTTACTGCAGGAACTATTTTCTGTATGTGGTTGGGTGAGCGCATCACTGATAAAGGAATTGGAAACGGAACATCAATGTTGATTATGATTGGGATTGTGTCTCGTTTTCCAAAAGCAATTGTTCAGGAAGGTGCTTCACGTGGTAGTGGTGGTTTGCTGATTTTTGTTGCAGAAATTGTTGCTCTTTTTGTGGTAGTAATGTTTGCAGTAGCATTGACTCAAGCAGTACGTCGAGTACCCATTCAGTATGCAAAACAAGTTGTTGGGAACAAAGTAATGGGCGGTCAACGTCAGTACTTGCCTTTGAAACTTAACACGTCAGGAGTAATGCCAATCATTTTTGCGCAAGCATTGATGTTTATCCCATCACTAGTGGCTGGTTTGTTTGCAGAGAAAAGTGATGTAGCCAGTTCTATTGCTACAACATTCAACGATTACACGACTTGGCAGTACAATGTATTGTTTGCAACTTTGATTATTGTCTTTACTTTCTTTTATACAGCGATTGCTATCAGCCCACAACAAATATCTGATGATATGAAGCGTGGGGGAGGGTTTATCCCAGGAGTAAAACCTGGCATTGCTACATCTGATTTCATTGCTACCGTATTAGACCGAATCACACTGCCAGGCGGGATTTTGTTAGCAGTTGTTGCTATCTTACCATCACTTGCAAGTATGTCAGGTATGACAAGAGAGTTTTCTCAATTCTTTGGTGGAACTTCGCTTCTTATTTTAGTAGGTGTTGTACTTGATACATTACAACAAGTAGAAAGCTACTTATTGATGAAGCACTATGAAGGCTTAATGAAGTCAGGGCGCGTGAAAGGACGTACTGAGACTGTAGCTGCCTAATAAAGAAGATGATTTTTCTCAAGTCAGAAGAAGAAGTACTACTCATTAAGGAAAGTGCCCAGCTGTTAGGCAAAGCACATGCAGAAGTAGCCAAATGGATTAAACCAGGTGTGGCGACAAAGCAGCTCGATAAAGTTGCTGATGAGTTTATCAGAGACCATAAAGGACATCCGTCATTTAAAGGTTATAATGGTTTTCCCTCGGCACTTTGTATTTCTTTGAATGACATTGTGGTTCACGGTTTTCCAAGCCAGTACCAACTAAAGGAAGGCGATGTTATTTCGATTGATTGCGGCGTAAAGTTAAATGGGTTTCATAGCGATAGTGCTTATACATATCCGATTGGAAATGTTAGTCATGAAGTTGCAAACCTACTTAAAAGAACAAAACAATCGCTTTATTTAGGTATTGAGCAAGCCGTTGAAGGCAAACGAGTAGGAGATATAGGATATGCTGTCCAAACCTATGTTGAAAAGTTTGGATACGGTGTTGTAAGAGAATTAGTTGGGCATGGTGTAGGCCGAAACCTGCACGAAGGACCAGAAGTTCCAAATTATGGGAAGAAAGGACAAGGCCCTAGACTAAGAGAAGGAATCGTTATTGCTATCGAACCAATGATTACTCTTGGAAAACGTAATGTAGTTCAAGAAAAAGATGGTTGGACGATTAGAACAACGGATAGAAAACCAGCTGCTCATTTTGAACATACAGTATTGGTTCGAAAAGGCAAAGCGGAAATTCTTACAACGTTTAAGTATATCGAAGAAGTAACCCAAAATACGACGTTAATGGTAAGCGTCTAATTTTCCTTACCAAAAGAGTATATGGCAAAACAAGGACTCATCGAAGTTGACGGAATAATCGTAGAAGCGCTCTCAAATGCAATGTTTAGAGTACAACTCGAAAACAAGCATGAAGTAATTGCTCACATTTCCGGAAAGATGCGAATGAATTATATCAAGATTTTGCAGGGTGATCGAGTGAAATTAGAGATGTCGCCTTATGACTTATCTAAAGCTCGAATTATCTATCGGTATAAATAAAGGTAACAACTTGATAATAGATAGTAGGGCTTTAAGTAGTTCGTTTTGATTTTGAAAGTCCTATCGTCTAAAATCCAAAATCAAATACAAAAATGAAAGTAAAAGCGTCTATTAAAAAGCGCAGTGCTGAATGTAAAGTGATTCGCCGTAAAGGTAAACTTTACGTGATCAACAAGAAAAATCCCAAGTACAAACAAAGACAAGGATAATTTAAGATATGGCACGTATTGCAGGTGTTGACATTCCAGACAAAAAACGTGGCGAGATTTCGCTTACTTACATCTTCGGAATTGGACGTAGCTCCGCTCGTAGAATTTTGGAAAAAGCTGGAATTAGTTACGACAAAAAAGTAGCTGAATGGTCGGACGAAGAAGCTAATGCTATTCGTGGAATCATTAATGGTGAATTTACTACTGAAGGCGCCCTTCGCTCAGAAGTTCAATTGAGCATCAAGCGCTTGATGGACATCGGTTGTTACCGTGGCTTGCGTCACCGTAAAGGTCTTCCTTTGCGTGGACAAAGAACGAAGAACAATAGCCGTACTCGTAAAGGTAAGCGTAAGACTGTAGCGAATAAGAAGAAGGCTACGAAGTAATTCATAATTGTTAACTGTTGTCCGTTATTTGTTTGAAATAATGAGTAGGATAACAGATAACTGCTAACAGATACCGATTAAAACAATGGCTCAAAATAAGCGTAAGGATAAAGCAAAAAAGCGCGTTGTACAAGTGGAGCAAGTGGGTCAAATTCACATTAAAGCTTCCTTCAACAACATTATCATCTCAGTTACCAATTTGTCTGGTCAAGTTATCTCTTGGGGATCAGCTGGTAAAATGGGCTTTAAAGGCTCAAAGAAAAATACGCCCTATGCTGCCCAAACAGCTGCTCAAAGCTGTGCCCAAGTAGCATATGACCTTGGAATGCGCAAAGCAGAAGTGTTTGTAAAAGGACCAGGTTCTGGACGTGAGTCTGCTATCCGTACCGTACAAAACGTAGGTATTGAAGTGACTACCATCAAGGACATTACTCCGCTACCTCACAATGGCTGCCGCCCTCCAAAGCGCAGAAGAGTATAATCTTTAAGATTTTATAACACCGTACGAACAATCAGCAATTTGGACACTGGGGTTGCTAGATTGTTCCTACGGTAATTTTTGTGTTTATTCTAAATCAATTCACATGGCACGTTATACAGGTCCGAAATCGAAGATTTCACGTCGTTTTGGTGAGGCTATCCTAGGGCCAAGCAAAGCACTTAGTAAAAAGAATTACCCTCCAGGCCAACACGGCAGAGGGCGTCGTAGCAAGAAGTCAGAATATGCACTTCAATTGCAAGAAAAACAAAAGGTGAAATATACTTACGGTATCTTGGAGCGCCAGTTCCGTAACCTTTTCCACCGTGCAGCAGTACGTGAAGGTATCACAGGTGAAAACTTGCTTAAACTTTGCGAAGCACGTCTTGACAATACAGTATATCGTTTAGGAATTGCTCCTACTCGCCGTGCTGCTCGTCAGTTGGTTACTCACAAACACATCACTATTGATGGCGAAGTCGTAAACGTACCTTCGTACTCATTGCGCCCAGGCCAAGTAGTTGGTGTTCGCGAGAAGTCAAAATCACTTGAAACTATCAACGATAGCATCGTAGCTCGTACAGCTGCTGCAAAACGTTTTAACTGGCTTGAGTGGGATAACGGTTTGATGGTTGGTAAGTTTGTTCAGTACCCAGAACGTGATCAGATTCCTGAAAACGTGAACGAGCAAGCTATCGTCGAATTGTATTCGAAATAGTCTTAAATTATTCTACAAAACCCTTGTGGGGTGGATTACCACGTCAAGGGTTTTGTTTTTGTATGTTTAGAAAAACATACTTTTTTGCGGTTAATAACCGCTCTTCGGACTCTAAAAAAACTGCTAATCCTATGTCTATTTTAGCATTCCAAATGCCTGACAAGGTCGTAATGGAAAAAGCCGACGACTTTCACGGGTTGTTTGAGTTCAAGCCGCTGGAAAAAGGTTTCGGTGTAACAATAGGAAATGCGTTACGTCGTATCCTGCTTTCATCGCTGGAAGGCTACGCTATTATTAGCGTGCGTTTTCCAAGTGTTCTTCATGAATTCTCTTCGATTGAGGGAGTTGTTGAAGATGTTACCGAAATCATCTTGAACCTTAAAATGGTTCGTTTTAAGAAGGCTTCGGAATTGGTTGATAACAAAATTTCGGTAAGTGTGAAAAACCAATCGGTGGTAACAGCTGGCGACATCGCTAAGTTTACATCATCATTTCAGGTTTTGAACCCTGACCTAGTTATCTGTCACATCGACGATCAAATGACCTTCGAGATGGAGATTATCCTTGAGAAAGGTCGTGGTTATGTCCCTGCTGACGAACCTCGTACATTGGAATTACCGATTGGTCATATTCCAATTGACGCCATTTACACACCAATCAAAAACGTTAAGTACAGCGTAGAAAATACGCGCGTAGAGCAGAAAACTGACTACGAAAAACTACTTATTGAGGTTACTACTGACGGGTCTATCCACCCAGAAGAAGCCCTCAAAGGCGCTGCTTACATCTTGATTCAACACTTTATGTTATTCTCTGATCAAACGATGACGTTTGAAACTCAGAAAAATGACGAAGTGAGCGAAGTAGATGAAGAAATGTTGCGTATGCGTAAGTTGTTGAAAACGCCTTTGGCTGATCTCGACTTATCAGTACGTGCTTATAACTGTCTTAAGTCGGCAGACATCAAAACCCTTGGTGATTTGGCAAGACTCGAAGTGGCTGATATGATGAAGTTCCGTAACTTCGGTAAAAAGTCATTGACTGAGTTGGAGCAATTAATCGCTGAGAAAAATTTGACGTTTGGTATGGACGTAGCGAAATACCGCCTCGACGAAGACTAAAATCTTTCGACCTTTCTCTTTTCAGAGAAAGGTCTTTTTATGTATTGTTCAACCGGTTAGTATTCTGAAGCGCGGTTTCCGCAGCTCGAAGCTAATCAAAAACTCAAACTAATGAGACACGGTAAAAAAGACAACCATTTGGGGCGTACCTCCTCACACCGTAGTGCCTTACTACGTAATATGGCTTCGTCATTGATTATCCACAAGCGTATCGAAACTACTTTAGCGAAAGCAAAAGAACTCAAAAAATATGTTGAGCCTCTTTTGACTCGCTCTAAAGAAGATACTACGCACAACCGCCGTATCGTTTTCTCTTACATCCCTGAGAAAGAGGTTGTAAAAGAATTGTTCAGTACAGTTGCTGACAAAATCGCCAACCGTCCTGGAGGTTACACTCGTATCATCAAATTAGGTACTCGTCAAGGTGACGCTGCCGAGGTTTGTATGATTGAGTTAGTTGACTTCAACGAAACGCTTCTAGCTGCGGTTGAAGAAAAAGCAGCAAAAACACGTCGTAGCCGTCGTGGTGGTAAAAAAGCTGAAACTGAAGTAAAAGCTTCTGCTCCAGTTGTAGAAGAAGTTGTTGCTGAAACAGCGGAAGTAACAGCTGCTGATGACCTTGAAATCATCGAAGGAATTGGTCCAAAAATCGCAAGCGCGCTTGTCGCAGCGGGTGTAACAACCTTTGCTCAATTGGCAGACTCAACTCCTGAAGCAATTCAAGAAATCGTATCGGCTGCGGGTATCGGTTCTAAGAGCCCTGCCACATGGCCTCAACAAGCTGCCCTCGCTCGCGATGGTAAATTTGATGAATTGAAAGCTTGGCAAGACGAATTAAACGGAGGCCAAGAATAACTTTTCTCAGAATTATTTTTATAAAATGAAGAAAAGTTAAAATACAGAAGGGGTTAAACGAAAGTTTAGCCCCTTTTTTTGGAAATTTGCAAAACAAATTATTCAACACCAACTAAAAAATGGGTTCTCAACAACCAGCACTCTTACTTCTCGAAGACGGAACAGCCCTCAGAGGGTTGGCGCTTGGCAAAATTGGTACAATGGGTGGCGAAATTTGCTTCAACACAGGTATGACTGGCTATCAGGAAATTTATACTGATCCTTCGTATTTTGGGCAAATTGTGGTCAATACCAATTCTCACATTGGTAACTACGGTGTACAGTTGGACAGCGAGGAAGAATCAAGTTCTGTAAAAATTAGCGGGATGGTTTGCAACTCTTTCTCGCGTATTTATTCTCGCAAAACAGCTGACTTCTCGCTCCAAACGTATTTTGAAAAAGCAAATATCGTTGGAATTAGCGAAGTGGATACCCGCCAATTGGTACGTCACGTTCGCCAACAAGGGGTAATGAACGCAATTATTTCGTCCGAAATCTTGGACGAAAAAACACTCATGGAGCACTTAAAAGAAGTTCCTAACATGGCAGGTTTGGAGTTGTCGTCGGTAGTTTCTACTAAAGTACCTTACTTTATGGGAGATGAAACTACGGCTCAATACCGAATCGCGGTGATGGATTATGGTATCAAAAAAAGTATCCTTTTGAACATGACTCAGCGCGGCTGCTATTGCAAGGTGTTCCCAGCTAAAACTCCTTTTGAAGAAGTGATGGCTTGGAACCCTGACGGTTTCTTTATCTCAAATGGCCCAGGTGATCCGTCGTCAATGCCGTATGCTGTCGAAACAGTTCAGAAGTTTTTGGGTACTAACAAACCCATTTTTGGAATTTGTTTGGGTCACCAAATCTTGGCGTTGGCAAGTGGAATTTCTACTTACAAAATGCACCATGGCCACCGCGGTTTGAATCACCCCGTGAAAAACTTCCAAACTGGACTTTGTGAGATTACTTCACAGAACCACGGTTTTGCGGTAAGCCCAGAGGAAATCGAAGCGCATCCTGATGTTGAAGTAACGCACATCAACCTCAATGACAAAACCATTGAAGGTATTAAGCGGAAAGATAAGCCTGCATTTTCAGTACAGTATCACCCTGAAGCATCGCCAGGCCCGCACGATTCACGCTACTTGTTCGACAATTTTATTGAGTTGTTTAAAGCATAAAAAATCAAAGTAATATCCAAAAAACTCCCCAAATCCTTGGGGAGTTTTTTGCTTTAAAAGGCTTTTGTAAAGTGTTGACTTTTACCAGTTCACTCTTAAATACGTTTCATTTTATGAAAGCTAATCGCCGAAGTTTTATTCAGACACTGGGGCTCAGTGCTGCAACAGCAGGAGTAAGTGTTCCGCTTGCTTCCAGTGCGCAATCTATCAATGCTCAGCCAAAAGAGGATGAGCAGATTTTATTTGTTGGCGATAACATCGCCGTCGCAGATACGGCCTATGGCCGCGTCAGAGGGTTTATTTTGAGAGGTATTCATACTTTTCTAGGAATCCCGTATGGAGCAGATACCTCAGGCGCAAATCGGTTTATGCCACCTCAGAAACCAACGTCGTGGAAGGAGGTGCGTCCTGCTGTATGGTGGGGAAACAGTGCGCCTCAAATCATGGAAAAGCGGTATGCTGACCAATATGCCTCATTTGTTGATCATTGGAACTACGATGATGTAAGCGAAGATTGCCTTCGGATAAATGTTTGGACACCTGCTTTAGATACCAAAAAACGCCCAGTCGTTGTATGGCTGCACGGCGGTGGATTTGTTAATGGAAACGGCATTGAACAAGACGGGTACCACGGGGAGAACTTGAGCCGAATGGGCGATGTGGTATTCTGTTCACTCAACCACCGACTTGGAGCATTAGGTTTTACCAGTATCGCGGGAGTAGGAGGTGAAAAATTTGCTGCTTCAGGCAATGTTGGTATGTTAGATATTGTTGCAGCCCTTGAATGGGTACGAGACAATATCGCCAATTTTGGAGGAGATGCCTCTAACGTTACAATCATTGGACAATCGGGCGGTGGGGCAAAAGTTTGTACGCTGATGGCAATGCCGTCGGCCAAAGGGCTGTTTCATAAAGCGGTGGCATTGAGTGGGTCATCGTTAGGTGGGATAAACAAAGAATACGCCGAAAAATTGGGGGCAATGGTGCTCAAAGAAGCGGGGCTAGGCTCGAATGAAATTGATAAATTACAACAAATACCGTGGCGTGAGTATATAGATATTGCCAATCGTGCCGTAGCTAAAATGGCAGAAGAAGCAAAGCGGTTGAACCTAGCGCGAGGAGGGTTTAGCCCAGTAGCCGATGGGACGTTTTTGTCGGCGACGCCTTTTTATAGCGATTCGGCGCACTTTTCGGCTGATATTCCGATGATTATCTCTACAACTTTCAATGAGCAGTCGCCGAGTAGGGTTGATTCCGCACTTGAAAAAGTATCGATGAATGATGTCAAAGAAAAATTGAAAGTACGTTTTGGCGAAAAGTCAGGAGAAGTAGCGGATGCTTACTCAAAAACATTTCCTGATAAAAAGCCAGTCGAAATTTGGTCGATGGTACTAAGTAATCGTAAAAATGCGATTGCTACAGCCGATGCCAAAGTAAAACAGAAAGCGCCTGTTTATGTGGCTTGGTTTGGGTGGCAACCACCTCTCTTTGATGGGCGAATGCGGGCTTTTCACTGCGACGATATCTGTTTTTGGTTTTATAATACTGATTTGATGTTTACGCACACGGGAGGGGGAGCGCGCCCAAGACGACTCTCAGAGAAAATGGCCAAATCGTTTGTCAATTTTGTACGGACAGGAAACCCCAACGGAGGCGGCCTGCCCAATTGGCCACAATACACCACAGGGAAAGGAGAAACAATGATTCTTGATGATGTGTCAGTGGTAAAAAATGACCCCGACCGCGATGCAAGAAAGTCGTTAGCATAACCTGTTATCGCAGGGTATTTTTGGCCGTACCTACGCTTTTGTGGGTGCGGCTTTTGCCTAATTTTATATTCCTTAACCTCACATGAAAAATTACCTTTACACCTTATCCATCATTGTTGCGGCAACACTTGCCCTATTTTTCCCCCAAACTTTTACCCAAATTGGGGACTTTCAATTAAAAACCCTTATCGTTCCGCTCTTGCAGATCATCATGTTTGGCATGGGAACGACGATGAGCCCAAAAGACTTTGAAGCGGTTGTAAAATCTCCCAAAAGTGTCATCATTGGCCTTATTTGTCAATTCACCATTATGCCCTTGGTAGGTTATACTTTGGCCGTAAGTTTCGATTTCCCTGCTGAAATTGCGGCGGGAATAATTCTAATTGGTTGTTCCCCGAGCGGTTTAGCCTCCAACGTAATGGCGTACATCGCCAAGGCCAATGTGGCCCTATCGCTGACCATTACTTCTTGTGCAACCCTGATGGCTCCCATACTGACACCTCTTTTAATGAAATTATTGGGCGGGTCATTTATAGAAATTGATTTTATGAAGATGATGATTGAAATCCTAAAAATTATCATTTTGCCCATTGGTGTAGGGTTGGCCGTAAATAAAATCTTTAGAAACCAAACCGCGTTTCTAAACAAATACATGCCTTTGGTTTCTATGGCAGGAATTGCCGTTATTATTTGTATCATTACGGCTGCGGGGAGGGATAGTTTGTTGAAGGTAGGTGGAATACTCATTGTGTGTACATTGATTCATAATTTAGCTGGCTATATGTTGGGGTATTGGAGCGCGAGATTATTGAAACTTCCCGAACAAGATTGCCGAACCGTCGCCATTGAAGTGGGTTTGCAGAATGGAGGTTTGGCTTCAGGAATTGCGCTCCAAATGGGGAAAGTAGCAACGGTGGGGTTAGCACCAGCATTGTTTGGCCCAATTATGAACATTACAGGGTCATTGTTGGCGAGTTGGTGGAGTAAAAAGCCAACCGAATAAGTAGGTAGAACCAAGACGCGAATACATGAAAGTAAAAGAATTTAGTGGCCAAGTGGCGATTGTAACGGGGGCTGGCCAAGGAATTGGCTTAGAAATAGCCCGTCAGTTGGCAGAGCGAGGTGCGGCAGTTGTGCTAAACGACCTCGATAAAACATTGTCGGACGAAGGAGCGCTTTCCATTCAGCAGCAAGGAGGAAACTGTATCAGTTATCCAGGAAATGCTGCCGACGTTAATTTTGTACAAGCAATGGTATCGGAGGCTGTGAAGGTCTTTGGAAAACTGACGACAGTCGTGGCTAATGCAGGTATGACTACGTTTGGCGACTTTTTCGAGTATCGCCCAGAATCGCTTCAGCAGCTGTTAGATTTGAACATCAGGGGTAGTTTCTTCCTGACCCAAGCGGCGGTGCGCCAAATGCGCCTACAAGGGCAAGGAGGGCGTGTGCTATTGATGTCGTCGGTAACAGGCCACCAAGCGCACCAATTTTTGGCAGCTTATGGCATGACCAAAGCGGCCCTCGAAATGTTGGCTAAGAGCTTGGTGGTTGAGCTGTCTCCCCACGGGATTACCATTAATGCCGTAGCGCCAGGTGCTACAATGACGGAACGGACAGCTGAAGATCCAGCATATAACCAAACGTGGAGTAAAATTACGCCCATGGGGCGTCCTGCAACTGTGCAAGATATTGCCAATGCGGCACTGTTTCTGGTCTCGCCAGGGGCAGGTCACGTGACTGGGCAGTCGCTGGTTGTAGATGGAGGCTGGACGTCGGTGAGCCCGTCGCCATATCATTCGTAGCCTTCATAATGGACATAAAAAAAGGAGCTGTTTTGGCAGCTCCTTTTTTGTGGTAAAAAAACGAAGAAGAATTATCTCTTTCCGTATTTTCTAAGGAATTTGTCAACACGACCAGCCGTGTCAATCAATGTATTTTTACCAGTGTAGAATGGGTGCGACTGAGAAGTTACCTCGGCCTTGAACACAGGGTAAGTTTTTCCTTCAAACTCGATAGTGTCTTTTGTTGGGGCGCAAGAACGTGTTACGAACTTGTCATCAGTTGCTAAATCCCAAAATACGATTTCTCTGTAATCTGGATGAATTCCTTTTTTCATTTCTGTATCAGCGCTTTATGATGTTACGATGCTTTGTTTCAAAACGGGACGCAAAGATAGTAACTTTTTGAAAATCAAAAAAGTATCATCCCAAAGAAGTTTGGTAAAAATATTTATATTGCATCAAACGAATGTAAAGTATGACAAATTCGAGTGTGCATTATCGTGCATGTAATCTTTGCGAGGCCATTTGTGGCCTTGAAATCCACTACACGGGTCATCAAGTGGTTTCGATAGCAGGAGATAAAAGCGATCCATTTAGCCGTGGGCATGTTTGTCCTAAGGCCTTGGCATTGAAAGATATTTATGAAGACCCCAATCGTTTAAAAAAACCAGTACGCCGTACGACTACTGGATGGGAGGAAATAACTTGGGAGGAAGCTTTGGAAGAAGTCGCGGCCCGTTTGGGGCAAATTCAGGCAAGTGATGGGCCTAATGCAGTGGCCATGTATGCGGGAAATCCGTCGGTGCATAATTCTGGAACGTATTTGGCGGGAACGAATCTAATGAGGGCTTTGAAGACAAAAAACATTTTCTCCGCAACTTCGGCCGATCAATTACCCCACCATTTTGCCGCTTGGCAGCAGTTTGGACACCCTTTTTTACTACCTATTCCCGACATTGACCGTACCGATTTTTGGTTGATTTTGGGAGCTAACCCCCTTGCTTCCAATGGAAGCTTGATGACTGCACCTGACGTGGCAAATCGTTTGAAAGCGGTTCAGCAACGGGGTGGAAAAGTGGTGGTCGTTGACCCGCGTTATACCGAAACTGCCGCCAAGGCCGACGCCCATTACTTCATTCGTCCTGCTACCGATGTCTTTTTGTTGTTGGCTATTTTACAGGTAATTTTTGAAGAAAAACTAGAAAAAGTGCCAGCCTATGCCGATGGATTGGCGGAGTTGAAAACGCTAGTAGCAGCATTTGCTCCTGAACAGATAACCGAACGTACGGGTATTGAAGCAGCACACATTCGACAGCTGGCCAGGGAGTTCGCAAACGCTCCGTCGGCAGTTGCTTATGGGAGAATTGGGTTGTCAACCCAAGCTTTTGGAGGTGCTTGTCAATGGTTGGTGAATGCCCTTAACTGTGTCACAGGAAACCTTGATAAAGCGGGTGGAGCCATGTTTACCCAGCCTGCCATGGATATTTTAGCTTCCTCCAAAGGCGAGTATAACAAATACAACCGTTACCAAAGTCGGGTACGTGGATTGCCTGAGTTTATGGGGGAACTTCCCGTTTCGACCTTGGCAGAAGAAATTTTGACGGAAGGTGAGGGACAAATAAAAGCGCTGATTACGAGCTGCGGAAACCCAATTCTCTCGACGCCAAACGGGCAGCAGCTGGATCGGGCGTTTGAGACTTTGGAATTTATGGTTTCCATCGACATCTATATTAACGAAACAACCCGCCACGCCCACCTCATTTTGCCTCCTGCGACAGGCCTAGAAGTAGCTCATTATGACTTGACTTTTAATGCCTTGGCCATCCGAAATGTAGCACGATGGTCGGAGCCGTTATTTGCCAAAGGTGAAGGAACAAAATATGATTGGGAGATTTTTCAAGAGCTCACAGCCCGTTTGACAGGGCAGCATTTGCCTTCATTTACTCCCGAGGATCCTCATGCAAAGGTTGATTTAGCCCTGCGTTTTGGAAAATATAAATTGAGTTTAGATGCACTTCGGCAACATCCGCACGGTTTGGATTTGGGAGCATTAGAACCTTGTTTACCCGCACGTTTGCAGACTTCAAATAAAAAAGTTTGGTTGGCACCGCCGTTATTGGTCAAAGACGTAGAAAGAATCAAAAAAGCGTTGGCACAACCTCCGTCTTCAGATTTTGATTTATTACTTATCAATCGTCGCCATGTGCGGGACAACAATTCGTGGATGCACAATTCGGCACGCTTAGTGAAGGGTCGTAATCGTTGTACACTATTGATGCACCCGCGGGATGCCCAACAACGAGGGATTAAAGCGGGAGGCAAAGTTGAGGTACGATCACGCGTAGGAGAACTGAAAGTAGAGGTGGAGCTTACCGAAAAAATAATGCTAGGGGTGGTGAGTTTGCCGCACGGCTATGGGCATGGGCGAGACGGAGTTAGGCTAAATGTGGCGCAGTCCCATGCAGGGGTTAGTGTTAATGACTTAACAGATGAACAAGTGCTGGATGACTTGACGGGGAATTCAGTATTTGGAGGTGTGCCGGTACGTGTACAAAACTGTTATGATTTACGGAGTTTTGTATAACTTCAAGCCCCATTTTCACGTTTTAAAAAGAAAAATCGCTTCATCATGCACTTTCGTTTTTACTTGATTTTCTGTGTGTCGGCACTGATTGGGTCAACTATGTATGCCCAGCGCTTGCCACTTTACTCAACCGAACAGCAACAAAAGATTAGGAATGTACGACAATCAATTGATAATCAGTATCGATTAGCGGCGGCTGAGTTACAGCAACTAGCAAAGAAGAATAATTGGGTAGAACGACAGTCCTTTCCCGATGGGTCGGTGATGATTTTGGCGGGGGTAAGCGAAACAGGCCAACCTTTGTATGATATTACCATGACCAACGTTGGTGCTGCCTTCACAACACGCACAAATACACTTTATAACGATGGCGGCCTTGGACTAAATTTGACAGGAGGTAGTGCACCGATGAAAGACCGTTTGGCAATATGGGACGGTGGGCAGGTACTCGGAACACACACTGAACTAGCAGGGCGTGTGACTCAACTAGACAATGCGACTGCGGCAGATGCCCACGCTACGCACGTCAGCGGGACGATGATAGCAACAGGCGTGAACCCTCGTGCCAAGGGAATGTCGAATGCAGCAACGCTTCTGGCACATGATTTTAGTAATGATACGCCAGAAATGATTAATGTAGCTCCCGAGGTCTTGATTTCTAACCATTCTTACGGAACAGTAGCAGGTTGGCGTTATAATTCGGCTCGCCCTGGAACAGACGTGAATCGCAAATGGGAATGGTACGGGGATTCAACCGTAAATGAGCAATACGACTATAAAATGGGATTTTACGACACCCGTGCCCGTGAATGGGATCGGGTTGCTTACAATGCGCCCTATTATTTGATTGTCAATGCCGCAGGAAATGCCAGGGGCACCAATGGCCCTCCCGTTGGAACGCCATATTTTTTGGGAGGCTCTACCCGAACGAGTACCATTCAACGCGCCGCTCAAGATGGTTACGATTTGATATCGACCTACGGGAATGCTAAAAATATTCTGACGGTGGGTGCTGTGAGTGTCCTAAGTAATGGTTATAACCAGCTTTCAGATCCCCGAATTTCAAGTTTCAGTAGTTGGGGGCCGACTGACGACGGACGTATTAAACCCGATATTGTAGGCGTAGGGGTAAGTGTTTTTTCAACGACATCTACCTCCAATAATGCCTATACAGTCCTCAGCGGAACCTCTATGGCATCGCCAAACGTATCAGGCTCGTTGTTTTTGTTACAGGAACTTTACCAGCAGCAAAACAAGAAATTTATGCGTTCGGCAACGCTAAAAGGACTGGCAATTCATACCGCCGACGATGCAGGTAATCCTGGCCCTGACTACCAATACGGATGGGGGCTTTTGAATATGAAGCAAGCTGCTGAAGTGATACTGAACCGTGATTTGAACCATTTGTTGGCAGAACGTACGCTGGCTATCAATGAAACCTATACAACGCAAGTAATTGCGTCGGGGCGTGGCCCATTGGTGGCTACCATCTGTTGGACTGACCCCGAAGCCCAAGCAACCAGCGTATCGGCGGCGAATTTCAACAACCGAACACCGAAATTAATCAATGACTTAGACATACGCGTGAGTGACGGAACAACGGAGTCTTTGCCGTGGATATTAGACCCCAATCAACCCGCAGCCAATGCGACTCAGGGCGATAATATTCGGGATAACGTCGAACAAATACGCATTGTTAACCCTGTCCCTGGGCGTACTTATACAATCACCGTAAAACACAAAGGTACGACGCTAACCAACACCTCCCAGGCTTATACTTTGATTGTGAGTGGAATAGGTGGGAAGGTCTTTTGTGAGTCGAAAGCAAGTTCAAATGCTGATACCAAAATTGCCCAAGTGACGTTCGGAAATGTGGTTCAAGCAGGAAAAGATGGCTGCCAAGAATACAGCGATTTTACAACGCAAGTGGTCGCTGTGGCGGCAGGACAAACGTTGCCATTAGAAGTGAAACTAACAACCTGTGGAGGCGATTTTGACAAAGTAATAAAGGCATTTGTGGATTGGAATGGCGATGGTGATTTTGACGACCCCAATGAAAATGTGGCAACATCGGATGTCCTAAAAGGCAATGCGACATTCAAAGCGGATGTAAAAGTGCCTTCTGGGTTAGTTATAGGAAATTGGGCACGTGTACGGATTGTATGCGTCGAAACCAATGCCCCTTCGTCGGTGGTGGCGTGCGGGATCTATGCCAAGGGCGAAACGCAAGAATACCTAGTCCGTTATGTCCGTCCAACGCGGGATGTATCCTTGGCGTCGTTGGTAACTCCAGAAAATAATTTTTGTAGTAACCAATTAAAGAGTATCACCGTACAGGTGAGAAATGTAGGTACCGAAACGCAACAAAATATCCCCGTTTCGGTGCAAGTGCGGGATGCTTCTGGGGCATTGGTTGGAACAATAAACGGGGCTGTCAATCAAGCGATTGCTCCTTTTTCAACGGCTACGATGACTCTCTCCGATGCACTGTTAGGGAAATTAGTTTCTGGACAAAATTACCAGTTTATTTGTCGTACTAACCTTGAAAATGACCAAGATACGGCCAATAACGTTCTTCGTGAGGTTCGGACTGTTGCTACCGTGCCAACGGTTACTACGGCTACAGCGACTTACTGTGATGCGGATCCGTTATCCTTGATTTCGCGGGATTCGGGCACGGCTTTTTGGTACGATAGTCCCACCGAAGCAAAGCCATTTGCGATTGGAAATTTTGCGAGTAGCTCGTTGAAAGTCCCTAATGGAACGTTTTATGTAGCATTAAATGACTTCACTGGGAATGTAGGCCCAGCATCTAAGTCGCTTCACGGAGGAGGATCTTATGCGGGAAATTTTGGGCCTGCGCCGTTGATTAAAACCGAAGTACCATTGATTCTTGAAAGTGCCCGATTATACACGGCGACGGCAGGTCGATTGACTTTTACCGTCATGGGGCTGGACGACCGATTTGTGTCGAGTACGACAATAGACGTGACGGCCAGCCGAAATCCCAATGTGCCGAATACAGGCGCACCTGCGGGGCAATATGCGGATGACCCTTCGGACGAGGGGAAAGTGTATCCACTCAATCTGTCGATTCCGCAAGCGGGGAATTATAAAATCACCATTGAATACGAAAACGGTGCCACCATTTACCGTAGCAATGTTGGTGTCACGGGTTTCCCGTATAGCATTCCTGGGGTGATTGCGTTGCGCGGAGCGCTGTTTGCCCAAAATAATACCGTGGATACCCTTACCAATGCGTATTATTATTTGTATGATTTGAAAGTTAAATCATTTGGCTGTCCGAGTGAAAGAGTAGCAATTACCGCCAAAACCGCTACTAAGTCCACGCCAAGCATTAGTTTTGACGGGGCAGCGAGTATTTGTGAAGGAAGTTCACTTACCCTGAAAGCACCAGTCAATGCGGGGATTTATCAGTGGTATTTCAACAGCCTGCCAGTTAGCGGAGCCATAGGTAACAGTTTTGATGCAATACAGGCGGGTAATTATGCGGTCAGCACTTCGGTAAATAATTGCTTGCCAACGCTATCGACACCCGTTGCCTTGACTACCCGTAAGCCCGAAAAGCCAGTCATTACGATTGTGGATGGTATTACGCTTCGCTCCAATGCGACGACAAGTAATCAATGGTTGATTAATGGCTTGCCAATCCCTGGAGCAACGTCGGCTACGTTTACGGCGTTTCAAACGGGTAGTTATTCCGTAAGAGCCAATGTGAGTGGTTGCGGAGAAGTGGTATCGGATGAAGTGAGAATTACCATTACAGCCTTGGATGACAATGCTGCATCGACCGTTGCAACCTCTAGGGTGTATCCCAATCCTGCGCACGCATTTTTGGTATGTGAATACGTACCACCGACCAACACCAAACCGACGGCCATCAGAGCAACGCTCTACGACCTAAGTGGCCGAATGGTAGGACAACAGCAAATGGAAAAAATTGAAAAAACATTTCGGACGCAGTTTAACGTCAATTCTTTGCAAAGCGGTACGTTTTTTGCTATATTCGAAGAGGAGGGTACACCAATGCGCGTTGTGCATACGATACAGAAGCTTTAGAGCGCGCGCTGTACTTGAAAGGAATGGCAATTATTTTACCCCTTACACTATTATTTTTTTTTACTCGGCTGATAAACAGGTGCTTTATGGTGCTCTGTTTATCAGCCGCTACTTTCTTCGTTGGCGCTCAAGCGCAAGTTATACCACTTTTGAAGAACGATTCGGCCTCCCATTTCTTCATCAACAACCTTCAACAACGCTATACCCAAAATCGTCAATGGGCGCTCAAAAATGCCAAAAAGAAGGGTTGGTTTACTAGCAAAAAATATGCCAACGGACGAATTTTGACTTTGCAAGGGGTGGACGCAGTCGGCGAACCTGTCTATTATACCAGTCATAATGTCGTCGCTTCGATGGGAACACATACCACGGGGCTCTACGTTGGCGGAGCGCTTGGCGTGGACTTAAAAGGTGATTTGCCTGAACTCGACGGACGTCTGTGTATCTGGGATGGTGGCTTACCGCGTTTGTCTCACGTAGAATTTGGAGGTAGAATTCGCCTGAAAGACCAAAGCACAGTGTTGAGTGACCATGCAACCCACTTGTCGGGAACAATGGCGGCGGCGGGGGTCAATCCGCAAGTGAAAGGGATGGCTTATGGAGCAAAATTGGATGTTTGGGATTATACCGATGATTTGGTGGAAATGGCGCAAGAAGCGTCTCGAATGCTCATCTCAAATCATGCCTATGGCCCCGTTGTGGGTTGGGTTTTTAACGAAAATCGCCCAGGAACCAACCCCAACCTTAAATGGGAATGGTGGGGAAATACGTCAATTAGTGCAACAGAAGATTATCGTTTTGGGTTTTATGACGACAAAGCCCGCGATTTAGACCAACTGGCCGCAAATAGCCCCTATTATTTAATCGTAAAATCGGCCGATAACAAACATGCCGAAACGGGGCCACCTATTGGGTCTCCCTATTTTTTGAGAAATACCAGTCAAACCAGTTTGCTAGAACGCAGCCGCAATGATGGCTATGATGCCATTCCGTCGGAAGCGAATGCTAAAAATATTTTAACGGTGGGCGGAGCAGCTATTCAACTGCAAGGAACGACCATTACTGATTTTAAAGTGGCTGATTTTAGTGGCTGGGGGCCTACGGACGACGGGCGAATCAAGCCAGATTTGCTGGGTGTTGGGAGTAACATTATTTCCTCGATTGCCTCCTCAAACAATGCCTATGCGACCATGTCGGGGACTTCTACCGCCAGCGCCAATGTATCAGGCTCGCTGATTTTGTTACAAGAGCTTTTTTATCGTCGCCAAAATTATTTTATGCGTTCGGCTACGTTGAAAGGCTTGGTACTTCACACTGCAAGTACCCCCAAAGGGAAGGTTGGCCCCAGTTATGAATACGGATGGGGCTTGCTGAATGCCGAAAAAGCAGCTCAAGTCCTGCTTAATTCGGTGAATCGACACGTATTGTTGGAAAATACGTTGAAACAAAACGAAACCTACCAACAAAAAGTCATCGCCGCAGGTACCGAACCGCTGATAGTAACACTCTCATGGACTGACCCTGAAGGGAGTGCCACGGGGATTTCCACCCAAAATGTCGATAGTCCTTCGTTGAAATTAATCAATGATTTGGACGTTCGGCTGACCGACGAAACAGGTACAACCTACTTTCCTTGGGTGCTTGATCCTACCAAACCAACTCAGGCGGCAACAGGCGGTGACAATATTCGGGACAATGTGGAGCAGGTACTCATTCTGACGCCTCCGACGGGAAAGGTTTATACCGTGACCGTACGGCATAAACGTACCTTGAAAAATAACGGACAACCCTACACACTGATTATGAGCGGTGTAAAGCCGCAAGATTGTGTGGCAGCAGTGCAAATGCTGAAAGGACAAGACACGACCATTTGTAGCAGCAATAAAGTGCAGCTGCAAGTGCAGGGAGACAACGCCATCACCTATCAATGGCTGAAAGATGGAAACGTGATTGGCACCACCACCACGCCTTCATACGAAATTACGCAAGCAGGAGTGTATAGTGTAAAAGCCATCGGGTATCAGTGTTCGGCACAATCGAAAACAATATCGGTTGCGGTAACCAATGTCAATGCCAAAATAACGCCAGAAGGTACCGCCACTATTTGCGCGGGCACGCCTATTTTACTGACTGCCAGTGCGGGTTCGGGATATAGATATCAATGGCGTCGGGATGGAGAAAATATTGCTGGCGCAACCACCTCAACCCTCAATCCTACCGAAGCTGGGAATTACAGTGTGGTGATTACAGCAGGGCGCTGTGTGGTTACAACCCCGTCCACCCAACTTGTTTCTTCGCTACAGCGTCCCGTAATTTCAACCAATAGTGGGACAATTATTCCGCCCAGTGGAAGTATTCGTCTTACAACGAGTACAGGAGAAGGAATGACGTATCGCTGGTTTTTGAATGGTACGGTGATTCCTACAGCAACAGGGCCACGATTGGTGGCAGCCCTCGCAGGAAAATATAGTGTAGAAATTACCCAGCGAGGTTGTTCGATTGCGTCAAAAGTACTTGAGCTCACCAACACCCAATACGCGCCCAATAGCCCGATTACAAACAATCCACCCGAAATTTTAATCTTAAAAGAAAAGCTCTCGCTGTACCCCAATCCCGTGGTCGATGCTTTGACGGTGGCGTACGAATCGGACAATACGTACGATTTAACGGCCGAAATCATCACCAACGATGGACGAACGCTCGCGCAAAAGCTTCTTTATGACAATGGAAGCGTTTTCTTGAACCAGTTTGATGTATCAGAATTGCCTAATGGGCAGTATTTTATTCGGGTAAGCGACGGGCGACGGGTGATTGCAAAGCCTTTTATTAAGCACTGACAATAACGCTGAACTTTGACAAAGAAAAGCTATGTTTGTCTTTGTAAAGTCGTTTTGTTTATGCCTCTTTTGCGTACGCACACCCATCAGCCTCCACGGTGGCTTCCCAATGGCCACTATCAGAGCATATTTCCTGCCTTGTTTCGGAAAATTAAGCCACCGTATCAGCGTGAACGTCTCACAACGCTCGACGATGACTTTCTGGATATTGATTGGAGTTTCGCACCCTCAACTTCTGCTGATATTGCGAAAAAACCTCCTTTGGTGATTCTTTCGCATGGATTGGAAGGAAGCAGCACGCGTCAGTATATCACAGGAATGGTACGTTTATTGAATCACCATGGATACGATTGCTTGGCGTGGAACTACCGCAGTTGTAGCGGAGAAATCAATCGTCAGCTTCGATTTTATCACAGTGGCGAAACATCGGATTTGGACTTTGTGGTGAAGTATGCCATTGCCAAAGGCTATACTGAGATTTCGCTCATGGGCTTTAGTTTGGGGGGGAACGTAACGCTAAAGTACGCTGGCGAACGAGGAAAAACGCTACCCAATCAGGTTCATAAAGTGGTGGTTTTTAGCGTGCCAATGGATTTGTTGGGATGTAGCCGAAACATCGAAAAACCAGAAAATAAGGTTTATCTATGGCGTTTTTTGCAAACATTAAAGCCAAAAATTGAAGCCAAAGCTACCCAATATCCCGACCGTTTCGATGTTTCACAATGGGAGAAGGTAAAAACATTTTGGGATTTTGATCATATCTATACGGGGCCTCTTCATGGGTTTGGGGGAGCAGATGATTATTACCAACGTTGTAGTTCTAAATATTTTGTCGAAGGTATTACGGTGCCAACCCTCATTGTAAATGCTGAAAATGATCCGTTGGTTCCTTACCAAAGTTTGCCCATTAAGACCATTACAGAGATGCCCAATGTGTGGCTGGAACTTACTGCGCAAGGTGGTCATTGTGGGTTTCGACCCCGACGTTTTGACCAAAAAGGAGCTTATTGGTCGGAAGTAAGGGCACTCGATTTTTTGCAAAAACCATGAACGGGCTTATTCTGGTAGGAGGGCGTAGTACGCGCATGGGGGCTGACAAAAGCCAGCTTTCTTATCATGCGAAACCTCAGTGGGAACACTTATTTGAATTGGTTTCAGGTTTTGCCCCGACGTACTTATCGTGTCGTAAGGAGCAACAAGACTTGTTCGGACATACGCCTCTTTTATTGGATTCATTTGAGATTGGGCCAATGGGAGGAATTGCGAGTGCTTTTTTTGCCCAACCATCTATCCCGTGGCTGGTGGTGGCTTGCGATATGCCTTTTGTCAATCAAAAAACATTGGAATATTTGGTGGCATATCGGGAGGTGCACTTGCCTGCCACTGTTTTTAGACATCCCTCTACGGGATTCTTAGAGCCTTTGGTGGGGATTTGGGAGCCACTGTCCGAAAAGTGGTTGAGAGAAGCAATGGCGGAGGGAGAGTTTTCGCCCACCAAACTGTTACAAAAAATGGGCGTTCAAGGGCTTACTTGTCCCGACGAACGTTGGCTACAAAATATCAATACGCCTGAGGAGCGAGAAGAAGCAAAAGGGCAAGATTTCTAGGCATCAAAACGGCTTTTCGTATTTATCAAAAATCAAATCAAAACGGTCGTTGAGAATGTCCTCCAAATGGCGGTGATAATCTGGGAAATTCGGGAGGTTGTTGTGCCCGCCACCGTAAATCGGAATAAGGCGAGCCGATTGGGGAATGAGGTTCATCAACCGTACACTCGAACGAAACGGAATAAGAAGATCTTTCGTACCGTGAATGATATAAATGGGGCATTTGACGTAACGAATCCAGACATCAGTACGAATTGAAAATTTGAGAATGTAAGAGACGGGCAAAAAAGGTAAAAAGCGGGTAGTGAGGCGAGTAAAACTGTAGTAAGGAGCGTCTAAAATAAGCATTTTTGGGTGATTGGCCGAGGCCAGTTTTGTGGCAAAACCCGACCCCAAGGAGCGTCCATAAATGATGATTTTCTCTTCGGAGTAACCGTATTTAGAGCGCATTTTGTTGTAGATGTGCTGTGCATCGTTTTTGAGCCCTTCTTCGGTTTGTTTTCCTGTACTTTTTCCAAAGCCTCGGTAATCAATCATCAGAACGTCATAGCCGTGTTGGGTAAAATCTTTGGCGTATTTTGACCAGCCCTTGATGCTTCGCGTATTGCCGTGAAAATAGACCACGAGTCCTCGGGAAATGTCGTCTTGGTAAAAGCGAAGTGCGTTGATGCGGACATTGGGTTCGGGTTCAAAAAACAGTTCTTCAAAGGAATCTTCGTAATTATAAATAAAATCTTGCGGGAGTTTTTCGGGTTTAAAGATAAATTTGTGTTGAATAAAGTAGGCCAATAAGCACAACACGAGGTAAATGGCTCCAATCCAAATCAATCGTTCGGTAGTAAAAAAATCAAGCATTTGTTTTGGATAATTTTTTCTACGAAAATAACAACTTTTCCTTTATCGTAAACATCAAAATCAAACATATCAGTGAAATATCTTTTAGGCTATGACGTAGGCAGCTCGTCGGTAAAAGTTGCTTTATTAGACATTGAAACGGGAAAAGCGGTAGCCACTGCCACGTCTCCTGACCAAGAAATGGGCATGATTGCCCACCGTGCTGGCTGGGCAGAGCAGCATCCAGATAGCTGGTGGCAAGAAGCCGTAAATGCCACGCACAAACTCAAAAACAAATACAGCTTTTCGGCTGATTTGGTCGCAGGGATTGGGATTTCTTATCAAATGCACGGTTTGGTGGTGGTCGATAAAGACCTGCGCCCGTTGCGCCCATCCATTATTTGGTGCGATAGCCGCGCCGTTGAAATTGGAAACAAAGCATTTGCCGATATGGGAGGCGATGCTTGTTTGGGGCGTTTGTTGAACTCTCCTGGCAACTTTACCGCGTCGAAGCTCAAATGGGTGAAAGATAACGAACCTGATATTTATGGGCAAATTCGGCACTTTATGCTCCCAGGTGACTACCTAGCACTTCGGATGTCGGGTACGCCTCAAACGACCGTTTCGGGCTTGTCAGAAGGGATTTTCTGGGATTTTGCGGAGCAAAAAGTATCGCAGGCATTATTGGATTATTACGGATTTGACAACTCATTTATTCCAGAAATCGTCGGGACATTTGCTCCTCAAAGCCAACTTTCGGTATCGGCTGCGGCAGAACTAGGGCTCAAAGCAGGCATCCCAATCGCCTATCGCGCAGGGGATCAGCCCAATAATGCTTTTTCACTCAATGTTCTCAACCCTGGGGAAGTAGCCACCACGGCAGGAACGTCGGGGGTAGTATATGGAATCAACGCCCAGCCTACTGCTGATCCACTTTCGAGGGTAAATAGCTTTGCCCACGTCAACAGTACACCAGAGGCCCAGCGCAACGGGGTATTGTTGTGCGTCAACGGAACGGGAATTTTGAACAGTTGGGTGCGTCGTTTTGCAGGTGGACTGGGTTATGATGAAATGAATCAGCTGGCAGCCCAAACACCTATCGGAGCGGAAGGACTCACATTTTTGCCATTTGGAAACGGAGCCGAACGTGTCTTGGAAAACCGCTTGGTAGGAGGCCATTTACAAGGGCTAAACTTCAATACCCATTCGTCGGCGCACGTTTTCCGAGCTGCTCAAGAGGGAATCGTCTTTGCACTTAATTACGGATTACAAGTAATGAGCCAAATGGGCGTAGAAACACAGACGGTGCGGGCGGGCCATGCCAACTTGTTTTTGAGTCCACTTTTCCGCGAAGCCTTTGCTAATACAACAGGCGCTACTATCGAACTGTACGACACCGACGGAGCGCAAGGAGCAGCGCGTGCGGCAGGAATTGGCGTAGGGGTTTACGACGTGAAGTCGGCATTTGAAGGTTTAAATCAAATCGCAACTTTTGAGCCAAATGAGGCACTTCGCGCAGTCTATGCAGAAAATTATGCCCGTTGGGAGCAAGCACTCAATAAAGCATTGGGAGAATAAATCGCAAAAGGAGAAGGGCGTCGAACGTTTTTTTGCCTAAATTGCGGCGATATTTTTCTTCAACCACTCAAACATTGATTTCAATGGAAGCTCATAAGGAACAAGAAGTTGGTCCAGGGGTGTTGATTACATTCTATGTTTTGATTGTAGTATTATTGTTCACTTTTGGTGATGTATTGACGGGTATTGTTGGTACACTTATCCAAAGTGCAGTTTTTGCAGGATACTATAATAGTCTTCACAAAAGCATTGACTAGCTAACAACACAACCAAACAAAAAACGGAAGGCATCGCCTTCCGTTTTTTGTTTGGTGTTAAGCCGAACGAGGTTTATACTAAATATACCTCGTTCGGTTAGAAACTTCTTATTTTTTCAAAGAAGGCTTAATCAAAGGCGCTTTTTTCTCTTTTTTAGGCTTTTCTTGTTGCTCTTCGTCTTGCGGAGCTTCCAATTCACCTACACCATCTGGGAAGTCAGAGATAAGGCGAGTTGGAGTAGCTTTTTTGGCATCAGCTGGAAGGCTATCTTCTTTTTCTTGTGCACGCGTAAGCGAGTCAACCACAATAGGAGTTGCCACAAACAATGAAGAATAAGTACCTACAATAACCCCAATCAACATGGCGAAGGAGAATCCACGAATTACCTCTCCGCCAAATAGGAAGAGAATAAGGAGTACCAAAATCGTGGCAATACCTGTTACTGCTGTGCGACTAAGTGTACTGTTCAAGGCATTGTTGATAACTGTTGAGATATTCTCTTTTTTACCACGGTTGTCATTGAGGTATTCACGTACGCGGTCAAAGATTACGACGGTATCGTTCATCGAGTAACCCATGATTGTCAACATCGCACCCACAAAAGCTTGGTCAACGTCCAATGAGAAGGGAAGAATTCCGTTGAAAATAGAGAAAACGGCCAATGTAACGAGTACGTCGTGGAACAATGCCACCACAGAACCCCACACAAAGCCCATCTTACGGAAACGAAGGAAGATATAAATCCCCACAATCAACACGGCAAGCAAGATAGACTTCAATGAACTCATGATAAGGTCATGGGCAATCGTTGGTCCTACTTTTTGCGAGCTTTGGATGGTTGCTTTATTCCCGATTTTGCTTAGACCTTCGTTAAGTTTAAGTTCAGCACGCTTATCGGAGTCAGGAGCAGTGTCTTCGGCCAAATAACTGGTCGTGATTTTTACCTGTTCGTTGGCACCGATACCCGTTCCACCGTATGTTTTTACTTCTGGTGCAGCACCAAATGGTTCAGTCAAAGCTTCTCTGACCTCAGTTGTAGTCACTGATTTTTCAAAACGTACGACGTAGCTACGTCCACCTTTGAAATCAACACCGAGACCAAATCCTTTGAAAATCATGGAGATAATACCCGCTGCGACAATCACCGATGAAATCGTGTAATAAACACGACGGCGAGAGATAAAATCAAAATGTGTGTCTTGGAACCAATTTTTTGAGAAATTAGAGAAAAACTCAATTTTGTTTCCTTTGCCAACCCACCACTCTAAAATAATGCGTGATACAAATAGCGCCGCAAAAAGTGAGGTTACAATACCAATCACGAGGGTAGTAGCAAAACCAAGAATAAGACCAGTACCTAAGAAGAACAAAATCCCACCTGTAAGTAAGGTCGTAATGTTTGAGTCTAAGATAGAAGGAAGGGCATGTTTGAAACCATCTGCTATTGCAAGTTTTAAGTCTTTGCCCGAAAGTAATTCCTCTTTAATACGCTCATATACAAGTACGTTGGCATCGACGGCCATACCAATTGTAAGCACAATACCTGCAATACCAGGAAGTGTAAGAACCGCACCCAAAGAGGCCATGATACCCATCAAGAAGAACAGGTTAATAACCAAGGCGATGTCGGCAATAAAACCAGATTTGTTGTAATAGAACAACATAAATACCAATACGACCAATAATCCAACCAATGACGAGATTACCCCCGAGTTGATTGATTCGCTACCAAGGGTTGCACCCACAACCGCTTCTTCAACGATGGTAGTTGGAGCTGGCAATTTACCTGCTTTCAACACGTTGGACATGTCCTTGGTTTCTTCTACGGTAAAGCTTCCTGTGATGCTTGAGTTTCCGTTCGGGATTTCGTTTTGGACGTTAGGCGCTGTATAAACAAAACCATCGAGGATGATTGCTACTTGGCGACCTACGTTTGCGGCAGTAAGGTTTTTCCATTTACGGGCACCTTCGGCATTCATGCGCATGGTTACTTCTGGGCGGCCACGATCATCATAGTCATTGCCAGCGTCCACAATCACATCTCCTTCAAGTGGTGCTTTACCGCCTGATTTTTTGATGAAATAAACACCAATAATTTCGTTACGCTTATCAAGTGTTTCTACACCTTTACGGTTCCACATAACGATTAAGTCTGATGGGAACATTGCCTTTACTTCTGGGCGAGCCAAAATTTCGTTAGCACGAGCGGTATCTTTGGCATATACGCCTAGTTCGCCTTGTGAAATAGGCACAAACAAGCTCGCCAAACCAGTTTGGTTGGCCGTCGTGTCTGTTTTGGTCGTATCCGTTTTTGCTCCTTTAGCCAATTGTGATGCAAGGTCAGATGCTTTACTAGTGTCAGCAGCAGCAGAACCTTTGGTAGCAATCTTTTTCTCCAAATCCAACTGTGTCAAGTAAGCGCCGAGTGAATTAAGGGCAGGAGAAATTTCGTTAAGTGTATATACTTCGCAGAATTCCAATTTGGCAGAACCTGTCAAAAGGCGACGCACACGCTCAGGATCATCTACCCCAGGCAACTCAATCAGGATGCGGCCTGTTCCTGGCAAACGCTGAATGTTCGGGTTAGCAACCCCAAATTTGTCCACCCGTTGTTGGATGATTTGGAACGCACGGCTAGTAGCACCATCTACTTCTGTTTTTAAGAAAGCGGTTACCTCACTGTCAGAAGAAGTACTGTTGATTTTGCCACGGTTGGTGCTGTTCGCAAAAATTTGTGCCAATGAAGTGGAAGGCGCCAAACGCTTAAATTCAGTTACAAACAAATCAACGAAGTTAGATTGGCTTGATTTCTGAGCTTCAACGGCTTTTTTCAAGGCTTCTGTTACTTGGCTATTGCGGGCATTGCCACCTGCCAAACCTTTCATAATATCGGTAGGAGCTACTTCCAATACCACGTGCATACCGCCTTGAAGGTCAAGACCTAAGCCAAGTTCGCGTTGTGTTACTTCTTGATACGTAGAACCTAAATAAACAGGCTCGCGGCGAAGAGAATCTAAATAGCGTTCTTTTTTCTTGGTGTCAACGACACCGTCTTTTCCAGTAGCAAACGCTTCTGCATCGCTACGGATGCTGCGCGCTACAAACGTAAATGACAAGTAGTAAATGCTCAAAAGCGCTACTACCACCGTCAAAATCCAAATACCAAGTCTGTTTTGCATTAGTTTATGATTGATAAAATTGGTTTACAATAATTGAATTTGTGTTTCCCGAAAGGATGTTTTCGAGAAGGTGAACAATAAAAAGGAATAAAATACGGAGATACAGTTTTGCCCTACCTGTCTAAATTGGACACCATAGGCACAAAACAGCAACGACAGCGTTCCTTAGGGGGCGTTGCTAGCAATAAAGTGGCCGAAGACGTTTCGGAAAAAGGAGAAAAAATAGTAGAAAACATCAAATCGCTTCGGAAGAAGACTGACCGAAGGAAGTTCGATGTACCAAATACTTGGGAGTAGGTAGAAGGTTTGCTCAAAATCAAACGAAATAGCGGGAGCTACTACGGCCTCCAACGACATTGCCTGAATGACAGGACGCTCGTCGTTGTTTTGTTGTTTTTTAGCAGTTTGTTCGGCAACGGGCTTTTTCGGACTAACTTTACGGAGCGACAATGCTTGTCCCGCTGTTGCCGTAAAAAGCAACAATAAGGCCAGCGCCGCAGAAAAAAACCGTGTGTAAAGTTTCCGTTGTTTCATAAAAATAATTTGCTCAGAAAAGCGGTGACAAATTTCGTACCATTTTTTTTGTTAAACAAGTACCTCTATTTTTTATGTTGCCTGTTTTGTCTATATCTTTCTTGGAAATATTACAAATTGCTCTCTGAAGCTCCTTTTTTAATAAAAAATATGCTTTCAACTGTATCTCTCCCGCCGCCTTCTATCGTGGCTCCTGCCCCGTGGTCGTTGACAGGAAATGGCTATATTTTCTTGTACCGTTTGCCTGAAAAATTTGTTAGAGAAAAGTGTTTTTTGTTTGATTATCAAAGAGATAACTATAAAGGATTACTGGCAAGTATGATGCTGGTCGATTACCATACTACCCCTATTGGTCCTTACCGCGAATTGTTGTTTATTCCAGGGGTATTTGAACTGTTGGAAAAAAACACGTTTTCGATTTCAAAAATTTATGTTTCTGACGCAAATAGTGTCTGGAACGGCATCGAAAATTGGGGGATTCCCAAAGAATTGTGTGATTTTGACTTTCAAGCCCTTGATGACCGTACCGACAAGTTGGTGGCAAAACAGGGAAATTCCTCCTTCTTTGAAGCGACAATACGCCGAGGGAATTTTTCGTTTCCTTTAACAACGGCCTTTTTGCCTTTGCGCATTACGCAGCAACTCCGCGACGAGTGGGTATTGACGCAGCCTAGCGCGAAAGGAAAGGCTTATTTTGGAAAACTGACCGACATCAACGTAAATGCGGCCTTGTTTCCTGACATTGCTCCTTTCAAACCGTGGGGAGTATTGGTTGTAAAAAACTTTACAATGACGTTTCCCGTTGCAAACTTTAGAAAAATTGAACCATGAGATTTCTTCGACAACTTTTTCCTTTTACGTATTTGGTAGTCATTTTGCTGGGTGCATTTTCGTGTGCGCGACCTGTAACAACCCCTGATGGCGGCCTAGGGATTCCGATTAAGTTGGCCGATGCCACTTATCCGATTGATGTATTTTACGAAAATCAGCCTACAACGCGGGTTTACACCCCCATTGGCCCCGTGAAAGTAGAAAAGGAAGTGCCGTTGAGTAACCAGCAAACCAAAGGCGGACGAATGCTATACCGTGGCAATGACGAAGAACAAAAAAAGGCTTTGCTTGATCAATTGATCATTCAGGCGACAAGCATGGGCGCTCATGCCATCGTAAACGTCAAATACCAATATTACACAGGAAAAGATTACCAAGGTTTTGTCATGGCAGGAACGGCGGTGAAGTACGGGAATCAGTAGCTATACTGTTTTACCAAGATAATTTTATGACACTAAACGATATGTTGTAACTTTCGGTGCCTTTATAGAAAAATACCTAGCTGTTCATGCGCAAAATCAACAAACTTCTGGTCGCTAACCGTGGGGAAATTGCCCTTCGGGTGATGCGGACTGCCCGCGAAATGGGCATTAAAACGGTAGCCGTTTACAGTGAAGCCGATCGTCATGCTTTGCACGTACGCTATGCCGACGAGGCAGTATGTATTGGCCCTGCGGCTTCTTCGGAGTCGTATTTACGGGGAGATAAAATCATTGACGTATGTAAAAAATTGGGCGTTGATGCTATTCATCCAGGGTACGGCTTTTTGTCGGAGAATGCCAAATTCTCGCAGATGGTCAAGGACGCGGGCCTCATTTTTGTGGGACCTTCGGCAGAAAGTATCGAAATCATGGGCGATAAATTATCCGCAAAACGGGCGGCGGCTAAATACAACATTCCAATGGTACCTGGCACACCCGATGCCGTAACCGATCGCGCGGAGGCCAAGGTCATTGCGGGACAAATTGGGTATCCTGTCTTGATTAAGGCAAGTGCGGGAGGGGGAGGAAAAGGAATGCGCATTGTCGAAAATGAAGCGGAATTTGACGAGCAAATGGAGCGCGCCGTGAGTGAGGCTATTTCGGCTTTTGGCGACGGAGCGGTGTTTGTTGAAAAGTACGTGGCCTCGCCGCGTCATATCGAAATTCAGGTATTGGGCGACCAACATGGGAATATTATTTATCTTTTTGAGCGGGAGTGTTCAGTACAGCGTCGTCACCAAAAAGTAGTGGAAGAAGCGCCATCCTCGTGCCTTACCCCCGAAATTCGGGAAGCAATGGGGAAATGTGCTGTGGACGTAGCCCGTTCATGCGGGTACTATGGCGCGGGTACGGTGGAGTTCATCGTCGATGATAAGCTGAATTTTTATTTCCTCGAAATGAATACGCGTCTCCAAGTAGAACACCCCGTGACGGAGATGATTACGGGCGTTGACTTGGTACGTCAGATGATTTATATTGCCGAAGGTCAAGAACTTCAACTCAAGCAAGAAAATCTTGAAATCAACGGACACGCGATGGAGATTCGGGTGTATGCCGAAGACCCAACGAATAACTTCCTGCCCGACGTTGGAAATCTAAAAACGTACGTGCGTCCGCAAGGAAATGGCGTTCGGGTGGACGATGGTTTTGAACAAGGCATGGACATCCCGATTTATTATGACCCCATGATTGCTAAACTCATCACTCACGCGGCGACACGTCAGGAGTCGATTGATAAAATGGTAAGGGCTATTGACGAATATGAAATCACTGGAGTACAAACAACTCTTGCATTTTGCCGTTTTGTGATGCTGCACGAGGCGTTTACTTCTGGCAACTTCGATACGCATTTTGTCAAGCACTACTTTACCCCCGAAGTTCTTAAAAAAGAGGCCAATCAGGAAGAAATCGAAGTAGCGGCAGCGTTGGTGGCCTATTTAATGAATCAAACCCAACAACCTACCAGCGCTACTACAATGGCTCCCGTAGCGACAAAAAGCAAGTGGAAAACCAACCGAGTGAAGTAGGAGAGTTTTGAATTACGAGATTTTGTAGTAAATAGTGGAGAGGGTTGCTTACAACCCTCTTTTTTTCGTGCTTAGGGTTGCTGACAACCCGATTCTTAGAAAGTATATAAGACCAGTCCTCCCGCCGCCATCAAAAAATAGGGTACAAGCGAAGCAGCCCCTGCGTAATCTTGCGCCAGCCGTTGCCCAAAAAACAAGCACACTAGCGAAACTCCCCCCAGACACATGCCCGAAGCAGCCACCACGTCGGCTAGATCGCTTCCGAGCAGCAAAAGCACTACGCCAACCAAGGATACCAATCCTGCCGATGTCTCAAGCAAGGTAATGGCAGGCATCAGCGCGCCAACGCTGGAAGCCAACGGTGATTTTTTAAAATGGTCTTTAAAATAGTCGAGGTTGCCTTGGTAATGGAAAACCTTATCAAGACCCGATTGGGTAAATAAGATGCCATTGAAAGCGGCAAACAGGATTTTTGCAAGTACTAATACAGGAAAGCCGAGAATTGTCATGGTCGTTTAGGAGTTATCTTTTGGTGCAATTATACTAAAACGCAAGAGGTTTTGACAGACTTATTTTATGCTTTTTGCTACCTGAAACCCTGTTGCACGCGCTTTTGATTTATTTTTGCTAAAAATCGGTTTTGATGAAAAAGCTTCTGAAACAGTTTTTGGCATTGATAATGGCGCTGCTGGCCCTTTGGGCAGGCAATGGCTATGGCGTGCTGGAACATTCGTGCCAGGAGCATGGAACACATCGACATATAATTTCAAGCTGGGCCGAAACGTCGTGTGAACACCAACAGCACGAAGACGAACATCATCACCACCACCACGCGGCCGCTTCGGGTTTTCAGACCCATGAAGAAGAAGGGCAAGTCAACTTTGTGGATTGTTATGCCGAAGTTACGACCAAAGCCTTGGCGTTTTCCTCTACGGTTTTTGCTCCTTTTATTCCCTCTTTTGCTACATTTTTCTACAAGACTCACCTTGCCCAAACGGGCGAGATACGTACTGCTTTTTTTGAACCACCCTACGTTTTTCGACGAACGTACGGGCGTTTTCTTCTCGCGCTGGTGCAGTGCTTTTTGATTTAGAAACAAAGAAAAATGTACAAATGGGCAATTTGCCCACTTGCCTCTTACTTTTTCTCAGTTTTTAAATCAAACCTTCATTTTTGATGAACACTTATTGGCAAAAGTCAGCCTTGACGGTTGGACTTGGGTGGTTGTTGAGTACTTGGGCGTGGTCGCAACGTACTCTGACGCCCGACGAAGCGGTGGAAGCAGCGCTCAAAAACAGCCATGCGTTGAAAGCTTCGAGTTTGGTGATAAAGCAAAACGAGCAACTCATTCATTCCACCCGAACGATTCCTAATCCTGAACTGACGTTCGATAGTCCTACGGGGGTATTTTATACCTTGGGAGTGCAGCAAAGTTTTCGTTTGCCTACGGTTTATCACCAGCAAGCACAATTACAGCAAGCATACGTAGGATTGGCTCAAAAAGAGCAAAAAATCACCGAAAATGAGTTGAAGTTTCGGGTAAAATGGACGTATCTCAATGCGCAATTTGGGCAGTCGTACCTTCGACAACTTCAAAGTCAGGACAGCGCTTACGCTCAAATCGCCATTGCCGCAAAGAGAAGCTTTGAAGTAGGTACCATCGACAAGCTGGCGTTGGTATTTGCAGAAACGCAAGCGGCGGAACTCCGTAACCAAGTGGCGATGGCTACTCAAGAGGTAATCTTGCAAAAAAATCAACTAGGGGTATTGATGGGGAATGCGCTCGCGCCAGAGGTAGCAGTACTTCCGATGGACAAAATGCCGCTGCCTATAGATACCGTAGGCGATGTGGGGGCTGCTCCGCTTGTGGAAATGGCAAAGCAAATGGAAGTGGTTGGTCAAAAGGTAGTTGGCGTAGAAAAAAGCAGTCGACTGCCCAGTTTTATGGTAGGTTATTACAATCAAGGAACGCCAGAAACTCGGATGGGGCTTCGTCTGCGGGCAGGGGTGAGTATCCCGCTTTGGTGGAAGCAATACAAAAGCCGAATTGAGGCTGCCCAAACGGCGCAAGAAGTCGCCCATGAGCGGACGGAGTCACAAAAACAGTTACTATCACTCGACTTACAAATGGCTCAAAATGAGGCAGCCAAATTTCGAACGTCACTGATGTACTACCAAAGTGTGGCCCTACTACAAGCCAATACGATTATCGAAACAGCCCGTCGTTTTTTTGAAAATGGTCAAACCGACTACATTAACTTTCTACGAACGACCAACGATGCTTACACCATCAAACTTCGCTACATCGAAACGCAACGTAATTATTTTCAGTCGATTTTGACCATACAACACTTAACAGGAAATTTATGAAAAAGATAGATAAACCCCTGCCCTTTTTAAATAAACATATTTGTCTGTTGATATGCTTCCTTTGGGGGATTGGGAGCTTTACTTATGCTCAGCACATGCACGCCGATGGGACCATGCACGATGATCATGACCACGGAGCACATGAACCTGCGGCTGAAACCATCAAAGTGAAAAAAGTGGAGGCGGTATCGGATCGCTATGAGTTGGTGCTTAAATACGAACATCTTCATGCCAATGAAGCGGGAAAATTGATGCTTTACCTAGCCGACCCCGCTACCAATCAGCCTATTAGTAATGCCAAAATACTTCTTTCTACTTCGCTTGATTCAAAGGCAAAATTTGATGTAAAACCCAAAGAGGCTGGCGTATATGAAATTACGTCGCACTTTAGTCGGGAAAGAACGTTTTCGTTGACCGCTAAAATAGAAGGCATCAATGGGCCTGATTTGATGATGCTCAAAGGGGTATTGGTGGGGCATGATGAATCGGAGCATTCGCACGAAGAAGCCAATGGGCAAACAGGCCAATGGCAAATGTGGGTGATGTTCGGTGGGGGGCTTGTTATAGGTTTATTAGTCATGTTTTTGGCCATGAGAAAAAATCGAACCCTTTTTTCGATTCTTCTCATCGGCGCTTGCCTTTTTCCAACCTACCAACCTAGCCAAGCCCAAGACGATGGCCACGACCACGGGGACGGAAGTAAACAAACTCCCGCTGCCATGGGCGATGAGTTTGAAGTGCCAAAGGAAACTCAATTCTTGTTTGAAGTACTCACCAATCCTGTTCAAGCGGGCAACTTCCGTGAAACTACCCAGCTTTATGGAACAGTAATTCCTGCCTCAACGGGGATGGCGGTGGTGCAGACGCCGCAAGTAGGGCGTATTGTGTCGCTCAATGCCCGCGTTGGACAACGCGTCGCGAAAGGGCAGACCTTGGCCGTAGTAGAGCAGACCATCGACGCCAGTACGCAAGTGAATCTGCAAGCCGAGCGCAACAACCTAGAGGTGGAATTGGCGACGGCTCAAAAAGAATACGAGCGCCTAAAAAAAATTGAGGACATTGCCGCCAAACGTGATATGTCCGAAGCCGAAGCGCGACTTCGTAAGGCGCAGGAAAATCTTAAAATATTTAACAATATAGCTAAAAATGGCAAAGGAAATAGTCGTTTGGTCGCACTTACGGCACCAATTGCGGGCGTAGTAGCACCATTTGCGGTGGCCATTGGTTCGACGGTAGGAACGGGCGAAACGCTTTTTACCATCACCAACCTCAGCAAAGTATATGTTGAAGCACAGGTGTTTGAACAAGATGCCGATAAGGTTCGCCTAGGAAAAAGCTTCGAGGTGGAATGCCAACGGGACAGTGAAAAGCATAAAACCAACCGCGTACGGTTATTGTCGGCAGCGCAAGTAGTGAATGCCAACCAATCGCAAAAAATGCTTTTTGAAGTCGAAAATCCCGATGGTGACTTTAAAATTGGCGAATACGTGACCGTTCGGGCGCAAGCAAGCGACACAAATAAGACGGTGGCCTTGCCCAATAGCGCTTTAAGTCAACTCAACGGTAAACCTTGTGTCTTTGTAAAAGAGTCGCCTGAGCGTTTCAGAGTGACGTATGTAGCGATTGGAAATAACAATGGAGAATATACGACCCTCTTGAAGGGAGTTCATTCGGGAGAAAAAGTCGTGGTGTCTTCGTCGTATCAATTGAAAATGATTTTCCTAAACCAGTAATATGCTCGATAGAATAATAAAGTTTTCGCTAAACAATCGGCTGATTGTATTGGCGTTTGCGGGGATATTGTTGGTAGGAGGAACCTATACGGCGATTCGACTGCCCATTGATGTATTGCCCGATTTGAACCGTGCCCGCGTGACGATATTCTTAGAATCCAACGGTTTAGCTCCCGAAGAAATAGAAACCCAAGTTGTATTACCCGTCGAAACAGCCCTCAATGGCGCACCAGGGGTAGAGTCGGTGCGAAGCAGTTCGGCAATCGGCTTGGGGATGGTCTATGTGGAATTTGACTGGAATATTGAAATCTACCGTGCGCGGCAGTTGGTGGCCGAAAAGCTGCAAACCGTGACTTTGCCCAACGGAATTAAGCCCATCATGGGGCCTATCTCGTCGGTAATGGGGCAGTTTATGTACGTCGGAATGAGTGCAGACAGTACTTCGCCTGCTGAGCTTCGAACCTTGGCCGATTTTACCGTTCGGCGCCGATTGCTGACCATCAAAGGAGTGGCACAAGTGATTCCGATTGGAGGCGAGCGTTTACAGTACCAAGTGCAGGTGTCAAGTGTAAAACTCAAGCAGTTTGGCGTAGGGCTCGACGAATTGGAAAAGGCGTTGTCGCTTTCATCGCGCAATACTACAGGAAACTTTTATTACGAATACGGTTCGGAAGTGTTGATTCGAAACGTAGGGCGGGCGGAATCGCTGGACGATTTGGCTAATACGGTCGTAACTAGCCGAAATGGCCAACCTGTGTTACTCAAACAAGTGGCCGATGTAAAGTTTGGAGCGGCTTTTAAGCGAGGCAACGGGAGCATCAACGGAAAGCCTGCGGTGATTATGGCGGTAGAAAAACAACCAGGCGCCAATACCGTGGCTTTGACCGACGAGGTCGAGAAAGCCTGTCAGGAACTTCAGCCTGCCTTACCGCGCGATGTATCGTTGAATCCAAAGATTTTCCAGCAAAAATCATTCATCGAAAACTCTATTCGCAATGTCACCGAGGCATTGCGGGATGGGTTTATATTGGTGGTGGTGATTTTATTCCTGTTTTTGATGAATCTCCGTACGACTTTTATTACGCTGACAGCCATTCCGTTGTCGTTAGTAATGACGGCCATTATTTTTCAAATGTTTGATATTTCCATCAATACCCTGACGTTGGGCGGGCTGGCCATTGCCATCGGCGAATTGGTGGATGATGCCATTGTCGATGTTGAGAATGTCTTTCGGCGTTTAAAAGAAAACCAAGCCGCAGGTAATCCCAAATCAACGCTTCGGGTGGTGTATGAAGCCAGTTCCGAAGTGCGTAATTCGATTGTCTATGCCACTATCATTGTCGTTCTCGTATTTGTGCCATTGTTTTTTATGGAAGGCGTCGAAGGACGGATTTTTGCGCCGTTGGGGTTGGCCTACATTACTTCCATCACCGCTTCGTTGCTGGTATCGCTTACTGTCACGCCCGTGTTGTGTAGTGTACTCAGCCCCCTACCAAGCCCCCAACCCCCCAAAGGGGGCTTAAATAATAAAGCCCCCTTTGGGGGGTTGGGGGCCGACACTCCTCTCGTCCGCTGGCTTAAAAAACAAGACAATAAACTGTTGAGTTGGGCGCTCCAACGTCCCAAGGCTATTATTGGGGCGGCGGTTTTGCTGATTGTGGTTTCGGTTGGTACGCTTCCCTTTTTAGGGACTGAGTTTTTGCCACCCTTTAACGAAGGCTCGTTTACTATCAACCTCATTGCTCCTCCTGGTACTTCGTTGGAGGAATCGAATAGGTTGGGGACATTGGCCGAAAAACTCATGTTGGAAGTCCCCGAAGTAGAATATGCCAGTCGCCGCACGGGGCGGGCCGAACTCGATGAACACGTCGAACCTGTCAGTAGGTCAGAAATTGAAGTCGAATTAAAACCTGAAAGTAAGCGTAGTCGGGACGAAATCGTTGCTGAAATTCGGAAAAAATTATCGGTGATGAAGGGGGTTACCATTGGTGTGGGGCAGCCTATTTCACACCGAATTGAACACCTGCTTTCGGGAGTGCAGGCGCAAATAGCGCTTAAACTCTACGGAAACGACTTAGCCGAACTCCGTACGACCGCAGGACAAATCAAAAACTTGATGCAGGGGATTGAGGGCGTAGTGGACTTGAGCATTGAGCGCCAAGTGATGGTGCCTCAGTTGCAGATTCGTATCAAACGCGACGCGCTCCAACGTTTTGGATTGCAGGCAGGAAAAGTGGCGGAGGAACTGGAGGTGTTTTACAACGGAAAAGTAACGGGACAAATGTACGACGGACAAAAAACGTTTGATATTCTCATCCGTGCCAACGAACACGAACGTTCCAACCTCGAAGCCATTCGCAGCACTCAAATCAGTACGCCCGACGGTACATTGGTGCCTTTGGAGCAGATTGCTGACATTGAGCAAACCGTAACCGTTAACCAAGTCATGCACGAAAATACCCAGCGGCGCATGGTGATTTCGGCCAACGTTCAAGAGCGGGATTTGGGAAGTACGGTGGCCGAAATCAAGGAGAAAGTGAGCAAGTTGCAACTTCCACAAGGTACGTATGTCGTTTATTCGGGGCTGATTGAGAGTCAAGAGTCAGCTACGCAGCTCATAGGTTTGTTAAGCCTTCTTTCAATTGTAAGTATTTTCTTGGTGCTTTTCACCCATTTCAAATCAAGCCGTATTGTGTTACAAATTATGCTAAACGTCCCGTTGGCACTGGTAGGAAGTGTCGTAGCGGTGTTAATTTCAGGGGGAGTATTTTCGGTGGCAACGTTGGTAGGTTTTATTACGCTGACAGGGATTGCCAGTCGCAACGGTATCATGATGATTTCGCATTACATCCACCTTGTCGAACACGAGGGGGAGCATTTTGGGAAAGAGATGATTATCCGTGGTTCGCTCGAACGCCTCGTTCCAGTGCTGATGACGGCTCTAGTGGCCGCTTTGGCGCTTATCCCACTTACGCTCGACCCTCAAGCGGCGGGGAAAGAAATTCTTTACCCCGTGGCAACGGTTATTTTGGGAGGATTGATTTCTAGTACGCTACTCGATATGGTTGTCACGCCCGTGGTATTTTATGTTTTTGGAGAAAAAGCCCTAGAAAGTTATTTTAAAGAGAAAAACAAAGTGAAAGAGTTTTAGGCATGTTCTAAAATAAACGCGGGGTCGATGGCTAATTTTTGATAAAGTCGTTTAGCTAAATCCATGTTGACTTTACGCTTGCCCGTCATCACTTCTGAGAGCCGGGTAGGCGTGATGTCAAGTAGTGCTGCTAGGTCTTTTTGTTTCAATTTTAACTGAAACATTTTTAAACTCAGCATGTCAGAAAGCGTTTGGGGTGTCGGGATTTGCAAAGGCATGATTGGGATAGCGTCTTCGTAAGCTTCTGCTTGTAAAGATAAATTTCGGAGACGTTCTGTTTCTTCGGGAGAAAGGCTTGTAAAGCCTCCATTATGAGTAGCTTTCTGTAAAAACGTCTCAATTTCAGCCATTACTTGCTTATACTCAGCTTCAGTTTTTAGTAGGGGAGTCATTGTTTAAATAGTGGTTGAGTCAATTTTGTCGTATTCTGCGTGAGTTCCTATAAAACGAATAAATGATGACCAATTGCGTTTTTGCTTTGTGTTATAAAAATACAAAAATCAAAATTAAATAAACAAAATCAAAATTACTCTTTTTGTTAAAACGTAACCACATCCCGACTTCAATGTTTATCTGTCCCCCTCAAAAACTTGTTTTATAGAACGTTTACAAGAGAATATTGGGGGAAAGTATAAAAAACAGCAGAAACCGCTAATTATTTGCGAGCGATAAACTTTTTCTCGTAGATACTGGTTAGATTTACGAAATATTCATCCACTTCATGCTGTTTCATCAACGCATACGACAAACCATTGCGCAGGGCTTCTTGGTGTTATTCACCTTGATGCTTCTCAATAGCATTGTGTTTCGCCATGCGCACAAGCTCTCAAGTGGAAAGGTGATTACCCACGCTCACCCTTACAAAGCTTCCAATCCTAATTCGCCTTTTCAGCCCAACGACCATACCAAAAACGAATTGTTTTTGTTGGATTCGTTGACCAACGCTACCTACGCCGCACTTACGCTATCGGTGGCATTGGTAGTTTTGAAGCGGCTGGTTGTCAACTTTGCTCCTCGTACCTCATTTTACTTATTAGCAGCCTATCGAACTCCTTTTTTTGGAGATTTCTCCCTTCGAGGGCCGCCAACTACTACCCACTCATAGTCTTCGATTTGATGGGAAATAAGTAGTACGTACTAATCAGCACACAGACGTAACTGGGCAAAATCGGTTTTTATCAAACGGATAAGAGCGTGTGCGTACATTTATTTATTTCCTTCAAAATGAAGGCTCTCTCCTTTTAAATTTGTTGTCTGCCACCCACGCGTTGCGTGTGGTTGTCATCGACTCATTTTCGTATCATTTCATTTTACGTCGGCACTTCGAGGGCGCGGTAGTTCTGTGAAAACAGAAAACGACATCGAATGCCTGCTCATATCATTCCTAACGGCATTCTTACAATGAAACATTTTTTCTTATTACTAGCATCGTTGCTAGTCTCAACCATTATTTTCGCACAAACTGGAAGTATTCGAGGAACAGTTACTGTAAAAGGTAAACCCTTGGAATTTGGAACGGCGGCTTTGAAAAATACTCAATATGGTACTACTACCGACGAAAAAGGGGTATTTGAAATCAAAAACGTCAAGTATGGTTCTTACCAGTTGGTGATTTCAGCGATAGGTTACCGCACCATTACCAAGTCTGTAATAATTTCGGAGGCTAAGTTTTTCCAAGAACTGACCTTGCAGACCGACGAGCTAGAAAATTCCCTTGCCGAAGTGGTGGTAACAGGAACGATGAAAGAAGTCTCGAAGTTAGATAGCCCCGTTCCAGTCGAAATTTATACACCTGTGTTTTTTAAGCGGAATCCTGTCCCCAATTTGTTTGAGTCCCTGCAAAATATCAATGGGATTCGTCCGCAGCTAAATTGTAACGTTTGTAACACAGGCGACATTCACATCAACGGCTTGGAAGGCCCTTACACCATGATTATGATTGACGGAATGCCCATTGTATCGGGACTTTCGACGGTGTATGGCTTGAGCGGTATTCCAAGTGCGTTAATCGAACGGGTAGAAGTAGTAAAAGGTCCAGCTTCCACCTTGTACGGCTCAGAAGCAGTGGGTGGTTTGATCAATGTTATTACTAAAAAGCCGTCGTCTGCGCCTTTGGTATCGGTGGATGTAATGGGAACCTCATGGGCTGAGCTCAACACTGACTTGGGGTTGAAATATAAATTAGGCGAAAAAATCCAGTCGTTGTTTGGGCTCAACTATTTTAACTTCCAACGCCCTACCGATAAAAATGGTGATGGTTTTACCGATATTACCCTACAAAACCGAATTTCCCTTTTCAACAAGTTTAGCATCGACCGCAAAGACAATCGTGTTTTTACGCTCGGCGGACGGTATGTGTATGAAGACCGTTGGGGAGGACAAACTCAGTGGACGCCCAAATACCGTGGTAGCAACGAGATTTATGCCGAAAGTATCAATACCAAGCGTTGGGAGGTGATTGGGGCGTACCAATTGCCTATGAAAGAAAAGATAACCTTTCAGTTCTCGGCCAATGGGCACTTGCAAGACTCGTACTACGGAACAACCCCATACCAAGCGCAACAATACATTGGTTTTGGGCAGTTTACGTGGGATAAAAAACTCAAAGAACGCCACGATTTGTTAGTCGGAACGGCTTTACGTTACACATTTTATGATGATAACACCCCTGCAACCTATGCTGATAATACAAATGCGCCATCGAAAGTGCTTTTGCCTGGTTTGTTTGTACAGGATGAAATCACGCTCACTGCCAATCATAAACTATTGCTAGGAGCGCGCTATGATTATAATTCGATTCACGGAAGCATCTTTACCCCTCGTTTTAACTATAAATGGACTTCCACCGATAAGAAAAACGTACTGCGGGCAAGCGTAGGTAACGGCTATCGGGTGGCCAATGTATTTACCGAAGACCACGCTGCTCTGACGGGCGCCCGTAAGGTAGAGTTTACTGAAGAATTGAAGCCCGAACGTTCTTGGAACGGAAACGTGAATTATGTACGGAAGTTTTTCTTAGGTAACGGTGGGTATGTAGGGCTAGACGCGACGGGGTTTTATACGTTTTTCAATAACCGAATTATCCCTGATTATTTAACTGACCCCAACAAAATCATTTATAGTAACTTGAGTGGAAACGCCGTTTCGCGCGGATTATCATTAAATATTGACCTTTCACTCGCCAATGGCCTTAAAATTATGACTGGTGGGACACTCATGGACGTTTTCCAGCGGGAAGACGATGGCAGCGGAACGTTGGTGAAACAAACCCAACTTTTGACCGAAAAATTTACGGGCGTGTGGTCAGTGTCATATACTTTCCCTCAAATTGGTCTCTCGGTCGATTACACAGGAAACTTGTACGGCCCGATGAAATTGCCTGTCTTGGGGCCACTTGACCCACGCCCAGAATACTCGCCTTGGTGGAGTCTCCAAAATATCCAATTGGGTAAGAAGTTTAACAACGGGTTGGAAATTTATGGGGGAGTAAAAAATCTCCTCAATTTTACCCCAACGCCTGATGCTATTGCGCGCGCTTTTGACCCCTTTGATAAAGGAGTAACCTTTGATGCAACGGGGCAAGTGGTAGCTACGCCAAACAACCCGTACGCGTTGACGTTTGACCCATCTTACGTCTATGCGCCCAACCAAGGGATTCGCTTTTTTGCAGGTGTTAGATACAATTTATTCAAATGAAAAAGCGCGTTTGGATAGCACTCTTTGGTCTGTTTGGGCTTTTGGCGGTAGAAGCCCAAGCCCAAACAAATCTTTGGACATCGTTTGAAGACTTAACAGACAGCCTCCGTAAAGAACGCCGACCTGTATTGGTGTTTATTCATACCGATTGGTGTACGTATTGTAAAATGATGGATTTACGTACATTTTCAGATGCTAGTGTTGCAAGTAAACTTCAAGGAAAATTTTATTGTGTTCGGCTGAATGCCGAGGAAACTCAGCCTCTTACTTTTCTACAACGTACATACAAGTTTAAACCTACAGGTGTGAAAACGGGAGTACACGAATTAGCACAGGTACTAGGAACCGAAAAGGGGAAATTGAGCTATCCAACGACTGTTTTTTTTGACCAAAATCTTCAGTTGCAAGCGCGAGTTGTAGGAGTGCTGGAGGCGAAACGACTTGAAAAAACCCTTGAACTTCTTACCGAAAACCCAATAGAGATTGGAAACAAGTAAAAATTGAAAGTTTCAGTACGGAACAGTAAAGTTGTCTGATAAAGATTCTTTAGGTTTGTAACCCCCTAAATAATACATCTTGTGAAGACCTTAACACTGATTAATCCAGGCCATTTTCAACAATCTGACACGGCCGTTGATACCCAACTTCAAGACAACGAAGTCCTTTTAAAAATTCATCGCATTGGCATTTGTGGTACCGATTATCATGCTTTCCGTGGGAAGCAACCGTTTTTTTCGTACCCTCGTATCCTTGGTCATGAACTTGGAGCGGAGGTAGTGGCGATAGGTACGGGTGTTGACAACGTGACGGTAGGCGATAAAGTATCGGTAGAGCCTTACATCAATTGTGGAAAATGCCAAGCTTGCCGCAATGGCAAAACCAACTGCTGTGAGAAACTTCAAGTATTAGGGGTACACTCCGACGGAGGAATGCGCGAGTACTTGAAAGTCCCCGCCCATAAAGTACATGCGTCAAAAAGTCTAAGCTATGAGCAACTAGCGTTGGTTGAAACGCTAGGAATAGGGTCTCATGCCGTTAATCGAGCGCAAGTAAAGGCGAATGACTTGGTGTTGGTCATTGGAGCAGGGCCGATTGGTCTGTCCGTGATTCAGTTTGCCAAGCTCAAAGGGGCGAAAGTCGCCGTGATGGACATGAACGAAGGGCGGTTGGCGTTTTGTAAACAACAACTGAAGGTGGACGAAACCGTTTTATTAAAAGATAACGACCCCATTGAAGCCATTCGAGGAGTACTCGACGGTGATTTGCCAACGGCAGTTTTTGACGCCACAGGAAATCCAGCGTCGATGATGCAAGCCTTCAAATACGTAGCCCACGGCGGTCGATTGACTTTCGTGGGACTTTTTCAGGGTGAAGTAAGTTTCAACGACCCTGAGTTTCACCGAAAAGAAGTTACCCTCTTAGCCAGCCGCAATGCGCTTCCTGAAGACTTTCACAGTATCATTGCCGCCATGGAAGATGGAACGCTCGATACGCGCCCGTGGGTTTCTCATCGCGTTTCGTTCGACTCACTCATTGACTCATTTGAAATGCTTCTTCTTCCTGAAAGCCGAGTCATCAAAGCAGTAATTGAATTGTAAGTGAAGCTGGTTGTGAGCAACCCGTGAGTGCGGTTGCTTACAACCGCGCCCCTTATCCAACCTTGACCGAAGTCATTGAAATAGAGCCTAAAACAGTTTTGTCGTTGAAGAAACTGATAGGCTCTTTTTCTTCTTTTAAGCCCAAAATATATAACAGTGGTAAGTAGTGGTCGGGGGATGGAATCGACAACAATGCTGCTTGGCCTAATTTCTCGTAATTAATCAGCGGAGCATGGTCATTTTCGACGATTAACTTTTTGAATTTGGTATTCATTTCAATTGCCCAATCGTAGCCACGTTCGGTGTATTGCCAGTTGAGAATCCCCAAATTGTGTACCATATTGCCACTACCGATAATCAATACTCCTTTTTTTCGTAAAGCTGCTAATTCTTTCGCCAGTTCATAATGATAACGCGGTGGTTGAGTGTAATCAATACTCAGCTGCAATACTGGAATATTGGCCTTAGGGTACATGTGGCGCACGACCGTCCACGTTCCGTGGTCGAGCCCCCATTCATGGTCAAGTCCGACTTGTGCTTTTTTGACGAAAGAGGCTGCTTCCTTGGCCAACGCAGGACTTCCTGGGGCAGGGTACTGAACCTCAAAAAGTGCGCGAGGAAAGCCTCCAAAATCGTGAATGGTACGCGGGGCGTTCATAGCCGTTATTTTGGTGCCGCGCGTGTACCAGTGCGCCGATACGACCAAAACGGCCGTTGGAACGGGTATTTCTTTTCCTAAGCGTTTCCAGCCGTCGCTAAATTCATTTTCTTCAATACCATTCATTGGTGAACCGTGACCAACAAAGAGCATCGGCATAAGCGCGTCTTTGGTGGCCAACTGTTCGTTCCATTTATAAAGGTCTTTTAACGAGTCCATGGTTATTGCTCCTCCAAGAATACTTTTGATAAATTCGTTTCTTTTCATGCGTCTTATCTCATAAAATGCTCCTATACACCGTGTTTGCGGTCGGAGAGCGTAGTATGTTATAAATATATGTATATACATATAATTTTTCAATAAAGTTCTGCCATTATTTTTCTTGGGTATTAAATCATTTTAATTGTCAGGCCGACAGTTAAATACCTATCTTCGCAAACATATTTCACTATTCTAATATCTAATTAACCTATGCCAAGTTTTAATTTAAAAGTAAACAAAACCCATACCTACGACGCCATCGTGATTGGGTCGGGTATTAGCGGCGGTTGGGCTGCTAAAGAGCTCTGTGAGAAAGGGTTGCAAACGCTTGTCTTGGAAAGAGGACGGATGGTACGTCACGTTGAAGACTACCCTACGATGAATAACGACCACTGGGATTTTGAACACCGTGGTAAGCTGACCGATGAAGATAAAAAGAAATACCATATTCAGGTTCGGAGTGGCTTTATTGATGAATCCAACAAACATTTTTATAACAACGACCTCGATAGCCCTTACACCGAAGTAAAACGCTTTGACTGGATTCGGGGAAATCAGGTAGGAGGGCGTTCATTGATGTGGGGCAAACAGTGTTATCGTTGGAGTGACCTTGATTTTGAGGCCAATGCCAAACAAAGCATCGGAGTCGATTGGCCCATTCGTTATAAAGACCTTGAAAATTGGTACACCTACGTTGAAAAATACGTGGGCATTAGCGGCGAAAAATTAGGGCTATCGCACTTACCCGACGGGCATTTTTTGCCTCCTATGGAACTTAACTGCCTCGAAAAACACGTCAAAGGAAGTATTGAAAAAACGTACAAAGGCCGCCATTTGACGATTGGGCGCGTAGCCCACCTGACCGAACCTATCAATGGGCGTGGGCAATGCCAAAACCGTAACCGTTGTTCGAGAGGCTGCCCTTTTGGGGCGTATTTTAGTAGCAATGCTGTGACCCTGCCTGCGGCCGATGCAACAGGCAAATTAACCCTCCGCCCGAACTCGCAAGTAGCATCAATTATTTATGATGAGAAATTGGGTAAGGCAAAAGGCGTCAAGGTGATTGACTCAGAAACCAAAGAGGAAATCGAGTTTTACGCGCGTATCATCTTCTTGAATGCTTCCACGCTCGGAACCACCCAAATTTTGCTAAACTCTACGTCAAGTCGCTTCCCCAATGGGCTCGGAAATGATAGTGGCGAGTTGGGACATAACTTAATGGACCACCACTATCGAGTGGGGGCAATGGGTAGTTACGATGGATTTGAAGACCAATACTACAAAGGCCGTCGCCCCAACGGGATTTTTATTCCGCGTTACCGTAACCTCGATGAAGCTTCCAAAATGAAAGATTTTATTCGTGGCTATGATTACCAAGGCGCTGGAGGCCGTGGTAATTGGGGCGGAGGCATTAGTGGAGGCGGAGTAGGTGCCGAATTTAAGGATAGTTTGTTTGCCCCAAGTAATTGGGGGATGTCGTTGGTAGGTTTTGGAGAATGTTTACCTTACCACGAAAATAAAGTGACGCTCAACCATGATGCAAAAGACAAATGGGGCTTGCCAACGTTGAGCATCGATGCCGAGTTTAAAGCCAACGAAATGGCGATGCGTAAGCAGATGAAAGAAGATGCGGTAGAAATGCTCGAAAATGCAGGTTTGAAAAATGTGACTCCGTTTGACTATTCTGGGGGAATTGGCGTAGGCGTTCACGAAATGGGAACGGCGCGCATGGGCCGCGACCCCAAAACGTCGGTTGTAAATGCCAATAGCCAACTTCATGCTGTTCCCAACGTATTTGTAACTGACGGGGCCTGCATGACTTCGTCGAGTTGTGTCAATCCGTCCATTACGTACATGGCGCTTACGGCACGTGCTGCCGATTTTGCCGTAAATGAACTCAATCGTAAAAATCTCTAATCCCGAATCAGATGAACCGCAGAGATATTATAAAATCATCGGCCCTGTTTTTGGGCTATGCTGTTTCCACTGCTACGTTGAGTGAGGCGTTTATGGCCTGCTCGCAAGAAGCAAAATTAGACTGGAAACCTACTTTTCTGACCAATAACCAAGCGGCAAGCATTGCTGAAATTGCAGAAACAATTCTCCCCAAAACCAAAACGCCAGGCGCCAAAGAACTAGGGGTTCCGCAGTTTATTGACAAAATGTTGAAAGATTTGCTTTCGGAAGAAGAACAAAAGGATTTTGTGGGTGGTTTAGAAAAATTGGAAGAAGATTGTGAAAAAGCCTACGGGAAGTCGTTTGTGGAATGTACTCCCGAACAACGAAAGGATTTTTTGACCAAACTAGATGCAGAAGCGGAGAAGCTACCACCATCGGTATGGGGTATTCGTTTGGCACCACCTTCTCCAACGCCATTTTTTAGAAGAGTAAAAGAATTGACGCTGCTTGGCTATTTTACTTCCCAAAAAATTGGTAAAGAAGTGTTGGGCTACGACCCGATTCCAGGAAAATACATCGCATGTATGCCGCTGACGCCAGGCATGAATGCGTGGAATGAATAAGGTCAGACGGCAGTCAGACCGTAGCTATTTGGTAGTGCAGTCTGACTATCGTTTGACTGCGAACAATAAGGTCAGACGGCAGTCAGACCGTAGCTATTTGGTAATGCAGTCTGACTATCGTCTGACTGCGAGTAACCCAAAAACAAAATTGACAATGAATTACAGAAAATTAGGAAAAACTGGATTTGAGATTTCAGAAATCAGCCTAGGAACGTGGCAGGTAGGCGGAAAATGGGGAGACGATTTTAGCCACGAAAATGCGGAGAAAATTCTTCACGCGGCCGTTGATTCGGGCATCAATTTTATTGATACGGCCGATGTATATGGCGCGGGTGAAAGTGAAAAAGCTGTTGGGAAATTTGTCAAAAGCCGCTCGGAACGTATTTATGTCGCCACCAAATGCGGCCGTCAGCTTAGCCCGCACGTCAATGAAGCCTACCAGCCTGCGGTATTGCGTAAGTTTGTAGAAGATAGCCTTACAAATATGGGGCTAGAGACCCTAGATTTGATTCAACTCCATTGTCCGCCCACAGAGGTGTATTATCGTCCCGAAATTTTTGAGTTGTTTGATCGCTTAAAAGAAGAAGGTAAAATATTGCATTTGGGCATTAGCGTTGAGAAAGTAGAAGAGGCATTGAAAGGCATTGAGTACGACAACGTCACCACGGTTCAAATCATCTTCAATATGTTCCGTCAGCGTCCGTCGAAATTGTTTTTTGAGCAAGCGCAAAAGAAAAACATCGGGGTCATTGTGCGTGTGCCTTTGGCCAGTGGCTTATTGACGGGCAAATTTTCGAAGTCGTCGAGTTTTACGGCAGGTGACCACCGCTTTTTTAACCGCAACGGAGAACACTTTGACAAAGGGGAAACGTTTTCGGGTATTGATTATGAAACAGGATTGGCTGCGGTAGAAGAACTTAAAGCGGTATTCCCTTCGTACGAAAACCTTGCTCCTGTGGCTTTGCGCTGGATTTTGGGGTATTCGGCAGTGAGTACCATCATTCCAGGGGCGTCGAATCCTGCGCAGGCCACGGCCAATTTGGAGGCATTGACGATTCCTGATTTGACCCAAGAGCAAGTACAATCAGTGAATGAAATTTACGCTAAATACATAAAACCACAGGTGCATCATTTGTGGTAAAAGCCAAATTTCGTTTGATAACCTCCCCACTTACCAACTAAGTGGGGATTTTTTTACCCAAAAATCCCCCAAATTGCCCATATCTCCCTAATAAAGCGTTAAATCTGCCGTGGCATAAGTATTTTACAATTAATATCAGATTAACAGCAATGACAATAACACGGAGTTTATTAACGAGGCTCTTTTGAGCGTTAAAAATTCAAAAGCTCCTTTTTTCTAACAAAGTTTTTTGTCAGCCATGAACACAAAAAATAAATCAGTAAAAAGTCTCTTGCTCATATCGGTGAGTTTTTCATTGATTATAGGGCTTTCCGACTGTACGTCCACATCCTTTCTAAGAAGAACTAAGGAGAAAACGGTTTCACCTGCCAAACATGGGCAAAGTAAATCGAAAGATCCTGCCAATTACGCGATAAGCGCTTCAGTAGTGGGTGGTTTGCCAGGTACTCGTATTGAACAATACATGGAACAGCAAACCATCCAGCTACGCCAACAACTGGGAGGAATCGCTCAAGTTGAACGGATTGGAGAAGGGATTAAAATGACGTTTCAATCAGAAATTTTATATCCCACTGGTTCTTACGTTCTATCAAACGACCCACAGCCTTTTTTGAAAAAATTGGCGTTGGTGTTGCAAGATTTTAAAGACACAGAGCTACTCATCGCAGGGCACACAGATTCTCAAGGAAGTTTGAAAACAAATCAGCAATTGTCTGAAAAACGAGCAGAATCTTTTGCTGACTTTTTGCAAGCGCACGGAGTTCCTCAGTTACGAATTGTAACGGAGGGCTTTGGAGAAACAACCCCAAAAGTGTCAAACAGAACCCTTGATGGGCGTCGCCAAAATCAGCGAGTTGAAGTAGTTGTTGTGGCCAATCAACGTTTAAAAGACGAGATTCGGAAAGCTACAGAGTCGGGTAGTGTGGTGCAGAATTAACGATCTGAAATTGTTCACAGGGTTTTTTAGTGGCTAAGGCCAAAAATCAGAAAATAGCCTGAACCAAACTATTATTTGGTTCACAAATGGCAAAGCGTCTCCGACGCAAATATTAAATAGTCAAGGAAAAAAGAGTAATTGTTTTTTCATAAGGTAAAGGGTTTAGGAATAGACGGAGAGCCAGAGAAGATATCTTCTCTGGCTCTTTTTATATAACAAACATAAAGCGCTTTTCTAATTCTGTCTGCCTTCAAATGAAAATTTACCCATTTACCCAAATTGTTCACGAACTATTGAAGTTGGAATATTTACAGATATATTTGTGATTTAATGTCTAGTAAAACTGTAGTATCTAAATTTTATGGAAGTCGCCAACGTAACTGATGCTGTCCTGTTGGAGCGCTTAGGAACAGGTGACCAAAATGCTTTTCAGGAAATTTATCAGCGGTATTGGTACAAGTTATTCCAAGTGGCCAGACGGAAAGTCCTTTTTGAAGAGGACGCTGAGGAAATTGTTCAGGATATTTTTGTCGATTTGTGGGAAAGGCGGGAGCAATTACTGATTAATGACCTCAGTAAGTTTCTCTTTAAAGCGGTTAAATACCAAATTTTAGACTACATAAAAGCGCAACTTGTACGTCAGTCGTATCAGAATAGCAATCAACTTTTTAATCAGAATACGGATACGCAAACGGAAGAACAATTGGCTTTAAAGGACTTAAATGAGGCCATTTTGACTGGGATTGACCAATTGCCTTCTAAAACTCAGGAAATTTTCCGATTGAATCGGTTAGAAGGAAGGTCCGCTAAAGAAATAGCGGATATACTCCAAATTCCAGAACGAACTATTGAATATCATATTACTCAGGCTCTGCGGACTATGCGTAGCTACTTGAAAGACTTTATTGTGTGCATTATTTCAATCTTACTTCCTAATTTATAATCCTCACTTCTCCCAGCTCCAATTTTATTGTTGTACAAAAACAAGAATAAATGTTTAAATGCAACGGTTATGCATAAATTTTTATAGAATCTTTAGGATGATTTGCGGCGATTATGTGTCACAGGCTACATAGTAAGTAGAAGGCATTCGTCCACCAAATCTTCGTCAAAGAATGTATAAGAATACAAAAGGATTTCTCAGGATACTCCAGCGATACATTGATAATTTATCTTCTGTGGAAGAAAAACAGGTCATGGATTATTGGTATGAGTCCATAGATCAAGGCAGTGCGGTGGAAAAAACAGCGGAGGAAAAACAGTTGTTAGAAGAGAAATTATGGCGACAAATCCAAGCTAAAACCCTGCCTCATCAGTTTGAATTAATTCAACCAATCCCAAACTGGTGGCAACGCAATCGCCATCGGTTAGCAGCGGCAGCTTCTATCGTTCTGATAGCTGGGTTTATTTATACTGTGTCAACGTTTACTCAGTCACGTCCCATCGCTTTAAAGGGGCTAACTGCCGAGCAAATCGATGCGCTAATAGTTTTGGAAAATACCGACCAGAAGCCGAAACAAGTTCAGTTGTCAGACGGTAGTCAGGTAACGCTGGAGCCACATGCTTCTCTATATTACCCACAGTCATTTAATGGGAATCAACGAATTGTTTATCTGATTGGTAATGGTTTTTTCGAAATAGCTAAGAACCCTCAAAAGCCTTTTTGGGTCTATAGCGAATCGATTGTCACCAAGGTCTTGGGGACGAGTTTTACGATTAGAAAAAATGAACAGTCGGGCGAAATAGAAGTCGCGGTCAAATCTGGGAGAGTCATTGTTGAAAAGTCTAACGAGCATAAATCCGTTAAAGCAAAACCAAACATTGGCGTGGTATTAACACCAAACGAAAAAGTTATCTACCAACAGGGTAGTGAAAGTTACAATACTGGACTGGTTGATAAGCCTGTACTAATTGATCCTTTACGAGAATTTAGTAAACCAGATGCTTTTACTTTTACAGAAGCACCTCTTAGCACGGTGATTAAAAAGCTTGAGGTGGCGTATGGAATTGAAATCACCCTTATCAACGAGTCTGTTAGTGATTGCCCAATCACTGCTGTTTTACCGGACGAATCCTTGTTTGCCAAATTGGAGGTCATCAATGCGTTGTTAAACTCAACAACCGAATTAAAAGGTACTACAATTGTCATGACAGGGGGCGAATGTATTCCATTTAAACCTGTTTCACGTAAACCCTAATGCCAATGATGTAGCGTATTTTACTAAAAAACCGGATATGTTGGTAGCATATCCGGTCAATCTAAGTCCCCATATTTTCGTTTCCGTCCGAAAAATTCATTTTATCTAAATGAAGCGGGGGACTATTGTCAAATTTTTCTCATTTAACAAAAGCAAAACAATGCAAAAAAGAAGACAAATCCTAACGCCCTTAGGTACCCTAATGAAAGTTTCCTTTTTTCAATTTGTGCTGAGTATCATTCTAATAGGATATACGTATGCCCACCCTGTTAAGGCCCAAGAAATCCTGTCACAAAAGATTGATTTGACTGTCAATCAAAAGGAAATCAAAACGGTCTTATCGCAGTTGGAGTCAATAGCTCATGTGAAATTCGTGTATAGCCCACGGTCACTGCCAGTACAGCGGAGAGTTACCTTGTCATTAAATAACAAAACGCTTTCAGAAGTACTGGACTTGTTATTTCAACCCGAACAAATTTCTTATCGAGTGGTCAATGGTCGAATCATTCTAAAGATGAATATTCCAACTTCTTCCCTGCCCGAACCAGCCACTTTGCCAGATAGCAAACCTGCAGATATAACTGTTCAGGGTAAGGTAACGGATGAAAAAAATGAAACCGTACCAGGAGTCAATATTGTCCTCAAAGGGACAACGCGAGGAGCAATCACGGACGTTGATGGAAGCTACAAGTTAAACTTGCCTGAGGGGTCTAACCATATACTCGTTTTCTCTTTAGTTGGTTATACCACCCAAGAAATCGTCATTGGTAGTCGAGTTACGATTGATATTCAATTGGTACCTGAAGACAATCTCCTGAGTGAAGTAGTCGTAGTAGGTTATGGTACTCAGAAAAAAAGCGATTTGACAGGGTCGGTCGTACGGGCAAATATTGACGCTTTTCGCGAATCGCCCAATGTCAATATTGCTCAGTCTTTGCAGGGAACAGTTCCGGGGTTGAATATTGGGCAGGTTAGCACGGCGGGTCAAAATCCAACAATATCCATCCGAGGTCGAACCACGATTAACGGTAATCAAAATGTATTGCTGGTAGTGGATGGAATTATTTATACTGGTAACCTAAGTGACCTCAATCCCGCTGATATTGAGTCGGTTGATGTATTAAAAGACCCCAGCAGCATGGCTATCTATGGGGCGCAGGCCGCAAACGGTGTTATCCTCATTACGACCAAAGGTGGAAAGAAAAATGCCAAGCCTGTTTTTAATTATTCTGGTAGTTACACAACGCAAAATCCTGTCAATTCTCTGACTTTGTTTGATCGTGATGGCTATATCGCCAAATTAGCTAATCAGGATTGGAAGAACGCTTTTCTGGCACCAGATTATACCACGCCCAATCCAAACTACAACATCCAGAACTTTATTAGTGACCCGCCGATTAGAGAGGGATATAACAACGGTACGAGTTATGACTGGTGGGGCAATACAACGAGTCCTGGTTTTATTACTGCACATAACTTGAGTGTAACGGGGTCGAGCCAAGATTGGTCATATTTTATTTCGGGAGGATATACTGATCAAAAAGGGTTTATCATGAATGATAAATTCAAACGGATTACTACCCGAATAAATGTAGAAAACACGATTTTAAAGTGGTTAAAAATTGGGGCTCAGACTTTTGGCTCTTTTTCCGATTATTCTGGTATTTCGCCAAGTTTAGGCGGCATCACCATTATGTCTCCATTGGTAAAACCTACTGATGAAAATGGTAATTATGTGCTCAATCCGATGGGTACCAATGTCTCTAACCCATTTTTGGTGGCATTGGCTGATGACTTTGATAAACGGAATAACCTTTTCGGTAATTTCTACGCTAACATTGACGTACCATTTGTGAAAGGCTTATCTTACCGGATTAATTATGGACATAACTATTCATGGGATCGTCACTATAGCAGCAATCCGTATTCTAACTCAATGGCTGGCGAAGCTTACAAAATTAATTCCAACTCGTACGACTGGACATTTGATAATATTGTCAATTTTAAAAAGTCAATAAAGGATGTTCATAGTATAGACGCAACCTTAGTTGCGGGTCGTCGGTACAGAAAATTTGAAGAATCAAATGCGACAGGCACGAATTTTAATAGCCTTCGACTAAGCTACAACGACCTGAGCCAAGCCACGATTCAACGGATTACGTCCTCTGCTTGGCAAGAGAGCTATCTGTACTACATGGGGCGTATCAACTATGAATATAAATACAAATATATATTGACTGCTACGCTACGTCAGGATGGATTTTCAGGTTTTGCCGAAAACAAAAAAACAGCCCTATTTCCTTCCATTGGCTTTGGATGGGTGTTGAGCCAAGAAGATTTTCTTAAAGTAAATGCTATTAATTTACTCAAACTAAGAGGGTCGTATGGTACCAATGGAAACTTGGTAAACCGTTATTCGTCGCTGGCTCGAACCAATATTTATCCCGCTTATGTGTTTGGTGATGGTAGTGCCACGGCTTTTGGTCAGCAAATTACTACACTTGCGAATCCTAATTTATCGTGGGAAACAACTACTGGATTCAACTTTGGGCTTGACTTTGCACTATTAAAAAACCGAATTTCTGGTAGTGTTGATTATTACCGAACCACAACCAATAACTTGATATTCAATGTAAATATCCCCGTTGTGACAGGATTCAACCAAATAATATCGAACGTCGGAAACATTGCTAATCGAGGTGTTGAGTTTGTTATAAACGCTAAGCCGATTACGGGGAAAAATCTAAGCTGGATGACCAATTTTAACTTGGCGGCTAACCGAAATCGGATTGTTTCACTATTGGGGCAGGATAATGACCAAAATGGCATCGAAGATGATTTGGTAGCCAACGGGTTGTTTATTGGAAAATCCATTGGAGCGATTTATGATTACGAATCGGGGGGGATCATTCAGTTAGGGGAAGAAGCACCCAAGGGATACTTTGTAGGTACGCACCGGATTGTCGATCAAAATGGTGATGGTTTTACCGATGCAAACGATAGGGTCATTCGGGGAAGATCTGAAGCAGCGTATAACTTTGGTATTCTGAACGAATTCAGCCATCGCAATTTTACCTTACGAATTTTTATTAATTCTATTCAAGGCGGGAAAAATGGCTATCGCTCATTGAATATGCCTAGCTCATTAGGGGTTGGGGACAATATCCGACGGAATAATTTCTGGCAAGAATTTGACTACTGGACACCCTCAAACCCAGGAGCGCGTTATCGCGCACTTGACCAGGGCGCAGCCATCGAATACAACTATTATGGAGATCGGAGTTTTGTTCGATTACAGGATATTACCCTTTCCTATGCACTTGGTCAAACACTGGCAAAAAAGATGGGTATGCAGGGTGTTAAGGTGTTTATTAGTGGCAAAAACTTGGCTACTTGGACGAAATGGCAGGGCTGGGACCCCGAGACGGGCGATGGCTTATTAGTAAACGGACGACCTGTTATGACAGGTTTTTCCGCAGGGTTAGATGTACGTTTTTAAAACATAAATTTTATTGTGATGAAATTAATGACCGCTATATATAAAGTTTGGGTACTTCTTACCTTGTTACTGTTCAGTTGTAATGAAAAGGAGATATTAAAGGAAGTACCGTTGGATTTTGCCAGCCCCGAAAACTCCTTCATCACCATCGGTGATTTTAATTCGGCCATCAATTCGCTCTATGACCTGACCCGAGGAACGCTGTCGAGTGGAGAATTTCGACCGTTGGATTATGTCTATGGTACTGACATTGGATACAATGGGGCGCAGCAGTTGAACGAACGGTTTGGCAGTTATCCCGCGACGCTAACCCCTATATCCGAAATCCCCCTTTTTCACTGGCAACAGTATTACAAGATTATTTCGAGCGCTAATATCATTCTTAATCGGATGCAGAAGGCGTCTCTAAGTCAAGCCGAGAAAACCGCCATAGAGGCTGAAACCCGACTTTTTAGGGGGTTGGCTTACCGAAATTTGGCTCATTTATTCGGTGGAGTACCCATTGAGTTGGAAGAGGTCAGCTCGCCTAAAACGAATTATGTCCGTGCCAGTCGCGAAGAGGTTTATAAGCAGGCAGCCACCGATCTTGAGTTTGCGGTAGCGAACCTGCCTAATATCAATCAAGTAAAAGATGGTAAAGTTTCGACTCCAGCCGCAAACCATTTGTTAGCTGAAGTATATCTCTGCCTGAAACGCTACGAGGATGCCGTAAAAGCAGCAACGGCAGTCATTACTAATTCAAATTTAGCCCTGATGAAGCAACGTTTCGGCTCACTGGCGAAAGAACCAGGTGATGTATATTGGGATCTTTTCCGCAGGTATAACCAAAATCGAAGTGCAGGCAATACAGAGGGTATATGGGTTTTTCAATACGAAATGGATGTACAGGGTGGTGTCGTACGGTCCTCGGCGCTGGCTGGGCCTATGCTGGAACGAGATCACTCTCCACGTCCTTATAGTTTTCCTTATAAAGATCCAACGGGGGTCTCCCCTTTTTTACAATTGGGGGTTTCGGATTATACTGGTGGACGAGGAATTGGTCGATTACGGGGAACTAACCATCTAAATTATGGTATCTGGAAAGATGACTGGAATGACATGCGTAACTCAGAATATAATTTTGTCAGGGATGTAAAATTTAATAATCCCGCATCAGCCTGGTACGGAAAAAAACTTTCGGAGTTTAGAACTACGTTCCGTAAAACTCTGGATGATACCATACGTAATTTTTATCCTTACCAATCTAAAGTGACAACGCCAGGCCAGCATCCAGCCGAGCTTTTTGTTAATGCTACTTTAAAAACATTGAATGCTTCGGCGGCTGGTACTACTTATAGCGATCAGTACTATATTCGATTGTCGGAAACTTACTTACTTAGGGCTGAAGCGTATTTAGGAAAAGGAGATGCGGCGTTGGCCGCCGCCGACATCAATGTTGTTCGTGCCCGAGCTAATGCTAAACCAGTAAATGCTGGTAATGTCACTATTGATTATATTCTGGATGAGCGCATGCGTGAGCTAGGCGTTGAAGAAAGACGGCGACTGACGTTAAACAGACTGGGTTTGCTTTATGAACGGACCCGAAAGTATTGCAATGGGCACCCAACGGCGGCAAAATTTGGGGTTGACGTAGAGCCTCATAATAATCTTTTCCCTATCCCTTACAGTGAAATTGAGCGGAACACTGGTGCCGTTCTCGAACAGAACCCTGGTTATGCAAAGCGGTAATTATGAAAAATAACAAAAGACAAATATACACCGATGGCCTCACTAAGGCACCAGGTGCATCGGCACGTACAGGAGGACATTCGCTGAAGACTACCATGAAAGTGGGTTTGGTCGTAACGGTATCCATTTTTCTGTTTTCTGGCAGAAGTCTCTTTATAGACAAGAATCGTCAGGTAAATCTGTCGGTTGAGGCTAAAAAACCAAACATACTTTTTGTCATTGCAGATGATCAGTCGTATCCTCATGCCTCGGCTTATGGCTACAATGCTGTCAAAACCCCAGCGTTTGATCGTATTGCCCGTGAAGGAGTGCTTTTTACCAATGCGTTTTCTGCGTCACCAGGCTGTAGCCCGTCCCGTGCGGCTATTCTGACGGGGAAAAACTGTTGGGAATTGGGTCATGCGGGTACACATGACAGTGGCTTTGTTGCATGGCTAATTTGAGTTCTTTATTTCTACTTTTGGCATTCCCAATTGAGTAAATCGGTTGAGACAAT